>NZ_JACJQL010000007.1 GCF_014696625.1 Nostoc parmelioides FACHB-3921
TTGGATTGCTAATGGTAGTTTACCAACTAGTAAGAATACTGTGACAGACTTCGCTGTCGGTGTTGACAAAATTGGACTGGGTGGAGTTGGTGTGACACAATTTAGTGGTTTAAGTCTGGTACAGCAAGGTGCTAATACTTTGGTGAAGCTAGGCGCGACTGAGTTAGTGACATTACAAGGAATTACTTCAACTAGTCTGACTGTGACTGACTTTGTTTTTGCTGTCAGTGTGGTTGGTTAGTGATGCTGCAATCAAAGATTGAGTTTTAGTGAATATGCGAGGGGATTATATTCCCTCGTTTTTTATAGAAAGTTGGTTTTTTCTCAACGCAGAGGCTCGCGGAGGTTTACGCGGAGGAACGCAAAGCTATCTAAAAAGTTAGATATTTGGTAATAGTCATTGGCAGATTTTTTGTTGTCTTCATTATGGTTTGGGTATAACTTAATCTTTTAATAATCTCTCGATAAACATTTTTTAATTGTTGTATGAGTTCATGTTTATTGGTGATTAGTTATTTATTAATACCGCAATAATTGAGCTATTTATATACAAGAAATAGGTAAAAAATATAGTATATGATTATTAATGGCACTTCTGGGGTAGATGAGTTATATGCCAATAAAGATAACCAAGTTTTTGGTTGGGAAGGCGATGATATTCTAGATGCTTCTAACGGTGAAGGAAATAATTTATTAGCAGGTGGTGCTGGTAGCGATCGCCTATTTGCCAACAATAATGATACCCTCAAAGGTGACGCTGGAGAAGATTATCTATATGCGTTGGGTAGTCTAGGCTTCAATACACTAGAAGGTGGCGATGATAACGATCAGCTTTTTGTAGTCGAGGGTGGAAATAACACCCTGGATGGAGGACAAGGAAGCGATCGCCTGATAGTTTTAGATGGCAGTGGTTACAATACCCTCTCTGGGGGACTGGGAAACGATTTATTAGATGTCTCTAACGGTACAGGGAATAACATCCTCTACGGTAATGAGGGCGATGATATCCTGATTGGTGGAGTCAATACTGACCAGTTATTTGGCGGTGCTGGAGATGATTTACTCTTCGGTGGTCAAAGAGGTAGCCAATTAACCGGAGGTACAGGCTTAGATAGATTTTTCCTCACCAGTGCAGCAGTTTCTGAAGTCCCAATCGAAGTATTAGATTTTACTAAAAATGACGATAAAGTTATAGTCGCCGGTATCCCTGAAGTGCGGACATTTCAAGATTTGCAATTGCAGCAGACCGGATCTGATACAGTTGTCAAAGCTAGGATAAATAATGTTGTGCGAGAGTTAGGCATTTTAAGAAACATCCAAGCCAACACTCTAACACCAGACGATTTTGACTATACAACAGCTATTTTCTCTATTACCAACTCTTCTGCCACCGAAGGCAATAGCATCACCTTCACCATTAACCGTACAGGAGATACCCAAACTCAGCAAAGTGTGACGGTCTATACATCTATAGCCACAGGGGACACAGCTAGTAATACTGACTTTGTAGCCAAAACCCAAATCCTGACTTTTGAACAGGGAGAAACCCAGAAAACTTTTACTGTAGACACTACTCAAGATTTCTCAGTTGAACAAAACGAAAGCTTTACCGTCAGCTTAAGCAATCCTACTAACGGTACAATTCTCAGTCCTACAGCAGCCACAGCTAAAGGCACTATCAACGATGATGATAATGTAGGTGTCATCATTACCCAGACTGGTAATAACACTATAGTTACAGAAAATGGGACAACTGATAGTTACGCCATAGCACTTACTAGTCAACCTACATCTGATGTCATTATCAATATCAGTAATGGTCAACAAATTCGTACTAATCCCAGAACTTTGACCTTCACTACCGAAAATTGGAATGTAGCACAAAATGTAACAGTAACAGCCGTAGATGATTTCTTAGTGGAAGGTGACGGTAATGATACTATTACCCATACAGCTATAAGTAACGATATCAATTACAATGGTATTGCTATAAACCCCATAGCAGTAGGCATCACTGATAACGATATCCCATTATTTCAGAACCCTAACAGTGATACTTTTACAATTAAAGGCAACAGTAACAAAGCCAATCTCCAAGTCACTCTTACAAGACGCAATTCCCGTTTCACCAATGAATTAAGCGTCTTTACAGTAGATGATGCTAATGGCACCATTAATGGTATTGCTCCTGGTGCAGTCGGTTATACTGAAGCAGCGCTACAACGTGCCAGAGTAATTTTCTCAGCTATAGCTAACAACCCAAACGGATTTAACTCCAATAATCTAGCTAGTTTGTTGGAATTTAATTCTGGCGATAATTTGAGGTTTTATTTAGTCAGAAATAGTAGTACAGATGCCGTACTAGCAGGAATCACACCCATCTCAGATGTAGTATTGGCTAATTCCTCAACCCAAAAAATTACCAACTTAGGAACAGATGGGTTTTCCTTAGGATGGGAAGACGGATTCGGTAATAATAGTGGATTTGCAGATTTAGTAGTCAAGATTCAGACGACAAATCAAACTTTACCTTTAGGTGCAAATTTACAAAGTCAATCACAGGGAGAATTGATTGATTTACGAGGGGTGACACAATCAGTAAAAGCTGATTTTGTTGTTAATAGAGAAGCGGCTTTCAACAACTTCATCGGCTTCTATCAGGTGACTGATGAGAATGGTGGTATTGACACCAATAATGATGGTTCCGCAGATATTCTCCCTGGACAATCTGGTTATACTCAAGCTGCTGTTAATGGTCGTGTTCCTGGGATTGATTTGGTCGTGAATAACCGAGGAACTGCAACTTATACTGGCACGTTCCAACCCGGTTCTTTATTTGCACCATTCATCATTATTAATAGTAGACCAGAGAGAATTTTAGATAACAATCCCAATAACGACCCAGCCGTATATTTTCCATTCTTAGGCGCTAACCGTAATCGGGTTGATCATATTCGTCTATTGGCAAGCAATGTCTTTGGCTTTGAAGATTTACCAAATGGTGGTGATAAAGACTTCAACGATATGATTGTACGAGTCAATCTAAGCATTGCTTGAGACATTTAGGACTCATACTTGATTTTTGAAATATATAGCTGTTGACAGTTGACAGTTGACAGACTTGAAAGTCTTGTTTTATCAGGGTTTGATGTTGGCTGGATGTCCTAATCTATCTGGCTACGGCTATACATAGTAGCGTGGCAAGCCTTAAAAGTTGCATTAAAATTCTCTTGTGGGATAAGCTCTTTAGTCCGTCCAGTGCAGGCAAGATGCCTACACCACAAAAACTTTTTTTATACACTATTTTAGCCCGGTCACGGTTCCCGTAGGGTATTTTGAATTTTGCGGAAAGTTGCGGTGCGGTGGTTCCCCCGTTGAGCAAACTTTTCAAGACGAATTTTGAATTCGGAGCAAAGCGACGTGACCAATTACCGCTAAAATCAAAAAATCAAATACAATATCATCCAAAGCGCTGTATTTTGAGCGAGCTTTATGGAAGTTTTAGAACTGAAACGCGAAATCGAAACGTTGTCTAGCCGCCTGGGTAAAACCCAGGACTATCTTTGACGTACCTGCACTGACAGCCAAAATTCAAGACCTAGAACAAATTGCAGCACAGCCAGAATTTTGGGATGACCAAAACCAAGCCCAGAAAACGCTGCAAGAACTGAATGACCTCAAAGCCCACTTGGAAAGATATCATCAGTGGCACGCCAATCTAGAAGATACTAGGGCAGTGGTTGAGTTGTTGGAGTTGGAAACCGACGAAGCACTATTGCAAGAAGCGGAATCTACCATCACTAAGCTTAATCGAGACCTTGACCAGTGGGAATTACAACAGTTACTTTCTGGCCCCTACGATGCGGAAGGGGCAGTATTAACGATTAACGCTGGTGCTGGCGGGACAGATGCTCAAGATTGGGCATTTATGCTGCTGAGAATGTATACCCGTTGGGCTGAAGACCAAGGCTACAAGGTAGCTTTAGCAGAAGAGTCAGAAGGTGACGAGGCGGGAATTAAATCAGCCACCTTAGAAATTACTGGTCGTTATGCCTATGGTTACTTGCGGTCAGAAACAGGCACTCATCGCTTAGTGAGAATTTCACCTTTCAATGCCAACGGCAAGCGGCAAACTAGTTTTGCTGGGGTGGAAGTTATGCCGCAATTAGATAATACGGTGCAGTTGGATATTCCAGATAAGGATTTGGAAATCACTACAACTCGTTCTGGTGGTAAGGGTGGACAGAACGTTAACAAAGTAGAAACAGCAGTGCGAGTGGTTCACCTTCCCACAGGTATCGCTGTACGCTGTACGGAAGAACGTTCCCAGCTACAAAATAAAGAGAAAGCCCTCGCCCGCCTGAAAGCCAAGTTGTTAGTGATTGCTCAAGAGCAAAAAGCTCAAGAAATTGCCCAAATTCGTGGCGATATGGTAGAAGCTTCTTGGGGCAACCAAATTCGTAACTATGTATTCCATCCTTACCAAATGGTAAAGGATTTACGTACCAATGCGGAAACAACTGCGATCGCTGACGTGATGAACGGTGAACTGGATATGTTCATCCAATCCTATCTACGTCAGGAGAATCAAGTTGTAGAAGGTGAAGCAAGTTAGAAATTAGGGGTTTAGGGGTGTAAGGGTGTAGGGGTGTAGGGGAAAAACATTTACTTTATTTTGAATTTTGAATTTTGTAGGCTTGCCTTCCCGTAGGGTATTTTGAATTGATTCATCCCCAGTCCCCAATCCCCAATCCTCACCATCACCTGTTACATTTATATATAAAAGCATTTGCGATTTATTCATTATGAGTAATTCTCCCTCCACAGAGTCCCAACCCAGCTACGTCAAACTTGCCATGAGAAATATGGTGCGTAAGGGTGGTACTTCTGCAAAACATTTTTTGCTGACAGCCGTAGGCCTTTTATCTGTCCTCATAGGCCTTGCTTACTTAACTCGCTAATCGTAAGCAAAAACCTAAAGTGCTGAGTGAGGAGAGTGGGTATTTGGTACAAGTTGAACTAGATGTACAAGATTGTTTCCTTGAGTCTTCCCCGGAAGCAGCTCAGGCTTGTGGATATATGAATAATCAGGTTTCCCCTGCAACTTGGGAAGACTGGTTTCATCGTTGGTTAGAAATTCTGGATTCTTCTCTTCCGCCTGCACCAAGCTACGAAATCGGACTGCGGCTAACGGATGATACAGAAATTCAAGCGATTAATGCCCAATATCGTCAACAAAACAAACCTACAGATGTTTTAGCCTTTGCGGCTTTAGAGGTAGATTTGCCGCAAAATCCGGAAATGGTGGCAGAACCTTTGTATCTAGGTGATATTGTTGTTTCTATCAATACGGCACAGCGACAGGCTGGTCAACAAGAGCATAGTTTGTCAACTGAGTTAGCTTGGTTAACAGCTCACGGCTTATTACACCTGTTGGGCTGGGATCACCCTGATGAAGAAAGTTTAATAGCAATGCTGCAACAACAAGTAATATTACTAGAGGCTATTGGTATCAATATAAACGTTAATTATTAAAAATTTGCCATTTTCTGAGTATTTATCCTTAACCATGCTTTTATAATACTTTAAGAGAAAATTGCCTAAAACCACATAGCAGATTAAAATCGGCGAAGATTTCTCACTGAACCTATCTCAAGTTTGTATTTTTAAGCCTATGTCCCAACAAGTCTCCCCGCCACCAACGCAAAACAGCCTACCATCACTAGTAATGAAAGAACGGGAACTTTCTTGGCAAGTTGCCACTAATTTATTGATTAGCTTTAAATATGCCTGGGCTGGAATTACCTATAGTTTTCAAACTCAGCGAAATTTTCGCATTCATGTGAGTGTTTGTACTTTAGCGATCGCTTTAAGTATTTTCTTACATTTGCAAGCCGTAGAAATAGCCATTATTAGTATCACTAGCGGTTTAGTTTTGGTAATGGAGTTGTTGAATACAGCGATCGAGTCTCTTGTAGATTTGACTGTAAAACAGACTTACCACGAGTTAGCCAAAATTGCCAAGGACTGTGCCGCAGGTGCAGTCCTCGTTTCTGCTTTGGTAGCTGTGCTAGTTGCAGCAACCCTTTTGCTTCCACCCTTGGTAGTTTTAATTATCTCAGCTTTGTAGCACGAACACACAACTAGTTCCCTATTATTAATATAGGTAAACCCACTCAAAAACCAAAAAAGAGCGGGTAAAATCCCATCGTCTTCATTCTCATCTACTAATCCCCAGTCCCTAATTTGTAACGATGACGTTTATAGCAGCGCAAATCTGGTAAAAACTAAACATGGTGAGATTAGTAACCAGGAGCTATGAGCGTTGATTATAGTCATCGATAATTACGACAGCTTTACTTATAATTTGGTGCAGTACTTGGGAGAACTAGCATCTGAGTTTCCCGTCGCATCAGATATTCAAGTTTTTCGCAACGATAAGATAACTGTAGATGAGATCCGAGGATTAAATCCTGATGCGATCGTCATTTCACCTGGGCCTGGTCGTCCGGAAGATGCAGGTATATCTTTGAATTTAATTCAAGAACTCGGTACTAACCTGCCAATTTTAGGCGTATGTTTAGGTCATCAAAGCATTGGTCAGGTATTTGGTGGTAATATTGTCTCTGCTCCAGAGTTAATGCACGGTAAAACTTCTCAGGTAACTCACACTGGGGTCGGAGTTTTTCAAGGATTAGAGAATCCTATGATTGCTACCAGATATCATAGTCTGGTAATTGACCGCCCAACTTGCCCCGAAGTGTTAGAAATTACTGCTTGGGTAGATGATGGTACGATTATGGGAGTGCGACACCGGAACTATCCTCACATTCAAGGAGTCCAATTTCACCCAGAGAGTGTTTTAACATCTTTAGGAAAGCAGTTACTACGAAATTTTCTGGAACAGTTACAGTTACGAGAATAATTAATGAAAAGACGACAGTTGCTAGGCTATGCTGGGGCGGGATTAGCCACAGCTTTTGTCTCTACCCTTGGTTCAAACTTCCAAGCCGATGCACAATCTAGCGGTTTATCGGTGCAGTGGTTGGGTCATACCAGTTTTTTGTTTACTGGTGGTGGGGCGAGGATTCTTGTCAATCCATTTCGGACGATTGGCTGTACAGCGCGTTATCGTCCACCAAAAGTGACAGCAGATTTAGTATTAATTAGTAGTCAATTATTGGATGAAGGGGCAGTAGATGGGTTACCAGGTAATCCTAAACTTGTATATGAACCCGGAGTTTATGACTTTAAAGGTATAAAATTTCAAGGAATCTCCATAGCCCACGATCGCAAAAATGGTAGACAATTTGGGATGAATACCGCTTGGAAATGGACACAGGGCGGAGTTAATATCTTACATTTGGGTGGGGCGGCTGCACCCATTTCCATTGAGCAAAAAATCCTTATGGGACGACCTGATGTTTTGTTAGTCCCAGTAGGTGGTAGTGATAAAGCTTACAATGCTCAAGAAGCAAAGCAAGCAATTGAGGTATTAAATCCCAAACTGGTAATTCCTACTCATTACCGTACACAAGCAGCTGATCCGGCTGCCTGCGATATTGCCCCACTGGACGAATTTCTCACATTAATGCAGGGCGTAACTGTGCGTCGTAGTAATAGCGACAGTATTAATATTAGTTCTGGTAATTTACCGGAAACTAGTACAGTTCAGGTTTTGAGTTACAAGTTTTAATGAGGGGATTGGGGACAAAAAAGTCAAAAGTCAAAAGTCAAAAGGTAAAAGATTTTTTCTCTTGCCTTTTGACTTTTCCCTTGAACTGAGGATTGGGTCAATTTTTCTTCCCTAAACCCCTAAACCCCTACACCCCTAAGCTGTGTACCACTCTGGAGTTAGAGCATCTGTAACAGGAGTTTCAGTAGCCAAGGTACCATCCATAGTCCAAATGGCATCTGTACCGGTTGTCTGATCGCGCCAGTAAATATCAGACTTACCATCGCTGTTATAATCGCCAATATAGGCCTGGGAACCTGGAGTTCTACTTGGAAGAAAGGCTTCACTGGTAACGGATGTACCATCCATCAACCAAGCAGTGTTCTCGCCAGTTGTGCTGTTGTTCCAGAAGATATCGGTTCTACCATCACCATTGAAATCACCAATGCTGGCTTTCCAATCAGAACCGAGGGTGTTTAAAGCACCTTCAGTAACGAAAATGCCGTTCATTGTCCAAATTTTGTTTTCGCCGGTGACGGTATTACGCCAGAGAAGATCAGTAGTGAAGTCTCCGTTGAAATCACCAAGGCTGTAAGTCCAAGATGCGTCTTGTGCTTGTAGATCGTACTTGGTAGCTTGGATACCATCCATGAACCAAACGGAGTTGGCACCGGTGGTTGTGTCTCGCCAGAAGACATCACTCTTACCGTTTCCGTCGAAATCAACAATAGTAGCAGTCAATCCTGGGGTTGTGGTATCCAGAACATTGGCACTGAGGACGGTTGTGCCATCCATGAGCCAAATCGCATTTTCACCTGTTTGAGTATTATTCCAGTGGATGTCGGTTTTGCGATCGCCGTTAAAATCACCAATGCTGGCATTCCAACCCGAATCAACTTTGTCTAGATAAACAAAGTTAGCAACTCTAGCTCCATCCATAATTGCAATAGCATTCTCACCTGTTGCGTTGTTCCGTAACAGGAAGTCAGTCTTGCCATCACTGTTAAAGTCAGCAATTTTATAAGTCCAGACGCTCAGGTCAAATGTTCCTAAAGAAGCTTCTTCTTGAGTGACTGTGCCGTTCATCAACCTGACTTTGATTTCGCCTGTTTGAGTATTAACCCAAACTTTATCTGCCTTACCATCGGCATTGAAATCAGGTGAAATCGCTGCGCTAGTTAAGTAAGGATTAGGATTTGGGTTAGCACTCAAACCAGGAATGGAAATTGGCAAGTCTACTTGTGTTGTTGCAGAACTACTACTAGATGATGGTAGATCCGTATTTAAATCACTTACATAAGCACTTGATACCAAAGATGCTGATCTTGCAAAAGATGTATTAAGTGAATTATCAATTCTCTTGGAAAAGCTTTGCGTTTCTTGCATGGTGGTTTCTTAAACTTGTTGTCTTAAAAGTTTTAGCCGATAATTCGTTTTGGCTTCTGTTAGCTAATAACATTATTTTAAGTTTATAAATTACTGTATCTACACTCCTATTTTTGAGAAAATATCAAATTTTACATATAATTTTTACGGTTAATTTTAAACATATTTCCGAAAAAATCAAGGTTGTTTTGAACAATCCCTAAATCCTCAAATCATGATTTTTTATGTCAAGATCTCTAGATATAGATATTGCTTTGTATCTCTTCGACAATGATGCCAATTCACTTGATGGACTGGGAGTGATTAGAAGTTAGGTTTTACCAGATGTAATTTGAGACTGCTATGTTAAGCAAACCGTCTTCAATGCAACAGACATAAAATTAATTCGTGAAAAAATTGGCTAAAAAAATCTTTTTCTTAATTTGTGTAAAGGATAAAAACTAATAGTTATATCAGCGATTTTTAATAAAACTGCACAAAGCAGCATAAATCACAAAATATATAGTTAAATAATGCAAAATCCAAACACAAAAATTAGACGGATTAAAAATTACTTAGAAAAATTATTTTGTGTCATAGCAAATAAATATTTCAACTGTCGAAACTAATTTATGCTAGGAATACCATCTTCAAAAGATGCCTAATTTTTTGTACTAACCCCTGAGTTGAAATAAATATTGGTTAAAATACTTAAATTAGCAACTACTGCAAGATAGTAACTTTCAGACTAATAGTTGCCAAAAGTGTAAAATTATACGAAAATTTCCAAGAATAACGGTTATGCAGGCAGAATATCGGCAGCGTCGTGAGCAATTAATGGCGAAGATTGGTAGTGGTACAGGGATTTTTCGCAGTGCGCCGATGGCGGTGATGCACAACGATGTCGAATACACTTATCGCCAAGATAGTGATTTTTTCTATTTGACTGGTTTTAACGAACCGCAAGCAGTAGCCGTATTAGCGCCCCATCATCCAGAACATCGGTTTGTCTTGTTTGTCCAACCCAAGGATCGAGAAAAGGAAGTTTGGACTGGCTATCTGTGTGGGGTAGATGCAGCCAAGGAAATTTATGGTGCAGATGAGGCTTACCCCATATCTGAATTAGATGAGAAATTGCCCCAGTATCTAGAAAAAGCCGATCGCATTTACTATCATTTAGGACGCGATCGCAATTTTAATGACAAAATCCTGGGACATTACCAACAATTGCTGCGGACTTATCCCAAGCGGGGTACAGGGCCTATAGGAATAGAAGATACAGGCCCCATCCTCCACAGCATGAGATTAATCAAAAGTGCATCAGAGTTGGTTCAGATGCGTCAAGCTGCGGCGATCGCCACTGAGGCCCATAATAAAGCCCTGGAATCCTCTGCACCTGGGCGTTATGAGTACGAAATTCAAGCAGAAATAGAACATATATTTCGCCTGCGGGGGGCAATGGGGCCTGCTTATCCCTCGATTGTGGCTTCCGGTGCAAATGCTTGTGTCCTCCACTACATCGAAAATAACCGTCAGATGCGGGATGGAGACTTGCTATTAATCGACGCTGGCTGTGCTTATGGTTATTACAACTCAGATATTACTCGCACATTCCCAGTAAGCGGTAAATTTACCCCAGAACAAAAAATCCTCTATGAAATTGTACTAGAAGCGCAAAAACAAGCGATCGCTCAAGTCCAACCAGGGAACACATTTAAATCCGTCCACGATACCGCCGTGCGTGTCCTCACAGAAGGTTTAGTAGAAATTGGTATCCTCAGAGGTGAGGTTGACAAATTAATTGAGGAAGAAAAATATAAACCTTACTATATGCACCGTACTAGCCATTGGTTAGGGTTGGATGTCCATGATGTAGGCGTTTACCAGCACGGTGACGATAAACCGCAGATTTTACAGCCAGGTCAAGTATTAACGGTGGAACCAGGACTATATATTGTCCCAGATACAAAATTAGCCGAAGACCAACCAGAAACAGACCCACGCTGGGTGGGGATTGGGATTCGCATTGAGGATGATGTTTTGGTAACAGCTACAGGACATGAGGTGTTAACTGCTGGAGTTCCTAAGGAAGTACATGAAGTAGAACGTTAAGCCAGTAAGGCGGGGGGATGATAAGTGTAGGGATTGATAAAATTAAGCTATTCTGCTTTTAAGTTGCATAATCTATCGTAAGGTTTGTTGGCGGTTGACCGTTAACAGTCAACCGTCAACAGTCAACAGACATACATTTGAAATGAATAAGTCAAGTAAAAAAGCGCTGATTGTACTGAGCGCAGGTATTATTTTGTTATGTTTAATGGGTTGCGATCGCTTCTTTGGTGCGAGTGGGGATTCAGTAGAAAGAGTCAGCGATGGTGATACATTAGTTGTGAAAGATGCCCAAGGGAAGAAAGTTACTGTGCGATTTGCTTGTATGGATGCGCCAGAAATTGCCCACTCCAATAAAGAAAAGCAAAGTAAACGTGCTAGAGATCGCAATCAATTTACTTGGGGTGTGAAAGCACAGGAACGGGTGGAGCAATTGGTAAAACAAGGAGGCGATCGCGTTACCTTGAATATTACAGATAGCGATCGTTATGGGCGTAAAGTTGCCGAAGTCAGATTAAGCGATGGTACTTTTGTACAGCAAGTACTCATACAAGAAGGTTTAGCTAAAGTGTATCGCCCTTATTTAAATAAGTGTCCCAGCAAAGCGATCGTGCAGCAAGCCGAAACCCAAGCCCAACAACAAAAAATAGGAATTTGGGGAGATCCTAAATTTGTCAATCCGTGGGAATATCGCAGTTTAAAGTAAGTAGCTAAATGCCCTCTCCTGCTTCTATTCTTGACACAGTTGGTAAGCTGAACGCGGATAAAACTTACCGCACAACATTTTGTATATAACTGCTTCTAAGTCTTCAATCATGTATGGCTTGCAGATGTATTCATCAAAGCCTGCCTTCATAATTTTGTTTTGATCTTCCTTTGTAGCTAAGGCTGTGACAGCGATTACGGGGATTTCCTGAGTCAGAGGTTCTTCCTTCAGATGACGTACAACCTCCAGCCCATTTAAACCCGGTAATAAAATATCTAACATAATTAAATCAGGCTGATACTCTTTTGCCACCAATACAGTTGCAGAACTGTCTTTTTGGCAAATGAATCTACAACCAATTGACTCAAGGGCATAACTAATCAGCAAAAGACTGTCATCGTGATCTTCAACTGCCAAAACTAAAGGCTGCTGAGAGTAGTGCTTCTTGTTATCACTTATGAATGAATTGGTTAGATACATTTCTTCTCCATGAAGATGCCATTGGGTTTTATCGTCATTCTTGTGGAAACAGACCAAATATAGCGTAAAGAGCAGATTAAGCTATATTTTGATATTGGCTTACATTTTCCTGCTTCCTATTTATACTTTTCGTTAAGACCGATAACTCACAGGTGTAAGAGTTTTAGTTTTATCAGTTGAGCAGATATCTATCGATTGATTATACGCAATCCTACAGGAATATTTCTTCGTAACTTCATGATAACTTGTTATACAAAATTCGGTTTTACTGTGTCATCCTTAGTGTTATTGATTTCAGCACAACTAAAGTTACCTTTTTGTAAGGATAAATGCTCAATTTGATGTAGCAAAAATAACGCTTTTGTCTGGCATCATTCTGTAGCTAGCAGCAACTTATGGAATATATACTTGCCTCTTGCATTTATGTAGTATGTGTAATACAATAGTAGTTACAGATAACAAAAGGTAACCAATATGCCATAACTAAAAATAACAGACTATTAAAAATCAGTGAAAAGCCCGACAGATGGGTTTAGAGAGAGATCATCAAACTCGCGTTAAATTAAAGCCGATAGCATATGTATTACAAGTAAATATTAATTTTAAACCTGTCTAGTAAATGTGAATTTTCTCGGTAAATATGGAATTTGATTACTTTAGAAATAACGAAAATAGTAATAATAATCAAAATAGACAAAACTTACTATCTAGTGGTTGGCGACCATTAAATAGAGACTTGGACTTAGGTTTTTTATGGCAACTAATACACAGTGACACACGAGAATTAACTCAAAAATCATTAAGCGTAGCTAGTAATTTTGCTGAAGTTTTAGGCAGGAAAAATTTTACTTGGTGGGCTAATATATTAAGCTTAGTATCTGAAAATACCCGCTACGAAATTGAAAAATATTGGAATTACATTACACCAGATCCTCAATCACCAGACCACCGATACAAAGATGTTTTGAGTACAGAAACCCCCATACATCAATTTGTTAGCCGTAATAGTATTCCAATTGATTATGTTCTCAACCGACTGCAAGAAATTACTGTATTACGACTTTTGGAATTATTAGGTCGTCCTGATGTCATAACTCAATATTACTCAGAAAGAGATTTTTATTACCCTGTAGAAAAGTTTATTAATTGGGAACGTATAGATGTCGTTAACACTGTTTATGCTTATTGGTCAAGGCATGATATTTGGTTACAAATCGAAGCCTACGATCGCGGGCGGCGACAATACACTTTAATGTCCAAAGATATCTCACCATTAGTTAACAAAGCCACTCAGGATTTAGCTGTCATGCTGAGTGGTTATCAAAGCCGTGTCGGGAAAGTTCATAGCCAATTTCCCATTCGGACTTTTCCTACAGATATTCAAAATTTTACTGATGCAGTACAGCAGGCTATTCTCAATCAAAATCAGCTAGCCGTTGTAGTCCACGGAGAACCAGGAACAGGAAAAACTGCATGGACACAAGCTGTAGCTAAAGAAATTCTTGTACCTTTAGGGTATGTAATTTTTATTTTGGATCATGATGCTATTACCAACTTTGTCCCACCAACTTATTTAGAAAGAATTTGCATCATCATCAACGAAGCAGATAACTTAGCTCAAAATCGTGCCTCCGAAGTAGCTCAATATAACAACAAAACAGAGCATATTTTAAGTTTATTAGATGGGACTTTATACCAAAGTGTCATTGATGAAGCGGGGATTCATCTCAAGCAGCGTTTAGTTGTCTTGATGACTTGTAATACTACAGAAAGGTTAGACCCGGCAATGTTGCGTAAGGGAAGGGTAGATTTGATGTATGAATTTAATCAGCGATATGTTTAGGAATCTGGTTTCTTGATTCTTCAATTCCCTTGTTTCCTCTGCTTAAGGAATGATTGGCAGTCATACTCTTCCATCTGAAAATGAAGAGTAAATCTTTTGAAAAACTGCCATAGATGTCACAGCTTAACTCTGTAACCATAACTGATGTGCAGGCAGCACAGCAGCGTCTTGCTGGTATTGCCCATCGCACACCTGTGTTAACTTCTACAACTGTCAACGATCGCACTCATAATCAAGTCTTTTTCAAGTGCGAAAATTTTCAACGCACAGGTGCTTTTAAGTTTAGGGGTGCTTATAACGCCCTAGCACAGCTATCACCAGCACAAAAAGACAAAGGTGTGTTGACTTTTTCATCGGGGAATCATGGACAAGCAATCGCCTTAGCAGGTAAATTACTCAACATTCCCACCACAATTGTGATGCCTGATGATGCACCTATCATCAAGCAAACCGCTACCAAAAGTTACGGTGCAGAAATAATTTTATATAATCGCCAGGAAACAAATCGGGAAGAATTAGCGCAAAATCTGGCAAGCGATCGCGGTTTAACCCTAATTCCTCCATACGATCATCTCCATGTGATAGCTGGACAAGGTACGGTTGCATTAGAACTGGTGCAAGAAGTTGGTGAACTGGATTTGCTGTTGGTTTGTTGTGGCGGCGGGGGATTAATTTCTGGTTGTGCGATCGCCGCTAAAGCCCTTTTACCTAATTTGCGCGTAATTGGTGTAGAACCGACACTCGCTGATGATGCTACTCGTTCCTTTTACACCAAAACCCTACAAACAGTCAAAAATCCCCAGACTATCGCCGATGGTGCGCGGACTCCTAGCCTGGGACAGATGACATTTCCCCTAGTTTTACAATACGTTGATGAGATGGTGACGGTATCAGAGGAAGCAATTATTCACACCATGTTTTTCCTCTGGGAACGACTAAAAATAGTCGTTGAACCCACAGGAGTATTAGCAGCCGCCGCTTTACTCGAAGGTATAGTCACAGCACAAGAAAAGAGAATTGGTGTGATTATCAGTGGTGGAAATGTAGATTTCAGCAATGTAGCTAGTTATTTAGACTTGGGTGCTAAATTTGGTAATTTGTAACTAAATCAGTAGTTTTTTATACTGTAGCCGTATCCAGATAGACCAGGACATCAAGCTAAGACAAAACCCTGAAAAGCCATTCAACCGTCAACCGTCAACAGCTATATCTATGCTTCGTTCTTTACCGTTGGCTAAAGTACTGCTATATGTGTTGTTAACTACCTATGCAGTTATCACCTTAGTTCCTTTTCTGTGGGCGCTTTCTGCATCTTTCAAACCCTTATCAGAAATTGTTAGTGGTACGCCAAATTTCTTTCCTCAAAATTTCACCCTGGATAATTACAGACAAATTTTTCTACAAGAACCATTATTTTTACGTTGGCTGTTTAACAGTGTGGTAATTGCTGTCAGCGTTACTTTACTTAATTTATTGTTCAACTCAATGGCGGGTTATGCCTTAGCCAGACTCAGCTTTGTAGGTAAAGATTTTTGGTTCTTCTTAATTTTGGCAGTGCTAGCCGTACCAGCCCAAATTACGTTAATTCCTACATTTTTGATTTTAAAAGCGATCGGTTGGCTGAATTCTTACCAGGGCATGATTGTACCTAGTATGGTTAATGCCACCTTTATTTTTATGATGCGACAGTTTTTTATCAATTTTCCTAAAGAGCTAGAAGAAGCAGCGCAATTAGACGGCTTAAACACCATAGGAATTTTTCGTTACATTATTTTACCTCTAGCAAAACCAGCACTGGCAGCACAGGCAGTTTTTGTCTTCATGGGTAGTTGGAATAATTTTTTGCTCCCAGTAGTGATCTTATTTGAACCAGAAATGTTTACGTTGCCCTTAGGTTTGAACACGTTTAAAGGTCAATATATCAGCTACTGGAACTACATTATGGCTGCTTCTATGGTATTTACCTTACCAGCTTTAAGTATTTATGCTTTTTTTAATCGCTACTTTATCCAAAGCGCCACTTTTACAGGCGGTAAAGGATAGACATTAGTAATTAGTCCATAGTCAAAAGTTATTCTCCAGTGTTTCTCCAATCCCCACCTTCCCAATCCCCGATCCCCAGTCCCCAATTTTAGGCGACAAATTGCACTCTTAACATGATATTGGTATTACAGCGACTTAATCTCTATATGTCAGTTAACGAACATTATGGGTTTTGTAAACCTAGCGATTACCTACAATGGGGCGTAGCCAAATGCCTGTGGCTGCCGGATACGTCATCGCAGAGATAGCCGACTACAGTCACTCTGTAGCCAAAGTGTTGTCTCGATTGAGATTGAGTTTTGTTTTATTAGCTGTGTTGAGCGTCAAAAACTTTAAGGGGAAACATGTTTAGAAGACTTATTGGCGTTGTTGTAGCTACTGTTTTACTGACGTTTCAGTTGATTGTCGGTAGCGCAACTGCTTTGGAACTGGACGAAGCTACCCGGACAGTTCCACTAAATGCTCAGGGTGATACCGTAACTCTTAGCCTTAAACAAGTAAAAGAAGGAAAACGTCTATTTCAATACGCTTGCGCCCAATGTCATGTTGGCGGTGTTACCAAAACAAACCAGAACGTAGGACTCGAACCAGAAGCTCTGGCATTAGCTACACCCAAGCGTAACAATATTGAAGGTTTGGTGGACTATATGAAGAACCCCACCACCTACGATGGGGTAGAGGAAATTTCCGAAATACATCCCAGTACCAAGAGTGCAGATATTTTCACCGCAATGCGAAATCTGACGGATAAAGACCTGGAATCTATCGCAGGTCATATTCTACTACAACCAAAAATTCTTGGCGACAAGTGGGGCGGTGGCAAAATCTACTACTAAAGCCTGCGAACTTAACTGAGTGCTGAGTACTGAGTACTGGGTGCTGAGACTAATGGGAGCGGTAAGTTGTTAAACCTGCATTCCGGCTTCCCAGACCATACAGGACTCAGAACACAGTACTCAGATTTTTCGCTGAGGTACTAAATTAAAATTGGGCAATCTTCGCGCCCCTCTAGCTTGACAGAGGGTGTAGGGGTGTAAGGGTGTGGGGGTTTAGGGGAAAGATATTGTTCATCTATATTTATTGCCATGCAATTATAGTGATTTTTAGCGATCGCATAACGTTTTTCGCTATATTTATGCCGCTCAAAAAAAATTTTGTCCAAAGTACGACGATATGTCGTATTTGGTGTCAATTTTATTTAAAATGAAATAAGAAAAATAAAACTACAGGTTAGGAGAACGCCATGAAATTGATTGCGGCAAGCTTGCGGCGCTTAAGTTTAGCTGTGTTGACTGTTCTTTTAGTGGTTAGCAGCTTTGCTGTGTTTACCCCCTCTGCGGCGGCTGAAACATACACAGTCAAACTAGGCAATGATAAAGGACTGTTAGTATTTGAACCCTCAAAATTAACAATCAAACCAGGCGACACAGTTGAATTTTTAAACAACAAAGTTCCTCCCCATAATGTTGTGTTTGATGGTGGCCTCAACCCGGCTAAGAGTGCTGATTTAGCTAAGTCTTTATCTCACAAACAGTTGTTAATGAATCCAGGCCAAAGCACCAGCACTACCTTCCCAGCAGATACACCCGCAGGTGACTACACCTTCTACTGCGAACCTCACCGTGGCGCTGGTATGGTTGGTAAAATCACCGTCGCTGGCTAGAAATAGCGCCAGAAACAAGTGAATGATTTTCTCGGCTCCCTTACAAAACTAGCTAAGAGCCAAAACCCATAATTAATAGTGGTGGCGAGTCCTATCCAGCCAAAAGTTACAAATGCGAATTAGCGCAGTCAGGAATGGACTTGTCACCGTATATCTTGGGTAAATTTCCCTCAAATCGTTAATCTTTGAGATTAAAGTATATACTCACCATAGAGTCCCTAATTTCTGAAATCGATTACCCATAGGGGCATAGGTAATTTTGGTACTTCTAGCATAAGTTGCCAGAGACTGATTGAGAGGAAAATGATTTGAGAATAATTTTATTACTATTATTTCTGGCGATCGCTACATTTAAACTTATATTTATCAGTCCAGCCCTAGCCGCCGAACTACCAGCCGGGGAAAAAATTTTTAATAATAACTGTGCTTCGTGCCATATAGGCGGTGGTAATATACTTATCACCGAAAAAACCCTCAAAAAAGAAGCGCTATTAAAGTACCTGGAAGATTATGACACCAACTCAATCCAGGCTATTATCCATCAGGTACAGTATGGTAAAAACGCCATGCCTGCTTTTAAAGACAAATTAAGTACGGAAGAAATCCTAGAAGTGGCTGCTTATATTTTTCAAAAAGCAGAACAAGACTGGTCAAATCTAGAAAAAGAAGGTTAGCTGACATCTTGCGCCATTTCTGAAAGACTGTAAATCGCGCTGAGAATCAATGTCAGTTAGTTGAAGGGAATGCAATACGGTTCGGAGAAGCAGGGGAAGCAGAGGAGGAAAGGAGGTTATTTTCATAATTTTTCTCTTCCCCTGCCTCTCTTCTCCCCTAACTTCCCGTGCCTGCTTTAACCAAGAAATCCCTTAACCGAACCGTATTGGAAGGGAATGGGAGAGTAATTATTACTCATTACTCCCCAGTCTTATCTTTCTGAAGAATTAGGCTCTTGTCTTTGCTGTTGCTGTTGTCTAGCCTCACGCAGCTTTTCTAGAAGTGTTTGACTAGGTTCCACCGTTGAAGATAGCTGATTTTTGCCAGATGTCCTCTCAGGTGAAGCCTCAACACTTGGTGTCTGGGTAGGTTGGTCTTTTTTGATTTGTACTTGTGTTGAAGGTTGAGGGGTAGCTTCTCTCAGTTGTAGTTGTGGTAAAGGTTTAGGAGCCGTGATTGGTGCTGCTGCTGGTTGAGTACGATTGACTAACGGAGTCGAAGGTGCTTGGGGAATCACTGCACCAGGTTTTTTATCTTCAGTCACCGCAGTATTATTGCTGTTGTTTTGGATACTCAAGCTGAAAGGATAACGACTAATTTGTCTGTCTCCCTTAGGGGCATTTTTTGTAAAATATTCCCTTGCTTTTAATTGCAATTCAGGAGAAACAGTCTTGTCTTGAAACTTGATATCTAAAACTTTGCCTTCTGTATCAACTACCAAGAAACCTAAGACAGTACCTTCAACACCTGGTTTATCTGTCGCAACTGTGCTGCGAATAACCGCTTTTTCTTGGGAATTTGGATACGCTTGCTGAAGAGCTTTACGTAGGTCTTCGTATGAGTTTACCTGAGCAATCAGTCCCGTTTCTGATCTTTGCTGAGGATTCTGCCAGGGTAATTCGGGTGTTTTGAGTGTAGAACCTTGTTGCCATTTAGGGATACTTTCGTTAGCAAAAGCTAAATTATCATCCGCTTTGGGAGCTTGGACAATAGGAGCTACCTGGGGTTCTATTGGAGCCACAGTTGCGGCATCACTTCGAGAATCAGCCACTGGTGGAGTTGTATTACTGGGTAGATTCGGCGGTAAATCGTCGGGGAGTTTTGCCGCGTTTAATTCCGGTAATCTATCTACAGGTAGAGGCCTAGATGTTTCTGGTATTACTTCCCTGTCATTAAAACTGGGAGGCGTTACTGGGGTGAATTTTTCTCCAACAGCGCTAAACCCAGAGTTATCAAATCCCAAATCCCTTCTGGGTGACTGCCGCAGAGGTTGACTTCTGGGTAAGGAGGCAATGCGATAATTATCAGGGGTTGTATAAACGGGTGGTAGTGAAATTGGTGGGGCAATCGGTGGCGGTAAAGGAGGTAAAATAGCTGTCTGGTTGTTAAAACTAGGAATATTACCTAGTTGTGGTTGTTGGGGAAATTGTGATTGTAAAGGTAGTTGTGCTTGCAGACCAACTTGATTCGGATCTGTACTTTGTGGTAAACGGTTTTGGTCTGCTTGACTGAGTTCTAAAACACCAACTGATTTTGGTGATGATTCATTAGATTTATTAGCATCAACTGGCATCAATGGCACAATCAACGCAATAGCACCGTGGATGCCAAGAGAGGCTATTGCGGCTATCCCAGTTGGCTGTCCTAAGATGTCTGGTATATTTTTTAACAGGGAGACGTAAGACATAACTGTTATCGTTCACTCGGCTCGGTTGCAGTTGACTAGCAGAAAAATATTATCTTGAATGCAATAAATGCGCCCTTTTAAAAATGATAACTGTCTATGCTGGCACTAAACAGGCGAGAATAGCCACTTTGTTAATTTTTTATTTTTTACTACGCTGTGGGTATTAGTTGTGATTTGTCTTCTGGTTGCACTTGCCAAGGAAGCGATGGAAAATATTTGATTTGTACTATCCAAAGCTTACACATAGGGTAGTTAGCAGTTGGGGCGATCGCATCCACCTAAATGAATATATCCCCAAGAAGATACCCTAGCCTCTAGTCCCTGTAATATTTTGGCAAGCCGCGATATATTAACACCTCTGGTTACCTGGAAACTGTGGCCGAATTTGCTATTTTCCTGACCATCATTCCCGTTATTCTAAAATTTGTTGCTGCCCTTTTGAAAACCCAAAATTATTGCTCTCAGATGCCATTACCTACCGTGATTGTCCCTGGATATTTAGAAAGCGCGATCGCTTATCAGCAACTAGCCACCTCATTACAAGAATTGGGTTTTCCTACAGTTACAGTACCTCTGAGAAGGCGGGATTGGTTGCCTTTGATTGGTGGTAGATCAGTCGCGCCTATTATACAACAACTTGACAAAACAGTCAAACAAGCTTTACAAGAACATAACGCTACTCAAGTTAACTTAATTGGTCACTCTGCGGGCGGTTGGATTTCTCGGATCTATTTGGGTGAAAAGCCTTATGCTGCCAGGGGTAAGGCACAGACTTCTCTTTGGAATGCCTATCCTCTGGTGGCTACCCTTGTCACCCTTGGTACACCCCACATCAGCCAAGAACGCTGGACGCGGTGGAATCTAGATTTCGTTAACAAAAATTACCCTGGAGCTTTTTACCAAAATGTCCGTTACGTTTGCGTGGCGGGAAAGACTATTTTGGGAGAGAGAAGGCGAGGCGGCTGGTTAGCTTATAGCAGTTATCAGTTAACTTGCGGTACTGGTAACACCTGGGGTGATGGAATTACACCGATTGCGGCTGCTCACTTGATAGGGGCAGAAAATCTGATTATTGAAGGTGTTAGACATTCCCCCAGAAATCCAGGGATCTGGTATGGCTCTCCAGAACCCTTGAAGGCTTGGATGCAGTATTTGGATTAATCATGAATGTCGCTCTTGTAAACGTGAAACTCTCGCTGTAACTGGGTGTAGGGGTGTAGGCAATACGGTTCGGAGAAGCAGGAGAAGCGCAGGAGGCAGGGGAGGAAGGAGGTTATTTTCATAATTTTTCTCTTCCCCTGCTTCTCTCCTCCCCTTATTTCCCCTGCCTGCCTTAACCAAGAAATCCCTTAACCGAACCGTATTGGGGGTGTAGGGATTTTTATTTAGACGGGTGCTTTGTTTAGAAAAGTAAATTATTTTTATGAGAAATACAAATATATTAATATTTCTTAAGCTAAAATTTAAGAAAATACATACTATGCAAATAACCAGGAGGGGTGAACTATGCAAAACACCCAGTTTGATAGGATTTTGCGGCGAATAGCAACAGTATTATC
This sequence comes from Nostoc parmelioides FACHB-3921, assembly GCF_014696625.1. GTDB lineage: Bacteria > Cyanobacteriota > Cyanobacteriia > Cyanobacteriales > Nostocaceae > Trichormus > Trichormus parmelioides. Next base: position 21,845 of record NZ_JACJQL010000007.1, read on the forward strand.
GGTCGTGATTCTTTCCCTGTGCCTGATTTATGTATCTACGGGAATTTTATTGTCTTTTAATTACGAGCCGACAGCAGGCGGGGCTTATAGATCGTTGAGAATGATTGATACGCAAGTGGCTTATGGCTGGTTGTTCCATCGGGCCCATGATATTGCTGGTAATGCCATGATTGCGATCGCCTTAGTCCAAATAGTCATCATGTTTTTAGGACGACAATTCCGCAATAGTTGGCTGATTGCTTGGGTAAGTGGTATTTTCTTGACCTTGAGTGCGATCGGTCTGGATTGGACGGCGATGATTTTAGATTGGACTCAAGAAGGATATTGGCGTTTTAATATCGAGTTGGGAAATATTGAAGCGATTCCCGCCGTTGGTACACTGTTGAGAGATATCCTCACTGGTGGAGGAGCTATTAGCAGCTTGACAGTCCTGCACCTATACACACTCCACAATTATTTTATTTCCGTTGCAGCAATAATTTTTGCTGTGGTACATCTGTCAGCTTTATTGTGGCAAGAACGACAAATGTACGCAGAAACGAGAGAGGAAATTATTCAACTTACACAAGCGTCACTAGCTGAAAGTTAAAGCGCCTTTGCTAAAGGTACTTCTTCCACCTCTGGTAACGTTTCTAAAACTAGAGGTGTGGATTGACTAGCACCGGATAGACGTTTTAATAAGTTCGGTCTGGGGTCATGTAATAGGTAGATAATGCGATCGCCTACTTCCCATTCTTGGTTAGCTGGGATAATTTGTAGGCGTTCTTCCCTTTCTACTAACAAAGGCACTAACACCCCAGTCCGAATTTTTTCTTGGATATGTTCCTGTTGACTAGTAAACTCCGATTCGCTCAGAGTAGTTGTGCCTAACTTCACCCGTCCATCATTCAGATATTCGTTCCAAGTCTTAATGGGCAAATCGGAAACAAAAGCTTGTTGGACTTTATTATTAGTCGAACCGTTAGCCTGAGGATCGCGGGGAAAAACAGCCAAAACACGGGGCGGATTAAATTCCTCGGCTGCCCTTTCGGCTAAAACAAAGTTTACCTCACCGTTACTAGTCATCGCCAAAAAAGTCCCCATCGATGCCAGTCCCGCCTCTTCTAATACCTCGCCATCCAGCGCACTGCTAGCAATCACCCGCAGATTTTGTGTTTCGGCTTGAGCAATACAATCTGGATCAGTATCAATTAAGACGACATTTTCCCCCCGTTCTTGGAAGAATCTGGCGATTAACAGACTCAAAGGATTACAACCGACAATCACTGCACCTGTAGCTTCTTGGGAAGTGATGCCCAAAAATTTCGCCACCCAACCAGCTGTTAATCCTTGACAAACCACCGTCATGATAATGGTGAGGAAAACCAAAGCTTTGATGGAATCACCGCCATTGACCCCACGCTGAGTGAGCAAAATCGCAAACAAGGACGCAACAGAGGCAGAAACAATTCCTCTAGGTGCAACCCAGCTTAAAAATAGTTTTTGTCGCCAGTTTAAGTTACTGTTCCAAGTGCAGAACAAGATATTTACTGGGCGAACAACGAACATCAAGACCAATACAGTAAACAAGCTGCCCCAACCCAAAGCAAACACGCTGGCAATGGATAAATCAGCTGCTAACAGAATGAAGAGGACAGAAACGCTCAAAATCGTCAGTTGACCTTTGAAGCTGCGTAAGGAACGTTCCTCTGGTACGGAAGAGTTAGCGAATACTGCCCCAGCGATGACAGTTGTCATTACACCCGATTCACTGCGAATCATCTGCGCTAGAGTAAATAAGCTCCATAGCACCGCCAAAACCACTAGGTTTTTTAACTCAGACGAAAGAAAATTGGCGCGTTTGAAAATCAAACTCATGAAATAACCACCAGCCGCACCGATGGCTGCACCAATACCCAAGCGCATGAGTAAACCGATAATGGCGTTTACTGGGTCTGCATCACCGTTAACGATGGTGTCCAACACCACAAAAGCTAAAATAGCTCCCACTGGGTCGATGAGAACTCCCTCGCCTTCTAATAACGTCGCCACTTGCCTGTCTACATTGATTTGTTTGAGCAGAGGACTGATGACCGTAGGCCCTGTAACCACAACAATAGACGCGTAGAGAAAAGCTATATTCCAAGGAAATTCACCCAGCCAATGGGCGGCCATACTACCCCCAATGAGGGTGATTAGCGTCCCTAAGGTGACCAGCCTTTGCAGGCTGATAGAAACTCTACCTAATTCGCGTAAATCTAAATTCAACCCACCTTCAAACAGGATGATTGCCGTTGCTAGGGCAACAATCACTTCCAGCCCTGTACCGAGTAATTGGGGATGTAATAACCCAACCCCATCAGCACCTAGAAAAATGCCCAACAAGAGCAATATGACGATGCTGGGTACACGCAAATAAGCCGCTAGGACTTGAGCGCCGATGCCTGCAAAAACAGCGATCGCCATTTGTAGGGTGACTTCAAATGATGCTTCCATGTTTTAGATTTTGAGCGATTTCTTTCAAAATCCTTTGTAAAGAAAAGTAAATGTCATCTTTACAGGTTACAACATCAGACAGTTTATACCTCGATGAATTTAGAGATTTTTTCATAGGTAGTTGCTCACACTACTCCATTTGTAGCCGATTAGCTATAAAACTGGAAGATTAGTATTAGACATAGGAGAAGAAATCATAACAATTCAATGCTACTGAAAATATAACTGAGAATGTTCAGTGTGTACGCAAAAGTAAGTGCTGAGTCACAAATCCGCACCGCAAATCTCCTTTAAATTGTAGATTTGCGATTTTAGATTTTTTTATTCCCAATCGACAATCTAAAATTACCCAATTCCCCAGTCTCCAGTACCAATTCCCCATTCCCAATCTTATGCACCGTTTTTTATCTGGTTCGTTGAGTGTAGAACAATTGACGGTGAATATTGCAGGCTTGTCTGCATCGCTACAAGGTAAGAAGTTGGTGCATCTATCAGATTTTCATTACGATGGGTTACGTTTGTCGGAAGCAATGTTAGAAGAAGCGATCGCAGTTAGCAATAAAGTACAACCCGATTTAGTTTTACTCACCGGTGATTACGTCACTACTACTCCACAACCCATTCATCAGCTAGCCAAGAGGCTGCAAAAACTCCAAAGTCATGCAGGTATCTACGCCATTCTCGGTAACCACGACCTTTATCAGAAAAATTCCCAAACAGAAATTACCCAAGCACTGACGAAAGTTGGTATTCAGGTTCTGTGGAATGAAATCGCCTATCCCTTGGGAAAAGAATTACCCGTAGTGGGAATCGTTGATTATTACTATCGGGAATTTAATCCGCAGTTGCTTTTTAACCAACTAGAACCAACCACACCGCGCATTGTTTTATGCCATAACCCAGACACCGCAGCTACGCTGCAAGCTTGGCGAGTAGATTTACAATTATCCGGCCATACTCACGGAGGGCAAATTGTCATTCCTGGCCTTGGGGCTGTGTTACCTTATCACAAGAAAATCGTCCGCAAAGTACCAAGAAAAATACGTCAACTGTTGCCATTTATATTCAAAGAATATTTGATAGTACGTCATCCCGAATGGTTACAAGGCTTACACCGCCTTGGCAAAAACCAGCTATATGTAAATCGTGGTTTGGGAACATATCTACCAGGACGCTTATTTTGTCCTCCAGAATTAACCGTAATTACACTGGAAGCCGAGTAATTTAGATGATAGACACCTGATTTTCTTAGATATCGGGTGTCATTTTATCGTGGCGTAAATAAGCCACCCCTGGGAAACGACGACAATGTCCACAAGAATCTAGTTATAAATTAAAAATTATGCCCCAAGGTACTAGTTTTTAGTATTAAATGAGAGTTACTGTAAGCTTCTTTAAGTTTTAAGTTATTACTTTTATTTTTGATAAGCTGTAGGCGCTGGTATGAGGAGTTCTAGCGAATTATGCACTGGTTGTTTACAGGACGTTTAAGCGTAGATAAAATAACGGTTAAGATTGCTAATCTTTCACCAAGTTTACAAGGTATAAAGCTAGTACAGTTGTCGGATTTTCATTATGATGGTTTGCGGCTATCAGAAGAAATGTTAGAGGAGGCGATCGCAGTTACTAACGAAGCTGAACCAGATTTAATACTATTAACTGGTGACTATGTGACTGATGATCCTACACCAATTAACCAACTCGCACTAAGACTTAAATATCTACAAAGTCGTTATGGTATTTTTGCTGTGCTAGGCAATCATGATATTCACTATAGTCACTCTCAAACTTCAATCACAAAGGCTTTAACAGGTATTGGTGTTAATGTTCTGTGGAATGAAATTGCTTATCCTTTTGGACATGAATTACCAATAGTCGGACTGGCTGACTATTGGTCAAAAGAATTTCATCCTGCATCGGTTATGAACAAACTCGATCCAACTACACCCCGGATTGTTTTATCTCATAACCCAGATACTGCGAAAATATTGGAACAATGGCGAGTTGATTTGCAACTGTCTGGTCATACTCACGGTGGACATATAGTTCTTCCTGGTATAGGCCCTGTTGTCTATCACTATAAAAAGCTTCTAAAAAAAGTTCCCAAAAAACTGCGGCGTTGGGTACCATTTTTACTAGGAGACTGCTCAAAAGTTGTCCGCTACTGGGAATGGGCGCAGGGATTTCATCAAGTAACCAACAATCAGTTATATGTGAATCGTGGACTAGGAACTTATCGACCTGGACGCTTATTTTGTCCACCAGAGGTTACTGTAATTACCTTAACTTAGCCCAGCATAGATTGATAAAATTCTTTTAACAACTCAAGTTTTTGTTACTAATAAGATTAACCGCCATCAGCTAAGATAGAAAATCTCATTAGCAAATGGCGGTTTGGTAAATATATGATTGTCAGAGAAGATAGGAAAAAACAGAATTAAACAACTCAACTAAGGTGGACATTATCCGCAATTAAAAGCCCCTAAAATCGTGCATCCTTGATTCCAATAGGCAGGCATTTCTGGCTGTAATTTCAACACCTCCATAAAAAGCAATACACTCAAGGAGAAAACACTTTCAATGAGGATGCGGCCAACGAGTTTAGGATTGCGAATACTTAAAACATTAGAGCGAGGAGGTACAGACTCTAAGTCCAAGATTTTTTAATAAACTTTTAACCTGTTTGTACCTTGCTCTTAATGTAGCACCATTTTTTTCTAGTAGTGTATCTGTTTGCTAAACTTCATCACCATTAATTTAACGCAATAATTTAGAAATATTTCTTAAAATTACTGTTTTAACCTAAGTACCTTCCTCAATCTTAGGAAACACCAAAAAATAAATTATTTGAAATTAGTGGTTTTGTAAGATGCGTCAGTGCAATAGAACCTAACCATAGTCGGCAGTTATTCATACTGACGCACCCTTGTATATATTGAGTTGTTATTGATCCGGATTACTGTTTTGATTAACATCATCAGCAGTAGAAGAACCACTATTCACGCCGCTTTGTGACTGGTCTCTAGCTTCAGGTGTAATCGTTGGAGAGGGGCTGGGTTGTGTATTCGTAGTAGGCGTACTAGTTTGAGTTGGCTGAGGAGTAATAGCAGGCGCTGTCTCTCTTGCAGAAGGCTGGGGTGGAACAGTCACATTAATCTGTGGCTGAGAATTTGTTGTTGAAGGTGGGACTTGTTGTTGGGGAATGACAACAGGAACTTCTCTGGTTCTTTCAATAATTGTTGTTTGTTGTGGTTGAGGCGATAGGGTAGGGCTAGCGTTAGTAGGTAAAGAAGTTTCCACTGGTGTGCTAGGTTCAACTGCTGCGTCGTTCTGATTAAAATACCAAAATGCACCAGCAATCAAACCCACTAAGGAAGTTAACAATATACCAAAAATCAGCCCATTAGCGGCATTTTCATTATCACGTTCTACTTGATAGTTACGTTCAATATTACGTCCATTGATATAACCATTACGGTAAGAATTATTTGGTGTTTCAGTTGTTCTTGTTACGTTAGTGTGAGTATTACCATTACTATCAGTATGAACATCACGGTTAACGCTTTGGTTATAAGTTTCACGCTCGTTAGGATTAGTCATAGTTTTCGATTACGCTCCTTATTTTCATATTGGCAATATCAATTTTTAGTAAATACGAAATAACTTACTAATGTTTGATATATTTGGTGTTAGATTTGTAACTCTGTTTTAAATATCCTCAGAATAACTTCTCAGCTTTGACTAACGGATCTACCTTGAGGTGAAAGCTCAATACATCGGAAGAATGAATATAGGTGGGGTTTTGCTAGATTTTTCTACTTATTGAAATAAATATCTACTAATTTTCCCGCATTAGCTAATTTTTACTTATTAGATAATATATTTATGTTTGCATTAGGTTTTATGGTTGTGTGATATTGAGTACTTGTATCAAAGGTGCGATAAAAATACTCTACTGTTGTTTTATGAATCCTGAATTATTACTCAATATCTATTTAGCTTTAGTAGTCTTTTAATTTTCTGGCATAATCTTGCGAGCCAGGATTTAGGCTTAGTTTTATATCTTGGCGATGAGACATAAGCAGCTTTGGGAATTTTCCCTTCTAACTGTGCGGCTTTATTTAAATCGGAAGTAGCTCTATATTCATATCCCAATTCAGAGCAAATGAATCCTCGGTATTTGTAAGCTGCAATGTAGCTGGGATTGAGGCGAATTGCTTGGGTAAAATAGGCGATCGCTTCTTCATATTCTTTTTTGTCCACACTTTCCACACCCCAGTTGTAGAAAGTCTCTGCACCCCAACGATTAACAGATGCTTTTACAGGCTTTTTTGGTGGAGGCGTAGCTGAAGCTGGCTTCTCAACAGTTGGTGTCACTGACTTAACTCTGTTGTAAGCGGCGTTGATTCTTTTAATTTTTGTCTCGGCTTGCTGTTTTTGCTCGTCATCAACAAAGCGATCGGGATGCCAAATTTTAACTAGCTTCCGATAAGCTTGCTTTACTTCTACCTGTGATGCACCAGGTTTTAAACCGAGAATTTCATAAGCATGACTGATATCAAGTTGTAAACCATCTCGCGGCTTGTCGTTAGACATCGCGCATACTAAAAAATATAACTACGTAAATCTATCTTAACTAAACTCTCAAACTGTTTTATGAGATAGAATCTCTAAAATCGTTTGTGAATTACCAGATTCCCGACTTTTTTAAAAATTTGCTAATCGAAACGTAAGTGCGATCGCCTACAATGTTCAAAACTCTGCAAACTCCCCATAGTGGATACCATTGGGACGGTAGTAGTCGCCGTTTCTTTGAAGGTTGGTATTATCGTGTAACTTTACCAGACTGTGGTCAAACCTTTGCTTTCATGTATTCCATCGAAGACCCCATTGGCGGTAAAGCCTACAGTGGTGGCGCAGCTCAAGTCCTTGGTGCTGATGATGAATATATTTGTCGGACTTTTCCCGATGTCAACAAATTTTGGGCTAGTCCAGATGTTCTGGCTTTGGGTCATTGGGGCGAAACAAACCTCAACACCAAACCTATTTACCTGTTACCAGCAGAGTTTGAACGTCATGTACAGCAAGGATACCAAGCTACAGCCGCCCTCAATCAAGGCATAATTGTTGACCCTGCAACAGGTAACTATTGCCGTTGGCGTTACGAAATTCAACCGATATACGGCTGGGGAAATCAAGATGGTATCCAGCAATCAACGGCTGGGTGGCTGTCTTTTTTACAGATTTTTGAACCCGGATGGCAAATTTTGATGGCTCATGGCTTGGCTACTGGCTGGATTGATTGGAATGGCAAAATCTACCAATTCCAGAACGCGCCAGCCTACGGGGAAAAAAATTGGGGTGGCGCTTTTCCTGAAAAATGGTTTTGGCTTAACTGCAACAGCTTTGATGGCGAACCTGACTTAGCTTTAACTGCTGGTGGTGGTAGACGCGGTGTACTTTGGTGGATGGAATCTGTAGCCATGATTGGGTTACATTATCAAGGCAAATTTTACGAATTCGTTCCTTGGAACTCGAAAGTAGAGTGGAATATTCAGCCTTGGGGTAGATGGCAAATGAGAGCAAAAAACTTAGATTATGAGGTTGAATTAACGGGAACTACGCATCTACCCGGTACAGACTTACGTGCGCCAACAGTCCAGGGTTTACAATACTGCTGTCGAGATACTATGCAAGGAAAACTGGATGTGGAGTTACGACAAATGCGAGGGGAAAATCCTCTAGTCATCCTGAAAGCACACAGTTATCTTTGTGGTTTAGAAATAGGTGGTGATTCTTGGAGCAATTCTTGGCAGTCTAGTTAAAACTACTGCTATCATTATATATGCTTCACAGTTGGGGCTGTAGCTCAGTTGGATAGAGCGAGCGCCTCCTAAGCGCTAGGTCGTGCGTTCAAGTCGCACCAGTCCCGTCACCACAAAATAGTTAAATCAAATAATTAGTCAGAAATCCTGTATCTAGGATCATGACTAATTATGTGAAAAAATTGTGCTAATACACATTAAATGATGAATTAGCTTGACGGTATTCCTGCCAGGGTAAATTTCGCCAAAGTCTGTTAACTTACATAGATATTTTTCTTATTTTGAGAGAAAATAACGCCCTCAACAAACAAAGTTATAGAGCCTTGAAGAATAATCTATTGTTTAGAGGTAAATCATTTTCGTTTGCGGTGCTATTTTTACCGCTATTAATGTGGTTTGGATACCAAGAAGCTAAAAACGCCTACACACAACCCCAAGCCGTAATAGTTTTAGGTGGTTCGACTAGAAATCTAGAAAGAGAAAAGTTTACTGCTAGTTTTGCCCGTAAGCACCCAAATTTACCAATTTGGATTTCTGGAGGTAGTCCACCTGTCTACACTAAGCGGGTATTTAAGAAAGCTGGTATTGATACCAAGCGATTACACTTAGACTATGAAGCGGTAGATACAGTAACAAATTTTACTACGTTAATTGACGAGTTACAATCTCGTGGTATTAAAAGCGTTTATTTAATTACTTCTGATTTCCATATGCGCCGCGCCTGTATCATTGGCGAAATAGTTTTAGGTAGTCGCGGAATTACCTTTAAACCAATCTCAGTCCCTTCAGAAAACTCTCCTGAACCAATTGAAAAATCTTTGCGTGATGGGGCTAGGGCTTTATTATGGGTGGCTACTGGTTATACAGGTGCAGACGAAAAACATAAGCGTCAATAGTTCCCTGTTCTCCCACCTACCTTTTTTTATGGCGTTAGCAGTGGGAGTTACATAACCTATACTGCTATTTCCTGTATCAGAACATAGGGCTGCACTATCAGGGTGTTAAATCTTTTTTGCTGATTGGCGTTCCATTCTCCCAGTTGCTGAGGAGAAGGTTTATTAATTAATTGCTCATCAATCCATCGTTGAACTGAAGGTATATTATCACTAGCGATCGCCTCTCCCACATCTAGCAAGTTCAAATCTAGTGATACTAAAATCACAGCATCTCTCTGTGCATGAGGAATTAGCCATTCCCACTCTGATTCATCTATAGTTTCTGATAACTCTGTTCTCAAATCTGACATGATTTTTTATTCTTATCCTCATCTTTCGATTTTACATTAAATGGAAGATCAGAATAAAGAGTGAAGGGCAAACCGATGAATAAGCTATTCTGCCTTTAATTTGCATAATCTATCGTGAGGGCTGTTAACTTTTAACAGTCAACGTCAACTATCTTATTAGTAGTTGGGACATTTAGACGCGCATTAGCTTATTAACTAAACTTCAGACTTCATTTCATCAATTTCAAATAAAGATACAATCACTCCTGTAATGGGGATAGAAATAAAAACACCCAATAAACCTGCCACTCTAGCACCTACTAATAAAGCAAAAAATACTACCACTGGATTCAGATTCAACGCTCCCTGCATGATGCGAGGTGAGATTAAATTATCTTGGATTTGCTGGAGTATTACACAAGCAATCAATACTTTTAATGCTAACCAAACATCTTGGGATAAGACAATTAAAGTAATTGTTCCCACGCCTAAAGTAGCTCCAATGCCAGGAATTATATCTAATATTCCCACTATTACGGACAGTATCAAAGCAAAAGGCACTTGTAATAATAAGAAAATAATGAATGTTGAACTTGTTAAGAATAAGCACAATAATAACTGACCGCGAAAAAATCCTAGAAAACTACGTCGCATGATATTTGTAAATCTAATGCGGCGTTTTTGGGGAACTATTTTGAGAGTAAAATTCCAAAGTTTTTCACCATCGAGTAGCATGAAAAAAGCTACGACAGCAATTAAGATAAATGTCACAAAATTAGTGAGAAACTGTTGCACAATTGCCAAACTTGTAACTAATGTTGATACAGCTTGGGTTCGCAATTGTTCCTGAATGACACTTAAATCTATTTGCAGATTGCGGTTACGTAATAAACCCTCTATTCTTTCCAACAAAGGTAACAAAGAAGTTAAGAAAGCAGATATACTATCAATTAATTGTTGACCCTGGGATAAAATTGCTATAGCAACGGTAATCAGTAATCCTCCTAAAATCACTATGCTGATTAGGAAAACTACGACAACTGCAACACTGTGGGGTAAAAAACGGCGCAGCCATTGCACAGGGTAGCTCAGTAAAAAAGCCAAAATAGCTGCAAAAGTAAAAATTATAATTACTGTCTCAAAGTAAGCTAGAAGCTGTACGATCGCCCAACCAGCCGCAACTAACAGCAAAAAGCGGACTAGTGCCAAATTATTTAATCGATGCCACAGATTTTTGGCTTCAATACCGCTCATATACTGTATCAAAAAATTTGATTAATTGATTTTCAACATACAACAATCAAATAGCGATCGCTACCTACTTACAGCATATTTTCTCCAATTGGATAATCAGCGCCCTAAATCGTGCATTTGATTAATGGCTGCTGCACACTTTTGGGTAATTGACTCTAATTCGTCTTTACTAGTAGAACTGGGAGTGTCAATTAAATTACCGATTCTCACTGTTAGAGGCACTGCACGAGGTACAGAAGAACCTTTTTGTAAAATATTCTCCGAACCCCACAAACAAACGGGTAATATCGGCGCTTTTGCTTTAGCTGCTAGTAGTGCTGCGCCTCTTTTGGGGTCACTAATGCGACCATCTGGGGTGCGAGTACCTTCCAGGAATACACCCACAGCCCAGCCATTTTCCAGATATTCTAGAGCTGCACGAATGGCATTGCGATCGGCACTTCCCCTACTGACTGGGTAAGCACCATATAATTTAATCGCCTGTGCTAAAACAGGAATTTCAAATAATTCTTGCTTCGCCATGTATGCCACTGGACGACGCACACAATTAGAGACGATGGGCGGGTCAAAGTAACTAGCATGATTACTTACAACGACTACAGGGCCTGATTGGGGGACATTTTCCACACCGTAAATCCGACCCCGAAAGTAAGCGTGTAACATCGGGCTGACAACTGACCACTTAAAGGCATGATACAGTGCCAGACTAATCAATGGTTCGCGGGTTCGGGACATAAGAAATTGGGGATAAAAAAGTAAAAAGTAAAAAGTAAAAAGGTAAAAGATTTTTTCTTTTGACTTTTGCCTTTTGACTTTTGCCTTGAACTGGGGATTGGGCCAGGCTTCCCTAATAGAGGTTGCGCCAAAGGGTAGCTAGTCCGGGGGCAAGTATGAGAAGGGAAACATTTTTGAGTAGGGTCTCGTAGAAAGGGAAAGCCTCTCGCTGCGCTGTCTCAATCATCCCTAGTCTCTAATTTAGTAGTTCCGTAGCGTTGCGGATGTTTTTTAAAATTAAATTAGCAGTAGTGCGTTTAATCAAACCTGTTAGTACGTTACCGGGGCCGATTTCCACAACTTTCTCAACACCATTGGTTGGTAAGGTTAAAGAAATTTCTCGCCAGCGCACTGAACCGGTCATTTGTTGGCTGAGGCGTTGTTTTAAAATTGTGGCATCAACTGCTGGCACTGGCTCGACGTTTGATAATACGGGTACGGTAGCCTGTTGAAATTCTACAGTTTCCAGAATTTCTTGGAACTCTACAGCAGCAGTATTCATGAGGTGTGAATGAAATGCTCCCGAAACTTTCAACGGGACAGCACGCTTGGCTTTGACTTGAGACATCACCGTCTGCACAGCTTCTGGAGTACCGGATATAACAACTTGCGCCGGACTATTATCGTTTGCTAGCACCACATCAGGAGTCTGGGAAATTACTGTTTCCAACTGTTCGCGGTCAAAATTCATCATAGCCGCCATCATGCCGCCTGCGGCGCTATCCATGAGTTCAGCTCGTCGCTTGACTAGTTTTAAACCAGCCGACCACTCAAAAACGCCGGCAACGTAAAGGGCGATGTATTCTCCTAAACTATGACCAGCAACTAAATCTGGCTGGTGTCCCCGTTCTTTTGTCAGGTCTGCAAGGATACTCTCTACTACATAAAGACTGGGTTGGGTGTAGAGTGTCTGTGATAATTTTTCTTCGTTTTGGCAGATTTCGCTTACAGACCAGCCTAAGATTGCTTCAGCTTGAGCAAATTTTTCTTTGGCAGTTGGTATATCTAGTAAGTCTGTTCCCATCCCCAGTGCTTGAGAACCTTGTCCGGGGAACACCCATGCGGTTTTTGTCATTTTTCAGTCGCTTCGCTCTAATTCAAAATTCAAAATTAAAAATTCAAAATGAACAATCCAATTTTTGAATTTTGCATTTTGAATTTTTAATTGATTATCTTCCCCATTGGAAAATTGCTGCACCCCATGTTAGACCGGCTCCAAAGCCGGATGTAGCAATGATATCGTTGGGTTTTATTTTACCTTCTCGCACGGCTTCATCTAGGGCTAGGGGGATAGAAGCGGCGGAGGTATTGCCGTAATTAGCGAGATTACTAATTACTTTGTGTGAGGGAATATTTAGGCGTTGAGCTACGGTATCAAGAATGCGTTGATTTGCTTGATGTAGTAGTAGCCAATCGATTTGGTCAACAGTTAGTTGAGCCTCAAATAGAGCTTTATCAATGATTTCTGGGACTTTTTGAGCAGCAAAGCGGTAAACTTCTTTGCCGTTCATGGTTACGGGTTGATATGTGCCTTGAGTAATCTTGACATTGGGGAGAATTTCTTGGGCAGTGCCTTGATAAGCTAGGTTGAGATAATGGTTTTGTGTCCCATCACTTTTGAGGGCAAATCCTAATAAGCGATCGCTTTGGTTGGACTGCAATACAATAGCCCCAGCACCGTCACCAAATAGCACGCAGGTACGTCTGTCTTGCCAATCTACCCAACGGGAGAGGATATCAGCCCCGATCAAAAGTACATTCTGATATACACCTGTTCTGATAAATTGGGCTGCTGTGACTAGACCAAAAACAAAGCCGGAACAGGCTGCGGTTAAATCAAAGGCTACGGCTTTAGTAGCTCCCAAATCAGCTTGAATTTTAGTAGCAGTACCAAACAGATCATCAGGTGTGGAAGTTGCAAGTAAAATCAAGTCTATATCGGATGCTGTAATCCCCGCAGAGGCGATCGCCTGTCTACTAGCCGCCGCCGCCAGACTGCTTAATGATTCAGTGGGTAGGGCTAAACGCCGTTGGCGGATTCCCGTTCTGGTGCTGATCCACTCGTCTGATGTCTCTACCAGTTGGCTTAACTCTTCGTTGTGAAGGGAAGTTTCAGGTGCTGCTGAACCACTTCCGGTAATTGCGATGCCTAAGTTTTGCACTCCTACTCTCCCAAGCTATGAGTGATTAGAGACGTTTTATACAACGTCTGTACAAATTATTAGTCATTAGTCATTTACTTTTGACTAATAACCCACAGAACTGATGCTAATCGCTGGTGCTGTGTAGAATTTCATATTGGGATTGCAGTTGTTGCATCACTTGATTATCTACAGCTTCTTTGGCCATGCGAATGGCATTAAATACTGAAGGAGCTTGAGAGCTACCGTGACCGATTAGACAAACACCTGATACCCCTAACAGCAAAGCACCGCCGTGTTCTGCGTGATCCATGCGCTGCTTAATGCGCTTCAGGTTGGGTTTTAAAATGGCTGTACCGATTTGACCGTGTAAGCCTTGGGGCAATTCTTCCCGGAGGATTTGCAGAATTACTCCGCCGATCGCCTCCGCAAACTTGAGTAAAATATTGCCAACAAAGCCATCGCACACAATCACGTCAAATTCGCCGGAAAGTACATCTCGCCCTTCCGCATTACCAATAAAATTGATGTTGGAGTTTTCCTTCAATAGTTGGTGAGTACGTAAGGCTAATTCATTGCCTTTGGTATCTTCCTCGCCAATATTCAACAAACCCACCTTGGGTTCATCTGTTCCTAAGACATACTGGCTGTAAATTGAACCAATCACAGCAAACTGCTCTAAAAACTTAGGACGGCAGTCTACATTAGCGCCAACATCTAATATCAATACAGGTTTACCAGCTTTGATTGTGGGAAACACTGTACCAATTGCGGGGCGGTCAACTCCTGGTAATCGTCCCAAGCGTAATAAAGCTGATGCCATAGCTGCACCAGAATGGCCAGCCGAGAATATGGCATCCGCCTGCTCTCGCTTGACTAAATCCATCGCCACATTAATAGAAGCCTTGCGCTTGCGTCTTACCGCGTTCAAAGGCTCCTCATCCATTGCGATCGCTTCCTCAGCAGGAACGATCTCCACCCTCTCCAAATTAGTTTTTGGTGGCAAGGCAGATGCAATTTGTTGGGGATCACCTACCAACAGTACTTTCACACCCAATTCTTCGCTTGCTCGCACAGCGCCAGCTACGATTTCATTGGGTGCGTGATCCCCTCCCATTGCGTCAATTGCTATCCGTACGCAAGTCGATCCCATTGCTCAAAGCTTCTAGAAACCTTACAAATTTTACCAGATGGCTTGGCTGAAAAATCTTAACTTTCTCACCACCGCATCTCTCTTGTGATAATTGCAACAAGTTTTAGCGGCAAGCCCAAGATAGCACATTGTGTATGAGGGTGTGAGGGTGTGAGGGTGTAAGGGTGTAAGGGAAAAGAAATTTATTATTCCTTCCCCTATACCCCTACACCCCTATACCCCTACCCCCCCTACTCACTCAATACCCAATCAACCAACAACCTTACGCCATAACCGGTTGCACCTGGGCCGTTGTAGCCGTTTTCTTTGTCTGCCCAAACTGGCCCGGCAATGTCTAAGTGCGCCCACGGGGTGTCTTTGACAAATTGTTTGAGGAACAAAGCAGCTGTGATAGAACCACCAGGACGAGGCCCGGTGTTTTTCATGTCGGCAATGCCAGATTTTAGCCCTTCAAAATATTTTTCTTCTAATGGCATCCGCCAAATCTTTTCACCAGATTCACTAGCCGCTTGCTCTAGTTGCCCGGCTAAGGCATCATCGGGAGTATACAAACCAGCAATGTCATCACCTAAGGCAATAACATTGGCACCGGTGAGGGTGGCTAAATCAACGATCGCATCTAATCCCAATTTATCGGTATAGACTAGGGCATCTGCTAGAGTTAAGCGCCCTTCGGCATCGGTGTTGTTCACTTCGATGGTTTTGCCATTGGATGCTGTCAGGATGTCTCCTGGGTGCATAGCCTTACCGCTAATCATGTTTTCGGTTACGGCTGAGATGAAGTGAACTTCTACATTTGGTTTGATTTGGGCAATGGCTTTGGCTGCACCTAAGGTAGCGGCCGCACCTCCCATATCAATTTTCATGGTTTCGATACCACTACCAGCACCTTTAATATTGAGTCCACCAGAATCGAAGGTTAAACCTTTACCGACAATTGCCAGTTTCCGCTTGGGTGTGCTTTCTGGTTTGTAGGTTAAGTGAATAAATTTAGGCGGTAAATCTGAGGCGAGGGCAACTCCTAAAAATGCACCCATGCCTAGTTTTTCACAATCTTCCTGCTCTAAAATTTCTATTTGTAAACCATAATCTTGGGCAATCTGTTGAGCCGTTTCTGCCATTGTAATTGGTGTGACGCTATTGGCTGGTGCTGCTACCAATTGGCGAGCCAAGATTACCCCAGAGACGATTTGATTTGCTCGGTTAATTGCTGCTTCTTGTCCGGCAAAACCAAGTAATTCTACTGTTTCGACTTGGGAACCTTTGTCGTCTGGGTCTGATTTAAAGCGATTATCTTGATAGAGCGCTAACTGCACGCCTTCGGCAATTGCTTGGGCTGAGGCTGTAGGATCATTATTCCACAGAGGAAAACTCAGTCCGATAACTTTGCTTTTTTGTTTTTTGCCTACTTTACCTACAGCCGCCGCCGCACGTCTTAAGGTTTCTATTTTGAAGGCTTCCGTTTTGCCTAAACCCACCAAAATTATTTTCCGTACTGGGATATTAGAACTCACACGAGTAAAAACTGTGCTGTTGGCTTTGCCTGTAAATTCTTCTTCGGCAATTAGTTCTTTTAAAATACCAGCAAACCTTTCATCTAAACTCGCTAGTTCACCAGTTAACTCGACCGCATCTTCAAATAATGCGATCGCCAAAGTATCGCCTGCCCATTCTAGTAGAGGCTTATCACTCAGTTGAATTGCCATGTTGGGGTCTTATCTATGTATATATGCCTTCCTGTACCAGTATTGCTCAAAAATTTTGTTTCAGGATAGGGGGGTTGGGGATTGGGGATTGGGGATTGGGAAGAGATAAAGAAGCAGACAAGCAGGGATCAAGGGAAGTATTGATCTAGAGGAAAATAACAGTTGACTGTTGACTATTGACCAATATCGAATTTCTTGGCGATCGCATTGATTATTTCTAGCTCTCGTGGTTTAGTCTGATGGTCTAGTTCGGCAATTTTGCGACAACGGGCTAGTAAGGGGACGGCAAAATCACGATTTAATTGGTTCAGCAGTTGCTCGAAAGGTTGGGGTGATTTGATGTTTTGCTTGATTGCTGCTAAGGATGTGGGGCTGAGATTGGCAGCTTGCAAGTCTGGTAGGATTTCTTCCCAGGTTTTCTCTGGATGGCTGGCCAGGATCATGTGAACTAATATCTGATCCATAATGGCTTCTTGAGCGATCGCTTTTTCTAAATATTTCTCACTCTCGGCTTTTAAGTTTGCCAATGTCTCTGGAGAATTGATCGATGTTGCAGCGTCTAACTTGGCTTCGTAAAATCGACAAGCTGCATATCCTAAAGAATAGCTGAGTGTAGCATTGGAACTGGCAGCGATCGCCGCACCAGCAAATGGAACATTTCTTAGTAAGGCTAATCCGGCTGCTTTCAGGAGACGATTTCCACCCAGTCCTAAACCAAAAATTGTCAAAAGCTCCCCTTTTCGAGCAGGGTCTTTTAAATCCAGTCCATAAGCAGCAGCAATCTGATAAAGCATTTCTGTCTGCAATTTCATTGTTGCGGCTAAATCCACGGCAAATAAGGCTGCGGCTACTCCCGGTAAAATGCTACTCGCTAGACCTACTCCACCGGATTTAGCTGCTTTGTCCATCATGATGCGGTGGGCAATTTGGCTTGGTGATTCCTGAGGATACTTTTGTTTGAGTTTGTTAACTGAGGTGGCAACTTTTTCTATATCTACACTGTCACTTGCCCCAATTAGCCAATTAAGATTCAAAAATCCTGAAATTCTTCTAATCAGCCAATTATCACTGAGATGGTTGATGAGGTTACCTGTTATTTGAGTACCTTGCTCAAATAAATTTTGTGTTTGCTTAACCGTTGCTTGCCCAAGTTGAGCAACAGCATCTATTACAGATAGTTTAGGCGTTTTTTCGATGTTTGCTGGTGGTTTGTCTGGCATTGCTTGTCATCATCCTTATCAGACCCTCTGTTTTGGTTGTAGTTGATCTTTGCCAGCCTTGACATCTATCAACCAGGGCAATTCTCTAGGATTTAATATTTCTACCACTGGGATACATCTCAAATTTTCTGTTGGGGAATTTTGAGATGAGAAATTTTGGGGCTTTTAATTTCTAAAAAGTTATTAACTTGGAGAATTTCATAGAGATTCACATCTTGCTCTAGCAAACAGGCGTGTCCACTGTTGGGTAGAATCACTTTCTGAGAATGAGAGATAATATTTGCTAGGCGCGTAGCTTCACTGACAGATGGTAACAGGCGATCGCTACCACCGGCGATTAACAATGTTGCTTGAGTCAGACAACGCAATTGCTCATCGCTGACATCAAATTCTCGTAATAAAGATAACCGCCAAAGAACTGTTTCTGGTGGTACATAACGCATGGTTTTTAGCAGTTCTTGGCGAATATTCCGAGATATACGCTGCAAGGATGCCAAAAAGGGTAATAAACCTAGTGCGCCTGCATCATAAAGGCATTCAGGGACTAATTGCACCAGTTGAGATAGCCCATCCAACCAAGGACGGAGCTTAAAAGCTGAGGCGGAATTAATCAGAATTAGACGTTTAAATAAGTGGGGCGATTTAATCGCTACTTTCATCGCCAAACAACCCCCGAAAGACTCACCGCATAAGTAAACTACCCTTTGGGAACTTTTTTCTAATTCCGCATGAATTAAGTCTAGGACGTTATTTGTGAGGACATCCCAAGTGGTTAGGTCTTGGCGGGGGATCGCCAAACAACGGACATCAAAGCCAATTTCTAACCCCGCCGTTTGCGATCGCAATAATTGACCAGTTCCATCCATTCCTGGCAAATAGACGAACAACGGATACTCAGGGCGTACTCGTCTAGGAGTTAGGAAACACGGCTTTAGTTCAACGTCTGGCATTGTAAAATTTAAATTCTATTTGCTGTTTTTATAAACTTTACCTTATGTCAAGCTTATACTTTGTATCGATAGGACAATACAAGATGAAGCCGAATCGTTGACAGTTGACAGTTAACCGCCAGCAGTCAAGAAACCATACAACTGACTATGTAATTTAAAAGCGTAATAGCTTAGTCCAGTTAAAATCATAGCTTGCACTGTATAAATTCTTCTTGAAGATACTTTGATTAATTAATGATGATCCTAGAGATTAATCTAGGAATAAAAAAAGATTTGCTATATCGATTATGATCCTATTTACTAGTAAATCGAAGAACTGGCTTATTATTCTTAAACCCCTACACCCCTACACCCTTACACCCTTAAACCCCTATACCCCTACTTAATAACAACCTTGAGCTAGTAAAGTAGAGATTTCATCATGGCAATGTGTGGTTAGTTCAGCCACAACATTTTTCGCCTGTTTGCCATGATATTGATTGTGATGTTGGGCTGTAATCCAATAAGGACGACCGACTAAGACAGCCACTCGATGATAGATTACCAGGGGATGCCAACCATATTGATTGAATAATGGTTCGGAAGGGTCGAACAAACTCAATAATTTTAGGGGAAAAGCCGCAGTGTTACTCTCTTCTAAGGAAGCGATCGCTACTGGTAACACTGCCAAGTTCTGGACTTGAGAACGTAACGCTAGATGAGCAAAGCCCCGGCGAAATTCCCCTACTTCATTGGCTGGAGTATACTTCACCATCGGATCAGCACCTTCAGGAAATACTCCCACCATTTGTTTTGTTTGTAGTAGCTTTTGTGACTGCACAAAAAAGCTTTGCTGACGATGTTGATTTTCTTCTAAAGGAAAGCAACCCAGCTGTCCTGTGACAATCTCCCGCAATATTGGCACTTGTCCCATATAGTGATGACAAGCAAAACGAATCGGATTCGATAAAGCCGCCATTAAAGTTAGTGCGTCCATAAAACTGCGGTGATTGCTCACTATTAACAAACTAGCATCTTGGGGAATGCGATCCTCGTAATAGCGAAACATTTTAGTAGAGAGTGTGTTTAAGAATATCCGAGAAATATCTAGGGGGTTATTTGCACTCATGCCTGATCAATGTGTTTTTTTGGGAAAATATCGCAGTTTATCTTGATTTAATTTTTACATTTCTTCACCCTTGCGTTGACCGTCTTAAGGTAGAAATGTTTTATCCACAAAAGCCGCGAAATTCTCTAGTTTGGGAGATTTGTGTTCTTCATCACCATCAATGTAATGAAAGCATTCTCCAAAATTATTAATAGTTGATTTCAGTCTTTTGTTTAGGATTATTTGGATTCATAGATATTACAAAATAATACTTTGGATGGTAAATTTGCTAATATTAAAGTGTTATTTCAGTAAAAGGAGCTATTATCGTATAATTGCGTGAATTTGTTGATAGAAGTTAAGATATAAAACGTTTTTATAAGTTAATTTTTTATTTTGCATGAATCTAGTGAATAAATCAGAAAAAACATTTGCACTGACAACACCTCTGTATTATGTAAACGATGTTCCTCACATTGGTAGTGCCTACACAACAATGGCAGCAGATGCAGTAGCGAGGTTTCAGAAGCTATTAGGGCGTGATGTACTGCTGATAACAGGTACAGATGAGCATGGGCAGAAAATTCAGCGTTCAGCCGAGAGTTTAGGAAAAGCCCCACAAGAGTTTTGTGACGAAATTGTCCCCAGCTTTATGAGTTTGTGGCAATTGTTGAATATTCAATACGATCGCTTTAGTCGGACTACGGCTGTCCGTCACAAAGCCATTGTAGATGAATTTTTTGCACGGGTGTGGGAGGCTGGCGACATCTACCAAGGACAGCAAAAAGGCTGGTACTGTGTATCTTGCGAAGAATTTAAAGAAGAAAGGGAACTACTAGAAGGAAATCGCTGCCCTATTCATGTTAATAAAGAAGTTGAGTGGCGAGACGAACAAAACTACTTTTTCCGCCTCTCGAAATATCAAACTCAATTAGAAGCATTTTACGAGTCTCATCCAGATTTTATCCAGCCGGAAAGCCGTCGTAATGAAGTCCTTAGCTTTGTTAGCCAAGGTTTGCAAGATTTTTCCATTTCGCGGGTAAATCTAGATTGGGGTTTTCCAGTACCCACCGATCCAAAGCATACCTTATATGTTTGGTTCGACGCTTTGCTAGCTTACGTCACAGCATTGTTAGATCCAAAAGATGAACCAACATTAGAAAATGCCTTAGCAAAATGGTGGCCGATCAATTTGCACCTGATTGGTAAGGATATCTTACGTTTCCATGCTGTTTACTGGCCGGCAATGCTTTTATCTGCTGGCTTACCTTTACCCGATAGAGTTTTCGGCCACGGCTTTTTGACCAAAGACGGTCAAAAAATGGGCAAAAGCTTAGGTAATACCGTAGACCCCGTAGGACTAGTCCAGCAGTATGGTAGCGATGCAGTTCGTTATTACTTCCTTAAGGAAATCGAATTTGGCAAAGATGGCGACTTTAATGAAGTTAGATTCATCAATGTGCTGAATGCAGATTTGGCAAATGACTTAGGTAATTTGCTCAATCGCACTCTGAACATGGTGAAAAAATACTGCACTAATTATGCGTTATCGATTACCAATGAAGATATTCCTGCGGAAAATACATTGAAAGCATTGGGCTTAGATGTAGGAGCAAAGGTCAAACAAGCTTACGAAGTGTTAGCTTTTAATCAAGCTTGCGGAGTCGTGCTTTCACTGGTACAAGCCAGTAATAAGTTTATTGATGATCAAGCTCCTTGGTCATTATATAAACAAGGCCGACAACAGGAAGTAGAAACAGTGCTGTACACTGTTCTAGAATCTGTGAGGCTTGCCGCCTATCTGCTTTCTCCAGTGATTCCCAACATCAGTAGCAATATCTATCAGCAACTGGGTTTTGGGATCAACTTTAATGAACAAACTGATATTACTCCTTTTGCGAGTCATGCACAATGGGGCTTGCTATCTAATAAACAGCAGTTGGGTCAACCCCAACCCATTTTTAAACGCATAGAACAACCAAAAAACGTTTAATTGCTTTTAATTCTTGCTTAAAGCCAATTCAGTTCAATTTGTTAATTCTTTCCCAGAAAATCAACGGGGCTGGACTGTATCTTAGCCCCGAAAAATTATCATAAGTCGATCTAAAAAATCAAAGTTGATAATTAGTATCAGAAATAACAAGGATAAAATTGAGGTATGACATCAATGTTGAATAACTTGGAAAATGATTCAATATTTACACCAGAACAGGTTTTAGAAAATCGAGGACGGGTTGCCATTTTTATTGATGGGTCAAATCTATTCTACGCTGCTTTGCAATTAGGAATTGAAATAGATTACACGAAATTGCTATGTCGTCTGACTGGTGGTTCTCGATTGTTGCGGGCTTTTTTCTATACCGGTGTAGACAGAACTAATGAAAAGCAGCAAGGGTTTTTGTTGTGGATGCGCCGTAATGGCTACCGCGTCATTGCTAAAGACTTGGTACAGTTGCCAGATGGTTCCAAAAAAGCCAACCTGGATGTAGAAATAGCTGTAGATATGATGGCGTTAGTTGATTCTTACGATACTGCTGTACTAGTCAGTGGTGATGGGGATCTGGCTTATGCGGTCAATTCTGTTAGTTATCGTGGCGTACGGGTAGAAGTTGTGAGCTTACGTTCTATGACTAGTGATAGCTTAATTAATGTGAGCGATCGCTATATTGATTTAGAGGCTATCAAAGAAGATATCCAGAAAACCCCCCGCCAAAGCTATCCTTATCGACCTTTATCTAGCATGGGTTTTTTAGATGATCCCAGAGATAGCGATGGACACCTAGAAATGCAGGATTAATGACCTTTTCACAAGCTAGACAACAAAAAAGTATAAACTTAAACCAACGGGGGGAATCAACAAAACTTCCCCCCGCTTCTGTTTTTGATAGTAGTTTGCTTTGATTTTAAATAGGACTTACCTATGAAAATGAAAGATCAAGGGTTTGGAGAAGGGTGTAGGGGTATGAATCAATTCAAAATTCAAAATTCAAAATTCAAAATAAATGTTTGAAACCCTTACACTCGGTATCAACAGAAAATCTGGGTACGTAATACCAATTCTCTATGAAGTTGCGTCAAATAAATGATGTAGAGACGTTGCATGCAACGTCTCTACAGTACAGAATAAAGTGCATCTTTATCAAGAAACGGTATAAGTCCTATTAAAAATAGCTTGCGGTAAGGTAAAGGAGAAATTAAACATTACCAATTACCAACTCCAACAGACCATACAATTATTTAATTAGACATGATATTCAAGAAAGTAAATTGGTATCACCTGCCTTGGACTATTTTTTTAATTATTGCTTTAGTGGCTTGTGGGGTTAAATCTCCCAATAATAACCAACCAAATAATTCTGATACGACTAACCGAGAGAGTAATTTGACCTTCTTTGATGTCATCTTAGAACAAGCAGATGAAGTTGGTAGACCAGTTTGGAGAGTTAGGGCAAAACAGGCACAATATACCAAAGAAAAACAAATAGGTGAAGCCGAAAGCCCCTATGGGGAACTTTATCAAGATGGAAAAGTAGTTTATCAAGTCAAAGCCGAGAAAGCTGATATCGAACAAGATGGTAAGCAATTATTTCTCAAAGGCAAAATAGTGGCTACAGATCCCAAAAATGGTATTGTTTTATACGGTAATGAATTGGAATGGCGACCTCAAGAAGACTTATTGATTGTTCGTAATAAAATTAATGGTACTCACAAACAAGTACAAGCAGTAGCCCAGGAAGCCAGAGTAAAAACCCGCGAACAACGAATGGAATTTTCTGGTCAAGTGGTGGCTAACTCTGCTGATCCCCAAATGCAAATGCGTACTGAACATTTGATTTGGCAAATTCAAGAACAAAAATTAATAGGCGATCGCCCGATTCAAATTGATCGCTACAAAAACAACCAAATTAGCGATCGCGGTCGGGGTAACTCGGCTGAAGTAAACTTAAAAACCAAGATTGCCACAATTAATAAAAATGCCCAAATAGATTTACTAGAACCACCAGCCCGAATAACTAGTAATTCCATGAATTGGGATATGAACACGGAAATAGTCACGACCAAATCCCCCATCCGCATATTCCAACGTGTAGAAAACCTAACGGTGACCGCCAATCAGGGAGAAATGAGAATACCGCAAAAAACAGCTTATTTAACAGGAAATGTGAATGCTGTGGGGAAACGTCGTCAGACTCTCAACTCTCAAAAACTAACATGGTATCTTGACAGAAAACTCGTAGAAGCCCAAGAAAATGTAGTTTATCGACAAGTTGATCCGCCCCTGACATTTAAAGGTGAAACTGCTGTTGGTAATCTGGATACGGAAAATATAGTGGTTAAAGGCGGAAATTCTGGCGATCGCGTAGTTACAGAGATTATTCCACAAGAACCAAGCACGAGGAATTAGTATTACAAGGCGTAATTTAAAAATTCCTGTCTGAGAGGATGTTTGAAAAGTATCATTGCTAACACCAAAATCTTAAAAACCTAACCCCCCAGCCCCCCTTCCCTGCGTTCGCGCAGCGTGTCGGAGACAGGGAATGGGGGTTTCAAAGCCTCTCTCCGTGTCGGGGAGAGGTTTGGAGAGGGGTTTCTAGTATATTTTTCAACTTTTCAAACACCCTCTGAATGAGGTTGAACTAATTTCCAAACTAAGTAGTAGTCATCTCCATACACAAGATTTGGCTTTAACTGATACTTTCTAGCTATTTGCAATCGCCAAGCATTTGTGGGGTTTAGCAGGAAAATATCAGTAAAATCATTAGGTATGCTAGGCACAGTTTGATCCGGTACTAATTGAAATCTTGCCTTTGCTTCTAAAAGATAACTTAAAGAAACAACATTTCCATAATTAATCTCAGAAAAATTAGTAATTAATAATGGACGATATTTTTGATTAATAAATCTAGCAATTTGAGGATTACCGGAACTTACACCCTTACTCCACCAAGTGTCTGCTTGGTAATATACTCTAGACGAAATTAAGCTACAAATAATTAACAGTCCAATAACTATTTGCCAGATTCTTCGATGTGATACATTACCGTTATACATTTGTGTGGCGAGTAAGTAGGCAACAATAATTTGCACCCCTAAATAAGACGGTAATAAATAGGGTTCGTAACCTGAACTAATACGACCAGAAGCCAAATTTGGTAAGATTAATGGCAAGGCAGGTACTACAATCAAAGTAATGATAAATAGCCAAACTTGGTAGTTAGTTGTACGGCATAAAAAATAAATAGCGTATGCGGCTAAAATTAAAAAAATAGCGGATATTAAATAATTAATTGGATTATCTAAACTAATATTTAAATCAAAAAAACTCCTACTCATTTGTACGAGTAAGAAAGGAATTAGGGGTATGATATTTGAATCTGAATTATTTGTGCCATCTGATGAGAGGACAAATTGAAAGAACTTAGCAAAAACGACCAATAACCAAGGAAAAAATGCGAAAACAGCGAAAATCGTGGCTATCAGATAATATCTAACAGTTTCAGTCAAACGTAGTTTAGCGATTAATATTACATAAATACCATGAGCGATCGCCACAAAGATAGTCCACAAGCAAGTATACAAACTTAAAGCCAGTGTAATCACATAGATTCCCCAGGTTGTGAAGGGATCTGATTTCTGGTTTGATTGCAGACGTATCGCCCTTAGTAATGCGGTACTAGCAAGTATTATAGTCACTAACCAAAGGATATACTCCCTGCCTTCTTGGGCGTATACTAGGTGCATGGGTGAATTAGCCATGAGAGCGATCGCTAAACTAGGCAGCGATAAAGTTACATTAAATAACTCTCGACAAAACCAATAAAGGCACGGAAAAACTAATAAACTAATTAGTGCTGATAAATATCTAATTACAGTTACAGAATTGCCAAATCTTTCCACCCAAAACCTAGCTATTATAAAATATAACGGTGATTTCTCTGGGCTTTCAATCACGAGAGACATCACGGTATCACTAATATTTTTATTCAAATTGGGGCTTTGAAATTCTGTGAAGTTTTCTCTAGAGATTACCTGACTGTTAAATAATTGCTGTTTTACTTCAGCTAAGGTATAGCCAGAAATCCGCAAAGAAGTATAAGTTTCATCTAAAGAATATACCTTTCTGTCAACATATACAAATCTAAATAATATACACATTACTAAAAGTATAATCATTAAAAATCGTAACCAACTCGGCACGAGTGTTATATGCCGCATACATAGTTGTCTCAAGAATTATTTACTTCACAATCACTCAATCAATAGAAGCCTCTGCATAGTGTACTTAATTATCTATAAGATCACTACATATTTTTGAAAATATGAGTAGTGATGCCCACTCAACACATTATCTGTGGCAATATCAGCCCTATAGGCACTTTGATTTACCATAACAAACTTGATTTCTGTATAGGCAAATTTATAACCGTAGCCAGATAGATTAAAACATCAAGCTAAGACAAAACCCTGACATCACAAAGCTTTTAAGTCTGTCAACCGTCAACAGCTATATATACAGATTAATATTGTCAACATCATAATTCTCCACTTTCGCAATAATTGTTTCATCATTATTAACAGTTAAAGAAACTGCTACTGTTTATTTAGATACTATAATTAGGTATTTAAAAATATCCGCTACGTAAAAACTGATAAACAAGCTATTTTAAAAGGTGAATTTTGTATTTTTTTGAACCTATTTATCTAAACTATTGGTATGATTCCACCTTGTAAATTCTTTAATATTAGCTATAGTCAAAAAATCAATAGTTTTAAATTTGCGATCTATTGCAGGTAAGCTACAAATTTTAGCTCCGACATTTAAATAAGCTTGCAAAATATTAGGAATATCTACATGACAAACATCATTAGACTTGTGGGAAACATCTAGATAAAATTGTGAGTGAGGAAATACCAAAATATCCTTATGTATGAAATTATGTCGTTCAAAATAATGATAAGCACAAGCAGCTTCCCAAGGACGTTGTGTTAGTAATGAAGCACATCCAAAAAAATATTTGCTACAATTTAAAATAAGATAGTCAGCCAACCCTTTCCATAGCAGTAAAAGAGATTGAAAGCTGCGGTATTCTTTAGCAATACAAGCACGTCCCACCTCTACAGAAACCTTTAACACAGATTCAGGTATAGTTTTCAGTTCAAATATATCAGCAGCATCAAATCCCAATCCTTGAGAAGCCATTTTATAGGTTTGCATTCTATAAGTACCTATAGTTTTTCCCGTAAGCTTAGAAATTAGCATCAAATGATGGCAAACTTCATCAAATTCATCTTGATCCATTTTAGTCAAGTTAGAATCAGCCAATCCTAAACCTAATTCCACATTAAAAACTTCAAACCTTAAGCGAAAAATAGATGCTAATTCTTCTTCAGTCGCAGCAAGTTTAAGAATATATTTATCAGTTTCTAAGATAGGGAAATCTTTGATAATAGTAGGAGGACGAAGTGGGTAGTTGATGTGGTGATATGAAATTTCCATCTGTCTTCCAACTTAAAGATGTGAAGATATACTAGCTTTTGGGATTTACTTGCTACACAAACAGAGCATTTTATGTGTTAGCGTGTCAAAGCGATACTCATGCAGTTTTTGAAAACAACCTGATCCAAAAAGTAAAAAGTTGTAATATCGTTTTATTATGCACCTAACTGATCATCAAAATCTGGCACTAGGATACAGAATTTTCTGAATATCAAGTTTAGATAACTGTTGGCTCAACATCTACTCATATTCAGTAAAATTCGTAACTCGTAATCTCATGATTAATTACGAATTACGAATTAAAAATTACAAAATAAATTACTCAATTGTGTTGAGTACTAGTGTAGCGAACCCTAGTACCAGCCCACAGTAATTTCTCTCGCAACGTTTGATAGTAGGAATTATTTTCCCGTAATACAATAAATTTTGCCCGACAATCAGCCATGCGGATATCAACGCGATGTGCAGGCCAAATCGAAGTAGCTAAAACCCCATCCATCCACAATTTGGTACTTAAATCATAGTCTCCCAAAGGCCAAATACTGACAACAGAACCTGCGGGAAGTATGAGAGGACGACTAGAAAGACTCATGGGACAAATAGGAGTGATGGTAATCGCCTCCATACCGTCGTGCATAATGGGGCCACTAGCAGAAACAGTGTAACCAGTTGAACCTGTGGGTGTGGAAATAATCAATCCATCGCCTACATATTGATCTACTACCTCACCATCAATTTCCATTTCTAGGATAGAGGTAATCATGCGATCGGCTGAGGCTGGTTTGACGCAAAATTCATTTAACCCAAGATATCGTTCTGTTACAGGTTCCAGATTTGTTCGGTGTCCTTCATAAACAGCCGCTTGCAACATCATCCGCCGTTGAATAGCGTAGCGGTCTTCGAATAGACGATCCCAAACTTTCTCTGTGTCTTGAAATTCATCAACTGACTCAGTTAAAAAGCCCAGATGACCCCCCACATTGACACCGAGAATGGGGATACCAGCTGGGGCTAAATGTCTGGCACTAGTTAAGACTGTGCCATCACCACCTAATACAATTGCCAGGTCGATTGGTTGACTAGCTGAAGCCAAAAACACCGGATAAGGGTTATCTTTTGGCCCACTAGGTCCCATTAAGACCTGACAATTGCGATTTTCTAGCTGCTTGGCGCAGAGTTCTGCCCAACGTTTGCTTTGGGAATCTCGCGCCTTATAAGCAATGATTACCTGCTTGAGTTGCACACGCAATTACCATTTCAGGAGATTAAACTGCTCCATATCGACGGTATCGCGGTTGCGATAAATGGCCAGCACGATCGCTAAACCAACCGCCGCTTCAGCAGCTGCCACGGTAATCACAAACACTGTGAAAACCTGACCCTTAATTAATGTTGAGTCAAGATAGTTGGAAAATGCCATTAAATTCAGATTAACAGCATTCAGCAATAATTCAATAGACATCAACACACGTACAGCGTTACGGCTGGTAATCAAACCATAGATACCAATGCAAAATAAAGCTGCTGCAAGTAATAAAAAGTACTGAAGTTGCATGAATCTTTGTCTTCCTTGTGAAAAATCTGGCTTGTTGTTACTCTTGAGTTTCGCTACCAGCACCTACTAATTCTCTGGGGCGTTCTGGTAATGTCAACACGGTTTGAGGTAAGTCAGATGGTGTTACTTCAGGCAAGTACTCACGACGTGCCAAAATAATTGCTCCTACCATCGCCATTAACAACAAAACAGAAGCAAGTTCAAAAGGCAGCAAAAAGTCGCTAAAGAAATGCTCCCCAATTAAAACGATTGAACTATCTCCAGCCTTTGAAGTGGTTGAATAAGCCCAAGGTGTAGCTAACACCATCGTACTTAACAACGCAAATAATCCGACACTAACGATCGCCGTCAAAATTTTCCGTATCCCAGCGCTAGGATAAGGTGTAAAATCCTGCCGCTTGTTCACCAACATGATAGCGAACAAAATCAACACGTTTACCGCCCCAACATAAACCAGCACTTGGGCGGCCGCGACAAAATCACCGTTTAGCAACAGGTACATTCCGGCAATACTGATGAATACACCTCCCAGCAAAAAGGCAGAATAGACGATGCTGGTTGCTAGAACCACACCAAGGGCGGTTCCAATCAACATCGTAGCTAGTATGCCAAAGGAAACTACCTGTACTCCTTCCGCTAGATTCACTTTTTTTTCCTCTGTCAGTTGTTAGTTGTGAGCCAGTACGGTCTTGGGGGTTTCCCCCATGAGTAACTGGCGAACCCGGAGGGTCAGTTGTCAGTTGCTATTCTATGTTTTTTGCTACTGACTACTGACTATTGACTACTATCATGCTTCTGTTTTTTCTACCAAGTCTTCTGGACGTGCGCCAGCGCGGGGTGCATTGGCGGGTAGGTCGTGGGGGTCAAGTACACCTTTAGGTAGGTAAACTAGTTCCCGGAGTGGTGTCACCATTGGGTCGTCGGTAACTTTGTAGGGGAGACGACCTAAAGCCACACTATCATAGTTGAGTTCGTGGCGATCGTAAGTTGCCAATTCGTACTCTTCTGTCATTGATAGACAGTTTGTCGGGCAGTACTCAACACAGTTACCGCAGAAAATACAGACCCCAAAATCGATACTATAGTGGTTGAGCTTTTTCTTCTTGGTAGCTTTGTCGAATTCCCAATCAACTACAGGCAAGTTGATAGGACAAACCCGCACACAGACTTCACAAGCGATACACTTATCAAATTCGTAGTGAATCCGACCACGAAACCGTTCACCAGGAATGAGTTTCTCGTAGGGGTACTGTACGGTGACAGGACGGCGGCGCATATGGTCGAAAGTCACAGATAGTCCTTGACCAATGTAACGACCGGCTTGTACTGCTTCTTTGGCGTAATCACCAACTTGCTTGAGGAACTTTAGCATTTTGTGTCTCTCTACTCTTTTGAGGTAATTGGTAACAGGTAATTGGTAATTGGTAATGATTTTTCCATTACCGATTACCGATTACCGATTACCCGCCGAAGGCGACGGGAAAAGCCAGTTTCAGGGCTGCTGTTAAAAGTAGGTTCACTAAACCAACCGGTAACAAAAACTTCCATCCTAAATCTAACAACTGGTCAATCCTTACCCTTGGTACTGTCCAACGCAAGAGGATGGCAATAAATACTAAAAAGTAAGCCTTGACTAAGGTCATGGTGATACCTAAGGCAGCGCTGACCACCTGTAATACAGGATTTGCTTCGCTGACTCCCACCAAATTAGCTAAGACATTGATGGGAATGGGAAAATCCCAACCACCCAAGTACAATACTGCTACCAAAAGAGCCGACAGGACTAAGTTAACGTAGGAACTGAGGTAGAACAGCGCAAATTTCATCCCTGAGTATTCAGTTTGATAGCCTGCAACTAGTTCTTCTTCCGCTTCGGGTAAGTCGAAGGGCAAACGTTCGCATTCTGCAAGAGCGGCTATCCAAAAGATGATAAAACCAAGGGGTTGCCGCCAAATGTTCCAGCCCAGAATACCGTAGCCAG
This sequence comes from Nostoc parmelioides FACHB-3921, assembly GCF_014696625.1. Lineage (GTDB taxonomy): Bacteria > Cyanobacteriota > Cyanobacteriia > Cyanobacteriales > Nostocaceae > Trichormus > Trichormus parmelioides. Next base: position 52,689 of record NZ_JACJQL010000007.1, read on the forward strand.
ATTGTTGGTTCACAATATCTACAGTACTGAGGCTGTTAGACATCATGACGATCGCTAACACACTCAGCGCCAAGGGAATTTCATAACTAATTGATTGCGCTGCTGCTCGCAAACCCCCTAGTAGGGAATACTTGTTATTGGAAGAGTAGCCAGCCATTAACAAGCCAATTGGTTGGATGCTAGATAAAGCAATCCACAAGAATATCCCTGTGCCTATATTAGTAATGACAATATTCTGTCCAAAAGGAACAATCAAATAAGACAAAAATACTGGCAAGACTACAAGAATCGGGCCGAGGGTAAATAGCCAAGGGTCAGCTTGAGCCGGTACAATATCTTCTTTAAATACCAGCTTCAGACCATCTGCTACCGGAGCCAGCAAGCCCAAAGGCCCGATGTATTCAGGGCCAATCCGTTGTTGTGCGGCTGCCGAAATCTTCCGTTCTAGCCAAACACAAACCAGCACGCCCACCGTCGCCCCAATCAGCATCAGGATCATGGGCAGAGGCATCCAAATCGCTTTAGCCGTTCCTGGTGGGATTCCTAAATCCATTAGGGATTTAATAAACGTTCCTTGGAGGTCAATTCCTGAATTCATGTTTTCGCTCTTTAAGTCATCAAGTCATGGTGAAGCTCAAACATTAGTTAAACTAATACCTGCAACTACACCCATTAATATCTCTGCTGAGATGACACCTGATTGAAGATTTGTTGCCATTTCCCATGCCTAGTATATCGCCGGATGGTTTTAGGCTTTTGTAACTATATGAGAACTTCTACTTATAGGTAGGATTGAGTGGGGCTATGGGGCATGAGGAAGCACGAGGAGAACAGAGGCAGAAAAGATGGAGGGGGATTATTGTTGAACTTTCCTCCTCTGCTCCCCTGCTGCCTCTAAATCTTAATTTTTACCCCCGATTCCCCGTACTTCACAGAAGCATCAGAAAAACACCGCTTCCATTTTGGTAACGGTTATCAGCTGGCTATTGATTTACTGATTCCCCAGCTTTTAACGTTGGTCAATGGGGGTGTAAGTAACACTGTGTTTGCCGTTATAAACTTGGGTGGGACGGAAGATACGGTTTTCTTCGAGTTGTTCTTTCCAGTGGGCTAACCAACCAGCCACACGAGCGATCGCAAATATTGGTGTAAACAAGTCTGTAGGAATACCCATCTTCCTATACACCAAACCAGAGTAAAAGTCAACATTGGGATAAATCCCTTTATGACCAAGCTTCTCTTCCACTACCCGTTCCATTTCTTGAGCGATGTCGTAGTACTTATCTGCACCGAACTTAGCAAACAACTGCTCTGCCAGATGTTGCAAAATTGTCGCCCGTGGGTCTTTCACCTTATAGACACGATGTCCAAAGCCCATGAGCTTGTCTTTCCGTTGCAGCCTCTCCTCGACATAAGAACGAACATTCTCCACGGAACCAATTTCTTCCAACATCTGAATTACTTCTTCATTGGCTCCACCGTGTAAAGGCCCTCCCAAGGTTCCCACAGCGCTAGCAACCACCGCATAGGGGTCAGTCAAGGTGGAAGCTGTTACCCTAGCACTGAAGGTAGAAGCATTCATCGTATGCTCGACATGGAGAATCAAGCAGATATCAAAGATTTTTGCCGCCAAAGCATCCGGTTCTTTCTCGTTGAGCATGTAGAGAAAATTGGCGGAATAATCTAAATCATCGCGGGGTTTAACCGGGTCGTTGCCTTTCCGCATCAACTGGAATGCAGCTACCATCGTCGGGATAGTAGCTATTAAGCGCACTACAGCATCCCGAATATAGACAGGATTGTGCAAATCTCGACGGGAGTAAAACAAGCCTAAAGCCGCAGCAGAGGCTTGGAGTGCATCCATTGGATGACCAGATTCGGGGAAGCACTTCATCATATCCCGAATCCGGTATTTAATCCGCCGATGAAGACGGACTTCCTCCTCAAATACTTGCAATTCTTCTTTTGTTGGCAATTCACCCCAGATTAAAAGATAAGCAGTCTCCAGAAAAGTACTTTGCTGGGCTAAATCCTCAATCCGGATGCCACGATATTCTAGTATTCCCTTTTGCCCATCTACATAACTGATACTCGATTGGGCTGCGGGAATGCCTTCTAAACCAGGCTTATATTCGCACACCATCATGGCAACACCATTTGCTTAGTGAAATATCTGATCAAGCTAACTTACCAGAAATTATTGCCGCCATAACACTAGCCTAACTCACAACAATTCTTGGCCGAACTAACGCAAGGAGACTCTCCGTCTTAGGGGGTACAAGGGATTAAGAGTGCAGGAGTATGAGGGTTGTAAATCCTGCACTTCTACACCCCAAACCCTCCAAAACCCTCGATTTTTCGTTTTCATGCGTCAGTCCTACTTAGGGGAAAAGTTGGAGAACAGTTATAGCAAGTACCTGGGTGGTGTCAACCAGAACATCTGACTACGACCCACAGGTGAACCTATTTCTGGTAGTTTTAATCCGATCATACCTGCTTTTTTCAGGACTAAGCTGTCTTTGGCTTCCCCCCATAGGAGAATTTCTGCCCAGTTACTTAAACAAGGCTCATGTCCCACGATCGCAATTTGGGCATTTTCAGGAAAATTTTTGGGTTTTAACCAATAATCCAGCCAATTAAAGATATTGCCATTGGGTGCAAGATGATTGGATGCTTCTAGCTGACAACTGAGTCCACACGCTAAGAAAATTTCTGCTGTTTGGCGAGCGCGCATTAACGGGCTAGTGACAATTAAGTCAAATTGCCGTCCCAATTCTAAGAGACGGTGAGCAACTTTCTCAGTTTTTTGTTTTCCTTCCTTGGTAAGCTCTCGCTCCTCATCTTTTATACCTGTTTTTTGTTCTTCCGCAATGCCATGACGAATTAGGTAAAGTTCCATATTTTTAGGCGTGATTCATCGCCATCCATATCTTGTAGTACCTAAGAAATACTAATAATTATATTTTACTCTGGCATACGTAATTACAACACCTGTGACTTTACTAGTCTCTATCATGTATCATTTAAAATTTAATTTTTATTTCAGTATTAATACTGGATTTTCTGATATGCAGAACGAAATTACCGTAAATATGTCATGTTCATTGCCAGTTTCTTCCCTTAAGCTCATGGCACAAAACTTCACAGAGTTAAGTATAAACCCTCATGCAGTTACATATAATTCTTGGCCCAACTAGCGTAGGTAAGACAGATCGCTCCGTTGTTTTAGCCAAACAAACCAAAGCTCCAGTGATTGTACTAGATCGCATCCAGATTTATCAGGAACTAGCAACTGGTAGCGGCAGGCCACTGATTGACGAACTTGAGGGAACGACTCGGATATATCTTGAAGAACGTCAGCTAGCAGACGGTAATCTGAATGCACTTGAGTCGTTATCGTTGGCTTTGCAGCACATCGACCGGCTCTCATCACAACATAAATTGCTGATTCTTGAGGGAGGATCGATATCACTCTGCACAGCTTTATGGAAGAGCGGGATTTTAGAAAATTATCAAACCACTATTGAATACATAACAGTCGAGAACGAGGAACTTTATCAAAGTCGATTGTGGAGGCGTATGCAGAATGCACTGATATCGAATCCCCGACGACCATCACTTATAGAAGAACTGTCCAGGGTATGGCAAGATCCTCACAAATTGGCATTTGTACAAACAGTGGTTGGCTATGATGTATTGATATACTGGTGCCAAAAATATGATCTCTCGCCAGATAAAATGTGGAAAAGTTTTCAAGATAATTCTTTTTACATTAATCTAATACAAGAGATGTTTTTAGCTTACATACAGTACTCACAAGACCAACGTAAAGTTTTTGATCAGCTTGTAGTCGAATATAAACAAAAAATCCTTGTTTGCTAGCGCCGTAACCTTTTAAATGGTTCTAATGCTTCTATTCGCCCACAGAAAATAAATAAGATAACAAAATTTTTATCGGTTGCCAGTCAAAATCAATCAGACCCAAATTGTAAAAATCAAAAATCAGAATTAGGAATTTCAGTCAGCCTTTCAGGGGTATCAAGGAGTAAGAGTTTTCAATATTGATACTCTTACTTCCTCACATTTTCACTGCCTGTGCTATTCTTTGTCCTAGAGTTTGGCAGACTGTTGTTATCATTTCATTACAAAGACGAAAGTTTTGAGTGACCTTATATTGGATATGGGGAGGCAACACGGAGCGTCATCTGCATGACAGGCATCAGTGAAGATATTACTGACGGCAATCAAGCTGAAGCGGCACTGCGTGAAAGTGAAGCTAAATTCCGTTCGCTGATTCAAAATAGCTCTGACATCATTGGTATTTTTGAACCAGATGGAACGATTCGCTACGAAAGTCCATCTGTTGAAAGAATTCTAGGATATAAACCAGAAGAACTAGTCGGTAAAAACGCTTTTGAGTTTATTCATCCCGATGATATTGCTGGTAGTTCGGAAAGCTTTAGTTACTTAATACAAAATTTAGGCGCGACTGTACTAGTAGAGTCGCGTTTTCGACGCAAAGATGGTTCGTGGTGTTTTCTCGAATCGACTGGTAGTAATCTTTTGGCGGAGCCATCTGTGAAGGGCATAGTGATTAATTCTCGTGATATTACTGATCGCAAGTTAGCAGAAGAGCGATTAGTTCATGATGCCCTACATGATGTACTAACAGGGTTGCCAAATAGAGTCTTATTCATAGACCGCTTAAGACGTGCAGTTGAGTATGCAAAACGATATTCGGATCATCTGTTTGCTGTACTGTTTCTCGACTTGGATCGCTTCAAGTTTATCAACGACAGCCTGGGACACACAATTGGCGACCAATTACTGGTGATTATTGCTCAAAGGCTAATAGAGTGTCTGCGACCTACAGATATAGCTGCACGTTTCGGTGGAGATGAATTCATCATTCTGCTGGAAGGCATTCAAGACATTAGTGACACCGTGCGTGTGGTTGAGCGAATACAGGAGAAATTGTTAGTTCCGGTGGTTCTAAGTGGCCATGAAATTTTTACCACAGCTAGTATCGGTATTAGCTTGAGCGCCACAGGTTACAAGCAACCAGAAGACCTTTTACGTAACGCCGATATCGCAATGTACCGAGCTAAAGCGCGTGGTAAAGCGTGTTACGAAATATTTAATAGTGATATGCACGTTCAGATAGTGGAACGTTTGCAGCGAGAAAACGACTTACGTAAAGCAATTGAACGTCATGAGTTCCTAGTTTACTATCAGCCTATTGTGTCACTCACAACCGGAAGAATTACTGGTTTTGAAGCCCTTGTACGTTGGTTACATCCAGAACAGGGAATTATGTTTCCGGAGGAGTTTATGCCAATCGCCCAAGAAACCGGGTTGATTATCCCGATTGATGCCTGGGTATTGCGTGAGGCGTGTCGTCAGACAAGGCAGTGGCAGGAACAGATTCCCTCCCAATCAGCAAATTTACATAAGCAGCCTTTGAGCATCAGTATTAATCTTTGTAGTTCCCGATTCAGCCAAAAAAAGCTGCTGGAGGAGATTAATCAGGTACTACAAGACACTGGTTTAGATGCACAGAGTTTGAAATTGGAAATTACAGAAAGTGTAATTATGGAAAATGGGGAAAATGCCACTACTATGCTCAATCAATTGAGAAATTTAGGCATTGAATTGGCAATTGATGATTTCGGTACAGGATATTCCTCATTAGGTCGTCTCCATAATTTTCCGATTAATGGATTAAAGATTGATCAGTCTTTTGTCAGTGGGAGAGGTGTAGAAGCAGGCAATTTACACATTGTGGAGACTATAGTTACCCTCTCTAACAAACTGGGTGTGGATGTAACAGCCGAGGGGGTGGAAACACCAGCGCAACTACAAAGGCTGAGAGAGTTGAAATGTGAATATGGTCAGGGATACTTTTTCTCGGAACCATTGGATAGCGATTCGGCAAAGGCGTTAATTATGAGCAATCCCCAATGGTAGACATGATTTTTAGGCGATCGCTCTAAAGCCATTATGCTAATGAGTACTGTTTTGGATAATAAGCTTCTGCCGTTAGCACTGATGCAAATTATACGATTTATAGACAATCTCAGGTAAGATCAATACTCTGATGACTGTAGAGAGGGAGATATTCGCCTTGGCTACTCTTGGGGTAAACATTGACCATATCGCTACCATTCGCCAAGCGCGGCGGACGGTGGAGCCAGACCCTGTGGCGGCGGCGGTGCTGGCAGAATTAGGTGGTGCTGATGGCATCACAGTACATCTACGGGAAGACCGTAGGCATATCCAAGACCGGGATGTACAACTGTTGCGCCAAACTGTGCGTACTCACCTGAATTTAGAAATGGCTGCTACAGACGAAATGGTGGGAATAGCCCTTGACATTAAACCCGATTATGTGACATTGGTTCCCGAAAAACGGGAAGAAGTCACCACAGAGGGTGGTCTAGATATTGTTGGGCAAATTGCTAGAATAGGTGAAGTCGTAAGTAAATTGCAGAATGCTGCCATTCCTGTGAGCTTGTTTATTGATGCTGAACCGTCACAAATAGAAGCATCTGTCAAGGTACAAGCAAAGTTTATTGAACTACACACTGGCAGGTATGCTGAGGCGATCGATGAGACTAGTCGTCAGCAAGAGCTAGCATTTTTAGCCGCAGGGTGTGAACAAGCGATTAAAGCCGGACTACGAGTCAACGCTGGTCATGGACTCACCTACTGGAACGTTTACCCCGTGGCTGCACTTCCAGGGATGGAAGAACTCAATATTGGTCACACCATTATCAGCCGAGCGGCTTTAGTGGGAATAGAAAGAGCTGTTCGGGAAATGAAACAGGCAATAAGAGGGGTGTAGGGGTATAGAGGTATAGGGGTTAGTGAAATGATGATTCTTTTGGTAGTCTGAGAGTCATGACTCACTTTTTTGTAAAAAACCTACATTTGTGAGGAGTACGGACTGGGGAAGAGATCAATAATTTAGCCTCTTATGCCTAATCTTTAATTTTTAGGCTCTGGAGGGGGTCGCTGCGTAATCTGGAAAATCTGTGGTAATTTGAGAGACTTCTATGAGCGCAACACAATCTAATGACCTTCCACTTTGGGTGCAGGACAGAGACCTGGTAATTGCTGAAAGCACTGATGTTCAGTGGCGGTATCAGACTCCTCCAGACTATTCTCGCTCTAAAGAGAATCTTGCCAATGAGAGTACACGCAATCATCTAGAGGGTACACTGGAGGCTATTGTACAGAACTTAGTCAGAACCTTTGAGATGGAGGTATCTTTTAAAACTGATCCACAGCAATGGTTATCGGTTGTCAACGACCAGTTTCGCGTCAGTACTAACGGGGGAGCAGAATTCACAGCAGAAGATGTATCTGCCCAAGGTACTTACAATCTATTTATGGCGGATTCTGAACATTACAAAGCATCACAGGAAAGCTTTGAATCATCTGCTAAACTCTTCCATACAACGTTTCCTCAAGGTTTTCCTTGGGAAGTACTGGAAGTCTACTCAGGGCCACCAATCGTAACATTCAAATGGCGACACTGGGGACATTTTCAAGGTGCTTACAAAGATTATGCACCAACTGGAGAGACAGTAGAGATCATCGGCTTGAGCGTTGCTCGTGTCACAGATGACTTAAAAATTATTTCTTTGGAACACTATTTCGACAACACGTTGTTCTTAGATAAGTTAACAGCAGGTGGTAAACAAGCAAATAGCAAACCTGAAGGAAAAGGTTGTCCTTTTAGTTCTTGGTTTAAAAAATCTCCCAAGAGTTAGGGTGTGAGGGTGTAAGGGTGTAAGGGTGTGAGGGTGTAAGGACAAGAAGGATTTACGTTTAAACCCCCATACCCCTAAACCCCTATACTCCCACACCCCTACACCCCCATACCCCCAATACGGTAACCTAAAATTATTAGTAACCAGAGGATGAAAATGCAAACATATTATTACGTTTTGGCTAGCCGCCGATTTTTGTTGCAAGAGGAACCTATAGAGGAAGTGCTGAAAGAACGCACTCGCCATTACCACGAACAAGAAAAAGAAATTGATTTTTGGTTAGTTCCCCAGCCAGCATTTTTAGAAGCGCCAGAATTCGCAGATATTAAAGCAAAGTGTCCTCAGCCAGCAGCAGCTATTATCTCTACTAATTCCCAATTTATTACCTGGCTGAAACTGCGGTTAGAGTATGTCGTTACAGGTGAGTTTTCGGCTCCTTCGGAAACAATTCCTAATCCTTTGGCATCTTTAACCACAGCATCTTAGTTATTTAGTCAAAAGTCAACAGTCAAAAGTGAGATAGTGCGATTCTGTTGTCTTGGTTTCCTGTTTGCGGTAGCTTCTCCCCAGGAAAAGGGGTTCTCGTAGAGTACTCTTAAGGATCAACAGTTTTGAAATATGGACTTTTGACTATGGACTATTGACTAATAACTACATAAAATCTTTTAAAGAATTGATTTATTTATATATTCGTAATTCTGTGCAGAAATTTGCAACTTTACCTAGTGTATTAGGATTGGCGATCGCTGGTGCGGGATTGATGGGTAGCATAACTTCTGCAAACGCCCAATCTATTCCTGTATGCCAACCCCCTAGTGCTGGCGAGTATCTGTTATTGGTAGTCAGTCCGACGGTGGAAAATCGCACACAGTTACGGAATGCTTTACCGAACGAAATTAAAACTACTACCTGCCAATATCTGAATGATACGGTAACGCGGATAGGCGGGTTTAAAAGAATCGACGATGCTAACCGTTGGGCTAGATATATCAACACCATAGTTGGTTTATCTGCCATCATCACTACACGACCAGGAGAAGCACCAACTCCTCAACAGCCGACACCTCCCAGGGTTACTTATAATCCCCAAGCTTTAGGTCAAGGATATGCAGTATTGGTGGACTATTTCAACCGTCCAGAATTAGTCAGTAATGTACAACAAGCTGTAGGGGGTAATGTAGGTTTGGCTTCCTATGGACAACGCCCTTTCCTATTGGCAGTTCATACTACTAACCAACAAGAAGCCTACAACACATTGCAAAGGCTCAATGAGCGTGGTTTCTTCGCTGTGTTGGTAGATAGTCGTAATGTAGTATTACTGCGATCGGTTGTGAGGTGATGGTCGTTTCAATGTTGACTGTTGACTGTTGAATGATGACTGTTGACTGTTGACTATTGACTATTGACTGTTGACTGTTGACTGTTGACTATTAACTATTGACTATTAACTATAAATAAAGCCCTAGCTAGCCAGGAAATGGTTACACCCAAAGCTGAACCTGCTATTACTTGCACGGGTGTGTGTCCTAACAATTCTTTTAGCCTGTCTTGGCTAAAGTCTGGCTTTTCATGAAATAACTCATCAATCATTTGATTGAGAATACGGGCTTGCTTACCCGCAGCTTGGCGTACTCCTGCTGCATCGTACATAACAATGATGGCGAAAACAGTAGCCAAAGCAAAGTCTGGTGATGCCCAGCCAAGAGTTTGTCCGACACCTGCGGCTAGAGATGTTACCAAGGCTGAGTGGGCGCTTGGCATACCACCGGTGGTTACCAAAACGCGCACATTCAATTTACGATTTTTAATTAGCTCAACAAATAGCTTTAAAGCTTGAGCGACAAAACAAGCTACCAGAGCAACCAGCAGCACCCGGTTGTCTAAAATTTCGCCTATGTCCTGCATGGTGTTTTGGTTTGATTGGTCAATATTAGCAGTAGTTGTTAGTTGTCGGTTGTCAGTGGTAATTATTTTTACTGTCTTCCGTCTGTATATACTTGGGAGTCAACACAACAACTAGATGTTTGTTTAGTGATTGCGGCTAGTGATGAAGTGAGCGATCGCTTTCAGGGGCTGTGCATCTTCTCCAAATGGTTCTAGTTCTGCACAAGCTGCTTCAATTAGCTGTTGGGCTTTGAGCCGTGATTGTTCAATTCCCCACAGGCTAGGATAGGTGACTTTCTTCGCTAAAAGGTCTTTACCCGCAGTCTTGCCTAATTGCTCTTGAGTAGAAGTGATATCCAGAATATCATCGATGATTTGAAATGCTAGCCCAATATTTTGAGAATACCGTGAGAGTCTTTGTACATCTTCTGATGATGCCCCAGCTAAAATGCCACCGCAGACCACACAAGCTTCTAGAAGCGCTGCTGTTTTGTGATTATGAATAAAATTGAGTGTTTCTAAGGAAATATCTGATTTCCCTTCTGATTCTAAGTCAACTACTTGACCCCCAACCAAGCCAGCAGCTCCCAATGCTCGTCCTAAACGGGCTACTACTTGCAATACTCGGTCTCTAGGCACACTTTCAGGAGTGCGGATAGCGACAAACTCAAAAGCGTAGGCTAATAAGCCATCTCCCGCCAAAATCGCAATATCATCACCATATACCTTGTGATTTGTCAGCATACCACGGCGGTAATCGTCGTTATCCATTGCTGGCAAGTCGTCGTGAATCAAAGACATGGTGTGGATCATTTCCACAGCGCAAGCTGTTGGCATAGCTATTTCGATTGTCCCACCCATCATTTCCGAGGTAGCCAGACAGAGAATGGGACGCAGGCGCTTACCTCCAGCTAATAGGGAGTAGCGCATTGATTCATAAATTTTTTCTGGATAAATGACAGGTATGGCTGCATCCAAAGCAGCTTCACAAAGTTTTTGCCGCTCTTTAAGATAAGCTACTAGGTTAAATTTGGCTTCCTCTGACATCTTCTGGAGGTTATCAGCTGCTACCATTCTTAGATTTCCTTAAATTTTTTACTTTTGGCTGTTTATCATACACGTCACAATTTTAAGATGCTCTGGAGCTGAAAGATTAACTCATACTTGAGTAATCATCAAAGATGGATGATAAATGATGATTTATGTTACGATTCGTAATTTTTCATTTAACATCCAAGGCTCCGCTTTCTTTTGCTGTTTGTAAATAGCTAGTGACTGTATTTTGTAATAACAAAGCCACAGTCATAGGGCCAATACCACCCGGAACCGGGGTGATATATTCTGCCACATCAGCAATTGATGCAAAATTAATATCGCCTACTAAGCGACTTTTGCCATTAGCATCGGTGACGCGATTTATCCCCACATCTACCACAACAGCGCCTGGTTTCACCATGTCAGCAGTAATTAATCCTGGCAAACCAGCAGCAGCAACGAGAATGTCGGCATTTTGGGTAATCGATTTGAGGTCTTGCGATCGCGAGTGGGCAATAGTCACGGTGGCATCAGCTTCTAGGAGCATCAAAGCCATTGGCTTTCCTACCAAAATACTCCGTCCCACCACCACAGCTTGCTTTCCTCGCAAAGAAATTTCATATTCCGCCAATAGCCGCATGACTCCAGCTGGGGTACAACTGCGTAAACCTTTTTCCCCACGCACCAACCGCCCTAAATTCACTGGGTGGAGTCCATCAGCATCTTTATCCGGTTCTATTTGATGCAGCAGTTGCACTGCATCTAGATGCTCAGGTAAGGGTAATTGTACAAGAATGCCATCTACCTGTTCATCTTGGTTGAGTGCAGCAATCACATCCTCTAACTCTTTTTGGCTAGTTTCTTGGGGAAAATGCTTGCCAAAAGAAGCAATACCCACTTTGGCACAGGATTTTTCCTTGTTCCGTACATAGGCTGCTGAGGCTGGGTTATCACCAACCATCAATACTGCTAACCCAGGAGGACGACCGATTTTGGCTTGTACTTCTATAATTTGGGCAGTCAGTTCTTTTTGAATTTTCTCAGCTAAAGTCTTACCATCAAGAATTTTGGCAGTTTTTGTTTCCATGAGAATTCCCAGAAGATGCGCTTTGGTGCAAATTTCAGTTGTCCGCAGTAATTATGATGGATGGCGTTGCCATCTGATGCCGTAGCGTCTTTTCTACCGCTAGACTATGCTGTTTATTTTCTCATATTCAGGGACTGGGAAGAGGTAGGGGTTTAGGGGTTTAGGGTTGTAAGGGTGTAGGGGAAAAATAATGACAACTGACAACTGACTAATGACCAATGACTAATTAGTAACTTTTATGCAGCGAACGAAAAAAATTCACAGTTTGGGATTGATGTTTCTATTGCTAATAGGAGTATTTAGTTGCACTTCAGTGAATGTATCTGACTGGAAGGACGGTAACCTTAGCTTTGGTCGCAATATCACCCCAATTCGCAATATCAAACCAACACAGAATCAACAAACTAAAGTTTACATCCAAGGGAAGGTGGAAAAACAAGTTCCTTTATTACAACGACGGGTATATCAAATCAATGATTCAACTGGCACAATCTGGGTGGTGACTAAGCAGAATAATCTCAAACCTGGAGAATCGGTAGTTGTTCAGGGTAAAGTTCGCTATAAAAGCATTCCCATAGCTGGCGAAGAATTTGGGGAGGTTTATCTGGTGGAGGAGTAATACTGGTAACAGAAACTTCCAAGATGATTTTATGAGTAAGCAACCTATACACGTAGCGATCGCCATCCTCTACCAAGATAATAAATTTCTTATGCAGTTACGGGATGATGTACCTAATATTCCCTACCCTGCTCACTGGGCGTTGTTTGGCGGTCATGTTGAACCTGGCGAAACACCAGATATAGCAGTAAAGCGAGAAATATTAGAAGAAATCGGTTACATTCTCCCACCTTTTTTTGAATTCGGTTGTTATGCTGACGATGCAGTAGTGCGTCATGTCTTCCATGCGCCGTTATTATTAGAATTTAATCAACTGGTGTTAAATGAAGGTTGGGATATGGGTTTATTGACACCAGAAGATATTCGTAAAGGCAAATTTTATTCGGCAAACGCAGGCGGAGAGAAACCGCTAGGAGCAATACCGCAGCAGATTTTATTAGAGTTTATGGCAAAAGATCTAGTTATTAGTTAATTGTCAGTGGTCAGTGGTCATTAGTTCTTCCCCAATCCCCAGTCCCCAATCCCCAATCCCCAATCCCCCGTTCCCTCGTGTGGAGTCTTCGCTCATGCAGTCAGTCAATAAATTACCCAGATGGTTAACTGTTGGTTTGGCGTTTCCTGTTGCCATTCTCAACGGTTGGCTACTGCTTCAAGTTGTGCAGTATTTCCAACCCTTGGTGAATGTTGTTGCAGCTGCTATCTTGCTGGCTTTTGTTTTGAACTACCCAATTCAGTTTTTCCAAGAACGGGGGGTACAACGTAACTTGGCTATTGGCAGTGTATTGCTGCTGGCTGTGGTGATTTTAGTCGGGTTAGGTGTAACTTTAGTCCCGCTAATCATAGAACAGCTCAACGAACTGGTTAATATTCTGCCTTATTGGATTGATTCTGGAGGTCAACAGATTGACGCTTTCCAAAAATGGGCAGCGACTCAACAGTTACCTGTAAATTTAAGTGGTTTAGTCACGCAGATTTTAGAGAGGGTATCTAGCCAATTACAGTCTGTGACAGGAAGAATTCTGGGTTTTGCCTTTGATACGATTGGTGTTGTAGTTAATGTACTGCTGACAGTAGTATTGACTATCTACATGGTATTAAATGGCGATCGCCTGTGGGACGGTCTTTACCAATGGTTTCCTACCCATATTGGTTCTAAGGTGCGGCAAATACTACGAGAGGACTTTCACAATTACTTTATTGGTCAAGCTACCTTAGGAGCTATACTGGGGCTGGCTGTTACATTGGCGTTTGTAGCACTGCGAGTACCTTTGGCTTTACTTTTTGGCTTGGCAATTGGTTTATTTTCTCTTTTCCCCTTTGGGACAGGTATCGGTATATCTATTGTTAGTCTATTGGTGGCGCTACAAAACTTTTGGTTGGGGGGAGAAGTCTTAGGTGTTGCGGTTGCTATTGACCAAGTAAATTCTAATTTTATTGCCCCAAGGATTCTGGGTAATTTAACTGGTTTAAATCCTGTTTGGGTAGTTATTTCTTTGCTACTAGGCGCTAAATTAGGTGGTGTTTTAGGTTTATTAATTGCCATCCCTACAGCTAGTTTTATCAAGGATATAGCTGACAGTTGGCGCTCTGGAGAATTAAACGCCATAAATGCTCTGGATGTAGAACCTAAAAAAGTAGAAATTGATGTTAACGTTTCTTCAATAGAATTATTCACAAAAAAAGAATGATATTTGGTAATAGGAAAAATAATTAACTACTGATTAGTATCCATTACCAAATATATATTAATTAAAGGTTAGATTTTTTCATGAATTTTGACTTCTTGTTCCCCAAAAAAGCAAGCCCAAAAGTCAACAGAGTCCCGCCTAAAGTTGCAGGCTCAGGGATTTGTGAATAAGTTACAGTGCCAAAGCCAATTTCTGTGTTGCTGGAAGCGCCGGAAAGGATTGTAAAGTTATTATCAACAATTTCGTAAACTATTGGTTCAGCCGGATTAGTTTTATCATAAAATGAATAGCTTAACCCGACAGTTGGCTTTCCTGTTAAGTATGTAGTTGAAAGTACTACAGGAAAGAAGGGGTAAGCGATCGCATCTTTTTCGGTGTAAATGGTAGAGTCACCATCAAATTGGAAAGAGAGCGACTGCACTAGAGCTTCTGGAATACTGTCATTACTAAAAGTTGAGTCATCAAAACTAAAAAATCCCTTACCTTTATTGGTAGGACTATCTACAGTGAAAGCGTAATTAACAATTGCCGCAGATGCAGTTTGTATGCCTATACTAGCAAGACCTATTGTTAGGCTAGCAGCAGTAAGGATTAATTGTGGAAATAATTTCATATCTGGTTTCCTTTTGATAAATGTAGCTGTTGACGGTTGACTGTTGACAGATTTGAAAGCCTTGTGTTGTGAGGGTTTTATTTTAGCTTGATGTCCTAAGCTATCTGGCTACGGCTATATATTTCAGAAATGCAGGTTCTAAGGTTTATTAATCAGCTAAATTAGACTGCATTACCTTCTTGAATATTGTTCAATGCTGATTATGCACAATGAATCGAGAAAACAATTTGCTAATTGATAGATATGCAAATATTTTTGAAATTAAAGTTTAAGTGAACTTTAATTCCAGGTGAAAAATAACACCTAATTATTATTAATTAATATATAGAAATATCAATAAAAATATATTAATCCAGGGATAACTCTGTCTTTACTTTTAGTCATAACTAGCTGTGGTAAACACTGATGCTGTAAAACCTTTGTTTCAGCTTGTCATTAATTAATATGGAACCAAATCATCAATTAAAGCTAAATCGTCGCCAGTTTTTCCTCCGTTCAGCGATGACAGCAGGCGGTATTATCACCACAAATTTAGTAGCAAAATCACAAGTTTTTGCCCAAGCGCCTGGAATTATCACCTCTGATACGATGCGCCCTGCCATACCTTACGGCGTAGCTACTGGTGATATCACAAATAATAATGTGGTCATTTGGAGTAAGAGCGATCGCCCAGCCAAAATGATCGTAGAATATTCCACTAGTGAAACCTTTAGTAATGTGCAACGTATTTTAGGGCCTAACGCCTTAGAAAATAGCGACTTTACAGCCAGAATTAATCTGAGAAATCTACCCCCCAATCAACAAATTTTTTATCGGGTGCTTTTCCAGAATTTAGATTATCAAAATACCTACAGTGCCCCTGTTAACGGAACTTTCCGCACTCCCCCTACCTTCGGACGAGACATATTATTTGTTTGGGGTGGCGATACTGCTGGTCAAGGATGGGGTATTAATCCCGATTTTGGTGGGATGAAAATTTATGAAACCATGCGCCAATTAAACCCCGATTTTTTCATTCATTCTGGTGATAATATTTACGCTGATGGCCCCATTCAATCACAAGTATCATTAGGTAATGGGAGCATTTGGCGCAATATCACCACAGAAGAAAAATCCAAAGTAGCAGAAACCCTCAAAGAATTTCGTGGTAACTATATCTACAACTTACTAGATGAAAATGTGCGGCGTTTTAACGCTGAAGTTCCCATGTTGGCACAATGGGACGACCACGAAGTTACAAATAATTGGTACCCAGACGAAATTCTCAATGATAGCCGCTACACAGTCAAGGATGTTAACTTGCTAGCCCAAAGGGGAAGACAAGCCTTTTTGGAATATATGCCTATCGAGTATGCAACCAACAATACAGACCAAGCCAGGATTTATCGCTCTTTTAATTATGGCCCAGCACTAGACATTTTTATGTTAGATGAGCGTACCTACCGGGGTCGCAACACTCCCAACCGTCAGCCAACAGCCAGCAAAGATACGCAAATGTTAGGTGTCACACAAGTGCAATGGCTGAAAAGGCAACTGCTGACATCAAAATCTACATGGAAAGTGATTGCTAGTGATATGCCTTTGGGGCTGATAGTTCGAGATGGTAGCACTGATTTTGAGGCTTGGGCTAATGGAGACGGCCCTGCATTAGGTAGAGAATTAGAACTTGCAGACTTACTCCGATTTATCAAAAACAGAAATATCAAAAATGTTGTGTGGCTAACTGCTGATGTACATTATGCAGCCGCCCATTATTACGACCCCAACAAAGCCCAGTTTCAAGACTTCAAGCCTTTCTGGGAGTTCGTCGCCGGGCCTCTCAATGCGGGGACATTCGGCCCCAACCAATTAGAAAATACCTTTGGGCCACAATTGGTATTTCAAAGCCTTCCCCCAGGTACAAGAGCAAATCGACCTCCCAGTGAAGGTTTACAATTCTTTGGTGCAGTCAAAATTAATGTTTTATCGAAGGTGATGACTGTATCACTGCGTAACTTAGCAGGAGAAATAGTTTACAGTGTAGATTTGCCACCAGAAGCATAAATACTAATTTCGTAGTAAGTACTTTAGTCTTGATTTGTCTCACTACTCAAGTGCTTACTAAAACCCAAATCACAACTATGGCTGTTGACTGTTGACGGTTGGCTGTTGATGGATTTGAAAGCCTTGTTATGTGAGAGTTTTATCTTAGCTTGATGTCCTAATCTATCTGGCTACGGCTATACTTCTCAAGGAGGATATTTAGGTATAAATGGGGAAAAACTTTGCTTAATAAAAATATATATACATTAACCTTATGAACTTCAGAAGAAATTCCAATTATTGTATCTAATCAATCATCTCAATTGTGTTTCACACTAGTGAAAGAATAATAAAAAACCTTTGCAATAGGCAGTTATATTATGAGTCTGATTGACGGCATCCTCTTAACTTTAGTAAATGCTATTGTCTGTCTTGCACTGCCAAGGCTCTTATCTTTAATTTTGGCAAGCAAAAAACCTCAAAATAATTTACCCAAACAATCTCCTATAGAGTTAGAAGATTCTCACCCCAAGATTTCCAGCTACGTAGATGTGACTCCTTAATCAAGATGGGGAGTAGTGGGAGAGGATAACCACTAATAAGGGCTGCTAACTGTCAACTGTCAACAGCCCTCACGATGGATTGTACAACTTAACAGCAAAATAGCTTACTTCCTGTTTCTTTGCCGCCATTTTTCTCTGACTAAGCGAATTTCTTCAAAAGAATAGCTTTCACCTAACTGTTCTTTAATGGGTGTTAAAGCTATATCGCCAAGCACTTCTAGCACTTGCCAAATTTTTTGTTGATGTTCTAAAGGAACAAGTTGGTTTAAATCGACTGGCTGATTTTTCTCAATCAGTTTACCTAAATGGGTGGAGATTGTGGCTGGACTGAGTTTGCGTTTGCGGGCTATCTCGGCAATACTTAAACCTTGTTGATGTAATTGTAAGGTCTGTATTTCGCTATCGGAAACTACACTGCCTGTAGGTGCAAGATTAACTGGTTTTTCTTGAGGATTTTTTTCTTGGCGGTAGGCGCGAATTTCGGCAATGAATTTCTCACCATATTGGGCTAATTTGTGACTACCAACGCCAGATAGTTTAGAGAATTCTAGTAAGTTTTGGGGTTGCGCTTGTACCATTAACTTCAATGTGGAATCGTGGAAGACGACGTAAGGCGGTACAGACTGTTCATCAGCAAGTTGTTTACGTAGCGATCGCAGTCTATGTAATAATGCTTCTGCTTCTTCAAATTTGGGACTATCCTGTATCAAACTCAGCTTTTGTGCTACAGGAACAGAGAGAAACACTTGGCGTTGTCGCTTCATCACTTCCCAACTGAGGGCGTTTAATTTTAAAACTGAGTAACCATCGCTAGTTTGTTCCAGTAAACCTTGATGTAAAAGTGATCTTCCTAAAGTCCGCCACTCATCCACCGTTCTATCTTTGCCAATCCCATAGGTAGAAAGTTTATCGTGTTCGTATTGGATGATTTTGTCTTTTTTTGCCCCCCGCAACACATCAATTATGTGTAGCATCCCAAACCTTTCTTTACAACGCGCTACACAAGAAAGGAACTTCATCGCTTCAATTGTCCAATCTTGCATCGGTTTGGGATAACGGCAATTATCACAATTACCACAATTACCCGCAAACCTTTCACCAAAATAACCCAGTTGAATTGTCCGACGACAGTCTGTCCCCTCAGCGTAATCTATCATCTGTCGCAGTTGTTGTTTGGCAATTAACTGTTCTTGGGGGTCTGTTTTTTGCTCAATACTCCATTCAATAGTTTTAATATCGCCAAAACTAAAAAAAATTGTACAGCGTGATGGTTCCCCGTCTCTACCAGCCCTACCTGATTCTTGATAGTAACTCTCTAAATTTCGGGGAATATCAAAATGTACCACTAAGCGCACATCTGGTTTATTAATCCCCATCCCAAAGGCAATTGTAGCAACCATTACCCGCACATCATCCCGAATAAACCGCGTTTGATTTTTACTACGTTCATCATCAGGTAATCCGGCATGATAAGATAAAGCCGAAATCTTATCTTTTTGCAGTTTAAATGTTAGTTCTTCAACTTTTTTTCGAGTTAAACAATAAATAATTGCTGAACCTTCATTATCTCGAATTAACTCTAATAATTCAGCGTAAGCTTGTTTACTTTTGGGGCGGACTTCGTAATAAAGATTTTGACGATTAAAACTGGCAAGGTGAATACTTGGTTGCTTTAACCCTAGTTGTTGGATGATATCAGAACGGACGCGGTCTGTAGCTGTGGCGGTAAGTGCCAAAACGGGAACATTTGGGTAACGCTTGCGTAGGGATTTTAACTGGCGATATTCTGGACGGAAATCGTGTCCCCACTCAGAGACACAATGGGCTTCATCGATTGCAAAGATAGATATGCCAACTTTTTCGTTGACTAAATCGAGGAATGGCAGAAATCTTTCACTGAGGAGACGTTCCGGGGCGACGTAAAGTAATCTTACCTTACCATTGAGGATGGCTTCCTCACGCGATCGCACCTGATACGCATTCAAACTACTATTAAGGAAAGTGGCAGAGATATTATTATTACGTAGTGCTTCCACTTGGTCTTGCATCAAAGCAATCAACGGTGATACCACCACAGTTAAACCCTGCTTCATGAGTGCAGGTAACTGAAAGCACAAAGACTTTCCTCCACCCGTAGGCATCACTACCATTAAATCTCGGTTTTGCAGCGCATCTTCAATTATTTGCCGTTGTCCGGGACGAAAGTTGTCGTAACCGAAGTGATATTTTAGCGCCTGTTCGAGATTGGGATACTGAAGCATAGCGATCGCTTTTTTGATTGCGTTCTGCGTGGGTGTTTACTGAGGATAACAAGATTTTAACAACGCGGAATGAAGGGTGGACTGAATTTATATAGCTGTTGACTGTTGACTGTTGATGGTTGACAGACTTGAATGCCTTTTTTTGTCAGGGTTTTGATGTCCTAATATATCTGGCTATGCGCGCAAGATAATGACTTCGTGCATTTCTGGATCATGCAACGCCAAAAGTTTTATTAGCCCAGGCAATAAATCTATCTAGTGTATGTACTGCTAGGAGATTATGGTTAAAATTTACTTGTTGCCGTAACCATTTAATCGCCCCTTCCCTCATACCTTCACCACCAATCACGACAATTGTTGGTGCTGGATAATATTGTTGAATATTCAAATTTAAATAAGGAAATTTCTCATCAACGGAGCCACCACTTTCTTGCCATTTACACTCAATAATTAATTCTGATGGATTGAGAGGCAAGCCCACAACATAGAAATCAACTTTTAGTGATGTTTGATATACTCCGTTACCAATATAAACTTGTTTAGCGTAGCGTTTTTTTAATAAACTAGCGTTGAGTAAATATTCTTTTGTGACATGAGTGCCAATTTGAAAGTACTCATAGGCAGTTAGTATTGCTTCTACATTCGTTTCTAAAATCCTGCCTGACTGATTCGCTTTTGCACCCGGAGTCATGTTTATCACCCATCATTTTGCATCAACCATGCTCATTTCAGGATTTCATGGAACCAGTCACAAATGATCGATTACTTAATATGAATTTTCAATTGATATTTGACGAAGTTAATTTTTAGTGCAATTGTACTAAATAAATCATAGGATGATGTGAGCAAAATCAAGACTAAGAGCTAAAGAGAAGAATGTTCTGTTTTGATTCTTAATTTTGAATTTTGTAGCTTTAGCTTCCCGGAGGGTATTTTGAATTTTGAATTGATATTAGTTATGCAGTAGGATTTTGCAGAAAATCTTGGTAATAACTTGTCTAACCAACTAATGAAATCTAACTGATTTAGCCTGCTTGAACTTCAGTATTACCGTTGCGGATAGCCCATGCTGTATCTAGCAGTTCAGTCCAGCGTTTTTGTAATTGCTTGGGGGTACATTTGAGGGTTTTAGCGATCGCCTGATCACTATGTCTCGCCAGCTTTAATTGCAGGAGTTGTTGCTGTGGTAGGGAGAGTGTACCCATCAAGGTGTTCCACTGCTGGGCAGATAAACCCAATTTCTGTTCTAAACCTGCACCTAACCATTGGTGGACTAATTGCCATTGGTGTTGTTTAGCAAACTTCTGCACATGATATTTAAAGCGCTGTTGTAGATAATCGCGTTGACGGCTGGTCAGACCGAGAATTTGGTCAATTTCTGGTGCTGACAGGTCTTGCAGCTTGAGTGTTAGATAATCGATGCAGTCGGATTGACCTTGAGATTCTAGGTATTTAATTAATTCGGCAATGATGCGATCGCGTTCTGATTCTTCTGAAGGGTCAAAATTAGTTTGGGCAATCATTTGGGAGCGGATTTGTTGCACCGCCGAGTTACGCTGGTAAGATTCAGCCTCTTCACTTTTAGCAGATTCTACCGCCATTTCAATATCTACTGTTGTTTCTTGGGGCTGGCGACGAGCAAAACCTTGGGCGCGTAAAATAACTAATTGTTGATTGTTACCACCGGGTAAATTAATCCGGCGCTTGGCGTACTGTTCGGTAAACGCCATATATTCTGCTAGTTGCAGTTGAGTACGTGGCGTGTAATCTTCAGCCAGTTCATTTTCCCGACGAAAAGCTTTGATAGCTTCAATGTAAAATGCTTGGAGAAAATCTTCAATTAAACTGTAACGTCCGTCAAACCCTAAATCTGAACCGGCGATCGTCACATGACGGTAAACCATAGCGCCTAGACTACTATGTAATTCTACCCGTCCTCGTTGGGAACCTAATTGATAGTAATGTAGGCACTTTTGCAAACGATGACGAGCCAGAGTTAATTGCCAAGAATGAACTTCACCAGATGTTTGAATGCGAGAGCTTTTATCACATATCCGGTTCACTTCCTTGGCCATGCGTTGAGCTACGGCTTGTACACACTTGGGGGATGCTTTGACTTGAGAGAGCATTTCTTGGGATAAAAACTGCATCAAAGCATCTGTAGCCTGTGATTCCTCAGTGATGACGTTGCCAACAAAAGCAGATGTAGAGATTGGTAGATTTGCAAGGTTTACTTTCATGTATTTTCCTGGGTTTGGTCTTGCACCTTAAGTAGAATGCACAAACAGTACCTGAAACCAGGCTTTACTGGAGAATCTTTGACCATTCATCCATCAAAACCTAAGACAAGCACCGCTCATATATAAAACTGTACGCAATCGAAAAAAGTTACAGAGAAGGTCGTGTGTCGCTTTTTTCACTCGCAACCAGATCGAGGTTAACACACCTATATTCGCTTTGCCTGCCAAATTGCTCAAAACCTTTATGTATCTAGAAATACGCCTATTTCATCAGATCCACTAGCGGAACTCTTAGTTATGACGCTCATTAAACTGGAGGCATTTTGCTGCGCTATTCCGAAACTGACAAGAAAGGCGGTGAAGTTCGTTGTTTATACCCACGCTGTTACTGCTTCCCAACCTAATCCTTGTCTAGTAATCATTGGCTCGTCTCCCGTCAAATCAACAATTGTAGAAACATCGTAAGTTGGTTCCTGGCCAGTGTCTACAATCACATCAACTAATTTATCCACGCGGTCAAATAGCTCTACCATTGAGGTAATCGATTCGGAAACTATCCCGACTTTCCCATTGCCTGCCTCATCTGGAGGTATGTGTGCTGAAGTCGAAATAATCGGATTTCCCAAGGCTTCAAGTAAGGCTAAACATACAGTATGATTTGGTACGCGAATTCCAGTAGTTTTACGCTTGGGACTTTGGACTAATCTTGGTACTAACTTAGTGGCAGGTAACAAAAATGTGTAAGTTCCTGGTATTAGTCGCTTCATAATTCGATAAGCTGTATCACTGACAAAGGCATAAGTAGCTACATTAGACAGTGAAGGACATAAAAATGTCAGTGGTTTATCGTTTGCTAACTGCTTGATTTGCCGCACTCTTTCCACCGCAGACTTGACATTTAAATCACAACCGATCGCATAAACCGTATCAGTTGGATAAAGCATCACCGCGCCACTGGAAAGCGCTGACCTTATTTCCTCTATTCTGCGACTCTGGGGGTTATCAGGATGGACAGCGATAATTTTTGCCATAAAAGTTTGGGTTACTGAATTTTGGGGACTAGGGACTTAGAGGAGGAATCTTTCAGTAAGTTTTCCGCCTGTTTCTTATCTATCGACATTTATGTAAAATTAAGCGTTGCACATATTTACATAAAGAAGCAATTGCTTAAACTGTAGATACATATTTTTACGGGCAAATCATGAGAGTTCGTACTTAACAATGCGTAATACTTAGTTATCAGTGTTAATTACGAATTAGAAATTAAAAATTACGAATTATCTTTATGAACAAAATTGCTTACCTTCAATGTCCGACAGGCATTTCTGGTGATATGTGTCTGGGAACCTTAGTTAGCCTGGGTGTTCCGGTGGCATACCTAACAGAAAAACTCAATAACTTGGGTATAGCTGAGGAATATAAGTTAAGGGCGGAAAAGGTGCAACGGAATGGTCAGGAAGCCACTAAGGTTCATGTAGATTTGATTGACCATCATCATCACCATGACCACGAACATCATCACCACGGGCGACACTTGCCAGAAATTGAGCAAATGATTTTGCAAGCAGGTTTACCGCCAAGGGCTGAGGCTTGGAGTTTAGCTGTATTTCGGCAATTAGCGGTGGCTGAAGGGGCTGTGCATGGCATTGCTCCAGAAAAGGTTCATTTTCATGAAGTAGGTGCGGTGGATGCGATTGTAGACATCGTTGGCACTTGCTTAGGTTTAGATTGGTTGGGTATTGCTAGTGATAACGCAGGATTCCCACTGCTATATTGTTCGGCCTTTCCCACTGGTGGGGGAACTGTACGCGCCGCCCACGGACAAATGGCAGTACCAGTACCAGCAGTTTTGAAGTTATGGGAAATGCGGGGTTGTCCAGTTTATAGCAACGGTATTGACCGGGAATTGGTGACACCAACAGGAGCGGCGATCGCCACAACCCTAGTCAAAGAATTTGGAGCGCCACCACCCATGACCATCAAACAGGTAGGATTGGGAGCAGGCACGATTAATCTACCTATACCTAATATACTACGGCTCTGGCTGGGCGAAGGTGCTAGTTTACAGGCAAATATCACGGATTCTGCTGCTAATAGCCCAACCCTAGAGACAATCTCTGTACTGGAAACTCAAATTGATGATTTAAATCCACAGGCGATCGGTTATGTCTTTGAACAATTGTTCGCCGTTGGTGCGCTGGATGTCTTCACTCAACCGATAGGCATGAAAAAATCCCGTCCAGGGATTCTACTAACTGTGATTTGTCATCCAGAAACTTTAAGTGATTGTGAAGCAGTGCTATTCCGCGAAACTACCACCTTGGGAATCCGCCGGACTATCCAGCAACGCGCCATCTTACAACGGGAATTTAAACAAATAGAAACGAAATATGGCGCAGTGCGAATTAAAGTAGCGTGGCATGGACAATCATCGGAAAAAGTGATCACCAACGTGCAGCCAGAATATGAAGACTGTGCAGAATTAGCCCGCAAACACAAAATTCCCTGGCGGGAAATTCAGCAATTGGCGTTACAGGGTTGGTATGAAAATAATTCGTAATTAACAATATTAATTACGAATTACGTGTGATTAGGCTTTAACTCTTGCTCCCCTTCCTTTGCAGGGAAGGGGTTGGGGGTTAGGTTTGAGAAGAAGTCACACTAGGAATGAATTAATCGTTTCCTGTGGTTTGCTTTCCTTTTTTGACCAAATCTTCACCAGCATTCTGGGTATTCTCTTTGATATTTTCTAGACCGCGCTGAGTCCCTTTAACAACACCCTCCCGTACTTCTTCAGCAGAACTACCGATGTCCTCACCTAAGTTCTTCACCCTTTCTCCAAAAGGTGTACCTTGGCGATAATTGCGAACATATTGCTCTGTGCTGTCAATACCTTTTTCATCAACGTTTCTCTTAGCATTGTCTCGCAAAGCTTTAGCTTGAGTTTCGGCTGTTTTTTCCCCAACTTCGGATCTAGGATCTACGTCGCTAAAGTTATTCATGCCGCCTTTGGGAGTATTGAGCGGATATTCTTTTGTGGGATCATATCTTTCAATATAAGCTGATTCAGCCTTTTGCTGTGGTGGCTGTGCGGCAATTCCTTTAGCAGAACAAGATTGGGTAAACAATAGGAAAAATCCCAATACAAAAACTGTGGCAATTTTCAGGGGACGGGCATTCTTTAACCAGTTAATGAACTTTTTCATAGTGCTACTCCTTGTGTTTTTGTGACTCAATTAAACTGTGAATGACGTAAAAAATTCTTATCTACCAGCAGCCGGATTTTTGTGTAATTCAGATATAGAACCGGCTTCATCTGCCTTATTTTGGATAAATTTAGAAGCCTCTTGTACTGATTCTTTAACAGTTTCTAGTCGTTCTTGAATGCGAGTTCCTACATTTGGCTCATTCTGAATCAATCCACCTGGTTCAGGGTGCTGGAAGTCTTCTTCTCGAATGATTGGCAATTCCGCTTCTTTTTTGACTCTGCCTGCTGGTGTTTCGGCACCAGGGTAAAGTAGTTCTGATTCTCTATTAACAGCAATCAGTAGTTGTGAACTGCTTGGTAAATTAGCTTGATCACGTCTTTTTTTATTTTCTGGGTTAGTGATATTAGGATCCGTGGAGAATCTAGAATTGACGTATTTATCTCCACCATTTTTATAAGGATTATTAGCACCACCAGCTTGTACAGCAGGGTTTTGAGGGTTTGCCCCTTGAGGATTACCTTGGCTACAAGCAGTACTAATCATTAACAATATACCAGCCAAAAATACAGTCAGAATCTGGCGTAGCCGTAGTTTTTTCCATACATTCATTAAACTGTTCACTAGTTCCTCCTTTTATCAATTACAAAATTGATCGCTTAACAATTTTTGCAGCAAGCGAAAGTTTTGTTGTTTTTCGAGTTGACTGATTATTTAACCAACAGTTATCAATGTTAGGGATTTAAAAACATCTTTCCATCTAGCGTAAGTCACATTAATTTGAGCAATAATGTGTCATATTTATCTAACTACAGAGAGATAGAGCTTAATATCTCGCAATATTAAGGCTCCTATTGAAAATCTTGTAACTTGATTGGTTAATTAAATATTTACGATATTCATTTCACTCTTGGGTAAGACCTTTAATTATATTTAGGGTTAAGTTTAATTTTGAACTCATCTATGAAAATATACTCAATTCAAACAATCTAGGATACTAAATATCTGATATAAATACTAATAAAAAAACCATATTTTATTTGAAAAGAAAATTTTTTATAAAATGATAGCTTGTAACTGATTTAGCATAAAATCTGAAATATTCAGCTTCGGGTATTTTCGTTGTCTAATGAAGATAAAATTGCAGCACATTTTTCGTTGGATAATTTTGGGCGCAACGCTGATTTTTTTAGCCAAAGCTCTCAAGGATAACTGGTTGGGAGTGACGGCTATCCGCATTAGTGAAGTTGGTTGGGCAATTTTAGCGATCGCCACAGGTATAACTTTACTAGCTCATACTTGGGCAGGTTGGATCTGGACTTGGATTTTGCAAGACCTAAATCAATTAGTACCAACTACTGAGTTAATCCAGGTGTATCTAAAAACCAATATTGCTAAATATTTACCTGGTAATGTTTGGCATCATTATCGGCGAATTGTGGCGTTGAAAAATGCCAACGTTTCCACTGGTGCAGCTACTCTAAGTGTGTTGTTAGAACCTTTACTCATGGCGGCTGCGGCTTTAATAATTTTAGTGATGTTTGGCAGCCGACTCGCAGTTAGTAGTAATAGCTTAATACTACGAATTTTACAGTTATTGAGTTTAATAATCATACTAGCTGGAGTACATCCCCGATTTTTGAACCCAGTCATCAGCTTGTTGTCCAAATTGAAAGCCAAAAAATCAGATACCCAAACAACTGCGGCTTTTAGTATTGAACGCTATCCCTTACGACCATTATTAGGTGAGTTGGGATTTTTGGTGATACGGGGGATAGGATTTATTCTGACTCTGTTTGCTTTGATGCCCCTGAATATGAGTCAAATTCCCCTTTTATTGGGTGCTTTTAGTTTTGCTTGGCTGTTAGGGTTTGTGGTTCCGGGTGCGCCTGGGGGTTTGGGTGTATTTGAAGCAACAGCGATCGCCCTTTTGCAAAACCGCTTTCCCTCGGCGGCGGTGATTAGTGCGATCGCTTTATATCGTCTGATTAGTATTATTGCGGAAACTGCTGGTGCTGTTTTGGCTTCCCTGGATGAAAATCTTGCTAAGTCCTAAATTTTACCAATAGAAATTAGCAATTATTATTTCTAGGACTTACGCATGAAAACGAAATATCAAAGGTTTGGAGAAGGGTGTAGAGGTATAAATGTTTAAAACTCTTACACCCCTATACCCTTACACCCTTACACCCTTACACCCGGTCTCAACAGACAATCTGAGTGGGTAAGTCCTAATTTAATCAGGTATATTTGCATCCGCTTTCACTTGGGAAAATACACGATAAGTGTCCAAATTTGTGTGCGAATTACCAGACGCTTCATCTTCTACCATCTTCAGCAAGTTATACTCTACGTTTTCTGCATAAATTGCAAAAGTAATATTATAAAATTCAATGAACTGAATTAGCCATTTACACTCATCCTCTGATTTATCTTTATAAAAATTAATCAAATCTGCAATCCGGCTTTCTAAATGGCTACGGCTGCTTTTACAAATACAGATAATTTTCAGGAGAATAACTACTAAAGTTAAAGGATGGCCATGAGAAAGTAATAAAGTAAATAACTCCGAAGGCTCCTGGCGATTTTCTGTAGTCAGAAAATCAATTAATCGATTACAAACCCTCAACAATAAATCTTTACTTAAAGATACCTCATCTTTTTCTACTTTCCATAGTGACAGTTTTTCTGTCAAAATTTGACTAATAATTTCTGCGATCGCTTGATTGCCCACAGAAAAAAACAAATATTTATGGATACTTTGTTTAAACTGCTTCAGCGTTTGATTTTCAGTTTGCTTGAGGAATATATGGGCAATGTTCTCGTAGCTGAATTTCCCTTTTTTCACAACAATCATTTTGATGAGACGCAAAACCTCATCCCCAAAAATACTAGGGTTATGATAGCGTGTTGGACTAGACGCAGTAGACTGAGAACGAGCAATGTACATTGCTAGCTCAAACTTATACTTGTCCTTCATTTGCCTGGAGAGTTTGCTTGCTGCCTCTTGTTGTTCCTGAGGTTTATCAGGATCTACAGATTGGGCAACTAAGAGATAATTAGCATAGCGATCGCTCCAGTGTGTTTGACTTTTACTAGTATTTGTATAATTAAACTTTTTGAGTTCTTGATAATCTTGACTATGAACAAATTTCTCCAGCCATACCTGATATGTAATTAGTTCTGGGCAACTATATATTAGTAGGTTGTTTACTGGTAATTGAGTAAATAAATTAATTAACTCATGAATATACTTATGTTTCCTCTTCGCCGCCCAATTATTAATTAAAATGTAGCAAGAACGTTTGAGCGTGTAACGAAACTCTTCCTCGTTATCAAACATCACCATCTTTTGGATAACTGGCACAGCAGAAAAATTACCAGACTCCAAACAGTGAATGAATAACTGTTTAAATTCCTTTAAAGCCTCCTCTGGGGGATATATATTTACAAGTTGTATTAAGAAGTTATAAAGACTTTCTTGTAAGGCTTGTAAACTTGGCTCTGGAAAATTCGGTTTAACAGTATGTTGATTTCCTAAAATACTCGGCAAACTATTGGTGGTCATAGAATTTATCAAGACCAAATATTATTTAACTTTATTGTTAATAGCTTACCCTTGATGCACCCTAGTATCAATCAAGCTATCTTAATTTTTTTACAGAGTTTTAGTGAATTTACGGTGTAGCTGATCAACTATTCCATCTTCCTATGTCAATACTTAGTGGTAATTACTGGTATATAAATTAGAACTTACGCATACAGGTTGTCTGTTGAGACCGGGTGTAAGGGTGTAAGGGTATAAATGTTTAAAACTCTTACACCCTTATACCCTTCTCCAAACCCTCGATATTTCGTTTTCATGCGTAAGTCCCATAAATGATACTTGTACTCGTTGGTGTATGAATCATCAAGTCCAAATTAGTGGCTGTGAGAAGTTGTACCAGCTAGGTATATATTTAGATATCATGAAGTTTTTGAGAAGCCTGTATTATGTCCATTCAAGTCTACGGAATACCCAATTGTGGCACTTGTAAAAAAGCTTTTAACTGGCTTCAAGCCCATAAGGTTGACTATGAATTTATCAATACCAAGGAAAATCCCCCAACGCGTGAGAATATCCAAAATTGGGTACAATCTTTAGGTTCTATACCAATGCGTAATACTTCCGGTCAATCTTACCGTGCTTTGGGTGAAGAAAAAAAGAACTGGACTGATGAGCAATGGATTGAAGAATTTGCTCAAGATGCCATGCTACTTAAACGTCCCCTGTTCGTTAAGGATGGGATAGCGGTAGCCGTAGGTTTTAGGGATGAGAAAGTAATTCGAGAAAAGTTGGAATTTTAACAAAGTAAGCTATTTATTCTTAACTTTTATTCTCAAATAATCACTTTATCTCATTTAAAATA
Organism: Nostoc parmelioides FACHB-3921; assembly: GCF_014696625.1. GTDB lineage: Bacteria > Cyanobacteriota > Cyanobacteriia > Cyanobacteriales > Nostocaceae > Trichormus > Trichormus parmelioides. The sequence continues at coordinate 82,091 of NZ_JACJQL010000007.1, forward strand.
AATTACTGCCTTTACTTATGATTTTTATCGACAAATCGTGGGTTGAAATTGTGTTCTTTTTTGTAATATTATCTGTGGGTTGCTGTTAAATATAGTGAATACTATTCCCAAAATTGATAATGAGACTATAGTAATTCCTGTTAGCCATTTTATTTGATTGCGTAAAGTCTTCACCTCAAGACTATAATTATCTAGTGGTAATGGCTGATGCTGTTGAATTGCCGAGACTTCAACCGCTATTTGTTGAGGTGTATTTACTATATACTCAAAAGCTACTTGGGAGTGCAACCAATTAGCAATTAATTGAGGGCAGTTCTTCTTAAACCAATACCAACCGTAGACTCTAAATATAGGTTTAGACATCCGAGCAATTAATTTAACTACTCGGTTAAAAGGTCGATAGCGAAACCTTTGATTAATTAAGTTGACTGAACCGATATCATAGAGGCAATCTAGAATCAGCTTAATCGTTGCTTCTTCACTTTCAGATAAGTTTTGCAGCAAAAGCTGAACGTCTTGCATTCTCTGCGCTTCAATATTTTTCTGATCTAATAATTCAGAGGAATCTACTGAGTTATTTAAAAAATTTTGCTTAATTATTGCCATATCAATAAAATACCAAATATGAGGGTTTTCATCTGACTACCTAGAGAAAGAAATATAGAATAGCTAAAAAAACAGTTAATTTATTTTTGATTTATTACTAATCCATCAAAAGATATAACTTAGAAAATCTTTTGGAATAAGTATTTGCTAATGGTATTAGGTAATACTGAAAACAGAGGTTAATCTTACATTATGATTCCCCGTAGATAAGAATAGATAACACTTCTTTTGAGGAATGAGGATACAGTATGGGGGTATAGGCGTATAAGGTAGGACTTACGCGCTACTCCTACACCCTTGTCCAGCTAGCATCGCCACTGCTTGCATTTCTGGTATTGATTCTCGTAAAGTACCCGTAACAGCGCTTGTTTATCAGTTATTAAGCACTGTTTACTGCTGAATATTGTGAATTGTGAATTACTGAAGACGATGCCTGTACGCCAAACCTTATCAAAATCTGATATCCAACTGTCTTACTTGGAGTGGAATCAAGGCAAAGAACCCTTGCTGCTGTTACATGGTTTAGGCGACCATGCCTTAGTCTGGTCTAGCTTGGGGGATGATTTAGCGGCAGAATATCACATAGTAGCGCCAGATATGAGGGGTCATGGCGAAAGTAGCAAGCCAGATAAAGATTATAGCTTTGAGAGTGCGATCGCTGATCTAGAAGCTTTGATGAATCATCTAGGCTGGTCATCAGCCCATATTGTTAGTCACTCCTGGACGGGTAAATTAGCAGTTATTTGGGCAAGGCAAAACCCCCAACGTCTAACGAGTATGGTGCTAGTTGACCCCATTTTCATTTGGAAAATGCCCAACCTCTTCCGCCTTACCTTTCCTCTGCTTTACCGCTTCTTATCTTTTCTCAAAGCGATGGGGCCTTTCACCAGCTACGAACAAGCCGAACAAGAAGCACAGCAATTAAACCAGTTCCAAGGTTGGAGTCCTTTACAACAACAAGTCTTTCAAGCGGGACTCGAACAAAAACCCGATGGTAGTTGGGGGAGTAAATTTACAATAGCCGCCCGTGACGGCATCTTTGATGCAGTATTAAGCGTACCCGGTTTCACCATCCCCTTAGACACTCCCGCCCTGTTTGTCCAGTCAGAACAGGGACTCAACCGCCTCGAATGGCAAATCAAACCTTACAAAACTTACCTCAAAAATTTCCGTCTGTGCCAAATTCCCGGCAATCATTGGCCTTTTTTAACCGCACCACAAGCCTTTAATCAGACAATAGCAGCATTCTTAGCAGAATGTCAGGAAAATAAGTCTCATGATTGATAGATAGGAACAGAAGGATAAAATTAGCCGTGCTAGCAACGCTACAGTCATCGCCAAGGCTCATTTTACCCTTTTGACTATCGACTACTGACTTCCTTAATCATGAGCCTTTGTATCAATCCAGTTTGCCCCAACCCTAACCACCCCCATAATGACAAAAATCGCTTTTGTCAAAGTTGTGGTTCACAGTTGGAATTGCTAGGGCGTTATCGGGTGACCCACTTATTAAGTGATACAACTGGCTTCGCCACAGTTTATGAAGCCTATGAAGAAAACACAGCTAAAATCCTCAAGATACTCAAAGCCAATCTCTCCAGCGACCCTAGAGCAGTAGAATTATTTCGCCAAGAAGCAGTGGTCTTAGGACAGCTAAATCATCCGGGAATTCCTAAAGTTGATAGCTATTTTCAGCATCAAACCAGAAATGGTGTGATTCTGCACTGCATTGTCATGGAGAAAATTACGGGGACAAACTTGGAGGAGTGGTTACAACAGCAACAAAATCAGCCGATTTCCCAAGCACAAGCCATAACTTGGTTGATACAGTTGGCAGAAATTTTAGATTTAGTGCATGGCAAACTATACCTGCATCTAGATATTAAGCCATCAAATATCCTGCTCCAACCTGATGGAAAGTTAGTTTTAATTCATTTTGGTACAGCTAAGACTTATTCCAATGGAACCACCACACCCACTTTATTATCTGGTTACAACGCTCCAGAACAAATGAATGGAGAAGCTACACCACAATCAGATTTCTTCAGTTTGGGGCGCACTTTCGTTTTTTTACTAACAGGAAAACACCCGTTAGATATGTATGATGTCCATCAAAATTTACTGCGATGGCGTAACCATACCAAACAAATTGCATCATCATTATTGAATTTCATTGATTGGTTAATAGCACCAGAATCAAAAAATCGTCCCACCAATACCCAGGGAATTTTGCAGCGTCTTAGAGATATTGAACAGCAAGTGAATTGGGACGAAATTCCCCAAAGCGAACAGCAAACTCAGCTAAAATCTCATCTGCCTTTACAATCACCCACAAAAATTTTTAATAAAGTACCTTTAATCGCATTTTGTGCAGCCCTCATAGTTTCAGTTGGATTACTGAGTTTAGTTGCCTTTATGATAGGTTATCCAAGATTTACTTTATTACCACCACCAGGTCAGTCACCACAGAGAAAGGGCAAAATTGCCTACTTCCCTTATGAAACAGGTAAAGATAGTCAAGGAAGAGTCGCCAAATTTAATATTGCTGTTTTATCAATAGAATATAAATGGCTTTCAGGTAGCAATTTTCAGATTAGAAATAATGACAGAGTTATTAGTCTAGATGTTTTAAAATTACGTTTAGAACAAGAAGGTATCCAGGAAATTATGGACAATCCTGAAGAAATTATCTCTGTAGGTACTGCTTCCTGTGAAGGTAGTTTATCAGTAGCGCAACGTAAAGCTTTTGAGCGCTCCCAACAGATACAAAATTTAGTTAAAAAACTATTTCAAAATAGCCCAAGTGTTAAAAAATATCGCTTATTAAACTTAGGAAAATTTCAAGGCAGTGATTGTCAAAGTAATAGAGATTTAACTGCATACCAAAGAAGTGTAATTATTATCGGGTTAAAAAGACAATCTAAAGCTGTAGTTATAGATGAAGCTTTGCGAGATAGATTAGAAAGCAAGCCTTTTGGCGATTTTCAGTTAGATGATTATTCCTTGGGTTCTGTAGATAAATTTAAGACAATACCAAGTAAATTATAATGTAGTTTAATTTTAGGCGATCGCCTCTATTAATCAAATAATCAAAAAGTAGATATTCCTCATAATTCTTAATTAACTTTACTCATAAAATAGGCAACAAACTAGTGAATTTATGCTCCCATTCCTGAATATTTTTTCAATCCTGCACGCCACAACAAACGATTTGCCACCCAAAATATGAATATCCAAGTCAGAAGTGACAAAAATCCCCGTGCTATATCTACAGGTAGCCCTACCAACAAACTAGCGGGGAAATCAATCAAATAGGGAAAGGGTGTAAATAAAACTATCGCTTTTATTTGGGGAGGAAATACATCTAAAGGTGCAATTAATCCTGATAAAAATAAATAAAATAAAAACCAGAAATTTTCTATAGCGTTAGCCCTTTCCGTCCAAAAGGCGAACATCGCAAAGGTGTATTGAATTACAAATCGCAGTACAAAAGCCAACGTCACAGCCACTGTAAATAACAATAATTGACTGGAACTGGGAAACCACAACGCCTGGGGATAAAGAATAAAAAATAACCCTATTAATAATATTGCAAAAGGTATGCGAGCAACCCTTTCTGAAAGATGGGATGCAACATGATGCCATACTGGATCTAATGGTTGTAATAATTTAGGTGATAATTTACCTTCTACTACTTCTTTTTCAAACTCCCAAATTACCCAGACAATAGATATTTGTCTCACAATAAAAACTGTGAGAAAGTAACGGGCAAAATCCACAGGCGATAAACCAAAGGTTCCACCTTGCGCCGCTTTTATCCAAGCACCCATCAAAATAATTGGCAAAGAACCAGACAAAACCCATAAGATTAGTTCTGCCCGATACTCCACCATATAAGCGTAGTAAACTGTCAGCAAAGTTAATGCTTTTCTAATAGTCTTTTTCATGAGATTTTAAGTTTTGATTAAACCACTCCCGCCTGAAAAACTCGCCCTATCACTTCCTCAACAGGTGGCTCAGTTACCGTTAAATCTATTACTTCTAACTCTGTTAATATTTTCGATACTGTGCGCGTCAGTACCTCTTGCTGCACTATAAAGCATACCGCACGCCCTTCTAAAAGTTGCACATCACCATAAGATTTGAGTGTTTCTAAAGGTAAAGGTTGGGCTAACTCTACACGAACTTCTCGGTAAGGAGCAAAACTTTCTAGTAGTCCATCTAAACTACCGTCATACATGAGCTTTCCTTGATGAATCAACAGCACCCGTTCACACAAAGCTGTGATATCAGCCATGTAATGACTAGTTAGCAACACTGTAGCTTGATAACGTTGATTGTACTCACGCAAAAAATCACGTACCGCTACTTGAGCGTTGACATCTAAACCCAATGTTGGCTCATCCAAAAACAAGACATGAGGACGGTGTAACAGCGCTGCCAAAAGTTCAGCTTTCATGCGTTCACCCAAAGAAAGTTTTCGCACTGGTTGAGTTAGCTTACCTTCCAAAGACAGCATTTCTGTTAATTCCCCTACCCGACGCTGAAATTCTTTGTCAGAGATGTCGTAGACAGCAGCGTTAATTCTCAAAGAATCCAGTGCTGGTAAGTCCCAGATAAGTTGTTGCTTTTGTCCCATTACCAGGGTGATTTTTTGTAAAAATGCTTCTTGGCGCAGAAAGGGAACATGGCCAGCCACCTTGACTACACCATGAGAAGGATGTATCAAGCCTGTCAACATTTTCAACGTGGTAGTTTTACCAGCACCATTCGGCCCCAAAAATCCCACTACTTCACCAGGTGCAATTTCAAAAGAAACATCCTGAACAGCTTGTATTGAACGGTAAGTGCGGCGGAAAAGGTGAGTAATTGTACCTGCAATTCCTGGTTCTTTCACCGCTACTGGATAAGACTTACTGAGATTTTCGGCAATAATAATTGACATATAAGTTAGCTATTCTGCTTTTAAGTTGCACAATCCATTGTGAGGGCTGTTGACTGTTGACTGTTGACCGTTGACAGTCCTGATTAGTAGTTATGCAATTTAGACGCGCATTAGCTTACCTCTAAAAGTCTAGGAGGCAGCAAGCAATAATACTAAATGTTTCTCACACTAAATCAAATTATTTAGCCAGATTCTGCGCTCCTCTCTCTTGAAAAGTTGAGCCACTGCGTTGGACGGGTTCCCCGGCTTGTAGCAAGTGGCGTTACTAGGTCGGGCTAACCCTCCTCCGGAACTTTTCGCTGCGTTTACCTTCGTGTCCCTCTGCGTTAAAAAAATTATTTTAAACGACCCGATCGCAATATACTCACAATTAGCCACAATCCCAACAAACTTGCCACCGCGAACAAGACGCTACTTAAAAATGACAATTCACTTGTCTGGGCTTTAGTAGATATAACTGCTGCACCCATAATCAGTGAACCTACTAATATACTGAAAGACAAGCGATTAGCTGCATCGTCCATTGTGCGGCGCACCCCATCCAAACCATGTAGAGAAAGGTTCCAGCGTAAGGTTTCCGATGTTACTCGGTCTAATAATAGTTCTACCTGTCGGGGCGATTGTAAAGAGAGACTTTTTAAATCTAAGGCTGTTCTCAGGAGCGATCGCACTGGATTATCCCCCAATAACTGCCGTCGAAACAAATCTGTAATTAATGGTTGAATTTCATCAAATAAATTAACCTCTGGATTGAATGTCTGTGCTACCCCTTCCAAATTCGCTATAGTTTTGGCATACAAACCCATATTGCTGGGTAGGCGAATTTTATTATTTCTGGCAATTTGCAAAATTTCATAAAAGATTTGACTAAAATTCATCTCAGTCAAACTGACGTTATAGTATTTCCGCAACATCCGGTCATAATCACTTTCCAACCGGGACAAAATCACTGGTTGGGCGGAATCTGCCAATTGCAACGTTAACTGAGCGCATCGTCCCGCATCTAAATCCACGATCGCCAACAGCATTTCTGTTAAAATCTGTTGAGTCCGGGGATCAAGTCTCCCCACCATGCCACAATCTAACAGTGCAACCCGGCCATCACTAAGATAAAAGATATTGCCCGGATGGGGATCAGCATGGAAAAAGCCATCAACATATAATTGCTGAAAGAAAGCCCGAAATAACAAAGTCGTAACAGCTTTACGTTCGGCTACCGGGTCTTTACCATTACTATTGTTCAAGCTTGCTGACAGTATTGGTACACCATCTAGCCATTCCATCACCAACAATTTTTCTGTAGTTAAAGACCAATAAATCTCAGCTACGACTAGCTGTGTGGGGTCAAACCAGTGACTACGAGATAAATTACGGCGCAATAAATCTGTATGTCCTGCTTCCCGTGTAAAATCTAACTCTGCCTCTAAAGCTTTGGTAAATTCTTCCGCAATTGATTTAATTTCGTAATTCTGCCCAAAATCGGTACGCGCCACCAAATCAGCGATTCCTTGAATTAAAGCAATATCTTGAGCAATAGTCAGATCGATCCCCGGTCGTTGCACCTTGAGCGCCACTTCCCGACCATCTATCAATGTAGCACGATGGGTCTGAGCAATTGATCCCGCCGCTACTGGTACAGGATTAACTTTACTGAAAGTTTCTTCCAGAGGTCGTTTGAGTTGTTTGCGGATAAGAATTTCAATATCTATCCAAGGAACTGGAGGTACTTCATCCTGTAGGGTAGAAAGTTCCTCAATGTAAGCCGCATTCAGTAAATCTGGACGGGTAGACATCAGCTGACCGAGTTTCACATAAACCGGCCCTAAGTCCACCAAAATATTCTTTAAAACCGCAGGTGTTGGTAATTGGGGTTCATCAGCCTTACCACCTGTAAGTAACCGCCGCATATAATCCCAGCCATTGCGGAGGACAACTTCAATAATTTCTCGTTGACGGGGGACAGTTTGGGTGAGGAACATTGTGGGGGTGTAGGGGTGTGGGGGTGTAGGGGTGTAGGGGTGATGGATATTGATGAAACTATGATTCTTTTGTTGGTGTTAGAGTCGTCACTCATCACTTTATTAAAAACCTACACCTGTGAGGAGTAGTAACAAATTAGTGCTGAGTTTCGAGTTTCAGGTTGGGAATTTCACTCAGGACTCAAGACTCAGCACTTCCTCTTAGCTAGTTATAATAAAAACCCCGCATTTCAACCTCTGCCAAGGGTTTTAACTTTTACAACTTAGTATAATTAGAGTAGGTCAGTAAATCGGGGATCGCTTTGTAAGGTTTTGAGAATTTGCTTGATTTCCTGGGTACGTTCCTTATTGACTATGAGAGTAACATTGCGATCGCGCACAATCACTACATCCTCCAAACCAATAGTAACAATTACATCCTCTGGATCAGTCGCATAAACAATCGCCCCCTGAGTATCTAGACCTACATGAGTAGCTAGTTCTACATTATGATCATCCGGTTTTTTGAGTAAACGCTCGATCGCATTCCAATCTCCTAAATCATCCCACCCAAAATCTGCTGGTAAGACATATACTAGATTTGTCTTTTCCATGAGTGCGTAGTCTATACTCTTCTTAGGTAACTGGGGATAAACATCAACCCCATGTTTTACAAGTGGTTCAATGATTTCTGGCGCATGAGTATAGAGTTCTTTGAGAACAACTCCGGCTCGGAAAACAAACATACCGCTATTCCAGCTATATCGTCCCGTAGATAGAAAAGTTTCGGCTTTTTCCCGGATAGGCTTTTCAGTAAAGCGATTGACATGATAAGCTGGCAACTCATTAAAGGTACCAATTTTTTCACCTTGTTCAATGTAGCCGTAACCAGTCGATGGGAAAGTCGGCTTGATCCCCAAAGTGACAATTGCCTCTGTGCTTGTCGCTAATTGGCTAGCAGCATCTAAGGTGCGTTTAAACGCCTCTGGATCAGCTATCCAGTGATCAGAAGGAAAAAAGCCTATAATCGCGTCATCACCATAACGCTTTTGAATTTCCAAACTAGCCCAAGCAACGGCAGCAGCAGTGTCTCTACCCTGCGGTTCAGTCAACAAATTTTGCGATGGTAATTCGGGTAGTTGTTGTTGCACCCCTTGTCCTAACTGACTAGAGGTGATTACCCATAAGTCATTCCACTCGCCTGCGAACTTAACTAGTCGTTCGGCGGTTGATTGCAATAGACTTCTGGAACTACCATCAAGACTTAAAAATTGTTTGGGTCGGTCTTGGCGGCTGAGAGGCCAAAAACGTTCGCCTTTACCACCAGCCAGGATTACTGGGAACAATGGGCTACTCATGTTGTCATACACACAAACGGTAGAACATTTCAAGTGTACAGTGCGGTCTTACACTGGCAAGATTGGTAGCTTGCTTTAACATAAATTTTAGGGAGTGGTTGAGTGGGGAGATAATTGTGATTAAACAGGTTCAATGGTCGGATAATCAGGTCGCACCTCAACAAATACCGGATCTCAATTTAGAGGTGGGGTCTTCACAAATACAACTGGTAGAAAACCAGGGCATATCTCAACCAGTATCAGCACAAGAAATAGAGGTAGAAACTGAACAAGATTCAGCCACTGTTTCCCGTAACGTGGTTGAGTCTGTTGGTGCAATACCCAATGAACTGTACGAGCGCTTAGGCTTGACCATGCCTCGTTGGTTATTGTGGATTTTGACAGTGGTTTTAGGGGTCATCCTATCTGGGCTGTTAGTATCCACCTTGGCGCTGTGGACTCCTTTGTGGAGCAATTTGGATCGCACTGAGGAAGAATTGGGCGTTTCTGGTCAAAATGAGCAGAAAATGCCATTGCCTGGGGAATTGTGGAGCAAAATATCCCAATATCAGCTATCCAAGCCCATGAATATTCTCATCATGGGAATTGAGCCAGTCAAAGGCGCTGTTGATGGCTCACCAGAAAGTTTCTCTGGTAATAGCGATACCATGATGATGGTCAGACTCAACCCAGAAAGTAAAACTACACGGGTGCTGTCAATTCCCAGGGATACCATGATTGCTATCCCAGAAAAGGGACTCACCAAGGTATCAGAGGCTAATGCTCAAGGCGGGCCAGTATTGGCAGCCAGAGTAGTCAGCCGGACTTTAAATAATGCCAGAATTGACCGCTATATCCGTATTTCTACTAGTGGTTTACGGCAATTAGTCGATCAGTTGGGTGGTGTTGAGGTTTTTGTACCCACAGCAATGGAATATCAAGACCCCAGCAGTCGCTCTAGGGTGAGTTTAGTTAGTGGCTGGCAAACTCTCAACGGTGAACAGGCAGAAGTATTTGCTCGTTACCGAGAGGAAACATTAGGGGATTTATCTAGAGTCCAGAGACAACAAGCACTGGTAGCAGCAATCCTGCAAAGGCTGAATAGTCCCACTGTATTACCCAGATTACCTCAATTAACCCGCCTAATGCGGAAATATTTTGATACAAATTTGAAGACAGAAGAAATGATGGCTTTGGTAAATTTTGCCGTGAATTTAGAACGGGATAATTTCCAAATGACCATGTTGCCTGGTACATTCAGCAAATTTAGTAAAGACCCCAATAGCTATTGGCTGAATATGACCGGACAGCAAAATCTATTAAACAATTATGTTGGGGTAGATGTGCCTGGTCTTAAACAAGATTCTCGGCCTGTTTCTCAGCTCAAAATTGCTATTCAAAATGCTTCCAATCAACCCCAGCTAACGGAAAAAGTTATTGCTTACTTGAAACAAAAAGGTTTTAAAAATATTTACACTGTACCGGATTGGCCTGATACTCAGCGCCAAACCCAAATTATTATCCAAAAAGGCAACCGCCAAGCTGGTTTTGACCTGAAAAAAGTCTTAGGAATCGGTTTGCTAGAAACTAAATCAACAGGGGATTTAGAATCTGACCTAACAATTAGGATTGGGAAAGATTGGAAATAGTAAATTAGTCATTAGTCAATGGTCATTAGTCATTAGTTGTGGCTCTGGACTGTTGACTTTTGACTATTAATATACTTATAAATTTATGAATAAGATTTTAGTCAAATTGTTTAGTTTAATTATTATTGTTATGCTGGCTTGGTTTTGGGTAATTGTCAATCCCCAACCTGCGTTTGCTCAAGTTAATACAATTAACTACAACAATGCAAATCTGGAAAACCGTGACTTTGCCAATTCTGATTTAATAGGGGTCAATTTTGTCGCGGCGGAAATGCGAGGAACAAACTTTCAAGGCGCAAATTTAACTAACGCTATTCTCACCAAAGGTGTTTTATTAAAGGCTAATTTGTCGGGGGCAAATTTGACAGGCGCTTTAGTAGATAGAGTAACTCTAGACAATGCCAACTTAAAAAATGCCATTTTCACGGAAGCAACTTTAACCCGTAGTCGCTTTTATGATGCTGACATTACTGGTGCTGATTTTACAGATGCGATAATCGATCGCTATCAAGTTTCTTTGCTGTGTGAAAGAGCCGATGGGATAAATCCAGTTACAGGTGTTGCGACCCGTGATAGTCTGGGCTGTAAATAAATAGTTAAGAAAATTTACCTGACAGAGTGTAAGATTTCGAGTTAATGTTTTCAGGTATGCACTCTGCAAGAGTTGTCGGGTACTATTCGTGACTAATCAAGAACAAAAACCTTCTCGTTCTTTCGCTGGGATTGCTGGCATTGTTGCCGCAGCCACTTTAATTAGTAAAGTATTTGGTTTAGTGAGGCAACAGGCGATCGCAGCTGCTTTTGGTGTAGGCGCAGCTGCAACTGCCTACAGCTATGCCTACATTATCCCCGGTTTCTTATTGATATTACTGGGGGGTGTGAATGGGCCATTACATAGTGCAGTTGTCAGCGTTTTGGCTAGGCGCAAGCGAGAAGAAGCAGCCCCCCTGGTGGAAACAGTGACTACCTTAGTGGGGGGAGTGCTGTTATTAGTGACGGTAGCCCAGATTTTCTTGGCAGATAATATTGTGGATCTTGTTGGTCATGGTTTGGAGGCGAAAACTAGAGCGATCGCCATTCAACAAATCCAGATTATGGCCCCGATGGCTTTATTCTCAGGCTTAATCGGCATCGGCTTCGGTACTCTCAACGCTGCTAATCAATATTGGCTACTCTCCATCAGTCCCTTGTTATCCAGCGTGGCAGTTGTATTTGGTATTGGTATCATGGCTTTGCAATTAGGCAAAGACATTATCAAGCCAGAATACGCTTTCATTGGCGGTATGGTTTTGGCTTGGGGAACCTTAGCTGGGGCAATTCTCCAATGGTTAGTCCAGCTAATTGTACAGTGGCGATTAGGACTAGGCAGTTTAAGGCTAAGGTTTGATTTTAAATCCCCTGGAGTCCAGGAAGTCATTAGAGTCATGACTCCGGCAACAATTTCTTCGGGGATGATGCCAATTAATGTGGCTACTGACCTCTATTTTGCTAGCCCAATTCCCGGTGCGGCGGCTGGTTTTAACTATGCCAATCTTTTAGTACAAACGCCTTTGGGGATTATTTCTAATATTATATTGTTGCCTTTATTACCCATCTTCGCCAAACTAGCAGAACCTGAAAACTGGCCAGACCTCAAATTACGTATTCGTCAGGGATTATTACTGACTGCTGTCACCATGCTGCCTTTAGGAGCGTTGCTGATATCTTTGTCTGTGCCAATTGTGCAGGTAGTTTATGAACGCGGTGCATTTAAACAAGATGCTACACAGTTAGTTTCATCCTTATTGGTGGCTTATGGTATTGGGATGTTCGCTTATTTAGGGCGGGATGTTTTGGTGAGGGTATTTTACGCCTTGGGAGATGGACAAACACCTTTTCGTATCAGCACTTTTAACATCCTGCTCAACGCTTTATTAGATTGGTTTTTAGTTAAACCTTTTGGCGCTCCTGGTTTAGTATTAGCTACAGTAGGTGTAAATTGCAGCTCCATGTTGATGCTGTTATTTTTACTCGATCGCCGTCTCAATGGCTTACCTTGGCGGGAGTGGGGCTTGCCAATCCTGGGTTTGACTGGGGGTAGTGTTATCGCTGGGATTGCTAGTTTTGCTACCCTCGCCGCTTCTCAGCAATTGTTAGGGAAAGAAGGTTTATTAATTCAAATTTTGCAATTGTGTATATCTGGCTTTGTGGGAATTGCGGTGTTTGCCGCGATCGCTTCACTCATGAAAATACCAGAAGTCAATAGTTTTGTAGTGCGGATGCGTCAGCGCTTCTTGAAAAAATAGACTTTCCCAGCCTGATTGTGAGCGATCGGCAGTTTGGCTAGTTTAATTTTCTACAAATTGCTATTGTCATTAAATTCAATGTCATCCACGCCAGAGTACTTAATTATCAACACCCCCCGGCTACCCACCGGGGATTTTTCTTAATTAGCCCAAGTTGTTAGTTATGTATACCTGTTGACTGTTGATCGTTGACAGTCAACAGTCTTCACAATGGATTATGCTACTTAAAAACAAAACAGCGTACTTATTCCCCTTTTTAGTTGAAAATATAAGTAATTCTAAAATTGTTTATTGATAAACAGACCATCAAAGCACAAATATCTGCCGAGCAAAGGATAAACTGGAATATGGTATCAAAACCAAGCTTCTATCAAGCTAAAATAGAGAAACTTAAAGATATCTACCCACAAGGAAATAGAAATTTTGTCAGTAGTTAAAGGTCTTCGCGCAGTGTGTCCCTGGAGACGAAAATGTTTTAAAATCACCGATGCGCCAAACGTCTGAACCTCGCCACCTCAAACAGCTAGCAACTGACAAAAAAATACTGGCGATTCAGTAAAAAATATGCTCAGTATAATCGATAAACAAGACATAAATTTTACAAAATCACAATATCCATTTTAAATGGGAATTTGCAAAAGCTGTGATAGCAAATAACTTTGCTTCAAGAGCGTATTTATTGATCAAGCAAAGACAACAAAGATTGAGCAACATTGAATCATACCTTCCCAAAAACCTCCAATCTTTGTTGACATCCTTCATCGACAGGATGGTGAAATTGATCAGATTGCTGACTCACCATCTTGACAAAAAATATACCGAGATATGTATCCCCATATTGCTCGATTTTTGCGAAGATCAGAATGTGGGGTCAAATCAGTCAATTGCTGATGGCAATATCTCTGAACAAATAAATGGAGCCTCACATTTACAAGAACTTTGTTTATGCAATTGAATTCTTCATTTAAGCAGTCTGAGAGTTTTTCGTTGACTAAAGAGCCAAATCCAGAAGAACCGGAAGTAGACAAAGAAGCAGAAGTGACAATAACTAGACCATCTTTGCCAGCATCGACAGGTGAAGGAGTAGGTATTTATCTAGGGCAAAGAAACAATTCTCTTGCCTTTCAAAAGTCAGAAGAATTGCAAAAAACGCTATTATTACACCGACATGAGCGTCAGTTGATAATATTGCAAGACTTCCCAGACCCCGATGCTCTTTCTTGTGCGTGGACTTACCAACTAATTGCCCAGCAATATGATATCAAGTGTGAAATTATTTATGCCGGGACTTTAAGCCACCAAGAAAATATTGCCTTAGTGAAACTTACCGGTTTACCAGCCCAGCGTTGGACACCACAAACTATTAAGGGCAAAGACTTATCATGTTATCAAGGTTTTATTTTAATTGATAACCAAGGGACAACCAGTCAGTTACTCACATCTGTTCAGCAAGCAGGTATCCCCCTAGTTGCAGTGATTGATCACCACAGCTTACAGACAGAACTGAAAGCTGATTTTGTGGATGTTCGTCCTTACGTGCGAGCAACGGCAACAATCTTCACTCAGTATCTCCAGGCTGGTCTGTTAGGTTTAGATAGCAGCATTAGTCAGCACGTTAAATGTGCGACTGCCTTGATGCACGGTTTGCGATCGGATACAAATCGACTGATGCAAGCCCAAGAAGAAGACTTTATGGCAGCTGCCTATCTCAGTCGATTTTATGATGCTCAATTGCTCAACGCCATCCTTCAGGCTAACCGTTCCAAGCGGGTGATGGATGTGATCGAGCGATCGCTCAAAAATCGTATTGTCCAAAATAACTTTTCTATTGCTGGTGTTGGTTATTTGCGGTACGACGACCGCGACGCTATCCCCCAAGCTGCTGACTTTCTGGTAACAGAAGAAAACGTCCACACCGCCGTAGTTTACGGCATTGTTCATGATGAAGACGATGAGCTAGAAGTAGTCATTGGTTCCTTGAGAACAACTAAACTGACCCTAGACCCCGATGAATTTATCAAAGAAGCCTTTGGTCAGGATAGTACAGGTCGATTTTTCGGTGGCGGAAGGACAGGCGCTGGCGGCTTTGAAATTCCTATGGGTTTCTTGTCTGGGGGTAACGAAAACTCTGCCTATGCCAGAATGAAATGGGAAGTATTCGATGCTCAAATCAAGCAAAAGCTGCTGAGATTAGTTAATCCTAAAGATAACCCAATTCAATCAGAATGAGCCTAGCATTTAAGGAATAGGAAGCTATGGTAATTGATAATTAGTAATAAACATTACTTAATTAGCAATTACCGTTCTGATTTCCCTGGTGTCTGGGAGAGAAAGAGGAATTTTAGTATAAATCGATACAGCTCACTTAAAGCTAAAACGAGCATGAGTTTTAGACCCCAAAAGATGTGTTTTCTATTCATCAAAAGTAGTAAAATTCTATACCCTTATACCCTCGAACCCTGTCTCAACAGATAACCTTGGCGCGTAAGTTCTAAAATATTTATGCCGCCCTACGTGGAGCGATCGCCAATTAGTTAAAATTAAGAACTGCTATTGTTATGACATTCCCCGGCAAAATTGGCTAGAGTTAAAATCTGGTTCAATGTTAGGGTGTGCTAAAAGTTTACTGTTATAAAAATATCATTTTTTGATTAAGCATTCAATAAGCAAAATATTTTAACACGACTGTATTTTACCTTTGATAAAGTGTATTTTAAACAAGATTTTCAGCCATTAATTAAATTAGAAAAAACCAGGTATCTATTTCAAGTAATATGACAGAATTGTGGACTTATTTTTTTAATTCAGTACCATTTATTCCACATGGTCATTGCTATTTATGGCAAACGGATTTAGTGTGGCTACACATAATATCTGATGGACTGATTGCACTAGCTTATTATTCTATTCCGGCTACTCTTTTTTACTTTGTGCGTAAACGACAAGATTTACCTTTTTATTGGATGTTTTTGTTGTTTAGTGGATTTATAGTAGCTTGTGGTACAACCCACATCATGGAAATTTGGACACTTTGGTATCCCACTTATTGGGTTTCAGGTTTTTTAAAAGCTATCACAGCAATAATATCCTTATTTACGGCATTAGCACTAATGCCTTTAGTCCCCAAAGCCCTTCTACTACCTAGTCCTGCTCAACTAGAAAGAGCAAATAAAGACCTACAAAATGAGATTGGTGAACGATTAAAAGTAGAAGCAGAACTGAGAAAATATCAAAATCATTTGGAAGAATTAGTTACTATACGCACCAATGAAATCACTAATGCCAATGAAAAATTACAACAAGAAATTAACGAACGTCAGCGCATCTTAGAAATTCTCAAAGAAAGTGAGGAACGTTACCGTTATTTAGCTGAAGCAATTCCCCAACTTGTATGGACAGCTGACGCGAATGGTGAATGCGATTATTTTAATCAAAATTGGTGTGATTATACTGGACTAACCTTAGAGGAATCTTTGGGTTCCGGATGGTTGACAGCATTGCATTTAGAAGATTTAGAACGTAGTTATGAAACATGGTCAAACGCTGTAGAAACTGGTACATTATACGAAAATGAATATCGCTTGAAACGTGCTGTTGATGGTTCCTATCGCTGGCTATTAGGGCGAGGTTTCCCACTTAAAGACTACCAAGGACGGGTGGTTAGGTGGTTTGGAACTTGTACAGATATTCATGAGCAAAAACAAATTTTGGAAGAACGAGCGCGTCTATTGGAACTGGAGCAAACAGCCAGAGCCGAAGCAGAAACAGCCAATAGAATTAAAGATGAATTTTTAGCCGTCCTGTCCCATGAGTTACGTACCCCCCTGAATGCAATTCTCGGCTGGTCTAAATTGTTACAAGAGCGTAAACTCGACAGAGCTAGGACAACCCAAGCTCTAGCCACTATTGAACGTAATGCCACATTACAAGTACAACTCATTGAAGATTTGTTGGACATCTCCAGAATATTGCAAGGCAAACTAGTAATTAATATTACAAAAGTCAATCTGGTAACTGTTACATTAACGGCATTAGAAACCATGCGTCTAGCGGCAGAAAGTAAGTCAATTCAGGTATCAACTAACTTTCCACCTCAGATGGGGCAAGTGATGGGTGATTCTGCTCGCTTGCAACAAGTAGTATGGAATCTCCTTTCTAATGCTGTTAAATTCACTCCCAACGGCGGCAAGATAGAAGTTAGTTTAGAAAAGGTGGAAGGCTATGCTCAAATAGTAGTCAGCGATACAGGTAAGGGAATCAAACCAGAGTTTTTACCTTATGTGTTTGATTACTTCCGTCAAGCAGATAGCAGTTCTACCAGAAGATTTGGTGGGTTAGGGTTAGGGCTGGCAATTGTCCGTAAAATTGTAGAAATCCACGGCGGTACGGTAACAGCACAAAGTCTTGGTGAAGAACAGGGAGCTAGTTTTACTGTGCGATTACCAATGCTTCCAGAAGAAGATGGGAATGTGACATACGAACAATATCGTTCGGCATCATTAATAACTAATTCTTTAGCTCTTGAGAGTATCAAGGTGTTAGTCGTTGATGATGATGCTGATTCACGGGATTTTCTGGCTTTCATTTTAGAACAAGAGGGAGCCAAAATCAGTTTAGCGGCTTCAGCGTTAGAAGTATTACAACTATTGCCAGAAATTAAACCAGATGTTTTGGTGAGCGATATTAGTATGCCAGATATGGACGGCTATACATTGATTAAGCAAGTGAGGACTTGGAAAGCAGAACAGGGGGGAGCGATTCCCGCGATCGCCTTAACAGCTTTTGCTCGACAATATGATCGAGAACAAGCCCTCCAAGCTGGATTTCAGCTACACCTACCCAAACCCCTCAACGCCGAAGAATTAATCGCCGCCATTGTTGAATTAGTTAATGGTCAATGGTCAATAGTCAGTAGTCAGTAGTCAATGGTCAATAATCAGTTTTCATTAGTTTTTTTCTCTTTTCCCTGCTTCTCTTCACTGTTCCCTTGTTCTGCATAGTCCCGTAGCTGCTGCAACAATTTTTCCTGAGATGATACTTGAGGCTGATTGTTCGCAATTGTCACAGCATTAGGTAATGGGTGAGTAGCAAGAGAGGGAATGGCAATATCAGGTTTGTCGGCGGCGGCTTTCATCGATTCTAGGACAGTGGCTAACTTTGCTTGCTGTTCTATTTGGTCTGTAGAAGACACCAAACCACTCAAGCCGTTCACTAATTGCCTGAGATTTTGCCGAAACTTCGGATCACCAGTCAATTCATCCAAATCAGACGTAATTTTTTGGGTATTTTCAAAAGTTAATCTCGCTGAATCTAAAGTCTGTTGTAGCAACACTGCGTTTTTCGGATCATTTAAAGTTTCAGTTGCATTTCGCAAATTAGCCGAAGCTTGAGCAGCGTTTGCAGATAGAGTTTCTAAGTTTTTGATTAACTCTCCTTGAGTTAAGCGATTCAGGCTTGGTGATAAATTTGTCACAGTCAAGCGTAGTTGATTGCTAGTTTCTGTAATATTATTCAAAGTGCTGACCAAGCCGGAGCGATTGGTATTTAACAAACTATTCAAATCACTCAACAAACGACTCGCTTGAGTTGCTGTTGTGCCAAATTTATCTGCTGTGACACCGAATTGATTGACGGTTTTAGTGGTAGAAGCAGTCAGTTCATTAGTGGCTCGTTGTACAGTATTAGCAGTAGAAGCAAAAGTACCTAGTTGTCCTTGAAAGCTTTTTGTTAAACCGCGAAAATCTTGAGTGAGTGCAGCTACATTGGTGGCGGCTTGGGCTGAGGTTTCCAAGAGTCTATTCACCCTTTGATAAAATTCGGGGTTGGTGTATGTATTCGCAAAGTCAGTACTGCTACGAATCAGCGCATCAACACTTATACCTATTTGCCCCTTTAACCGAGAATTATGACAAACGATGAGGCTACTATCACAATTCTTATCCAGAGGTTTAGGAGGAGTTTGCCCAGTGGGTAGTGATGATTTGGGTGTGATATCGATAATACTTTCACTAATCAATCCAGTCTGATTAGCTTCAATCACCACATCGCGGGGAATAATCAGGTCAGATTGAGCAATTTCAATTTCCACTTCTACAGCATTTGGCCCTGGTTGAATTTGAGAAATCCTGCCCACCTTCACGCCGCGATAGCGAACTGTTGCGCCTCTTTGCATCCCGCCTGCATTGGCAAATTCCACTAGGACTTTGTAAGAACTACCACCAGCCGTATACCTATTTAACCACAACAGAATAACTCCAAACGCCCCTAGCCCTAGCAGAAATAATAACCCTACTGAACCTTCCCTCAATGTGCGTTGCGATGTAAAACGATTGGTGATTAAGTCTCGCATATTTTACCTCTACCCAAAAACTAGGCCTAAGCTACTCAGTACTCACTAACCAACTACCTGAATTGGCCCTTGTACACTCCCACTGACAAACTGATTGATTAATGGATGGTCGGTACTGTCTATATCACTAACTGTGCCTTCCCACTGCACTTGACCCTGATAAAGAAACACCAGTCTATCAGATGTACGTCGAATCGTACTATCTTGGTGAGTGACGATCGCATAAGTACCACAAACTCCTTGTGTACATTGCAAGTCACGGATTAAATCTTCGATGACAGTGGAAGCAATGGGGTCTAGTCCAGCTGTGGGTTCGTCATAAAGTAAAACCTCTGGCCCTTCTGCCGGATTATCAGGGTTAGACATAATCGCACGGGCAAAACTTACCCGTTTTCGCATCCCCCCAGAAAGTTCTGATGGGTACAGATGACCGATTCCCCGCAAACCAACCATTTCTAGTTTTTCTGCGACTAATTCTCGAATGCGCGATCGCTCTAACCGAGAATGTTGATAAAGTAAAAATCCCACATTCTCTTCTACAGTCAAAGAATCAAATAATGCTGCTTGCTGAAATACCATACCAATACCCACTGGGTCTTGACCATCCTCAATCAACCCTTCCCTTTTGACTCCTTGCACATAAATTTCCCCAGCATCAGGAGTAATTAAGCCTGCTATTATCCGTAAGATTGTGGATTTACCAGTTCCGGAAGGGCCGATAATCCCTAAAGCTTCACCTCGATAAATTGTCAAATCTACATTATCTAAAACCTGATTGTTACCAAAAGACTTAGAAACGCCTTTCAGTTGAATTAGTGGTTGTTTCATTGGTCATTAGTCAATAGTCATTGGTCAATAGTCAATAGTCATTAGTTAATAGTCATTACTCTCTATGAACTTTCCACTCCCTACTTCCAATTTCCCCATTGATATCATCGTTATTGGTAGCGGTATTGGTGGTTTATGTGCGGCTGGGTTGTTAGCACGTTATGGTAAGCGAGTGATTGTGTGCGAAAGTCATACAATTCCCGGTGGTGCAGCCCACAGCTTTAAACGGCGAGGATTTGAGTTTGATTCTGGCCCCTCCTTTTATTGTGGTTTGACGGATGTCCAGAGTTTGAATCCTATCAAACAGGTTCTTGATGCTTTAGGTGAATCTCTCCCAGTTGTACCGTATGATCCTCTAGGAAAATACCATTTTCCTGAGGGAACTGTTGCGGTCTATAGCAACACTGAAAAATACCTTCATGAAGTAGAAAAAATCACGCCCCAAGGTGCAAACGAACTACAGCAATTCACAAAACGCTTATTAGGTTTATACGATGCCATGAAAGGCATTCCCACCTTAGCATTGCGTTCAGACTGGCAGGTAATTTTGATTTTACTGCAACATTACCTAATGTCTTTGGGGCAAATGTTACCTTGCTTACCCTTGGTTCAGTCTTCTGTAGGGGATGTGATGGATAGGACTGTTAACGACTCTTGGGTAAGACGACTGATTGATTTAGAATGTTTTCTCCTCTCTGGTTTAAAGGCACACGGCACAATTGCCCCTGAGGTGGCTTTTATGTTAGGTGAACGTTCCCGTGTGGGAGTTGAGTATCCTGTGGGGGGTAGTGCCACAATTGTCAATGCCTTGGTGCGGGGGTTGGAACGTTGGGGCGGTCAGTTACGCTTGGGATGTCACGTTGAGCAGATTTTGCTGGAAGCTGGCAAAGTTGTAGGTGTGAAGTTACGAAATGGTGAAATTATCAACGCGCCTATTGTGATTTCTAATGCAACAATTTGGGACACCTACAATCACTTGTTACGTCCTGAAGATTTACCCATTGCCTATCGTCAAGAAGCATTACAAACACCGGCTGTAGAAAGTTTTATGCACCTGCATCTAGGTATCAGGGCAAATGGATTAGAAAATTTAACAGGACATCACGTAGTAGTCCATGATTCTGGTGAAGATATTACTACCCAAGGCAATACTTGTATGATATCGATTCCCAGTGTGTGGGATGCAGCCCTTGCCCCAGAGGGACATCATGTAGTTCATGCCTATACCCTGGAATCCTACGCTGGATGGGAACGGAATGATGGGTATGCAGTGAAGAAAAAACAGAAAGCCGAGTCTTTATACCGTGCTTTAGAACGCATCATTCCCGATATTAGAGAGCGTGTAGTCTTGGAACTTATCGGTACACCCTTGACTCATGCTCATTATCTCCGCCGCCATCAAGGAACCTACGGCCCTGCCATTGCGGCTGGTCAAGGGATGTTTCCGAGTACACATACACCCATTCAGGGTTTGTATCGCGTTGGTGATAGCACTACCCCAGGTATTGGTGTACCGGCGGTAGCAGCTTCTGGTATTTTATGTGCAAATACCTTGGTAGAGCGATCGCAAACAACAGATTTATTAAATATTCTCCAGAAGCAATGAGAGAGAATAAAAAGACAAACTTTTAACTCCCTACTTGCCCACAAACAACTCATCCCAATCAGTAATTGCTTCTTGTTGGGCGATTAATAGTTGCTTAATTCCTGTTTCGGCGCAATCTAGTAGCTGATTCAACTGGGTACGGCTAAAACTACCTTCTTCGGCTGTTCCTTGAACTTCAATAATTCCTAAGTTTTTATTCATCACAACGTTGAAATCTACCGTTGCAGCTACATCTTCTATATAGTTCAAATCTAAATATGCTTCTTGTTCTAATAAACCCACAGAAACGGCGGCTACTTGTCCGCATAAAGGCGATCGCTCTAATACCCCTCGCTGCAATAATTGAGAAATAGCCTCAGCTAAGGCGACAAATCCGCCTGTAATTGCTGCCGTTCTCGTACCTGCATCGGCTTGCAACACATCTGCATCTACGGTTAAAGTCCTCTCTCCCAAAGCCTCAAAATCTAACGCTGCGCGTAAACTACGCCCAATCAAACGTTGAATTTCTTGCGTCCGTCCAGATAACTTTAATAATTCTCTCTCATGTCGTTGCTGTGTAGCTGATGGTAGCATCCGATACTCAGCCGTTAACCAACCTTTGCCGCTACCTGCAAGAAACTTGGGTACACTTTCCGCAACGCTAACAGTACACAGCACCTTGGTTTCACCACATATTGTCAGAACCGAACCAGGGGCAAAACGAGTAAATTTAGTATGAAAATCTATAGGACGGAGTTCATAGGGTTTTCTACCATCGGGACGTTGCCAAACCATGAGAGTTGCCTCTAACTTTTAATTGTAGAATACCCCTTTAAAGTTACCTTCGTGGTGCAAAATATTAAGTAGTGTGTGAAGTCAGTATCTCTTGACTACAGTCGGATAAATTCCAGAAAGTTTTAAGATAACCAAAAACTCTAAGTTACTAAAAGTAGTTTGAGGATATTTTGCAACACTAATTCGGGGGCTTGATCACCGTTAATTGTCAACAGGCGGCGGCGACGGTCGTAATACTCTAAAATGGGAACTGTGCGATCGTAAAAAATCTCTACTCGACGCTGCACAATTTCAGGTTGGTCATCTGGTAGAGAACGCCCCAAAGAACGACTCACCATTACTGCTTCTGGTACTTGTAAATAAATTGCCCAATCCAATTTCTGTCCCAACTCATCCAGCAAAAAGTCCAACTCTTCAGCTTGGAAGGCGGTACGCGGATAACCTTCCAAAACCCAGCCATCACGCACATCAGGCTTTTTCAGACGTAATCGGATTAATTCAATGATCATTTCGTCAGGAACTAGTTCCCCTTTCACCATGTAAGGTTGAGCATGACGACCTAACTCACTCAGGTGGGAAATGGCTTCCCGTAAAATCTCGCCCGTAGAAATCTGCGTAATTTCTAAATGACTGCAAAGCCTTTGTGCTTGAGTGCTTTTTCCCGACCCTGAACCTCCCAGAATCACTAATCTCACAACTATTCACTCCTCAACCAGTAATATTTAAAACATAATAAATTTGTTTTGCCCAACCCTGTCGTAAATCTAACATTTAGCCCAAGAGTATAAATTGGGGACGATGAGGGAAATACTATATTATTCGCCTATCAATCTCCACTCCCCATACTCAATTAACTCTTGACTTCAGACAAACCTAGTGTTTGACTTATAAAGCAGATTGCCAGACATATAACGCTGAATCAAAATCAGATTGATTATACAGGTAGATTTTCTCCAAGAATCCCTGCAAAACCTATTTTATTGATTGTAATTTTTTGAAATTTACCCTATGGTTGCCCAGTTAGAAACGCCCAGTGCAAATTCGCCCCTCACCTTACCCTACCCAATTAAAGGACTAGTACAAGTTTTCACTAGCTCACACCGTAACTTTTTTACCAGTGTTATGGGACAAGCCCTTAGAATTGCTGGGCAAGGTACACCAGTGTTAATTGTGCAGTTTCTCAAAGGTGGGATCAAGCAAGGACAAGAACGACCAATTCAATTGGGTCAAAATTTGGATTGGATTCGCTGTGATTTACCACGCTGCATCGACACCCCACATTTAGATGAATCAGAGAATCAAGCTTTACAAAAGTTGTGGCTACACACACAGCAGGTCATCGATGAGGACAAGTATTCTCTGGTTGTTCTCGATGAGTTAAGTTTGGCGATTCACTTTGGACTAATTCCTGAAAGCGATGTTTTAGCCTTTTTAGCCAAACGCCCTCCCCATGTTGATATTATTTTCACTGGTACAGAAATGCCCCAGTCTATTTTAGATGTGGCGGATCAAATTACAGAGATTAGGCGTAGTCATTGCCCCTAAACAAGATATCCTAGTAATTCGGTTGCAATTACCTGTGAACTTGTGATTAAGAACGACATCTGGATTACTGAAATGGCTCAAAAAGGGATGATTGCTCCTTTTGAGCCGAGTTTAATCCGCAAAATCCCAAAAGATACCCTTGTAGCTGCTCAACCCGTCATTAGCTACGGCTTGTCTTCTTATGGCTACGATATTCGCCTCTCATCGGCTGAGTTCCGCATTTTTCGCCACATCCCTGGAACTGTAGTTGATCCCAAAAACTTTAATCCCCAAAATTTGGAACCAACACCACTGCATACAGATAACGATGGCAGTTACTTTATCTTGCCAGCTCATAGTTATGGTTTAGGGGTGGCGCTGGAAAAATTGGAGGTGCCAAATAATATTACAGTCATTTGCATAGGTAAATCAACTTATGCTCGTTGTGGTATAATAGCAAACCTAACACCTGCGGAAGCTGCTTGGCGGGGTCATTTAACGCTGGAGTTTTCTAATTCTTCTAGTGCTGACTGTCGTATCTACGCGAATGAAGGCGTTGTACAACTACTATTTTTGGAGGGTGAACCTTGTGCTATTAGTTACGAAGCGCGTCAGGGTAAATATCAGGATCAGTTAGAAAAAGTGACTTTGGCTAAAGTTTAGTTTTTGATCCTGGGAATATTTTTTGACGATCGCTCTTCATCCCATCCCAATATTATAGAGATGATAGAGCGATCGCTTCCTACAATTCATTCTGAGTGAATCAAGTGGGATTCCAGTAATATAGATAGAACAATAATTAATCAGTTTTTATTAAAAGCTTATGTCTTCTACTCCTCTCGTGCTGAACCTAGTTGAAGGTTCAGTGTCTTTCAGCTTTTCCCCCCAAGCGGCGCGGGAACTAAAAGCAGCGATTAATCAATTAATGGAGAGTCTAAAGGCTGTTAGCACCAAACCAGCCTCAGGTGGTAAGGTCAATCCCCAGCCGCCATTAGAATATCGTTACACTGGCGATGTGTTTTTAGAAATTTTCTGTAATCCCAATATCTGGCCTACCCCCTTTGCCGCAAAAGTACTACTTACAATCCGTGATGTTAGCATTCGCTTGACTACAGAAGCTGAACTGACAAGAGTAATTGAAGATATTAATCAGTATTTAGAGCAAGTAGGGTAGTTTTTCTCAATTGGAAATCATGAAGTTTTTCTCAACAAGCTTGAACTTGTGAGTCAGCAATACTTAACTTTTGATTTTTTCCTATGGAATATTCCCTGAAAAATTACCGGAGCAGCTTAACACAGCAAACTGCTCCGGTTAAAGATTTTACATAATTTAATCAAGTTATTACACAGGATCTACACAAAAGTTTGTTTTTAGGCGTTCTTTAATTGGAAAAGTTGTAAAAAACGAAAAATAGAGGATTCTGGATCGGGACGGAGTTATTAAAACCAGAGATTCTCCCTCAGCTTGGGAAATGAATCCTTTATTGTCAAATCCAGTCATCCAAAAATAAACTCCCAATCCAAAATCACGAGTATTTATGGATCTTGGATTAGTCGTTGTCCCATTGTTCACGACCAATGAGGTCGCCAATGCGATCGCGTAACAGAAAGTCACATTTCTCTAACTCACACTCTACACAAACCCACTCTCTAGCAGGAATATATTGGCAAAGAGTATAGATAGGCTGTTGCCTGCTAATCATTCCTTTTTCTACTAGTCGGCGTGCTTCGTCCTGAATTACGTCTAGGGAGTAGTAATTGATAGAGGGCACCGTATTCACACTCATGGTTTTTACTCACAAATTTACACTTAAGATAGTGTTCCCACCAGATTGAAGGGAACAAACATGACAGGAATTGGACTCGCGCTTAGGGTTTTGTATTTTGCTATACGGAACTAATTTCATTTTGACGCTAGACACCCTCAAATAATTTAAAGAAATGTTAAGTTTGTCAAAATTTCCTGACATTAGTGCCACAAGCATCACACAATAAGATATTTCGTCTGCTAACTTAATTCGTGAAAGAATTCATAGTTAATGTATATCAACAAGGTATGAAACTCCTGCTGTTTATGGCTTGATGTATTTATGGGTAGATGACAATTATTCATAAAGACAGATGGCTGAGGTCAAAAATCATCAAAGTGAAAGCATTTATTACCACATGAAATTCAGCAAACTCAACAGTTATGGGAAAATAAATGTATAAACTGTTGCGTAGCCAAGGTTACCCTACACTAGGAAGACTTGCAAAGTGCCATAAGTTAATAATTTCTTAAAGCAGCTCGTAATGTATGAAGTTGATGAATTTCATTTGAACTAATTGACCCCTTGAAATCAACACCTGTCGTCCCTTGAGATGACATCCCTCTAGAGTAGCAGTGGTCATATAAAGACATATCCTGCTTGAGATGTAGCTAGAAAGGATTGATTGTTACAACTATTACTTGAGTCATAATTTCATGACATATATTTACGTAAGTAAATTTTATGAGAATTATGAATTTTTGTTAAAGATGAGGATTTTCCTGTCAGCGAAATTATCAAGGCTGGAAACAATAAGTTTGGCGTTCAAATCCTAACATTGCCGATCAGTAAAGTCTTAAGGGTTCTCACCCCTGATAATGGGTAATGGGCTAAGGAATTAGATATGAATAAATTTAAACAGACGCGATTGAGTCACGTCTGTCAAATGTTGGTGGGTTATGCGGAGGTTGATTGTTCTCTAGTCACATTGTGATTGAGGCTACAGGGAAGTGATGAACGCTGAGAGTGATTGCTAGTGGCTTGTTGTCTCCTGATTCCTCTCAATCCTTAATTCCCCAAAATATGCCTAATCTTCGTCTAAAGAGTCATCTGCTGATGGTATATCATCAAGCGATCGCGCATTCTCAAGTTTGTTCAACAACGTTAGTACTTTCGTTCCTCGTTCTATTGAACGATCTTCGATGAAAGTCACTTCGGGGGTACGACGTAACCTTACCCTTGCCCCTAGTTCACTACGGACAAAACCTGTAGCTGACTTCAACCCCGCCATCGTTTCTGCCTTAGCTTCTTCTGTGCCATATATACTGACGTAGATTTTGGCGTGTTGCAGATCCCCAGAAACATCTACATCTGTGACACTGACCATGCCTGTACCCACACGATCATCTTTAATACCGTTAATTAGCATTTGGCTAACTTCCCGTTTGATCAATTCAGCAACACGGGAGACGCGGCGATTTGTAGCCATAAAAACTTTCCCTCCTCACAGAGGTTGGACAACAACATAAATTTCAGTCGGATAGGACAGCAAAACTATGGGGAACACCCTCAAAAAAAATCCGCCTACAAAATCTACAAACCTTATTTATTAAGCATTTCCTTGATTTTGTGGTCTGAATCTCTCTTTTCGGTTTGGTCTGACCTAATCTAGATTGTACCTAAGCCAAGCATGGCTCTTAATGTAAAAGTCATGAACGCTAGCCCGCCTACCAACAAACCCACAATGGCAATTAAAGTAACGGGGCGTTTTAACAGAGGGAATAATGGCTCAAAGGTGTTTAGGAAAATACCTAATACAATAGTGATCAAGTAACGGGGGTAGCGAAAAACGTTATCCCAAAATCCATCAAACATTTTAATTGAAACTGCCTTCTTATCTACTTAACGTTCATTTTGATTTACTTTATCAACACAATTGTAATATATGACGCTAGAAAAATACTCGATCAATATAAAATATGGTTCGTTGGTTATATTTGCTATATTTGATAGCCTATAGCGTAGTTCCAGTCCTATGGTAAGCCAAATCCCTAAAGAAACTTGCCCACGTCCATTTTTAAAGTGGGCTGGGGGTAAAAGTAGGTTAATTCCGCAATATCTGTCACATTTACCCAAGAATTATCAGACTTACCATGAGCCATTTTTGGGAGGTGGTGCTTTATTTTTCTATCTCCAACCGAGCAAATCTATTTTAACTGATATTAATTCTGAGCTAATTACTACTTATCGTTGTGTCCGCGATCGCATCGAGGAATTAATTAGTCTTTTAAAAGAGCATAAAAGCCAACATAATAGAGATTATTATTATAGTGTCCGAGGAAAAACTGTTGATAACGATTTAGAAAAAGCCGCACGATTTATTTATCTCAATAAAACTTGTTATAACGGACTTTATCGGGTCAATTCTCAAGGTCGATTTAACGTTCCTTTAGGGAAATATCATAATCCTAATATTTGTCAAGAAGATTTACTCAGAGCCGCTTCCAATGTGCTTGCTACCTCAGAAATTAAACAAGCAGATTTTACTGAGGTGCTGAATTACGCTACTGGTAGTGAGGATTTCGTATTTTTTGACCCGCCATATTATCCTATTAGTAGTACTAGCTATTTTACAGGTTATAGTAAAGATTCTTTTGGAGAAAAAGACCAATTAATTTTAAGAAATACTTGTGTAGAACTGGCTAATCGCGGTGTTAAAGTAGCTGTATGTAATTCTGATTGTGAATTTATTAAAAATATATATCAAAAAA
Source organism: Nostoc parmelioides FACHB-3921 (assembly GCF_014696625.1). GTDB lineage: Bacteria > Cyanobacteriota > Cyanobacteriia > Cyanobacteriales > Nostocaceae > Trichormus > Trichormus parmelioides. Next base: position 110,471 of record NZ_JACJQL010000007.1, read on the forward strand.
TAGGATTTAATATTTATTTTATCGAAGCAAAAAGGTCAATAAATTCTAACATAAAAAAACGAGGTTTAGTTAAAGAATTGCTCATTACATCATATTAAAATATCGGCGTTAATGAATCAATTAATAAGTTGATTTATAGAGCAAAAACTTGATATTTTCTATAATTAAGTAATCAATTGATAGAGTATTTTAGCATTTCCCCTGAGTGGTTAGTGATAGTCATATCCTCGAATTTTTGCCTGTAAAATTAATGCGATAGACCACTGGCGAGTGTTATAGTCACCATACATCCAGTGTAAAGCTCAGTATATTGGGAAAATTACCCGATTTTTACACATACTTTTCCTAAACTACTTGAAGCATAAAATGTCAGAATGTTAAATGTAAACTTTCATCACAAAAATACTTATGCCAAGAGCCATCTGGAATGGAGCTGTGTTAGCCGAGAGCGATAACACCGTAGTCGTGGAAGGTAACCATTATTTTCCGGCTGATGCAATTAACAAGCAATATTTTCAAGCAAGTGAAACTCACACCACTTGTCCGTGGAAAGGTGTCGCCAGTTACTACAGCATCGAAGTTGATGGACAAGTTAACAAAGATGCTGCTTGGTACTATCCCAGCACCAAAGAAAAAGCAAAGAATATTGAAGGTTACGTAGCTTTTTGGAAAGGTGTAAAGGTTGAGACTAAATAAGCATAATTAGCCCAACAACTAAACCTTGTGGAGACGCGATTGCTCGCGTCTTTTTTTGTATCATAATAAAATTTTTTCATCTATAGCCATAGCCAGGTAGATTAGGACATCAAACTAACATAAAACCCTGACAATACAGAGCTTTCAAGTCTGTCAACTGTCAACTATCAACCGCTATACCATCAGTTTCTCTTGTCACCAGGAAATAATCAGGAAATTTCAAGTAAGCTTTAAATTTTATATTGTAAATTTAGTTGTAAATCAGATAATATTGATAATTTTTATCCAAGAAATTACTGTTGTTAGTGAACCAACCTATACCTTGGAATAAATTTAATTATTTGTTGATGTATATTTGTTTTCCATAACATCAGAATTACTATGATGTTTAGTTCAATAAATAATAAAATATTTAATTGTAATTATTTTAGCGATCGCCTACACCTACACTATCTCTAAGAAGCATACAAATATTAGAGATATTGCCTTATATACTAATAAGTACAGGTAATACAAATCACTTAATCATCATCAAGTAAGTTAAATATTTTTGTATTTAAAATATCCGGAAATATAAAAATTCAATTGACCACTTATTAACAAGTGGCTTTATTTGTGACAACCTCTTTATTTATAAAATCATCTGACTATTACTTCTAAGATATCAATAAGGATATCATGAAAAATTATTAGATAAGTTGACACTACAAATACTCTTGTTTTAAGCTCAATATGCTTGTCACCCATAAACTATTTAATCAATAATTTTAGTTTTTACACAAGTTATATTTGTACTTAAAATTAAGTATATATATGTCCTTAATATAACTTTTAATAGAAATATTGTGTTTAAAAAAACATTCAAGTAAAAATATTCGTTTCTTCTAGAAACTGACCGATATTAGAGGGATTACATAGTGGCTAACATCAGTTTAAAACAAGGACAATTTGTTACCAATTCTTTGTCAAATAAATGGAAATTTAGACATCTTACTAAAATTCTTCTACGAAGACGTTTTATAGTATTGGGTGTTTCTTGTGTGGTGATTTCAGCTACTAGCTTTGCAGCTATAACAAACAAACCCACCTACAAAAGCCAGATGCAAATATTAGTAAGCCCTAATGTATCTGAAGAAGTAGGTACAACAAATAATATAGATATTCCTCTAAGTATTGAACAATACTCTGTGCAGAAGAACTTGATGCAGAGTTCTAAATTAATAGATAAGGTAGTAAATCTACTAAGTTTTGACTATCCCAATATTACTAAAGAAAATATTTTAGGGAAAACAGAAAATAGTGACAATTCTCCATTAACAGTAACTCAGCTAGCGACTAATAAAGGTGCAAAGCAAGTTCTTAACCCCGTCTTTGAAATCTCTTTTCAAGATAGCGACCCACTTAAAACTAAAAAGGTACTTCTAGCTTTACAAAAGGTTTATCAGGATTACAACCTAGAGCGAAGACAAGAGCGATTTAATCAAGGATTAGCATTTATTAATGCTCGATTGCCAGTAATAAAACAACAGGTAAGACAGGCCGAGAGAAAATTAGAACAGTTTCGGAAGAAGCATAATTTACTAGATCCAGAATTACAAAGTCAAGTTTTAATCAAATCTTTGACGGAAACTCAAGAACAGTTACAAGTAACTCGCACCCAACTACAAGATATCAATTCCCAGTATCAAAACTTAGAAAAAAGAATCGCAGAGGCTAGCCAAAAAGCACTCATCTCAATGCGTTTGGCTCAATCCAGTCGTTATAAAACATTGATAAGTGAATTACAAAAGACTGAACAAACTCTGGCCAAAGAGGAGCTACGTTATACAGATGATTCCCCTATTGTGCAGAGTCTCAAGCAGCAACGTCAGAGTCAATTAACTTTAGTACAGCAAGAGTTAAAACGGTTAACTGCGGAGATTAGAACAGAAACAACCCCAGAACCAGGACAACTGGTTGGAGTTGAGCCAAATTTAGTGGAAGAATTTGTTCAAGTACAGACGAGGGCTTTAGGATTAATTGCTAACGAAAAGAGCCTCAGAGAATCAGAACAACGTATCCGTTCTGAATTGAGAAAATATCCTAGTTTGATAGCAGAATATCAACGTCTTTTACCAGAAGTAGAAACGCAACGCAAAACACTTGAGCAAATGTTGCAAGCACAACAATCAATGGGAATGAAAATTGCTCATGGAGGTTTTGATTGGTTGGTATTAGAGGAACCAAATCTGGGAACTTATGTTGGTAATGATAGGTTCTGGTTGGTATTTGCAGGTATGATTGCTGGGCCGATTTTGGGTGTTGTCTTGGCGCTGATTTGGGGAATGCGTCATCGGATTATTCATTCTGCACAAGATTTGCAGAAAGTGAGCAACCTAAGATTACTGGGGACAGTACCGAAGTTAGCACCCCAGACGATGGAAAAACGCCTTCCCAATTTATCTTGGCTTGGGGGACGCAACTTAGGCGAGTCTGAGGAAGCAGGTAATTCTTGGCTACCTTGCCACGAAACTTTGGATATGGTCTACCAAAACACACAAATATTGAAGTATCCTGTCCCTTGTAAGTCTGTGATGGTAACTTCAGCGCTACCAGGGGAAGGAAGGACAACTTTAGCGATGGGGTTAGCGGCTAGTGCAGCTCATATGCACAGACGGGTGCTACTAATTGATGCTAACTTGCGATCGCCTAAACTCCACAAAATTCTCCAACTATCAAACGACTGGGGATTATCTTTACTACTTCTTGATGAGACAAACACCGAAGTTCAAGAGTATATCCAGCCAATTCACCCTTCCATTGATATTTTGACTGCGGGGCCAACACCAGAAGACGCGGTAGAATTGCTCAGTTCTCAGCGATTGAAAGATTTAATTGAATTATTTGAAGAAACCTACGACTTAGTATTGATAGATGCTCCACCCATTTTAGGCACAGTCGATGGCAGAATTGTTGCCTCCTACTGCAAAGGAATTATGATGGTAGGGCGTATTGGTTGGGTAACACAAACTGAACTAACTCAAGCCGTGGAGATTTTAAACAGCTTAAACTTAGTTGGCATTATCGCCAATGATATGAGTAGTTATCACAAGGGTTGAAATATTTTATGAAAACTTACTTACCCAGGTTGTCTGTTGAGACTGGGGGTAAGAGGGTAAGGGTTTTCAAAATTTCTACCCCTACACCCCTACACCCCTATACCCCTATACCCCTATACTCCTACTCAACTAACTAAAACCTTAGCTTCTACTTCTGGTTGATAACGGATTTCATTGGGACAAGAACGACCTTGTTCAATATCAGCAATGTTATTTAAGGTTGTCTCTGCTATGTTACGTAAAGCATCTTCTGTAAAAAATGCTTGGTGTCCTGTGATAAGTACATTGGGAAATGTTGTCAGTCGTTGGAAGATATCATCTTGAATGATTTCCCCTGATAAATCCTCAAAAAACAATTCTGATTCCTGCTCATAAACATCTACACCCAAAGAACCGATTTTGCCAGTCTTGAGTCCTTCAATTACAGCTTGGGTATGAATGAGCGCACCTCTGCTGGTATTGATTAACATTACCCCTGGCTTTACCTGCTCGATTGCTTGTGCGTTGATTAAGTGATGTGTTTCCGGCATCAAGGGGCAATGGAGAGAAATAATATCAGAATTGGCAAATAGTTCTGGTAATTCTACATATTCCCCCCCTAATGCTGACATTTCTGGGTTGCGGTACACATCATAGGCGAGTATGCGACAGCCAAACCCTTTCATAATTCGTCCCAAAATCAAACCGATTTTACCAGTACCGATAATTCCCACCGTGCGTCCGTTGATGTTAAAGCCTAAAAGTCCATCTAAGGCAAAATTACCTTCACGGACGCGATTATAAGCACGGTGAATTTTGCGATTGAGGCTCAAAATCAAACCTACTGCGTGTTCGGCTACACCATAGGGTGAATAGGCGGGAACACGAACTACAGTAACGCCCAACTTATTAGCCGCTTTTAAATCTACATTATTGAAACCTGCACAACGGAGGACAATCAAGCGAGTTCCCCGTGAAGCAAGAATTTCTAAAGTAGCTGCATCAACTTGATCATGTACAAATACGCAAACCGCCGGAAATCCGGCGGCTAAAATAGCGGTATCTTGATTGAGACGGGGTTCAAAAAACACCAAATCATGTTGCTTTGGAGCATTTGCAGCTTCTAAAAACTGCCGATCATAGGCTTTTGTACTGAAGACTGCTACTTTCATGCCAAACCTCAGGCTGTGTGCCGGATATTTTTCACATACATATTAGCTTGGTGTTTGAACAGGCGATGTTCACTAAGGGCTAGCTAAGAATGTCCAATATGCTTGCCAGTTATGGGTTTTAGGTTTTTTTTACCTTTAAATATTACTAAAGCAAAAATTAATTTTGAATTAATTTTTTGAGTCGGAGTATTTTTCTATTTGCCAAAGTCTTCCAGGCTCAAACACTGGAAGAACCTGATTTTTATTTTGTTTTAAAGCCCCCAAAATTTGTTGTGATGGACGAAATGTCAATAATTGATTATTTTGGGAAAGGAAAAGATTTAAATTAGCATTTTCTAAATTAGTAGGCTGAGTTAAGAGCAGTAATCGTACATGATCTTGAAGTGAATAACTTTGGGCAATTAGATCACCAGTGTTGGTGTATTCATCTCCAATATCACTGACTATCACTGGTGAGGAACTACCATTAATACGATTAATTATTTCAAAATTATAATAGCTTAAATCCTTGCTCCACCAAGTATGTGCAGAAGCACTAACAGTCGCTGATGCGATACTACCTGTGAAAATAAGTAGAGTTACACTTTGCCATAGCCAACGATGGGAAGTAATTTTAGTTCCTAATAAATAAGCAACTGCAAGTTGCACACCAGGATAGGAAGATATCAAGTAACGGCTGACAGTAGAGCGCCTGCCCCCTAATAGTAAATCTGGTAAAGCTAAACTGAGGAAAGGAACGAGAATTGTAGTAATAATAAATAACCAGGTTGCTCTTTTGGTTTGGCGACATACTAAATAAATTGCCCCAGCTATTAATGCAATAACGGCTAGTTTCAGTAGAGAAGAACGGGTACAGTTCCAGATAGTGTCAAAACCAAAGTCTAAGTCAAAAAATAAAGAACTAAAACTAACCAGCCATAGTTTTAATAAATACCATATATCAACTTTATCTCCAGTCCAATTTGTGGTTTCTAATGCCCGTTGGCGGTTAGTGACTAGTACTACTAACCAAGGAAGATATAAAATAAGCGAGCTAGCGATCGCCAATACAAAATATATGACATTATTTCTAGACGATTGCCTATTTTCTGGCTGAAATGTCCGCCCTAAAAATACATAACTTCCTTGAGCAACTACCGTTAGAACAAAAAAAGGATGGGTGTACCAGCCTATAATGTTGCTGAGAGTATACAAACTCCAGTTTTGCCAAGTAGGTAAGCGCCAAGCCCGTAATAATAAAAAATTGCTCCCAATGACTGCTACTGTTAGTAAGCTGTACTGTCTGGCTGTCTGAGCAAACAGAATATCGAAGGGAGACAAAGCTAACAGCACTGTTGCGAACAAAGCCACTGTAGTAGAAGCAAATAACTCCAGCCCCAAAGCATACATTAATGGCAACGCCAACAAACTCAGTAAAGCGGGCAATGTCCGGGACGCAGTGAGAGAACTGCCAAACATCTGCATCCAAAAGCGAGCCATTAAGAAATAAAGTGGTGGATGATGTGGGTCTTCAATTTTTAGTGAGTTAATTGTATCTACTACAGTGCTTCCTGGTTTCAATCGCTGAAACTTCAGTAAATATGGTGCTGGTATGATGTGATTTTGAAAAATTTCTTGGTCTATCTCTTGGCGTGTGAAGCCCGCCGCCCGCATAGATGTATAGGCTTCATCGTGCCAGTAAATTTTGTAGTCGAGATGAAAAAAGCGGAAAAATACACCTGTTACCAACAGTATTAGTAGAAACAACCTCAACCTGCGCGGAGTAAGTTTGAGATCCCGCATAGCAAATCACCGCATGAATTTAGAAATCTAAAGCATAGTGACTGTAATTACCACAATCACCAATGCTTCAGCGAAGTACCTGTTTAATTTCGTGTAGTGATACTAGTTGCGGTGTAAATACACGTTTATCGGCAATGTCTATAACCCTCACAACAGCGTAATTACGAATTACGCTACTAGCCGCCATACACAATTTCACTGCGGTTAGTATTCCCCAAATCGGGTAAAGATTTAGGTGAATGGGGGGTAAGGGCTGTGGGTGTACTGGGGGCTACTTGTAATTGCTGTACTAGACGTTGTAAAAGTTTGTCTTGTTGTTGACGGAAAGCGCCAATTTGAGGGCCACGGTTAATGATAGCGAACCAAACCAAACCGCGATCGCGTGTGGGTACAACTCCAGCTAAAGCACTTACATCGCGCAAAGTCCCAGTTTTCATCACAGTAGCCATCGGCAAATGTCGAGAGTGCATTGTGCCTCGGCGGTCAAAGCCAGCAATGGGAAACAAATCCGCTAGATTCAGTTGAACCGCAGCCGCTTCATGTTGCAGCGCCATCAACATCGCACAAGCCGCCCTGGGAGAAATGCGATTTTCCGGGCCAAGTCCCGAACCATTGATTAATTGAATTTCTGTTTCTGGTACTCTTGCTAGTTTGGCAGCTTTGGCTTGGACTACAGCATGGCCTCCCACTGCTTCTGCCAACATCTGCGCCATCTCATTATTACTATAAACATTCATCTCCTTGATTAATTGTTTCAAGGGTAAGGAACGGTGACGCACTAGTAAAGTTTGTTTGGGGTTAGGCTGGGCGGCAAATTTGATTGTGCCTTTAATAGCTACCTGGGGCTTTGGTGTCCCCTTGGGCATAATGGAATGTATATAATTTGCTGGACGAGTCCAGGTTTTAGAATTTAGTGATTGTTTGAGCATTTGCCCAGCTAATAGGGGATGGCGTTGGAAATTCATGGCGAAATTGCCTGTAATTACCAAATTTCCCTTTACCTGCTTAATTCCCATTTTATTGAGCGTATTACCCAGGGCGATCGCTTCTTCCCAAACAAACATCGGGTCACCACCGCCATTAATGATTAAATCACCTTGTAATACGCCATTAACAACTGAACCATTGGTGGCGATCGTCGTTTCAAATTGATGTTCTGGGCCGAAAGTAGTAAAAGCCGCCAGTGAAGTAGCAATTTTAGTGAGAGAAGCTGCCGGCAGAGGTGTAGTTCCTTGATGATTAGCCATCAACATCGGCCCTGACTGCAACCAAATTCCTTGGCTTTCTGCTAAATTCTGAGCAATTAATTTTGTCGTGACTAATCCCTTCAGATATTCCTTGACTGTATTAATTCCTGCTGGATTCGGATCAGGTGCAATAACCAAGCCTGGGCTACTTTGCCAAGTTAGTGCATCTAAAGCATCCGCAGGCTTGATTTGCACACCAGCCATTTCCAGCCAGATAGAAACCAAACCCGAACTCAACAATTCCAGCATGATTCACTCCCCACTTATGACTGTAATATATTGTTTCCTGTGCTAATATACGCGCTTTATGCTGTTCATCAGCATTGAGTTATCATAACTGGTATTTTTTTCTCCTCTCAAAGTAAGTTGGACAATATTTAAGTATTAGGTATCAATTACCCATTACCAAAAACTATTTCCTCTCTGGATGTACTTGCTCTTTGGTAGCAGAAATACCCATTTGATTAATTACCGCAATCATCTGATATAAACGTCCCAAGTCCCGTTGATTGAAGGATAAAACGAGGCGAGGTAGTCCCGCAGTTTCATCTTGGTTTTCTTGAGGTAAAGATTCACTTTTTTCAATTTTTCCTTGGACGAGAATGTCGCTAAATTCAGCATTTAGTTGCTCAATCTCAGCATCTGATAATTCTTGGGTTAAGCGAATTACCAGCTTATCACCCACATAGCGACAGGAGTGATACACCTGATAAAAGCGGGTTATAGCATCACAGGCTACTTCTAAACTATCTGTGACGGTGTACAGGCTGGGGTCTTCAGGATTTACCAAACCTGTTTTCACTAGATGCTGATTGATGTATTCACTCCAAGATTGCCAATAATCACCGCCAGGATGATCTATTAAAACCACTGGTACAGGGCCAAATTTACCTGTCTGGCTTAAAGTCATGCACTCAAATGCCTCATCTTGAGTACCAAACCCACCAGGAAATAAAGCTATAGCATCGCTTTCCTTGAGGAGAAAAAGCTTACGGGTAAAGAAATATTTAAAGTGAATTAGCTTGGGATCACCCTCAATAATGGGGTTTGCTTGCTGTTCAAAAGGTAGGTGAATGTTCAACCCAAAGGAATTTTCTCGTCCTGCACCCTCATGACCAGCCTGCATAATACCACCACCACCTCCGGTCATCACCATAAATCCCATCCGAGTCACCGCACGGCCAAATTCCACTGCCATTTGGTACTCTGGGGCTTGTGGTAATAGACGAGCCGAACCGAATATGGTTACTTTACGGACGTGTCGGTAATCATAAAATAATTGGAAGCCTCGTTCCATATCTGCTAAAGCCGCAGATAATATTTTCCAATCAAGACGTTCAATATCGCTGTCCGCTAAACGGACTATTGTTGCCAAAGCATTATAAATAAGTTGCCGATTTTTTAATGTCGGTAAGCGATCGATTAGTTCAGCAAGATCGGCTTGGAGAGACTCAAATGTTTCAAACGACGCAGATGAGGTCATGATAGATGCCACCACAATGGCATTACATTCTACCTAATTTTCGTGTGCAATTTTACGAATAAATCGGATTCCCATCACATCTCAAAGTAATAGCTTAGGGTCACCTCTCAACTAGAAAAATTTGATTAGTTTATCAATGGTGACATATATTTATTTCGTCCAATAGAAAAATTATGAGGCGCTAGAATCTGCACCTCATAAGACATTGAACAAATGTTTACCTAAACTTAATGAAAATAGATAGCTCAACAAGAGCTTACTACTGATTGAGTTTCACAGATGCTTTTCTAGGGTTTGAGATAATGTGGTTTTAGGCACCGCACCGACTACCATATCGACTTTTTGCCCACCTTTAAAAATCATAAGCGTGGGGATGCTGCGGATGCCGTACTGACTTGCAACTTGTGGGTTTTCATCAGTGTTGACTTTCACCACTTTTATTTTACCTTCGTACTGTAGAGCTATTTCATCGACAACAGGAGCGACCATTCTGCAAGGGCCACACCAAGGGGCCCAAAAATCAACCAGAACTGGTACATCGCTGTCGAGTACTTCTTGCTTAAAAGTAGAATCTGTAACTTGTGCGGCTGCTGACATGCCTAAAAACCTTTGCCAATTATATTTCTGACTTTCGTGAAAATTCTACCATAGCAAAAACAACTGCCCAAAACACAAGGATGTACATTTGCAAAGAAGCTAAAGAATTTATGTAATACATAAGGAACCGCCCGAACAGTAGTCCGGGCGGAGTGTGGTGTGAGGAGTGAACGGAAACATGCGTCTCCGCTATATATATTGTAGGCGACATATGTGATTTTTCCAGTGGTTGTTTAAGAGTCTGGAAAAAATTTCTGAATAATTTAAAGTTGGTAATCCGGAATAGGGTAGAAGGCATAGTAAAAAATTTATTTCTAATTAATCATTAGCCATTCCCTATTCCTTTTTACCTATTCCCTTTATTTACCCATACCTAATTGTTGAGCTTTTTGGTAAACTTTTCCCTCTGTTAACAAAGAAGGAGCAATCACAACTTCAACTTGCTGCATTTCTTTAATATCTTTTGCTCCCAATGTACCCATGCTAGTTTTTAAGGCTCCCAATAAGTTATGAGTACCATCATCTAGCCCGGCTGGCCCGGTTAATATTTGCTCAAGAGTACCGGTTGTACCGACGCGAATCCGGGTGCCACGGGGTAATACAGGGCTAGGTGTTGCCATGCCCCAATGGAAGCCTCTTCCTGGGGCTTCGGCGGCTCTGGCAAAGGGAGAACCGATCATTACGCCGTCAGCGCCGCAAGCGATACATTTACAAATGTCACCACCAGTAATTAAACCGCCGTCAGCGATAATGGGGATATAATTGCCTGTTTCCCGATAGTAATCATCTCGTGCGGCGGCGCAATCAGCGATCGCCGTTGCTTGGGGTACTCCTACACCTAATACCCCACGAGAGGTACAAGCTGCACCAGGGCCAATCCCTACTAAGACAGCCGCCGCTCCAGCTTTTAACAAGTTCAAGGTGACTTCGTATGTCACACAGTTACCCAAAATTACGGGAATTGGCATAGAACGGCAAAATTCAGCCAAATCTAGAGGTACTACGGATTCTGGTGACAAGTGGGCGGTAGAAACTACCGTAGCTTGAATAAAAAATAAATCTGCCCCAGCTTGGGCTACTACCTCACCATATTTGCTGGCTCCTACTGGAGTAGCACTAACAGCTGCAATCCCACCTTGTTCTTTAATTTCTTGAATACGTTTGGTAATTAATTCTGGTTTGATGGGTTCGGCATAAAGCTCTTGCATTAAAGAGACAAACTCATCTTTGCCGACCGAAGCAATCCGATCTAAAATCGGCTCTGGGTCAGCATAACGAGTTTGAATGCCTTCCAAGTTAATAACTCCTAAGGCCCCTAGCTGCGATAAACGTACCGCCATCTTGACATCAACAACCCCATCCATTGCACTGGCAATAATCGGGATTTCTCGCTCGATATTGCCAATTTTCCACCGAGTATCGGCTAAACTCGGATCGAGTGTTCTGTTACCAGGGACTAGAGCAATTTCATCAATGCCATATGCTCTACGAGCCGTCTTTCCCCGCCCAAGTTGAATTTCCACGCTGTTAACTTTTCTCAATTCTGTTCTAGCTAGGGTATCAAATTGTGAGGGAGTTTGCAGCGATTTTTTTTATTGATGGCTAATTTTTTAGATATACAGGACTTACGCAGTGTTAATAATTTTCTGTTTTTTTTGTCAATAGTCCATAGTCAATAGTCAATAGTCAAAATCAGGGTTTTTGGATTGTGGACTATTGACCACCCTCAGAAGAGTTTTTTAGTTTAGTGCGTAAGTCCTTATCTATTTGAATCAAGGGAAAATTACAACTGTTAACTGTTAACGGTCAAATGACACTTAATTCATTTTTACCTTTAATAATTGGCTATGGAAAGGCTAGAATTGTTACGATCACTTCAGATTTGATGTTGCAGCCTTGATTCAATCTGAAACTTTAGAACTACTGGAATGGTATCGCCTTTGTCAGCATCTTTCTACATTTGCGGCAACTAAACTGGGGGCGATCGCATCTCTTCATCTGCAAATTCCTGCATCTCAAGCAGCAAGTGAGCAGTTGTTAGAACAGACAAAAGAAGTTTATCAACTGGAAAGTCGTCTGGCAAGCGGTTTATCTTTTGAGGGTATCCAAGATATTGGTGATTCCTTGGAAAGATCAGAACTGCAAGGGATTTTGGCTGGAGATGAACTTTTGGCGATCGCTACTACTCTTGCAGGTGCTAGAAATTTACGACGTATAATTGATAACCAAGAAGATATACCAATTTTAACTGAGTTGGTGGCTGAGTTACGCACTTACCCTGAACTAGAACAGGAAATACATCGCTGTATTGATGAACGGGGGCAAGTAACAGACCGTGCCAGCACGAAATTAGGTGACATCCGTACAGAATTGCGGAAATTGCGGAGTCAGATTACCCAAAAGCTGCAAAATATTTTACAAGTAAAATCTAACGCGGTTCAGGAACAACTGATTACCCAAAGAGGCGATCGCTTTGTTATTCCCGTCAAAGCACCACAGAAGGATGCTATTCCCGGTATTGTTCATGACACCTCAACCAGTGGGGCGACGTTATACATAGAACCTAATTCTGTTGTGCCGATGGGTAACCAACTGCGGCAGACAATTAGAAAAGAGCAAGCCGAAGAAGAAGCGATTCGTCGCGCATTGACGGAAAAAGTAGCAGCAGTTAAACCTGATTTAGAACGGTTATTAGCAATTGTCACGACTTTGGATATGGCAACTGCTAGAGCCAGATATAGTTTATGGCTCAAAGCCAATCCCCCTAGATTTATTGACCGCCAGGAACAAGAAATCATTACCTTGCGGCAGTTACACCATCCCCTGTTGGTTTGGCAACAACAGCACGAACAAGGTCATGCTGTGATTCCGGTGGATTTGTTAATCAGCCCCCATATCCGGGTAGTGACGATTACAGGGCCTAACACTGGTGGCAAAACAGTAACATTAAAAACCCTGGGACTGGCAGCCTTAATGGCCAAGGTGGGTTTATTCGTTCCTGCCCGTGAACCAGTGGAAATTCCTTGGTTTGACCAAGTATTAGCAGATATTGGCGATGAACAATCCCTACAACAAAGTTTATCGACTTTTTCTGGGCATATCCGCCGGATTAGCCGGATTTTAAATGCTTTAGGGACTGGGGAACAGGGACTGGGTACTGGGGACAGGGAAGAATCTCATCCCCAATCCCTAGTTTTACTCGATGAAGTTGGCGCAGGTACAGATCCGGCGGAAGGGAGTGCTTTAGCGATCGCCCTTTTACAATATCTAGCCGATCATGCCCAGCTAACTGTGGCTACAACTCACTTTGGCGAATTAAAAGCCCTGAAATATGAAGATCAGCGTTTTGAAAATGCTTCCGTAGAATTTGATGATGCTACTTTGTCGCCTACCTATCGTTTGTTGTGGGGTATTCCTGGACGTTCCAATGCTTTAGCGATCGCCCTACGTTTGGGATTAAAGGCGGAAGTGGTAGAACAGGCAAAAACCCAAGTGGGAGAAGCCAGTGACGAGGTGAACTTGGTAATTGCTGGCTTAGAAGCCCAACGTCGTCGCCAGGAAACCAAAGCCGCAGAAGCACAGAAAATATTACAACAAGCAGAACGCTTGTATAAAGAAGTATCTAACAAAGCGGCGGCATTACAAGAGCGAGAACAGTCTCTGCGGGCTTCCCAGGAAGTAGCGGTACAACAAGCCATTACCCAAGCCAAAGGTGAAATCGCCAAAGTAATTCGCCGCTTGCAGCAAGGTACAGCCACAGCCCAAGATGCCCAGCAAGCAACCAACAACCTCAATCAAATCGCCCAAAAATATCAACCAGCACCACCACCAAAGGCAAAACCGGGGTTTGTACCCAAAATAGGCGATCGCATTCGCATCTCCCAATTTGGTCAAACAGCCGATGTGTTAACCGCCCCAGATGAAGATGGTGAGTTAACAGTCCGCTTTGGCATTATGAAAATGACGGTGAAGCTAGAAGATATCGAATCTCTCGATGGTCAAAAACCTGAACCAATCACCAAAGCGAAGCCAGCCCCAGTTACTCCACCCCCACCAGCCCAACCGGTTTTAGCAATTCGTACCTCCAAAAATACTGTGGATTTACGAGGTAAACGGGTAGCAGATGCCGAATACATTTTAGACAAAGCCATTTCTGAAGCAACTGGCCCAATCTGGATTATTCATGGACATGGTACTGGCAAACTCCGTCAAGGTGTCCACGCCTTTTTAGAACAACACCCTAGAGTTAGCCGTCACGAGCCAGCAGAACAATCCGACGGTGGTAGTGGGGTGACAGTCGCGCATATTTCGTAAAAGGGACTGGGGATTAGGGACTGGGTTTTCAAATGAAAAATTATGAAATTCTGCTTTAACCCCTCCATCCTATACCCTTACACCTAGTCTCAACAGACAAGCTGGGTGCGTAAGTCCTAATTACATCGTCACTTGTATAGTTTGTTGACTGCTGACGGTTAACTGTCAACGGTCAACAGCCCTCATTAGTAGTTATGCAATTTAGACGCGCATTCCTTTCTTTGATGAATTTTATTTATTAAGCCTGTATCAATAAATTTGACTAACGTCCTAATTGAATCACGAGTATCTAATTATTCATTCTTTGATGAAGCTTATTGTTAATAATTAGACATTAGATTTTCTGATTATATTTATTTATACTTAAGTACTTAATTAGGAGATAATAATTAAGTATATTTTACCATGACAATTCACTTTCTACACTGTTGAAAATAAATTTTCATCAAGTAGAGTAAGACAGTGACAATTGCTGTTTACCAAAGTTCAGAAAAGATAGTGCAGTTAAGAATCAAGCAAAGACTCATACTCAAACTTTTTCACATTCTGACTTGAACAAGGGAGTAGGAAGTGGTGAGTTCTGAATGGCGAGTAAAAATTTCTCTCCCTGTCCCCTGCTGCTCCTCCCTCCTTCTTCCTGCCTCTTTTAGAGGAAACCAACTCTAATTATTCAGAGTCTGGTTTCAAAATGGGTAACAGCAACAGCCCCTACCAGCCTGATCACCTATGCTTAAAGTTATGCAATCGGCCGCTGATCCAGCCACTCCCAATTCCCAATGGGAGGACTTAATTAAACTCCCAACTCCAAATGTTGTTGAATGGGACAACATCAAAACTCAGTTAGACTTGGTACTGTTGGCACTGGAAACCCTGACGGGAATTGGCTCTGAGGCTATGCTCTCGGCGGCAACCAGCCTGAATCTGGAGTCGAAAGTGCCAGACCGCGTAGCCTTATGGCGCTTGCGTCAGTCAAACCCTCTACGCAAAGGTCAAGGAGGGCGGAAAAAGCTGGATGTAGAAGAAGCGCGATCGCTTGTTCTCATCATCTGCTACCTCGCCAAACAGCACCAGGAATTAATTCGTCGTGCGGTGGGTCTACTAGAACAAATGGCGGAAAAAAATCGGGAACCTCATCAGGCTGCTTTACTTGGAGACTACATAGATGCTTTCTGCAACACCTACCAAGAGCGGATGGAAGAGGACGAGCAAATCTCGACGGATTTACTAACTAACCTAGCGCTGAAACTACTTGTGGATTTGCTGTTTTATAGCGCTCCTGGTGGACACCGCCGTCTTTGGCTAGCACTCATCGACCGTTCCGCAAAATTTTGAAAACATCTCCTTTGCAGTTCCTGCCATGCCTCTATCTAATTCTGTCATTCGTCGCTACACACCACCTACTTGTACGCTAGAAGTATTGGCGCAAAGCTCCCCTTTGTCACGTTGGATGGGGAAACCAGTACTTAGACACTTAACCTTTGAGTTGCGCTTTGATGACCCGCAATTGCCCGAAGAAAACAGAGTACCCATTCGAGGCGATCGCGACCAACTTGAAGCCCTATGTGATGCTGTCACCACTTACGTACAGCAATTTCTCCAACAACCCCCAGATAGTTTTCGTTTTAATGTCTCTGAACTCGAAGATTCAACTAAAGTATCTACTGAAGAATTAACAGATTTTCATCAAGCTTCACTCTTATCTAAAACCACAAAATCTTTTATACCCCAAATACCAGGGACAAAAATCTATTTAGAACCGGGCGATTATTTAACACACAATTTATTTCTTGGTTCCTTAGCTAATCAAGCATCTGGCTATGTTATTCAACTAAGTTTGCTGCAACTGTTCGATCTAGCAACAGCGTTAGATGAATATTCAACCGACGTAATGGCATTACCATCTCTCAATAAAACTAGTTCTGTCGTCCCTTTCCCAGCTTGGGCTTCTGTTGCTGCCGTATTAGTATTAGCTTTAGGTTTAACGCCTCTAACTTGGCAATATGCTAATAACACCAAACAAAAAGAGCAGCAGACAGCGACAAACAACAATCCCAACGATGAACAAATAGCTTTACAACCAACCTTACCTAATTTTCCTGCTCCTCAATCTGAACTAGCCCCTGCAAATAATTCGTTGTCTTTACCTTTAGGTTCGGCTCCACCACCACCTCCCAATACTGGTTTACCGACAACTCCCCTCATATCTCCTGACACCAGTTTCCCAGGTAATTCTGCTTTACCTCCCAATTCTGTAACCTCAAAACAGACATCAAATATACCACAGACAAACATTCCACCAATCTCTGGCAATCCAGGCATTACTATACCTGGGCAACAAGTTGCCATTCAACCAAATCCCTCAGGGGGAATTAACTCAGCAGGGGTTACTCTCAAGCGGAATTTACCCCCCAGATTATCTACCTCTACAGGTAATATTTCATCTGGTATCCCACCAGTACCGCCACCACTAGCTACCATACCTAACAATGCAATTCCTCAGGTCTACTCACCAGTAACCTCACAAGCCGCAAGAAGTAGAGTCAATACTTCCCCAGAGTTAGCTGACACTAGTTCATTAATAGATGGTTCGAGAAGTGAACCCAAGACAGCTTCGTCTGGTGACATTGCTACGAGTAACACTGGCACACTATTTGATACACCACAGGTAGCAGAAGCCAGGGAGTTTTTCAAAAAGCGTTGGCAACCACCCTCAGGCTTTGCACAAACCCTAGAGTATAGCGTCATGCTGGGTGTAGATGGCTCAATTGAGCGGATTTTACCTTTAGGCAAGGCAGCTAGAGATTATGTTGATCTAGTTGGGATGCCTGCGATTGGAGAACCCTTTGTTTCTGCTAATCGCTCTGGGCAAATGACAAGGATTCGGGTTCTTCTCAGTCCAGATGGCAAGGTACAAACCTTTCCAGAGACTGAATAAGCTATTCTGCTTTTAAGTTGCATAATCCATCATGAAGGCTGTTGACCGTTAACAGTCAACAGTCAACAACCCTTATTAGTAGTTATGCAATTTAGGCACGCATTAGCTTAGTCAAAACTGAAACTTTGAGAATATGAACTAGAGATTGATGACAATCCTAAAACTGGTACAGTTGCTGTGCCAGTTTTTACTTATTTTTATTAGTTAAAAATTACCTTTCTGAGTCCAGTTAATAAAGTGGATTGAGTATAAAAACTAGTGAATCTAGTAATCAATATAATCAAGTTTAATCTTAATTATTAACGTCGGTTCGATGACCTCTCCCCAAACCCCTCTGTCTTGAAAAGTTCTGTTCGCTCTTAGCGTTGGCGAAGCCATCGGAGGAAACCTCCGCCCAGACTTTTCGCTCCGACGTGGAGAGGGGCTTAGATATTCCGAAATATCAAGGACAAATTAGGGTTTTGAAGCCTCTCTCCTTGCAGGGGAGAGGTTTGGAGAGGGGTTTTTGAAATTCGTCGAACTCACGTTAATTATTAAACATTCAACAACCGATGGAACATTAAAAAACACACATAATTATTCTTAAGAAATTTTATCAAAGGTGGAAAATATGCAAACTATTGGGACTCAGAAAGATAGTCCGGCTTGGGTTATTCAAACATGGGCCGCTTTTTTGATTTCTATTTCTATGACCAGTTTTGGAATTGCCAACTTACCTGTAGATAACTGGGTAAAAGGCTTTATGAGTATGGGTTTGGCTTTCTCTGTTGGTTCAACTTTTACTCTAGCTAAAACCACTAGAGATTTGCATGAAGCCAGAAGATTAGCTGCGCGCATTGATGAGGCGAAAGTAGAAAAGTTGTTGTCACAACATGACCCTTTGAATCTTAAATAAAATACAGCTAAATTCAACTTAGTTAAGGGCATGAAACGAGTTTAGGCTCAGGAGTAATCATCAAAGGTGCATACCGGATTGATGCTATAGCTGTTGACGGTTGTCTGTTGACAGATTTGAAAGCCTTGCTTGATGTCCTAATCTATCTGGCTAAGCTGTTACGCATTTAAATTGTATATTTCGCACTCAGGTTGTCAAAAGTCCAGAGTCCAAGCTAGCCTTTGACTCTGGACTCTTGACTATGGACAGCCCTGACGCAAGAATATTTGATTTAGGTGCGTATCACCTTATGGCTATAAATTGAAACTTAAAAAATCACAAAAATAAAAGGGCTGTTATGAACAGTCCTTTTACTTTTATGGAGTTAATTTTTTATTTTAATAACGGGATTTTTTATTTTTTGACTTTTGCTTTCGCCGCCGCTTTTCGGTAGTTGCAACTGCATGGTCTACTGGGTAGCCAACAACAGGAATTACCTGGAATTTACGATCTTCTTCTAAATTTTTGAGTTCGGTGTAATCAACCCAATGAATACAATCAACCGGACAAGTGTCAATTGCTTCTTGAATAACTTCTTCCGCGTCCCCATCTTGACGAATTACACGCGATCGCCCATAGTCAGGCTCAATGTAGAATGTGTTCCGCGCCACATGAGCGCAATGCTTGCAACCAATACAGGTGATCTCGTCAACATAAACACCTTTTTGCCGCAATATTCCGCCCAATTCTGGTTCAAAACCAGAACGCTCCGGGGCATCCCGCAAAAAACCCCCTAGTTCTGGCTCAAAACCGGAACGATTGTCTTCTTGTTCTGGCGACGGCAGAAAATCAGCCATTACGCACTCCAGCGCTGTACAACTAGGCGAATAGAACCATCTTCATTTTTTTGCTGTTCGGAGACTTGGAAGCCTACACGAGCAGTTTCTTTCACTACTGTTTGGTAAGCATAACGTTGGGTAACTTGGCGTAAGAAACCATCAACTGACAAATTTTGTTGCCAATATTGTAGGTCTGCCACTAGCTCATATTCTTTGCCATTCCATCTAAAGCCGATGTCATAGCCATTTTCCTGCTCAATGGTAATTTCCGCAGGATGGGTCTGACCGCGATAGCCGCGCACTTCTTGTGGGCCTGGTTTCCAATCTATGCCCAAATCTGTGAGCGCTTCTTGTAAAGATTCGAGGTTACGGATCTGAGTCTTAATTTGGCTAAAGTGTGACATGGTGGTTGTAAATCAACGACAATGAACTGCTGTGAGAACTTACCAATCGCTGTAAGTAGTTTGCGTATTTGCCAGGCTAGATTCCTGAACCTGGGTGGCGAAAAATTCCGAGGTTGGCTCATGAGTGAGTACTTGCCCTAGCTGTGCTTCTATTGCTGCTGTAACCTCAGCACAGGAAGCCCCTACAATGCCAGTGACTGTTTCTTGTACCCGACCGTCTGGATAGATAATGAATTCTAATGTTTCCATACTCTTAGCCAACCGCAATAAGTCCGCTTGAATTGTACTGCCTTAGCAGCAAGCTATGTGTATAGCTCTAGGAACATTGTTACTTAGATACAAACTTGCCATTTTTTAACTAATGTTCCATCTCTCAAAATAAATATCTCAGAAAGTTTACAAAAATTATTAATTTTATAAGTCAACACATCTGTCATTAGTTAGTTTCTCTTAACCTAATCTATAAGTCAAGGTAATCTTGTGCTGATGGTTTTGGCTGAAAAAGCGTTGAAAAATCAACACTAGGGGTAGTATAGCTAGCTGTGTCGGCTGTAAAAATAGCAAATTTATTGAAAATTCTTATCATTATCATCGGCTTTGACTTATTCTCGGATGGGAAATACTGCACTGTGTTAGCCGCAGTTAAGGATTACAAAAGCAAAAATGCTGTAATCTCAGCACTAAGTATTTATCTATACAAAAGACATTACAGATGATGAGGAAGTGTCCATGTGACAAGAGATTTTTTGCAGATTTCACTGTTAGTAGTCTTGGTATCGAGGTTAGTCTATTCAGCATCACCAACACATGACACTGCTAATGGGAGAATATATTTCCTTTATGTTTTAGCCGATTAAATCCTAACTTCATTAATTAATCTTTTGTTTAAAGCAACAATCTCTTAACTTTTTTATCAAGCGACATTGAGGGACTAGGGTTAAATTAAACTTTAAAGAAGCTATGTTCAACCAAAACCAGGGAAACTGACATTGCCAGTTAGTTCTAATTCATCATTTCTTTAATTTTAAAGTAACTGTGTAAATCTCATTTGTTTAAACTTTACCTATATAGCTTTAACTGGTATTCTAAAATATTAGTTTCTCGTAAATTGTTAATTTATTTGCAGAGGCAAGCTATGTTTTAAAAAAAGATTGAAACTAAAAGCAGATTATAGAAATTTAAAAAAGAGAACTATAACTTTTTTGCGGTGTTCTCTGTCTTTTTCTCAGAAGTTTCTCATTATGAACACATTAATCATCAATGGTATACTACAAGCTGGTTGAAGATTTACTTTAAAAATAGCTAAGAGATTAACAGGTGAAGTTTTATTTGCCTGGGCAAAAGTCCTGCATTCAGCGTTTTTAGTATATCAATACTTTATGAAAAATCAGGTATCTTTCCATAAGTTGACTGATAATTTGCAGTCTATGTATTTAACTGAGTATCGCATTGCGGTTTTAATTCCTTGCCGCAATGAAGCCTTAACAATTTCCCAGGTCGTATCTGATTTTCGGAAATTCCTTCCAGATTCAGAAATTTATGTCTATAACAACTGTTCTACAGATGATACGGCTGAAGTGGCAACATCAGCAGGTGCAATTGTCTGCCATGAAGCTGTTCCAGGGAAAGGCAATGTAGTTCGGCGGATGTTTGCAGATATTGATGCTGATATCTATGTTTTAGTAGACGGCGATAATACCTACGAGACTGAGGCTGTAACGCATCTAATCAATTGTTTGGTTAAGGGAAACCTTGATATGGTGGTGGGTACTCGACGGGGTAAAACAGGTAGTGCTTATCGTCCAGGGCATCGGGGTGGAAATTGGATGCTTACTTCTTTTGTGCGAATGTTATTTGGCGCGGAATTAAAGGATATGTTATCCGGGTACCGCATCTTTTCCCGACGCTTTGTCAAATCTTTCCCGGCTTTATCTAACGGATTTGAAATTGAAACTGAATTAACAGTACACGCACTGGAATTAAAACTACCGTTTACGGAGGAGCCGACAATGTACGGCGAGCGTCCTCCCGGTTCCAATAGTAAATTAAAAACTTTTACCGATGGTTGGCGTATTTTAGGAACTGCAATCCTTCTGTTTAAAGAAGTGCGTCCTGCTCTTTTCTTTGGTATTGGGTTTGTAATTTTGATGCTGATAGCAACGTTGCTGATCCTACCTGTTCTAGAAACGTATCTAGCTACTGGCTTGGTGCCACGATTCCCTACAGCAATTTTGTCAGCATCTATGACAGTGTTAGCTTTTCTTAGCCTCACCTGTGGGATAATTTTAGACTCGGTGGCGCGGGGAAGACGGGAGATGAAGCGGATGATTTACTTGTCTTACCCAGCTTTTACTACCCACAAATAAATAAGTTTTGATATGAAAACCTCAACCGCTCTTAAACAGTGGCTACGCGGCATCATAGGGTTACTTATTGGTGTAATTTTTCTGTGGTTAGCGTTTCGGCAGACGAGTGCGGCACAGGTAAATGCAGTGTTAAGCCAAGCTGAATTACCTTGGCTGCTAGTCGCTATGGGCTGTTATGCGTTCAATATGGTAGGGCGGGTTATTCGCTGGCAGACATTATTGAAGAGCTTGAAGTTGCTATCGTTTAAGCAAGTTGGCAGTGCTTTGATGGTAGGCTATGCGGCCAATACACTCTTACCTGCCCGGTTGGGAGAATTGTTTCGGGCTGATTTTGCTGGACGGCGCTATAGTTTATCTCGAACCGCAGTCATCGCTTCTATTGTAGTAGAGCGGGTGCTGGATGGAGTGGCGGTTGTGGTATGTCTGGCGATAGGGCGCTTATTTGTCACCCAACCTGTTCTTAGTACACTGACAACAACAGGCGCGTTGCTATTTGGCAGCATTGTGCTGGGAATGTTGTTTGTTGATACTGATCTAGGAAAACGTGGAATTACCTATTTACCACCTGCGATCGCTAACCGTCTAACTAATTTCCAACAAGGGATTTCCATCCGCCGCAGAGCCGGGTTTTCTTTGGCGGTGTTATATACATTGGGAATTTGGATATTAGAAGGCTTTACCCTCTGGGCAATCATGAAAACAGTAGGTGTAACGCTCAACTGGTATCAAATGTTGGTGCTGATGGGGGTGACTAGTTTGAGTACGCTGTTACCTTCAGCCCCAGGATTTGTAGGAACATATCAGTTTTCTTATACATTTACTCTCAGCTTATTTGGATATGAACCAGCCCAGGCAGTAGCTGCGGCTATTGCGTTTCAGGTATTCCTATTTGGAGGCGTAACTTTAGTTGGACTCAGCATTTACCTTTATCTTCATTGGGTGAAACCTGCAAAACAATATGAAAACTAAAACTTTAAATCCTATAGTTAAGGTGGCTCTGATTGCTTTGTTGTGGGCTATGGTTGTTGTCCCTGGAGAGTTGTTTTTAGACACTACTCTTAGGCTAAATATGGCTCATGCTTGGTGGACAGGTACAGAGGAAGTTGCTCCACCGCCAGGATATCAAGCCAAAGTTAGGGGAGATATTCAATTTGGAGTGATTGGGGCTGGTGGTAAACGGGTAATTGCCTATGAAGTTGGACAATCGATGCTGATGTTGCCTGGTGACTGGGTAGGACAGCAGTTACATCAAGTTTTTCCGGCGATCGCTTCTAAAACATGGCGACAATGGACTGTGCTTTTCTTGATCTTTGCACCCATTAACGCAGCCGTGGTGGTGGCATCTTATTGGTTGCTGAAATTATTTAATTTTGACTCGCTGATTGCTGCGGTTAGTAGTCTTATATTGTTTCTAGGAACTACTGTTTTGCATTATGCTCAAGCGCCTCAGCATAATAATCAACTGCTGGTTTTGGTCGTTGTGGGCTATGCGGCTGCTTTAGCGTATGTATTGAAAAAACAAAATTATCTTGCGGTGTTAAGTGGTGCGGCTTTAGGACTGGCACTTTTAATTCGTACTACTAGTACCTTACATGCCTTAACTGTCCTGCTGTTTCTTAGCGGTTGCGTTTTCTATGAAAACCGTAAGTGGCAAGAGGTAGTAAAAGCAATTGGCATTTGGCTTGGGGGATATTTACCTATAATGTTGCTCAGTCGCTATGTTGACTATCTGCGTTATGGAAGCTTCTGGATTAATGGCAAAATGGCAGAGCAACAGCAATTAGCAACTGACCCTGTTTGGTCTGGGCTGCCTAATCTACCACCTGATTATCCTTTAATTAATCCGCCATCGGAAGGTATTTTGGGGGTACTACTGTCTCCAGCAAAAAGTATTTTTGTCTATGATCCTCTACTAATTCCATGTCTTGTAATCGGAGTGTTACTATGGCGCAAACTCCATCCCTTCTTACAGTGGTATTTGGTAACGATAGGGATAAATGTAGGCTTACATTTAGTTGCTTACAGTCGCTTTGTGTTTTGGCATGGCGATTCTGCTTGGGCATCTCGCTATCATGTTACCTCTGCACACCTGTTGATGATTCCTTTACTTGGTTTGCTTGTTCAATGGTTGCTGAATAGGCGGGAGCTATATGGTTGGTTGGTGCGGGGAATAATTGTACTTGCTATTGTCTGTCAGCTTGCTTCAGTAGCTATGCCTCATCAAATGGAGGTGACTCAGAAACAAGTAAATGTTCCTGGTTCTCGGCTTGATTTTCGATTAGCACAGCGATTCCTAAATGTAGGCTGCTTGCTCAACGATTCTTTATCTGCTCGATGCACCACTCGAATTGCTCCAGAAACAGGGCGATATTTGCGTAAATATAATCGGTTTGGGTTTCTACCCTTTACTTTCTTAGCAGAAGATGTAGCTGACAATCCATCATTAAAATTTATTTATTACATTTTACTTATTGCTTGGACGGTGATGGCGATCGCTGCTGTTTGGGTGACAATTAGTTACTTATACTCTGTGGGATTTTTCTATCGCTAGGATGCTAAAACCAGCTTGATGTGGTTTTCATTACAACCATTACTATGGCGATCGCAGTTTAGATGATCTGAGGGATGGTAAAGGTGAAAACTCGTTTGTTAGTTACCCATTACCAATCCCAAAAATCCCTGGATTAACAGTGAGTTAAAAACTTATAAATAGCTTGATAAGTCTCCTCTGGAGATTCTTCTGGCAGAAAATGTCCACAAGGTAGAGACTGACCGCTTACATCAATTGCCCGTTCTCGCCAAGTTGCCAACACATCATATTTGCGCCCAATAATTCCTTTCTCACCCCACAAAACCAACAGTGGACATGGAATTTTTTGTTTCATGTCGAGTTCATCATGTTCTAAATCAATTGTGGCCGCAGCACGATAATCTTCACAGGTCGCATGAATTACAGCAGGCTGAGAAAAGCAGCGTATATATTCGGCTAAAGCTTGAGGATAAAAAGCTGAAAAATCTCTACCCCATTTTTCTAAGCAGTTGCGTAGATAGTATTCAGGATTGGCTCCGATTAAGGTTTCTGGTAAATTATCGGGTTGAATCAAAAAGAACCAATGATAATAAGCTGTGGCAAATTCTTGATCGGTTGTCCTGTACATTTTATTGGTGGGTGCAATATCTAGTAAGGCTAGTTTTTTGACGCGGTGAGGATGATCTAAAGCCAGACGATGAGCAACTCGCGCTCCTCGGTCATGACCGACAACATAAAATTGTTCATATCCTAACTTTGACATGACCTCGACTTGATCTTGCGCCATCACCCGTTTGGAATAATTGATGTGATTGGGCATACCTACTGGTGCAGAACTGTCGCCGTATCCTCTCAGGTCAGTTGCGACTACGGTGAAGTTTTCAGCCAAGGGAGGGGCTATCTTATGCCACATAACATGAGTTTGAGGATAGCCATGTAATAAAAGTAGTGGCGGGCCGTGACCAGCTTTGACTAAATTGATTCGAGCTGCTGTTGTATCAACTATGGTTTGTTCAAAGTTGGTGAACATGATTTTTCCCTTTCAATCTTGACCTACTCCTTTGGTAAAAGTGCTTCCCACCAATGGCGATGAGTTAAATACCATTGGATGGTGTGGCGTAATCCGGTCGAGATTGTTTGTTGGGGTTCCCAACCTAATTCTGTTTTGATTTTTGTCGCATCGATCGCATAACGGCGATCGTGTCCGGGGCGGTCTTTGACGAAGGTAATTAGTTTATTGGCGGGAGAAACGGGTAAATCAGTGGCTAATTCGTCCATTAACTCACAGATCATCTGAACGAGGTCAATGTTTTTGATTTCGTTATTACCGCCAATGTTATAGGTTTCTCCTGGCTTACCTTGATGAATCACAATATCTAAGGCACGGCAATGATCTGCAACATAAAGCCAATCGCGGATATTTAACCCATCTCCATAAATAGGTAGAGGTTTACCTAAGAGAATATTTAGACAAATCAAGGGTATTAATTTTTCGGGGAAGTGATAGGGGCCGTAGTTATTGGAGCAGTTGGTGATTAAGGTTGGTAAACCGTAGGTATGATAATAAGCTCGTGCTAGATGATCACTACCTGCTTTGGAGGCGGAATAGGGACTGTTGGGTGCGTAAGGAGTTGTTTCTGTAAAAGCTGGATCATCTAGTTCAAGGCTGCCGTAAACTTCATCTGTGGAGACGTGGAGAAAGCGGTAGTTTGCAGGTTTACCTTGTTTTGTCCAGTGATGGCGAAAAGCTTCTAATAAGGTGAATGTACCCACGACATTGGTCTGAATGAAAGCATCTGGTGCGACAATTGAGCGATCAACATGAGATTCGGCTGCAAAGTGGGCGATCGCCTGAATCTTTTCTTCCTCTAGTAGCTGATCAATGAGGGCGCGATCGCCTATATCTCCCTTTACAAAACGTAAATTTGCTTTTCCTTCTATATCTGCTAAATTTTGGCGATTACCAGCATAGGTGAGCGCGTCCAAAACAATTATGCGATCGCCTGGGTACTGTTCATACCAATGATGGACGAAATTGGAGCCGATAAAGCCTGCACCACCTGTAATCAGAATAGGTACAGCCGGAACAGATGTTGTCACTAATTTTGTATCATTTTGTATCATGGATTTTATTTTTGCTTGAGTTGGGGAGAAAACACCGCATAATTCACAAGAAACAATATCAATAAAGTTTACCGTTGACAAAATCTTCCATCTTTAGACTGAAAATATATAAATTTTGTAAATAAATTCTTAATTCTTTCTCATAATTGACCTGATGTAAAAGCAAAGGTCTACAAGTTTTGTTTTATCAGTAAATTTCCTCAAAATGTCTGCTATGTATTTTAGCGATTGAGAACTTAAAAATTGGCTGTTATGAATTTTATGCCTGTTTATTAGGATTTAGAGCTATTTGCAGAATATAAGTGTTTTATTTTACTCCCCATCAACTAAAGTAAGAGCGATAGAGATAGCTGATTCTTCTCATAAAAAATTTTTCAGTACTGTAAGCAACAAAATCTAGGCTAATTTCATCGAATCTTCAGAAAGAAATATTTTGTTTCATAAACTGAAAGAGCTAAAGTTTTGTTAAGATGCAATTGCTAGCAGTTTCTCAACGGAATTCCTGACTCAGGAGGTGGAGAAATAAAAAGTACTAGCAGCACAGAATTCAGCAGGTGAAGCAATGACCACCTATATTTTTTTCGATGAAGCCTTGCGGATGCTAACCAGCGCCTTTTTGCTATCAGTAGTACTGTTGATTACAGCTTCTGGTATAGGTTTGGCGGTGATTGAAACGATTGAGAAGACAGGAGAACATTAAATCCACTCCTAAAGGTATACTTTTAGTCGCAACCCATTAGGTGCTAGTGTTCGCTATACAAAAATCCTGGGAACACTAAATTATGTTAAGTCTCACAGCGATGCAGACTTATCTGTAAGCCAAAAACAAACGGGTAACTGTACCGCTATTGAGACACCAACCAGGAGCGACTATCATGAATTTATTAGACACATTCCTGGGCAGAGAAAACCAAGCCCCAGAGGTACTCAGTTCAACAGAAGCTTTTGTTGCTATCGTTTTATTGGCAACAGCGCCAGATGGTTATTTATCTTATGAACAAGAGCGTTCTATCTCTTGTGAACTGTCTCGCTCAAAGCCTTTGAGAAATTACTCTACAGAAGCGATCGCCCAGTTGTGTGAGAAAACTTTGATAATTCTCAGGCGAGACGGTTTTAATGCCCTATTTAATTTGGCGAAAGAATCTTTATCTCCAGAGTTACGAGAAGCGGCTTTTGCTGTAGCCAGTGACTTGGTTTTGAGTGAAAATCACGTTACTGAAGAAGAAACAAACTTTTTAAACGATTTATATCAAGCCTTGGGTATTTCTCCTGATATAGCAATACGAATTTTACAAACCATGTCACTCAAAAACCAGATTTAAGCTGATCAAAAAATTGTTTGTGACTTTACTCATAACTTTGCCGCAATGGCAGGTTTATGCTTCCTATGAAGGGCGGCAAGGTTATGCGTATAAACCGATTTCTCTTCACAAAGGCAATTTTAGCTCAATTTATATTACTGTTACAGTTGCGATTCTTAATTGCAATAGCTATACATAAAATGTAATTTGCTACATTCACAATGTATCGCCTTGCATTAATAATGTATGGGCTTGCATTCACAATGTATTGCTTTGCATTAATAATGTATTGTCTTATAGAAAAATAATATCGACTCTCTTTGATTAAAAATCAAACCCAAAACTATATTTATAGATTCTCTGGAAAATTTGTGATTGCGTCGCTTTGCAGGATCAATTTTTTAGACGCGATGAATCGCGTCTCTACAATGGGGGTTTTCTGGATTATCTCAAGGGTATTGAGATAAAACTGGTGACTTGTGTGTACACCGTAGCCAATACATACGGGCAGAATATCATACGCGTCTATAGGGTGGGTTAATAAATATTTGATACATAAATCATGACTTTTCAAACATCCTCTGAGGGGTACTTGGAGATTAGCGGCTTTGCGTCTTGGGGAAGGTGTGTCAAAAATTAAGTTGCAGATGGCGTTAATTACGTGTATTTTCTCAAGCATTTTTATGTCTTAATTGACACGCTAAATATATAGTTCACTACGGGTATATTAACGGCCATGCAAAACACAAACCGCCGCCTCTCTCCTCCTGCCATTGATCAAGATATTAATTCATTCCACGGCTTGCAAACGATCACTAATTATCAAACTAGCCGAGATGATGCTTCCACGAGCAAGTTAGAGGAATCTTATCAAGCAATGTTAAATGCTCAAAAAGCCGAGGTTGAGAAACTAACTTTATACCGTGCTGCGGCTGATGCGGCTCGATTAGCGGAGTGGGAATTTCACAATGCGGTGTTAGCTATGAAAGAAGTTGTACGGGGACAGTATGGCTCAGATAGTGATCAGGCTCAAGCTGTGGGATTTAAGAAAAAATCAGAGCGTAAGCGTCCTAGTCGCAAAAAGTTAGTTGAGGCTGTTAGTTAGTCGTTAGACATCTGGTAGAAATTAATTCTGCGTTACCCGAAACCTTTGTAGAGAAATAGCAATGCTACGTCTCTACAAAGAAACATCTTTCAATAACTTTGGAACATAAGAAACAAACTTTCTCTTGCTCTTTCTTTCTTGTGCTTTTAAATCTTGATAAATTGCTTGTAGGTCATTATTAAATTGATTTGAATGAGATTGTCTAGCTTGATAAACTTCTTCGATAACTGGATCTTCCCACATAATTTTACTTTAAAATATGTTTACTAAGTATTCTATACTTAGGTTTTGAAAATCGGTATAATTAGAAGGTATTCTAAATTTAACTTGTTAAACTTGCGCTAGGTAAATAAAAGTGGATAATTGGAATATTTTATTAGAAAGTAGAGCTGATGGCTTTACCACAGCCACTGTCTTAGAAGTTCCTGATTGCCAAATAAGTGATGAAACTAAACAAGGTGCAGTCGAAAAAGTTCAGCAGTTGTTACAGCAGCGTCTAGCTAAAGCTGAAATCATTCAGATTCCAGTGCCGATACAACCAGTTACTTCTCAAAGCCCTCTCATGAAGTTTGCTGGAATTTTTCAGGACGATCCAGACTTTCTGGAAATCATGAAAGAAAAAAGAAGTAAGTTTGGCAAAAATCTGAGTTAATAAGCTTCAGTAGCTAGTTTTTTGTTGAATGTAGATGTAGGGGGATGAGCGATCGTTGCTGGAAACACATCACCTGTGATGAAATTCTACACTTTTCTGGAATTAAGGGCGTTAGCGTTGAATCATTCTCATGATTATGTTGCGCCTCACGCCCTTATCCATGAACGAACAGCGTCAGCAAGCCTATCTCAACCTTATTCGCAGCCTGTTAGATTCTCCCAGTGGTGAAGAAGCGGAGATTTTAGCAGTAAACCAAGAATTACTTGATGCTGGCTTTGTGCAGACGGTAGAAGAAGTAGCACAGATGTTTTCACAGCAAGGGGATGAGAATACAGCAAATTGGTTGCAAGGTTTGGCAACGCAACTAAGGGAAGCGTTGAATCTAAATACTAAAGTAGATTTGCAATCTTTCAGTGATGAGAAGATACAGACATATTACCAATTCTTGATGCAGGTACTACAAGCAACCGCAGACGGCAAAGGTGATTCCCAGGTTGTTTACCCCTTGCTGGCAAAGAATACAGACAAACTCGACGGAGTGTTAGCCGAAATATTGCGCCGTTGGGTGACAAAAGCACTGGGGAAAGTAGAAGCACATGAGGTAGAAAAGCTAGCAGTAATTATTATCGATTTTAGCAATCTAATTCAGCAATTCCCCTTGGGTGACAAAGCTAGCAATCTGGAAATTGCTATCACTGGCTATGAAATCGTGCTAACCGTCAGAACCAGGGAAGCTTTGCCTCTAGAATGGGCAGCAACGCAAAATAATCTCGCTGCTGCTTACGTAGATAGAATTCAAGGAGACAAGGCAGAAAATATCGAAAATGCGATCGCTGCTCATACTGCTGCTTTAACTGTCTACACCAGAGAAGCTTTGCCTCTAGATTGGGCGATGACGCAATATAATCTCGCAAATGCCTACAGGGAGAGAATTGAAGGAGACAAGGCAGATAACATCGAAAATGCCGTCGCTGCTTCTACTGCGGCTTTAAGTGTCTACACCAGAGAAGCTTTACCTGGTGATTGGGCAGAAACGCAAAATAATCTCGGACTTGGCTACAAGGATAGAATCAAAGGAGACAAGGCAGATAACATCGAAAATGCGATCGCTGCTTTTAATGCTGCTTTAAGTTTCCAAACTAGAGAAGCTTTACCTGCTGATTGGGCAGGAACGCAAAATAATCTCGGACTTGCCTACAGGGATAGAATCAAAGGAGACAGAGCAGATAACATCGAAAATGCGATCGCTGCTTTTAATGCTGCTTTAAGTTTCCAAACTAGAGAAGCTCTGCCTCGTGATTGGGCAATGACGCAAAATAATCTGGCTTCCGCCTACTATTCTAGAATCAAAGGAGACAGGGCAGATAACATCGAAAATGCGATCGTTGCTATTAATGCTGCTTTAAGTGTCTACACCAGAGAAGCTTTGCCTATTAGTTGGGCAATGACGCAAAACCATCTCGGACTTGCCTACAGGCATAGAATTAAAGGAGACAAGGCAGATAACATCGAAAAAGCTATCGCTGCATTTACTGCGGCTTTAAGTGTCTACACCAGAGAAGCTTTGCCTCAAGACTGGGCAGGAACGCAAAATAATCTCGCTGCTGCTTACTTAGATAGAATCAAAGGAGACAAGGCAGATAACATCGAAAATGCGATCGTTGCTATTAATGCGGCTTTAAGTGTCTACACCAGAGAAGCTTTGCCTATTAGTTGGGCAGCGACGCAAAATAATCTCGGACTTGCCTACCGCAATAGAATTAAAGGAGACAAGGCAGATAACATCGAAAAAGCTATCGCTGCATTTACTGCGGCTTTAACTTTCAGAAATAAGGAAGCTTTGCCTCAAGACTGGGCAGGAACGCAAAATAATCTCGCTGCTGCTTACTTAGATAGAATCAAAGGAGACAAGGCAGATAACATCGAAAATGCCATCGCTGCTTATACTGCTGCTTTAACTGTCTACACCAGAGAAGCTTTGCCTATTAGTTGGGCAGCGACGCAAAATAATCTCGCGGCTGCCTACAGGGAGAGAATTAAAGGAGACAAGGCAGATAACATCGAAAATGCCATCGCTGCTTATACTGCTGCTTTAACTGTCAGAACTAGAGAAGCTTTGCCTCAAGATTGGGCAATGACGCAAAATAATCTCGCAATTGCCTACTATTTGAGAATCAAAGGAGACAAGGCAGATAACATCAAAAATGCGATCGCTGCTTATACTGCTGCTTTAACTGTCAGAACTAGAGAAGCTTTGCCTCAAAACCATGCAGAAACTTTGTTTGGACTGGGAAGAACTTACCAAGATGTAAATTGGTTTGATTTAGCATACAATGCCTTTAAGTCTGCTATTGACACAGTAGAATCTTTACGGTCAGAAATAGTATCTGGTGAAGAAAGCAAACGTAAACAAGCGGAACAATTTAACAAAGTTTATAGCCGCATAGTAGAAGTTTGCTTGAAATTAAGTAATATCACGGCAGCGATTGAATATGTTGAGCGTAGTAAAACCCGCAGTTTAGTTGAACAAATTCTTGAACGTGACTCTACAACCATCTTCCCTCCAGAAGTAGTCACTCAACTAGAAACATACAGGGATGAAATAGCCACAGGACAATATCAAATCCAAAATAGCAAAGCTGAAAATCCCCAAGTTCTAGCACAACATCTGCAACAATTGAGACAACAGCGTAATGAATTGCAAAACCGCTATTTACCTGTTGGTTATGGTTTCAAGTTTGATTCATTCCAGCCTACTTTGGATGACCGTACAGCCATTATCGAGTGGTATATTCTCAATGACAAAATTCTGGCTTTTATTGTCACAAAACAAGGAGAGGTAACAGTTTGGCAATCCCAACCAGAAGACCGAGAAGCTTTAGTAAATTGGCGAATTCAATATTTACGAAACTACTATAGTCAAAAAGACAAATGGCTAAATAACTTAGGGCAATCACTCAAAGAATTAGCTTCGATTCTGCACATTGATGAAATATTAACCCGGATACCACAGCACTGCGATCAACTCATCCTAATTCCCCATACATTCTTGCATTTATTCCCCCTTCATGCGCTGCCAGTAAATCAAAGTTCTGAAAATTCGTCTTGTCTTCTAGATTTGTTTCCTAGTGGTGTCAGCTATGCACCCAGTTGTCAACTACTGCAACAGGTACAACAGCGCCAACGTCCTGATTTTCAATCCCTGTTTGCGATTCAAAACCCCACAGGTGATTTAAATTATACAGATTTAGAAGTACAAGTTATTCAAAGCTACTTTAATCCTGCCAACGTCTTGAAAAAAACAGATGCGACACTCACCGCAATTAATAATTGCGACTTAAATACTTACCACTGCGCCCACTTTAGCTGTCACGGGTATTTTAACTTAACAAACGCTGGTAAATCAGCCCTAATT
Source organism: Nostoc parmelioides FACHB-3921 (assembly GCF_014696625.1). GTDB lineage: Bacteria > Cyanobacteriota > Cyanobacteriia > Cyanobacteriales > Nostocaceae > Trichormus > Trichormus parmelioides. Next base: position 143,384 of record NZ_JACJQL010000007.1, read on the forward strand.
TTAGCAAATGCACCCACAGCAGACACATCAACAAAACCAGACTCTGAACGTTACTTAAATGTGCGAGCAGGAGAAACTCACGATTTAGAAAAATGTCTTACCCTAGATAAAATCTTTGCTCTGCAATTAGAAAAATGTCGCCTCGTTACCCTTTCCGCTTGCGAAACTGGATTGATTGATTTTGACAATACCAGTGATGAATATATTGGTTTACCTAGCGGTTTTCTGTTAGCTGGTAGTAAAGCTGTAGTCAGTAGTTTGTGGACTGTCAGCGATTTATCTACAGCATTTTTGATGATGAAATTTTATGAAAACCTGCAAACAATAAATAATGTCTCTTTAGCACTCAATCAAGCACAAGAATGGCTACGAAATTTAACCACAGAAGAATTTGCAGCACTATTAGTTAAATATCATCCACAAATTGAAGAAATTTTTGCTCAACTTCCCAAAGAAAAGCAGCCAGTCGCTAGAGCAATATTAAAAAGAACCAGCAAGCGCAAACCCCACCCTTTTGCAGCACCGTTTTACTGGGCAGGATTTACAGCTACAGGGCTTTAAGATTCAGGTTTGGCAGTTTCACAAAACTGCTTCTTGCCGATTTTGACAACATAAATTACTACTGGAGTTGCCAAGGCTACGGGAATATTACCACTAGCTGCGAGATAGGCGATCGCCGCAGTCAATACTCCCGTTATCAACTCGTCAAATTCTTCCTGACAAATAATATTGCTGAGTTTTTCGGCTAATTTCTCTAAATAATTTGAATCTCCTCTCAAGCTAACTTCTGCGTCGGTTGTCTCAATAGCAATTAACTGTGTTGCGGCTTCCAAATCTCCCTCACACTCTTCTATAGCATCTAAAGCCGCTAAAGCCTCTGGGCTATTTGCCAACTGGCTGCGAAACTGGCTAATTTCTTCTGGTGTAACGGTAAGCATTTAATAGTTTTAGGCAGTAAATACACAAATAACTAGACGATTGTACATTGTCATGACTCTAGTGTGACAAAGTTAAGGGTAAAGTCACATTCTTTCTGGTAATTAGCAAGTCATAATGACCAAATAGCTTATATACTAGGTGTGCCAAAGGAGTTCACCTTCTTTGGCATATTTAGTTTTGAATTTTGAATTTTATATGTCTTGGTCTGTTACTTTAAATCAACTAATTGATGTTCTTTTAGCTCGTCCGGTAAATATATCTGAAGCTGCTTTGACACAAGTTAGCAGTGGTATCCAAACAGATACGCGGATTATCAAGCCTGGGGAAGTTTTTCTGGCTTTCCGGGGGGAAAAGTTTGATGGACATGAGTTTGTCCAGACAGCGATCGCTCGTGGTGAGATCGCGGCTATTGTTGATGATGATTACGAGAACCCAGGATTACCTGTCTTACAAGTCAGCAATACCCTAGAGGCTTATCAAAAACTGGGTAGATGGTGGCGCGATCGCTTCGATATACCAGTGATTGGGGTGACGGGTTCGGTAGGGAAAACCACTACCAAAGAATTGATCGCCGCAGTGTTGGAGACAAAAGGCAATGTCCTCAAGACTTATGGCAATTACAACAACGAAATCGGTGTGCCGAAAACCCTGTTAGAACTGAATGCTGAACATGATTACGCCGTGATTGAAATGGCGATGCGGGGTAGGGGACAAATTGCCGAACTCGCACAGATAGCGCGTCCCACAATTGGGGTGATTACCAACGTCGGGACGGCACATATTGAGTTATTGGGTTCAGAAGTGGCAATAGCTGAGGCAAAATGTGAGTTATTAGCCGAAATGCCCAAAGATAGTGTAGCGATTCTCAACCATGATAATCCTTTGTTGATGGCGACGGCGGCGAAATTTTGGTCAGGGGAAGTATTAACTTATGGTTTGTCTGGTGGGGATATTCAAGGTTCCCTAGTTGATAATGCCATTGTGGAAGTGGCTGGATTACGTCTACCTTTACCTTTACCTGGTCGTCACAATGCAACTAATTATTTAGCAGCTTTGGCGGTGGCGAAGGTGTTAGGGATTGAATGGTCAAGCTTACAAGCTGGTGTTACGGTGAATATGCCGACTGGGCGATCGCAGCGTTTTAGTTTGCCCAATGATGTTTTAATATTAGATGAGACTTATAATGCTGCACCAGAAGCGATGTTAGCAGCATTGCAGTTATTAGCCGATACACCAGGGAAACGGAAAATTGCGGTGTTGGGAGCGATGAAAGAATTAGGCGAGCGATCAGCACAGTTACACCAACGGGTAGGGGAAACGGTACGGAATTTAAAATTAGATGGTTTGCTGGTGTTAGTTGATGGTGAAGATGCGGAAGCGATCGCCAGAAGTGCTGAGGGAATCCCATCTGAGTGTTTTGCCACCCATGCTGATTTGGTTGCTCGATTGACGACATTTGTGCAGGGGGGCGATCGTTTGTTGTTTAAGGCGGCTCATTCTGTGGGATTGGATCGGGTAGTGAGTCAGTTACGGGCTGAGTTTTCTAGTTAGGTGGGGCTTTTTTAAACGCGGAGGGGCGCGGTAGACGCTTTTGCGGCTTGCCGCAGGCTGGGAGGCGCGGAGGTACGCGGAGTTTTTTATTTAGTTTCTATGTTCAACAGGGCTATTTGTTGTAGTTGTTGGCGATTGATTTTACCTTGGGAGTTACGGGGTAAGGTATTTAATGGAATCCAATGTTTGGGGATTTTAAATCTGCTGAGTTGATGGGAGATGGCGGTTTTAATTTCACTGATCGATGTATTGGTATCTTTGGGAATATAAATTGCTGTTAATGCTTGTCCCCATTGTTGATCTGGTATACCAATTACGCAAACATCAGCTACCATTTGTGTGGCGCGGATGGCTGATTCTATTTCTATGGGGTAGATGTTTTCTCCACCTGTGATGATTTTGTCGCTGTTTCTGCCGACAATATTTAAATAACCATGCTCATCTAAAAAACCTAAATCATCTACCTGTAAATAATGTTGGTTCTGCACAAGTTGGGGATAATAACCAAGGGATAAAGATTGAGCTTGAATTGTAATATTTCCTATGTGATTTGCTGGTAGGAATTCCCCTTGTTGATTACAAATTCTCACTTGGGCATGGGGAAGAATTTGACCACTGTTAATTTTACCATTCAAAAAATCATCTGGTTTAAGGGTGGCAATTTGAGAGGCGGTTTCTGTCATTCCATAGGTGGGTGCTAATCGAATGCTATGGAATTTGGCTTTTTCTAATAATTCATCCCAAGCCGGCGCACCACCTAAAAGTACGGTGTTGAATTGGGATAACCATGTAGTTAATTCTAAGTTTTGTAGTAGGCGTTGTAACTGTGTCGGTACTAAAGATATGAAAAATTCTGTAGGTTTAACTTGGGATATTTGATTGATTTCTAATGATTTAAATGGTTGAATTACTAACTTACCGCCTGTGATAAAAGAACGAATAAACTGCATTAAACCACTGACATGATATAGGGGTAAAACACAATATGAATTAACTTGTTTGATTTGAAAATATTCTCTAAATCCCTGCACTGAAGCCGTGAGGGTTTCCCAAGTATGGATGGCGAATTTAATTTGTCCCGATGAGCCACCGGTGGGAATCATGATGAGTGGGGAGTGGGGAAGGTGGGGCCCCCTCTGGGGATAAGGGGTAATGGGGATTGGGGATTGGGGAGTTGTTGAGTTTTGAGTTGATTTGTCTTTAGTTTCTAAGCCTAAAATAATATCTGGTTGGACTAAATTAAATACTTGATGCCATTCTTGTTCTCCCCAGTCTGGGTTACAGAGGAAAACTTGACAATTAGCAGCACAGGCGGCGATAAAACTAGCTAGAAAGTTTACGGGTTCACGTTCGGCTAGGATGATTTTTGATGATGTCTCTGGTGTTGAGAGTTGGCTAAGTTGTAAGTAGAGTTCTGTGGCTTTTTGGTGAAATTCTCGGCTGTCATAACCAATCAGCCAATCATGGTGAGTGAGGCGATTCAGATAGGCTAAGGGTTGTTCCATAAACTTTGCAGCCAGTTTTCTGCTTCTTGGTGAAAAAGGTGGTTAACGCCAAAACCAACAGCCCTATTGTTACGAGATAATTCTGCTGCTAGTTGGAGTGATGCTTTTCTGGCGATCGCCGTTTCAAATACAGATGAGAATACCGCGTCAATCTCATGCTGTTGACAAAACTGTCGTAGGCAAGAGGGGGAACCAGCGATCGCCGGTTTAATCACAAACACTTCCCGCCAACCTTGTGCATAACAAGCAGCTAGTTGTTTGAGGTTAGCTACAGATTCATCTAAAGCGATCGCTGTAGGATAAGCTTCACTCAATTCCAACATTTGGGAAAATTGCTCAACGGGTAATGGTTGTTCAATAAATTCCACTTCTATGGGTAAATTATCACAAGCCTGTAACCATAGGTGAGCTTCTGGATAACTTAGTCCTGCGTTAGCATCTAATCGCAGTTTTGCAGATGCAGGTAAACTTTTTGTGAGTAAGTCAAAAATTCTCAATTCTTGGGCGACTTCACCCACGGCTATTTTCCATTTAAAGGTGCGATATCCTTCGTCCCACAAACTTCGCCATTGATGTAATGCTGCTTCTCCGGCTGGTAATAAGGCGCTGAATTGAGCATGAGTTGTTGTTACATCCTCCCCACTCCCCATTGCTTCCAACGCCGACTCAAAGCCAAATTGACACGCTGGTAAATCATCGGGAATGGAAAAAATGATTTCTTGGGTGATTTCTTCTGGTAATTGGCGACAAAAATCTAAAGCCTGTTCTAAAGTCTCGGAACCAAACCAGCTAATGGGTGCGATTTCTCCCCAGCCGACTTTACCTGTGGTATCTGTAAGACGGAGAATAATTGCCTCGCGCACTTCCCAGATACCATGATTAGTAATGAGCGATCGCACAAATTTTCGGGCTATGGGGCGAAAGCTGAATTCATAATTGGGAAACACATTAACAATTCAAAATTCAAAATTCAAAATTCAAAATACCCTACTCTAAGGCTACGCCAACAAAATTAAAGACATTTTGCCTACTGCACGCTGTTCGCGTTCAGACGGGGATTTAAATCCCTGCAATCACAAATCCCAAACCCAGCAATAAACAACTCCAGAAATGCACGGCTACGGCGATGAATTTACAATTGCTGACTTTTTCTGGTTGGTTGTGGTTTTGCTGGACGTGGCGACATAGCTTGAAGGCGTAAGGTAAACTTAGCCAACTTAACAGCGTCCACACAGGGAAGAATCCCAAGAGTACAAATAGCAAGCTGAAGGGGTAAATGCTGGCTGTAAACCAAGTGAGAACTTTTGCTCCGTTGGCTGTACCTAAGCGGACGATGGGCGATCGCTTACCTGCTTTGATGTCATCATCAACTTGGTGAAAGTGGGAGCAAAATAAAACTAAACTTGTGACAATCCCGACAATGACGGAGGCGGCTAAACTTGTGATTGACCAAGTTTGGGTTTGGCTATAGTATCCTGCTGACACGCCCAAAGGCCCGAAGGCAAAAAAGCACAGAATTTCCCCTAATCCTTGGTATCCTAAACGAAAGGGAGGCCCTTGGTACATATAGCCTAAACCGCAGCATAACAGGATGATGCTGATAATTGTGGGGTCTTGTTGCCAAGTGGCGATCGCTAATATCCCCAATAAACCGGAAATTAGACACAAGTTTCCTAACAAAAACACCAAAGCCTTCTTGCCAGTTAAATTTACTAAAGAATGATGTTTATTTACATCAATTCCTGTTTCTGAATCGAATACATCATTACTGATATTTTCCCAAGCCAGAATTAAAATTGCGGCAACAATAAAAGTAGAAAATACTGCTAAATTAAAAACTTTATTCTCAGCAAATGCAACTGCGCCTCCTACCCAAATAGGCATGATGGCAACACTATACATCGGCGGTTTAATTGCCGCCATCCATAGCTTAATTTTAGGATGAGAAATTTGCTTTGTAGTCATCAGTCGTGGTAAAAAATTCAAAATTGAAAATTACAAACAATACCTCTAGCTAGTAGAGTACAGGTTCAATAAAGCTAGTATATTTTTTGGAAGTATCTCTCACATCCCCACACCCTTACACCCACCCCTAAAGAGCTTTGGTAAGAGTCTAGGAACACCATCAACAAGAAAAATCATACTCTGGTGAAATGGTGACTGAATATGTTACCTGTAGAAATACGACCATGATTAATTACACTTTGGAAGATAACTTAAAAAAAATTTACTATTTTTTACATCCATGACAGTTTCACCATGTCGTCGTAGCTTATTTATCGAACAAAAAGACCTCTATCAATTTTTGTTAGCTGTGCAACAAAATTGCCTCAACAATCATTGTAGGCAGATTGTGAGTATTTCTTTGGAAATTGACTGGGTTGATCCTTTGGCCGTATTTGCTAAATTAGCGCAAGCAAATGCAATAAATTTTTACTTTGAGAACAGAGGCAAAGGGGAAGCGATCGCTGGCATTGATGCAGTCACCAAATTACAAATCGATGGACAAGAACGCTTCATTCAAGCCGAGTATTTTATTAAATCTAATTTAGAAAATATAATTAATTTTGGTAATGCTAACCAACCATTTGCGGGGCCGCATTTTTTTTGTTACTTTAGCTTTTTTTCCGAAAGTAATAAAATAGAGTATCCATTTCCTTCTGCGACTGTTTTTTTACCACGTTGGCAAATATCTGTAAAAAATCAATGTTGCACATTGGTGATGAATACAGTTATTAACTCTAGCGTTAATATTCAAATATTATTACAAAATTTACGAGATAAAATAGAACTTATAAATTCGCTGGAACCTTACTCGTCTAATCTTGATTATTTTCCCACTAATCTAAGTAAAAAATTAATTACTAATGGAGAAAGATATAAAAAATCAGTGGCATCAGCGTTAGAAAGGATTCAGTCTAACGAATTAAGTAAAGTAGTTCTAGCAGATATTTTGGATGTGAGTTCAAATCAGCATTTTAATTTATTACATTCATTAAATAATCTGCGTAAAGCTCATCCTAATTGTTATATATTTTCTACCAGTAATGGCAAAGGACAGAACTTTATTGGTGCAAGTCCAGAAAGATTAATTACTATTCATAATCAACAATTAATTACTGATGCTTTAGCAGGTTCCGCGCCACGAGGAAAAACTTCTGCTGAAGATGCCGCTAATGCTAATCGTTTACTCAACAGCGAAAAAGAAAGGCATGAACATTTATTAGTAATGGATTTCATTACTCAACGTCTCACCCAGTTAGGTTTATTACCCCAAGTATTACCACCGCGTCTACGACAATTATCTAATATCCAACACCTGTGGACACCAATCAGCGCCATAGTTCCCGCTAATGTTCACCCATTGAAGATCATTGCCCAACTACACCCAACACCAGCCGTAGCCGGTGCAGCCAGGGATATAGCCTGTGAAGAAATTCGTCGCTACGAAACCTTTGAGAGGGGTTTATATGCTGCGCCTCTTGGTTGGATAGACTCTCAAGGTAACTGTGAATTTATTGTGGGGATTCGTTCCGCGTTAATAGATGGCGATCGCGCTAGACTTTACGCAGGTGCTGGAATAGTCGCCGGTTCTGATCCTGACAAAGAATTTGCTGAAGTACAACTCAAATTACAGGCCTTACTAAAAGCGCTCGTTTAATAATTCCCCCAGATACCCGACTTCTCTAAGAAGTCGGGTATCTATATTCCAAGCTAATCATCTAGCAACAGTCTTTTAAAGCCAGTGCTATCAGGTAGGTTATGATCCGCTAAAAATCCCTGATAAGCTAACTCTTGCTCAATCTGCATCTTAATATATCCTGTTTTGGGTATTGTTCCTGCTCGTAATCCTGCATACTCCAAATAACTGGAAAATTCCCATTCGCCAGGTTGATTTACTAGTCCCGCCTTCACTGGATTTAGATGAATATAACGCGAGAGATGGACAAGATAATCAGTTTGTAAAACTTCAATAATTTGAAACCTTCCCTGAAATAATACGCCAGAGCGATTAAAACGCTTATTAATTGCCTTTGTGTAGGAAAGGGAGAGAGATTTCATAGCGTCAGACAGGGTTTCATCTCTCAAATAAACTAAAAAATGATAATGATTGGGCATTAAACAGTAAGCAACAATATCTACTGCATTGCTAATGAGATGTTCCCTTATCAATTGGAGAAAATAAATATAGTTTTCACGCTCAAAGAAAATTGCTTGGCGATTGTTCCCCCGATTATAAACATGATAAAAATTGCCAATTTTCAGGGGAATATGTCTTTGTGGCATAAGCTTTGAATATGAGACTTGCCTTTAGTATTCCCTATTAATAGTCATGAATTCAGATCCCCGACTTCTTAGAGAAGTCGGGGATCTATCTCACTAGGGATATTTTAAGATTAAAAATCCCTTACCACTTATATTTAATCCATTCGTAAATATTTAAATATTCCGTGCCTGGATTATTCCATGAGTAGTCATAATTCATTCCCTGAATCGCCAATTGTTGGAATTTTTCAGGAGCCTGATACCACAAATCAATTGCCCGATTCATGGCTGATTCTAAAGCTTGGTTATCAGATTGATAAAATACATAACCATTACGTTTTTCTGGTGGTAAATTTTGGTCATAATCTCGATCAAACACCGTATTTACTAACCCACCAACACCACGTACAATAGGGACAGTACCATACTTCAAACCAATCATTTGCGTTAAACCACAGGGTTCATAATTGCTGGGAACAACAATCATATCGGCCCCGGCGTAAATCAAATGGGACAATTCTTCGTTAAAGCCCAATTCTAAATGGACATCAGGATTGCTATTTAAAAACTGTTTTTCATGACGGAAATGAGCATTGATTCCTGCTTCTGTTGCTGAACCCAATAATACAAATTGCGCTCCTTTATTCAAGGCATGATAGATGGCGTGATGGACAAGATGCACGCCTTTTTGATTATCTAAACGCCCAATGTAAGCAATGATTGGTTTATCAGCAGCTTGCAGCAACAAGCGCTCGCGTAAAGCTTTTTTGTTATATAGTTTTTGTTCAAAATCGTCTTGGTTGTAGTTATAGGGGATGTAACGGTCAATTTCTGGATTCCAGAAATCGTAATCAATACCGTTGAGAATCCCACTAAACTTATCTTTGTGTAGATACAAAGTATGACCTAAGCCACAACCAACATCAGTATATTGTGCCTCTAAAGCGTGGTTTGGTGAAACTGTGGTAACAGCATTGGAGTAGACTATACCGCCTTTCATGTAATTTAGGGCAAAGGGGTTATAGTCATCCCGTAATTTATCTTCTTGGAAGTAATAAGCTTCTCTATTTAGCCCTGTCGCCCAGAGAGTTTTGACACCACCAATTCCCTGATGTTTAAAGTTGTGGATGGTGTAGCAAACCCGTTGAGTGTCCATGCCATGATACTTGTAAATCTCATAGAGCATGACAGGAATTAATCCTGTTTGCCAATCATGACAATGGATAATATCAGGGCGCTTATTGCTTTGGTGGAGAAATTCCAAAGCAGCTTTGCTAAAGAAGGCAAAGCGCATATCGTCATCATCACAACCGTAATAGCAGCCCCGATTAAAGAAATTGTCCTCGGAATGGGGTTCAATGAAGAAACATACTCGCCCATGTACCCAACCGCAGTAAACAGTACAGTGAATGGCTGCACCAAACCAGGGAACCCACAAGTTTAAGTAAGCCTCATGCAGTCCCCAAACATGGTCGTAGCGCATACAATCATATTTAGGCAGAATTAGCTCGACGCAATTGCCCCGAATCTCTAATTCCCGACTCAATCCGTAAACAACATCCCCCAAACCCCCTGCCTTAATTACAGGGGCGCATTCCGAGGCAATCTGTACAATGTACATCCGTAGTCCTCGCTTCACAAAAATTTATCTTTACTATACTAGTGAGTACATGAAATATGTACTCATTGACAAGTGACTAAGGGAATGTTAGCTAGGGATTTTTGCTTAAAATCTGGGTTTGGTGAATATATATTCAAGATTTCGTAACTTTGGGAGGGTGAGGCGATAAGGGTGTAAGGGTGTAAGGGTGTAAGGGCAGAATTTAGACTCCACTTCTTCCCCTATACCCCTATACCCCTAAACTCTGGCAAAATCCTCTAAAGGAGCGATCGCATATCTTCCCTGTTCATCCTGACTAACTAAACCTAAAGTTAATAAATCTCTGTCAATAAATAACTTTGTAGCTTTACCGCCTGCGTCAATTTTGGCGTTAATCAATTGTATGGCGTAGCAAATTGTGTCATAAACCCGTTGGGGATTTATTGCCGTGCTTATAGGCTGATATCTACCTACTGACTCACACAGTCGGTAAACTCCATGTGTGGGCGACTGGGGATAGCCATAGTGTTGGACAGCGCGTTGTAAGAAATAGCCGGCGGTAATTGGCTTATTCCCAGAAGGACGTACACAAGAGTAGCTGCAATCACCAGGTGTATCAGCCGCAAAACTTCCCGGCATAAATCGCAGTATGTTAAAGTTCAAAAAATCAGGATGGCATTCTTCTAAGCCAAAGTGAATTGTCCTCAGATCATCTTCTAAAGTTGTTGGTTCATAACCGATGATTTCGGTTTTATCTTCATTCAGCTTGGCTTTTGGTAGTCCTAAAATCAAAAAGTAACTGCTGGGTAATTCAGCTTTATTCATATCCTGAAATGCTTGTTTTATATTAGATGGGTAATCAAAGGCTTGCTTGATTTGGCTTTGCATCGAGCCATTAAATTTATGATTAGCTAAGGATACTTCTGGTAAGCTATGCTCAACACCAAAGAACATATAGGCACAGTTATGCTCTACCAAATAGCGCATCTGTTCGTAGTCAATTTTGTCAATTCTCGTATTTGAACCCCAGACAAAACCTTCCTGTTTAAGAATTTCCGCTTCTTTTTTAGCGACTGTTACATGGGCAGTAAAGGTATCAACATCGAGATAAACTGCTTCATAACCACGCTGTTTTAATTGCCGCAACTGCTGACGGAAAGAAGCTTCACTTAATCTGACTATATGATTATTTTCTTGGCTTTTATTACAGAAGCCACAGCCCCAGGGACAACCTCTTTGAGTAAAAATCTGGGCTGTTTTTAGTTGCCTTCCGTCTTTAGTTTTAAAAATATCCATATTATGAATTTGGGGAATATGTATTAATCCCAAATTCTGGTCTATGTCATCAAAATTATCAACTCTAGGTGCAATAGAATGGTGAAATTTATTAGGCTGATTATGCTCAGGAGCAACGCGGTAAAATTCCTTATCTTTGTTCATGAAACACAATCCAGGTAAATGTTTCATGTTTCTGTAGAAGTTCCCTTTGGCAACTGCATGAGCAATTTCCACAATTGATTCTTCACCCTCACCATCACAAAATCCGGTGATCCAAGGGGTAATTTGGGCAATATCTTTGACGCTTTTAGTCGCATAACCACCAACTAAAATTGGAACATTTTCCCGCCCGTATTTCTTTAGTTCTGTAAATACTTTTTTGCTATGTTCATCAATTTCTTGCCATTGAGTAGTTAAGCAACCAGCAAAAATGATTAAATCAGCGTTTCTTACTTCATGTAAAACATGATCAACAGTCAAGTCAGGACGCTCTAAATCTAGCTGAATAACTCTGTTGAACCCAGCATTTACTAAACTAGATGCCAGTACAGGCAGAGCCTTGTTAGCTCCATTAAAAGTTCTATATTTAATATATTCGCCAATCAAAACAATTTTTGATAACTTCCAACGGTTATCAATTGGTTGCCATATTGATGATGGTAGTGATAAAACCTTTGTTGTATCTACCATATCTTGTACAAAACCAAGGAATTTTATAAATTTATTTGGCGGATTGATGAGATTTAAAAACACTTTTCACCACCTATCTTTATAGATTTTGATTGGTGGTAATGCACACCTGTTTAAGAGTATAATCTTTTCTAATTTCAGAGATATGACTCAGGAAATTATGTTGATCAAAGAATAACAAACCAAAAATATACACCGACATACATATATCTATGGAAGTATTTATAAGACATTTTTTCCTCATCAAGGTAGCATTTGCAAAGTTTCAGATCCCAACTTCTGGAAGAAGTCAGGGATCTGCTTTGAAGAAACTTAACTGTCCTCAACCGCGCCTAACATTTTCAAAGAAGCTTTTTCCGCGTCTGTAATACCTGTGATATCGGTAATGTCCATATTTTCATACAAGCGAGGAGATTTGAGGGTTTTCAGGCGGCTACAATTTTGCATATCCCACAGTTGAATTTTTTCATCTTCGCTACCACTCGCAAGCAACCTGCCATCAGGGCTGAAAGCTACAGAACGAATTGCGGCTGTATGTCCATGTTTGAGAGTGTCAATACATGAACCTTTGCTGATGTCCCACAATTTCACGGTTGTATCTTCGCTACCACTAGCTAAAATTTGCCCATTGGGACTAAATGCAACTGAGTAAACCTGTTTATCATGTCCTTTAAGGGTGTGGACACATTCACCTGTTTTCAAATTCCATAACTTGACTGTTTGGTCTTCGCTAGCGCTGGCGAGTAATGTTCCATCGAGACTAAATGCTACTGACCAAATCATGCCCAGAGGATCTGTCAAGGTTTGAAGATATTTACCGCTAGCAACATCCCAAATTTTAATTTCACTGTCAGCGCTACCACTAGCTAAGGTGCGACCATCAGGGCTAAAAGCTACTGTCCATACCCAATGGCTGTGTCCCTTTAATTCTTGGACACAATCACCTGTATCTTTATCCCACAGGCGGATGGTGCGGTCTTCACTGCTGCTGGCCAGGGTGTGCTTGTCGGGACTAAAGACTACCGTCCATACCCAGTTAGTATGTCCTGTAAGTGTACGAATACATCTACTGTGGTGAGTGTCGCTGATATCCCACAGCTTAATGGTGTTATCGGCGCTACCACTGGCGAGTATTTGACCATCGGGATGAAAGGCGACGGAACGAATGCGTCCTTGATGTCCTCGTAAGGGGTGACATTCTCCCGTGTTTAAGTTCCAGAGTCCGATAGTGTAGTCATCACGACCACTGGCGAGAATTTGACTATCGGGACTAAAGGCGACTGAATAAACATCACGGGTGTAACCGCGCAGGATATTAAGGGAATTACCTGTGATGACATCCCAAAGTCTGGCTGTTTGGTCATCGCTACAGCTAATTAGTGTACGTCCATCAGGACTGAAGGCGATCGCCCAAACTTGGCTAGAATGTCCCCATAGGGTATTGGTACATTCACCGCGTTGAATATCCCAAAGTTTGATGCTGCGGTCTTCGCCACAGCTAGCTAGGGTTTGTCCATCAGGGCTAAAGCGTACAGAATAAACTTTTTTACTATGTTCTTCAAATATTTGCCCGCACTGTCCTGTTTTCACATCCCACAGTCTGACGGTGCTGTCTTCGCTGCTGCTGGCTAGGGTTTGACCATCGGGACTAAAACTAACAGAGTGAACCTCTTTAGTGTGACCTTTAAGAGTCTTCAGACACTTACCTGTGGCAACATCCCACAGTTTGATATGCTGATCAGCGCTGCTACTGGCGAGTAACAACGGCTTATTATCGGTGACTGGACTAAAAGTGACAGACCACACCCAATCATCATGACCTGTGAGAGTTTGCTGACAATTCCCTGTGGCTATATCCCAAAGTTTAATGGTTTGATCTTGACCGGCACTGGCTAAGATGCGACCATCAGGACTGAAAGCGACTGAGTAGACTTTGTTAGCATTTTTTGAGAGTGTTTTTAGACATTCGCCTGTGTGAACATCCCAAAGCTTAATTGTCGAGTCAGCACTACCACTAGCTAACATTCGACTATCGGGACTAAAGGCAAATGCCCAAACCCAAGCGGTATGACCTTTATAAATACGCAGTTGTTTATTATCTGTGGTTTGCCACAGGCGAATTTCTCCATTCATCAAACCTGTAGCAAAGTATTTGCCATCAGGACTAAATCTCACTGACACCACACTAGACATGGTTTCAGTGAAGACAGAACCAGTTAAGTCAGAGTTGGCAAAGATGGTTTCTCTTAACTTCACCTCTTTAAAATAAGCTTGCCAGATGGTTAAACCAGAAAAATCTCGCCCACTCAAATCGATTGGGGATTCATCGGGAAACTTATCTAGTTGTAGTTGACGCAAGAGATTAATCAAGTTACCGGCAGCATAGCCTTTTTTTGGTAGGGGTTCTTTTTGTAAAGTTCCTAGCATTCTGCGTAAATGCAGTTCTAGTTCTGTACCGAAAATATTGAGTAACTTCTGCTTGACTGGTTCTAAGATTAACCGTTCTTGAATCTGGCGGATATAATCAAGCGATCGCGCCTTCATCAAGGGATAGGTGTTAATAAAATCGAGTTTTTTTTTCTGACTAAATTCCTCCACGGAGTTTTCGATAAATTTGGCGGTGATATATTCCATGACCACAGATTCCAGTCCAAATTTACTGGATTCTGCCTCTTTTTCTCCCTGGGTAGACGAGGCTTTTTCGATGAGCGTAGGCGAAGCCTTCTCGATTAGAGATCGCCGCAATAAAGACTCCAGTGCTTCCATAACTTTGATTGGCGATTCTGTGGTTAGCCAATCATCTTTAAGCTCTCTAAAGGAAACATACTCACGATTAGCCCCCAGGGAGTACATCACTTTTTTCTCTAAATCTGACAGTCGTCGAAATTGCTGTTTTAAAAGTGTGCGAATATCTCCATATACAGCACTTTCCTGGTGAATTTGGGCGAGGAATTCACTGATATTATTACTAAATAACTCATAAACTGTAGTCGCCACTATCTTGAGAGCTAAAGGATTGCCAGAGTAACGTCTGACCAATTCATCTAACTGCTCATCAGTGCAGTAACATCCCTTATCACGCAAAATTTCCCTAGCTTCCGCTAAGTTGAGACTTGATAGCTGTAACACCTTTACAGGCAGATTTTTTCCTTCTAAAGCTGCTACTTCTTTGGGTTTTTCTCGGCTAGTTAATAACAAGCAACTTTCGTGAGAAGCTTCGGCTACTTTTTTAAATAAATAGCCGTAGTTTTCATATCCTGGTTGATATTCACCAGCCCATTCTTGATTTTTGCCCTCGCCACTACGAAGGACTGATTCAACATTATCTAAAATTACCAAACATCTTTTTTTTCTTAAAACATCTATCAGTCTGACTATTTTATTGTTATCAGTGTCTGTTAAATCATTTTCATTTTCATTAGCTAAAAAGCGCAGCAGTTGTGTGAGAATATCTCCCAGTGATGGAGCATTGCGGAGCGATCGCCAAATCAAATAATCAAACTCCTGTTGGACTTTTTTAGCGACCATTGCCGCTAATACGGTCTTACCAATGCCCCCCATCCCCAATACTGCTACTAAGCGACAACGATTAGAACCATTACCTTCTATCCATTGTTCTAATTCTAGAAGTGGTTCCTTTCGTCCCCGAAACCCAGCCACATCAACAGCTTCTCCCCAGTCTTCCGAAGAGGATACAGGATGTTGATAACTGAGTTGGTACTGCTCATATAGCTTTTGCCTCAGTCCATTAATTTTTTTGTTACCCTTACCTTCTATACCTAGTTTGCGGTAACTCTCTCCTAGTCTCTTCCTGACCGCAGGTTGAGAAATATCTAGCTTGGCAGCAATCTCAGCACCAGAGTGATCGTGTAATGCCAAAACTAAGGCATCAAGCTCTGTTTTTGTAACACCATATTTGGTTGCTACTCCTGTGATGAAATCTTCTGGAAGCTGAAACACGTCAGCAGCAATCATCATTTCATCTTGGTTCCACACAATATATTCACTTAGTTATCAGTATGTGAGATAACTTCTTATAACACAGTCACTAGATTCGGGAAAGGGTATTTATACACACTTCACAATAACTACACAATAAATGTTTGCTACCAGGGGAACACCAAAAAATAACTTATTCCCAGTTGACGGTTCGTAGGGTGCGTCAGTATGAATAATTTCTTGGTATGGCTAGGTTTTCTCGGACTGACGCACCCTACATTTTGGATATTTTTTATCTGGAAGTCCCTGGTAGTAGCAAAGCATTTAATTCAAATCAAATAAGTAAAAATACTTATCAATATTTTCTGTTTTATCCCTGGGGATGAATTTTTGTGATTGGGGCTACTTTCCCTAGCGATATACCCTAGTGATATAAATATATATAAAAAACATATCTATTTTCATAACTAAACCTCTTGGGTCAAAAAAATGCCACTAAAGTACTTGCAAATTTTAATCAGATGTGATTATCTTATACCTAAGCTATATATATGTGAGATAAACAGATTAGTGTAAATCTCAACAATCAACATCACGGAGCATCTAAATATGAATAGCTTCTCACAACTGCCAGAATTCATTAAGGGTTCCAACACTCTCAGAATGCAGCTAAAGATAGAGGAGAACCCTTGGGAAACTTCACCTAAATTAGGACTGGAAGACAAAAGTCAGCCAAAAATTTTGCCGACACAATTTTATTCAGTTGATTTACCGCCAGTTTTTTCTCACATGACCTTTCTCTTAATTGAGACTTTATCAGCAACTCAACATGGTGAGTTTGTGACTCGTAGTAAACAGGGTAAATACGAAACTATTGTCGAACTTTCTGGCCACGTTAGTCATCGTTATGGCTTGACTCATCAAGAATTGGCAGAAATTCAGACGATATACGACCAAATCCTGGAAACATGGATAGCTTGGAGGATAGCGAATAAAAAGACCTAATCTGCTCAATCTGCCATAGCTATTTTACAGTTGAGAAGATTGATAGCTTGGTGAGAATGATAATTTGCAACTAAATAGGCGAAGTTTCTAAAGACATTTGGCTTTTGATAAATGAGAAGTTTACAAGCCCGGTAGTGTGATTCAGCACTGACGGGCTTTTTGCTTAGATTTGTTCTACATCGGAGGAATGATCATGAAATCGAATTTCGACAACAAACAAAATGTGATTTTAATTTGGGCTGGTAGAGGGGTGAAATATTTTCTGTTAATGCTTGTGGGTATGGCGATCGCCTTCGTCATCTCACACACCTTTACAGTTCTCCCCGTACTGATGCTACTGCGATCGCCAGATACATGGATTTGGATTGCCAGAGTGGCAGTTTCACTGGTTTGTTTACTGGCGATCGCCATGATCTTTGAGTCTTGGAGTTAATTTTGCGCCATAATTGCCCACCTTTGGCTAAATTTCACCAGCCAAAGGTTTCCAACTACTAGGAGGTTAGGTTATGACAAACAACAACGGTTTCAAAGGCGATGCACTCTCACCAATTTTAGTCATCTTAGTTGCAGGGTCGATATCTCTGGCGATCGTCAACAAAGATAATCATCCAGCATATTTTGACATTGTGAAAATAGCGATGGCTTACAGTTTTGGGTCATTCAAATCTCACAAGTCCTCTAAAAATTCTCACAACCAAGATGATGCAGACAACAATGAGGTCAAGTAATACCAATTGGAAAAAAGAATGCGACAAATAAACCATCTGTAGAGACGCGATTCATCGCGTCTTCAACCAAGGACGTGTTGCAATCATTAATTAAGTCGGCATAACATCGGGTTAATCTAATTGGTACGGGAATAAAATTAAGCATATAAGAAAAAAATGTCTTGCCTCACCCTGTCGGGTAAAGTATTAAAAACGCCTCATGCCAAGAATTTTTCTATATGCCTTGATTACGAATTACCACCATGCCCCAAATTCTCGAACAATCGATTCAAATTAACGCCACAGCCAGCACAGTAGAACGCTGTATTACAGATTTAACCCTTATGCACCGTTGGCTAAACCCCGTCCTACGCTGCGAACCGGTGGGTGAAACGTGGAGTACAGATATTGGTAGTAAAAGCCGCTTTATAATTCAAATTCCCCTACTTCAACCTACTTTAAACACCGTTGTAGCCGAACGCCAACCTGGTTTAGTAGTGTGGACGTTTCAGGGATTTTTTCAAGGAAGCGATCGCTGGGAATGTCAACCAATAGCACAGGGAACCCAACTCATCAACCGCTTTGAATTTGACATCCCTAATCCTCTAGTCAGTTGGGGCTTCAACACCTTCGCCGCCGCCTGGACAAAACAAGATATGCAGGCGCAACTCCGCCGCCTCAAACGGGTAGCAGAAAGTCAATAGTCAATAGTCAATAGTCAATAGTCACTTCATTTCTCCCAAAAACCGCCGGATAGTTACCGCATCTTCGGCGTTGGGGACATTTGCTAGGTAGGTTTCTAGGTCATTGGTAGCTTGAGGATAATAACCCAGTTGATAGTAAAGCAAACCGCGATCGCGCAATTCTGAAGTTGCTTCAGGAAACAGTAACAAAATTCTTTCAACGACACCTAAGCTTTTTTCTAATTGTTGCTGTCTCAGGTAAATATATTTTAGGTTCGTCAACATTCTTGCTAAAAATTGCCGCTTGCTGACTCTAGCTAAAAATTCCGGGCGCAAATTCACCGATTCCTTAAACATTTGATTTAGCTTGTCTTGACAATCTTGGGCAAACATCACCTCGCCACGATTAAACGCATCCACAAAAATCTCCATATCCGAGATAGCTGGACGGATGAGGAAATGTCCCGGTAATCCCACTCCTTCCATCGGAAAATCAATCCTTTGGGCAATCTCCAGATAAACTAAAGCTAAAGTAATCGGAATACCCACTCGACGGTCAATTACTTCATTGAAGAAACTATTGCGTGGGTCGTAATAATCTTTCTGATTCCCAGCAAATCCTAAATCGTCATACAAATACTGATTAATACCTTGAATCACCCGTAACGGATACCGTGAAGATGGCAAGCGTTCCTCAACTTCCATTGCCATTGTATCGAGTGCGTTCAGATATTCCTCTACATCCAGTTTGGGATATTCTTCCTTAGCAATATACAAAGCTGCCCTAGCTAGGTCAATATCCGCCTCAGATTGCTGAATTTCTTGATAAAAATATTGTCGTGCTGAGGAGAAATTCATAGACCAAGCCTCACTATGCAAAGGGGTGTAAGGGTTTAGGGGTATAAGGGTTTAGGGGTGTGAAGAAAAAAATATTTCCCTACACCCCTATACCCCTGCACCCTAATAAACATAAAAAAGAGGTCTAAACAGACCCCTCTCATAACTTAACTATAATAATTTTCGGCCTATAGGAATTATTGCAACCCAGCATTAGTACCTTGCTTACCAGTTGCGAGTTCCACCTTGATAATTTTGCCCCCTGCTTTTTGAATACGTTGCTGTTCGCGGAACCAATTTTCATAAGGAACCAACTTGGTAAAGTAGGTATTTTGTAGTTCGCGTTGGGTACGG
Source organism: Nostoc parmelioides FACHB-3921 (assembly GCF_014696625.1). Classification (GTDB taxonomy): domain Bacteria; phylum Cyanobacteriota; class Cyanobacteriia; order Cyanobacteriales; family Nostocaceae; genus Trichormus; species Trichormus parmelioides. The sequence continues at coordinate 162,738 of NZ_JACJQL010000007.1, forward strand.
GTTCTGCTGAGGCTAGGAACAAGCGCTGTAATTTTAAACAAACGGGACATAACTTGAAATCTCCTATCAGTATTCTGGGAAAAATTCTTTATCTCAAAAAATCTTGAGCGCAAATTAATTAATTAATCATTCCAAGGCTGGAAATCAAGCATCAATACCAGACCGCTAATACTCATCAATGTAAGCAATAGAACGTCCTAGCACTCACGACTGATTTCCAGACCTTCATCAAGCCGCACTTATAAATAACTAAGTGCGAAATAGCTTCTAGCTCAAGCCAGAGGAGATATAGTCTAGGTAGATACCCATTTCTTTACCAGCATCAGCACCAACTAAGCTAGCGGTTACTTCTTTGATAGCTTGGATAGCTTGTACGGTAGCGCCAACGGGTACACCCAAGGAGTTGTAGGTTTCTTTCAAACCGTTCAATACACGCTCATCTAGGATGGAAGGATCGCCAGCTAGCATAGCGTAGGTAGCGTAACGCAGGTAGTAATCCAAGTCACGGATACAAGCTGCATAACGACGGGTGGTGTACATATTACCACCGGGACGGGTGATGTCAGAGTACAACAAAGATTTAGCTACAGCTTCTTTAACGATCGCAGCTGCGTTAGCGCTGATTGTTGTAGCTGCACGTACGCGCAGTTCGCCAGTGGAGAAGTAAGCTTTGAGCTTTTCTAAAGCTGCGGTATCGAGGTACTTACCTTGCACGTCAGCAGAGTTAATGACGGCGGTGATTGCATCTTGAGCCATGTTGTTAATTCCTTATTTCCAACCTTATTGCAATATTCCAGTTTCAGCAGGGAAACAGCTGCACCCTACTGCAACGCACCTACTACGTAGTCAAAGTAAGAGCCAGCTTCAGCAGCATCTTCAGCAGACAGAAGGGTGGAAGCAGCATTTTTCAATGCACGTACACCTTCACCAACTGCCTCGATAGGAGTGCCGAGGGACTTGTACATTTCACGAACACCGATTACGCCAATTTCTTCAATAGGAGTAACGTCGCCAGCAACAATTCCGTAGGTAACAAGACGGAGGTAGTAGTCTAGGTCACGCAGACAGGTAGCTGTCATTTCTTGACCGTAAGCGTTACCACCAGGAGAAACAACATCAGGGCGCTTTTGGAACAATTGGTCGCCAGCTTGCTTAACCAAACGTTCGCGGTTGTCGGTCAACGCTTGAGCGATGCGGAGGCGTTGTTGACCACCAGCAACGAAGCTCTTGATCCGATCTAATTCGCCAGGGCTGAGGTAGCGGGCTTCTGCATCAGCATTCACGATGGACTTCGTGACGATACTCATTAATGGATTCCTCCAGTACGAAATGAAACCAGAATTTGATTAAACTGGTGCGATTTTAAATTTGGGCGACTAAGAATTAATTCTCGTCTTGCATACACGGCAGTAAAAGAAGTGACTGCCATAGTGATTACAATACAAGTTTGCTTGAGTTAATACAACTACACAAGCTTTAAAACTCAGTGACCTTCCGCAAAATATTCTCCGGCATTCTGTTGAGCATTTATGACTGCTCTTAATACTTTGTAATATTTGTTTCAGATTTATGGCGATCGCTCCAATAGTTACAGCAAAATTAGGGATTAAAGTTGGGTACTGTGGGATTAGGAAAAATATTCCCTAATCCTCAATTCCTAAGCTCTAGTCCCTAAATTTTCGGCTAACTATCTTCCAAAACTCACTTCATAAATTCAAAATTTTCTAATTTTGAATTTTGAATTTTGAATTTTGAATTGATCCTAGCGATCGCCTGGTCTACCTGTAAGGGTGGATGGCGACAAGCTAGACCAAGATTGTTTCACCAAGTCAGCTGCTGCTTGGACGCTACCGAGGTAGTTACCTGCGGGTAGTGATGGGAAGCGTGGGTAAGGAACCACATCTTCACCGAAGTAGCGGCTGTATTCTGGGCTATCCACAATTGCTTCTACAGCAGCACGCAAACCACTATCAGCTAGTAGCTTGTTGTACTGACGGATTTCGCCTTGAGTTGCTGGCGCACGTCCCAACAGGTGACGGAATAAGAATTCAATTACCTTGGTGTTGGGATAAGGTGTGTAGAAACGCTTGCGATAGATTTCGGAACTAGCTATTTCCCGCACGAATTCCCGTACAGAAATTTCCCCATTCCGCAGTTTGCTATCTAGTTCTGTGCGGCGGTAATAATCTGGTACTTGTCCGCTAAATACATCCAATACCTGACGGTAAATCGCGTTAATTACCAGTTGTTTTTCTGCTTGGCCGATACCATCGGTCAGGCGATAAATACGTGCAGGTTTACGACGAGTTGTACCCACACCCACTTCTACAGACTGTCCGCGACCGTCGTTGTAGGAGCGACCCAATTCAATGAACAGAGGCTTGCTCTTGTCGATTTGTTTGGCTTGGGCTGCTAAATCTGCGATCGCCTTCGCTAAAATTGGGGTCTTATCAGACTGTATCCGCGCTTGCACAGGCTTAAAGCTGGGGATAACCACATCATTATTTTGTTTGGTGAGTTGGTTATACAGCTTTTGGGTATTGGGGAAGTTCGCCGCAGGTAAGGTCGGGAAGCGTCTGTAAGGTACTGTATCTTCGCCAAATACCTCGTTGTACTCCTGACTATTTACCAAAGCGTTAATAAAAGCCCGAATCCCTTGGGTAGCCAAAATTTGGTTATACTTGCGGATTTCTGCTTGGTCAATTGGTGCGCGACCGAGGAAGTGCTTGGTTCCCAACTCGATTACTTTGGTGTTGGGGTATGGTGTGTAGAACTCCTTCAGGTAGAGGTTGGAGTAACCCAAACCTTCAATGAATTCTTTGACAGTGATTTCACCGTTACCCAGTTTGCTTTCCCAGCCTGAAAATTCATTCTGAGCAATGTATGGTGCAATATCACGCTCAAAAATTTGCCGATAAGCCGCACTAATCAAAGTTTTGATTGCAGTTTTATCGTTGTTAGCCGCTACCCGCTTGAACACCTTGGTTTGTTCACGCTGCTTGGTAACACCTTGGTTGATGCGGAAATCGATATCTGGTTGAGTCCGATTTTCTTTAACTGTACCCAGTTCTACAAAACGTGGTGTTTCTTGTTTTTCAACATTCGCCACATCTTCCCGGATAGTACCAACACGTAACTGTCTCAGTGCTACACCAGCCGGAGTTAGATAGCGTTCGTAAGGAACTGTATCTTCGCCAAAGGTTTCGGTATACTCTAGGCTGTCGAGAATGGCATCAACTACAGCGTATAAGCCCTTCTTAGAGGCGATATCGAAGTACTTGTTGTTTTCTTGACGACCGTAGGTAGGACGACCTAATAAGCGACGGTGGATATATTCGATCGCTTTACAAACATAGAAAGGAGTCCAGTAAAGCTTACGGAATAGATCCGATTTAGCCAAAGCTCTGACAAACTCTCTCACAGAAATTTCGCCGTTTTCCAGCTTAATTTCTTGGACTTTCAGGCGTTGACCTTCGTACACATCCCGACCGAAAACTTGCAAGTAAGTAGCTTTAATTACTGCTTGGGTTGAGCTTTCGGAGAACTTGACACTTGCACCCTTAGCTGCTTTCCTACCGATAGTGCCGGGTAATTGATCCAACTTGAACACTTTAGGCCCAAGAGAACCAGGAGCTAGACCGCGTGCGCTGGGGTTACTAACTTGGTTGTTAATACCAGGCCCTTGGTGAATCAAAATCCGTCTGGTGTCCTTACCAAAAGGTGCGGGACTGGTGCTGGGGTTGCGAGTTTCTTTCGGGAAAATCGCCCCAAACTGAATTTCTAATGGGTCATTACCAGAACCGTATGGGTGTTGATCTGGGAGTGGGCGATCGTAAGCCGCAAATGTAGTGATGAACTGAGGTACTTTACGGAAAGGCGCACTGTAGTTAAACAGGTCTTGCTGTGGCCCCCAGTTACGACATTCTTGAGCTTCTTGACCCAGACCACGCAGGTAAGGTACTGTCTCTTCTCCAAAGTAGTCCCCATATTCCGCCGAATCTACCAAAGCATCTACTAAAGCTGGCAGACCGCCGTTAGAAATGATTGAGAAATATTTTTGAACTTCTTCACGGCTACTTGGCCCCCGTCCCAAAATGTGACGGAAAGCTAGTTCGATAACGCGGCTGTTAATAAAAGGTTGGTAAAACTGTTTTTGGTAAAGAGGAGATTTTGCTAAACGACGGACGAACTCCTTCATGGAGATGTCGCCGTTCTTAACTTTGGATTCTAGGTCAGAGATTGACAAGCTGTAAGCACGGGTAATATCGCGCTCAAATATTTGTCTATAAGCTGCTTTGATTACTTCATTCTTTTCGGTTGCTGACAACCCAGTCTTCATGACAAACTTGGGTCTTTTTTCAGCAGCACTGAAGTAGATTTGGGGTAGCTGTAACCCTTGCTGGTCGCTAGAAGGACGTTGACGCAGTTTATTAGATGGTGTGGGTGCTTTGAATTCTGTGATCAAAACATCCATATACTGAGCCACAATTTCTGCGGCTTCAGGATCTTTGCGGAAGTAAGAAAGGGATGCTGATTTGATTTCCTGCAAAGCAACAATGGTCGCTTCACCAGAGCAAGCATTTTCAATAATTTCCCGCAAACCCCGTGTATTCACAACAATGATGTTGGGGTCGCCAGCCACGATCGCATAAGTAGCATAGCGCAAGAACCAGGACAAGTCCCGCAAGCTCTTGGCCATGTTGCTTGGGCCGTAACGAGCAATGTTGATTGGTCTAAACCCTGGAGGGGTTGGGCCACTGGGAGATGTATTAAAGATAGAGCGCAAGTTTTCTAGGAATCCACCACGGGTTTCCACGTAGGTGACAGTTCCCAACTTCATGCTCTCTCTGACATCACCACCACCAACAGCAGCCATTGCCAATTCTGGTTCTCTGGGCTTTTCCAAGAAAGCCATTGGCGAACCACCAACAAAAATCCGGTTAGCAGCACGAGAAACAATAATCTCGGAATTTTCTGTGAGAAGTTGGGCAATTTCTAGACGTTTTGCACCAGATGCAAAATAGCTTGCCAGTTCATCTAGTTCACCCCTGCCTAAAAAGCGGTCTTGCTGTTCCGCTTGGGTGATTGTTGCCACAGCTAGGGTTTGATATAGTTGCGGGCGCGCAACCGAGCTTCCTCCACTCGCCTTAACACTCATCTGATTTGTAAAACTCCCATCATAATAATTTATGTGTTAAGTCTGGGTCGCTTTGAGGCTTGACACATGGGTGTACCTATGATTTACAAATAACGCCTTCAAAACTGCCAGTAAAATTAACCCAATCAGCTTTTAGATTAGAACGTTTTGCGTTGACGCTGGTGATTTATTAAGAAGTGTGTAGATTTTTTAGTCTCAACCCTTGTATTTCTAGAAGGACATACTCTTTCAGGGCGAAGACAAAATCTAATTTTTGTTACGTTCTTTAACAAATCTGCCAAAAAAGTTCTAATTCGCTTTGGTTCTCTAATTTTTATTTGAGCATAAAAATCAAGGTACTGGGTACTGGGGACTAGGGATTGGGTAAAAATTCCTCTTTAAGTTCCCTTAACCCAGAATACTTAGTATCATACATTACTTGAATTTTATATAAGCTATGCCAATCAAACTCAGATTGGTCGTAAATCATGAGAGCGATCGCCTAATAGCTAGGATATTATAAATTCCTGTGTCTCTGTGCCTATTATTAATATAATTAGGACTTACGCATTGACAAAAAATTTCATTCATGTGTACTAAGCAACACAAGTATGGGTAAGATTTTCTACAATGTAATCACGCAAAACTAAAGTGAATAAGTTCCTTTGCA
>NZ_JACJQL010000070.1 GCF_014696625.1 Nostoc parmelioides FACHB-3921
TGCAAAGGAACTTATTCACTTTAGTTTTGCGTGATTACATTGTAGAAAATCTTACCCATACTTGTGTTGCTTAGTACACATGAATGAAATTTTTTGTCAATGCGTAAGTCCTAAACTATTAAAAATCAAAGTAAATATAAGGAAGGCTACCTTCAGGGGCGAATAACCAAACGGCGTAGAGGCATAAAGGTACAAAGACGAGTTTTAGAGGCCAGTTTAACTCTAGTTTCAGTTTGCCTTTGAAGGCATAGGTTATACCCATGAGAGTAAATAAAGCCAGAAGGATAACAGAAACTTGCGATTGGCTAGTATTTAAGGCTTCCACGTAGACCTTTTGGGCAAATTGAGCATCCGCAGAGTGACCCCAGAGGCGCTGAATGACGAGAGAAGATTCTGGCAGATTAGGTAGACGGAACCAGATCCAAGAAGTGAAAACCATCCATTGGGTTAATAGCCAAGCTATAACTACCCCTAAAGGATTTTGCCAGAATAGCTCTAACTTTTCGTAGCGATCGCTCATTACATCCGTCAGTCGATGAACCACTAAAGCTAAACCATGATACATACCCCAAACCACAAAACCCCAGGCGGAACCGTGCCAAATCCCAGCAATTAGCATAATCAAGAACAAATTCCCGCAGGTGCGAGTTAAACCTTGACGAGAACCCCCCAAAGGAAAGTAGACATAATTCCGCAACCAATCTCCTAAAGTCATGTGCCAACGCCGCCAAAATTCGGCGATGCTGGTGGTGAAATAGGGAAAATCAAAGTTTTCAGGTAGCACTAAACCAAATAGCAAGGCAGTACCACGGGCGATATCTACGTAACCATTAAAATCCAAATACAACTGCAAACCATAAGCGAAGGTAGCTAGCCAAAGATCAGTACTACCAGCCCGTGGCAAATTACCAAAACACAAATCAACAAAAATTCCTAGCCTGTCTGCCAAAATCCCTTTTTTGACAGCACCCCTAGCAATTAACCATAATGCCTCTGACACCTTATCAGCAGTGGGCAACTCTAATGTATTGAATTGGTTGGCTAGGTTGTGATAACGGGTAATGGGGCCAGAAATTAATTTAGCAAAAAATAATTTATAGGTAGCGAATTGGAGGAAATTATTAGTGGCTGGCGCACCACGATAAACATCTATTAAATAAGCAATACATTCAAATGTAAAAAATGAAATTCCTAAAGGTGCAATGATTTTCCAAGATGATTCTGATGGGTTGACGGGAAAATTAAAAATCAACTGCAAGAAACTATTAATATACTTAAATCCGAGTAATAATAAAACATTTAAAATCACACCTAGCCACAATAAATTTAGCCGTTTGCGGTTCCAATCCACTTGAGCAAATTGCCACTCTTCATTAGAAATTTGCCAGTTGAGATTATGTTGTCCTGGTGAAGTGTTTTTACCAATTTCTCGCCCTAAGCGGAAGTTAATAAATGTGAGTGTTAATAACAGTGGGATGTATTGGATACTCAAGGAAGCATAAAACACCAAGCTAGCAATCAACAAAGTCCATAATCGCAGTTTCTGACGACCTACAGACCAATAAATTCCCAGCACACTTAACAAGAAAAGCCCATACAAAATAGATATGAAGTTCATGGTTTAGTCAGTTGTCATTGGTCAATAGTCAATAGTCAATAGTCAATAGTCAATAGTCAATAGTATTATTCTTTGCTTCCCCTACACCCCTACACCCCTACACACCATTGCTCCTCCTCTACTTCGCTGGCCAGGAAATCATCGGGTCATTGGCTAGTTTTTTCGAGACTTCGTAAGCACCAAAACGATTGAGGTGGCTGGGGTCGGAAAAATAATCATTGGCTTTTGTCCACACTTCGCTTAAATCTCGATAGATAAAGTTAGGATTTGTGGCTAAACCTAACATATATTGCTGAAATTCTTGCTCGTATTTTTTGCGTACTGGATCTAAATATTCTGCGGTTAGAGGCATATTGACAAAGACTAAAGAAATATTTTGCGATTGGGTAAATTGCAAAACATCTCTAAAGGCTGCATCTTGTATACCACCTACTTGAAATGATTTATAATCGTTGTCGTAATTACCTGTGACTTTAGGATGTTTTTGATAGTATCTCGCTGGGTTAAAGCGCACCGATAAAGCTAGGAAACCATCAAAGTCAACAGCTTGCAAATTATTACTATCTTCGGCATTATCTATTATTGAATGAGTTGGTGATGTGGCTTCTGGTGACTTACTACTAAATATAGGTAAAGATGCTAGTTTATTTTGTAATAATGTTTTGACTTGTTCGCGGTTTTGATAAGTGACAGAAACAGCCGCCAAACCTTGGTTTAACCAGGAATTGACAGCTTGATAGCTATTCATTTCAGGCTTGGGTGGTTTTTTCACTTCTTCAGCCGACTTTTGGTGCGTTTTTGTTGATTCATCTCTACTGGAGGCTGTTTGAGCTTTCTGCAAAATATCTTGATAGCCAGGGGAATTGGCGATCGCTCTAAATGTTAAATCCTCTCTTCCACTATTAAACGCACGGGAACCATCAGCCCAAATAATGATTTTTGGTAGCTCTGATGGTTGCAAAACTTGGCGAACCACAAAGTCTACAACTTGGGCTGTAGCTCCGTTAATGCCAAAGTTAAATACATCTATTTTGGGATAACCTTGCAATGCTAAAGCTTTAGATAAAGCCATCGGATCAACTCCCCTCAGGGCGCGGGAGGAACCAATAATTAACACATCCGGCGCTTTACCGTTTCTGGCGATGCGTTGCTTATATAAAGCCAATTGTTCATCTAATTGCCTGACATTAAAGCTGGGCATTTGCGATCGCGCGGCTAATAAAATAGCGGCGGCTGTGGCTTTTTCCCTAAGTGGTGCGGCTTTTAAGCTGCTGGGTTGATCATCATCTTGAGTGAAGCCAGAAGGATTGAATACACCACCCCTCTGCTGAGAACTGCTGGTGAAAAATGCCGTTCTCTGACTTTGGTTATCTTCATAGTCAGATGTTGGCTCAGAGGGTGATGGTTGGGAAATACTCGCGGCCTGTGTTGTACTGGGCGTAGTGCGAGTCACAATCACACCTAAAATCCAATCTGTTTGCAGGGTGAGTAATAAGCCCAAAGTACCCCAAACTAAAGCAACCTTGACTCCTTGGTTATCAGTAAATTGGTTTGTCGGCTGACCGCTTTCGGTAAATAACTGGGTGTTGAGAAACCACTTCCTCATGGTGGTGGTTGTGGTAGCTACCCAATCTCGCGCCACTTCCGAGACAAAATTCTGGACTTCTTCTGTGGTGACCTCAGAACGTAAAATTGGTTCGTCGTCTTCCCTGGTAATCAGGTCGTTGACGTATTCGGAAGTAGCGGCAAATTCTGGGGTGGCTTCGGGAACTAAGCGCTGGCGGTGAACTAAATCTACACCATAATGCCAAAAAGGTTCTTTATTCCCGGCACGGCGACCATAAACCCGCACGCCAGCCGTCCCCGCCAAATTTAACTGGCGCAAAAACTGGATAACTTTTGGTGCTACTTGTTTGCGACTGGGACAAATGGGTGCATCACACATAATGTGGAGTAAATCCCCTTTCCGCAACAACAGTACCCGCAGACCACCTGTTTTTAACTTGCGGTCTAAGTCTGGGTTGAGGATGCGTTCGAGGAGGAAAATAATTGCAGGTTCATCACCAGTAACAGCTAAGTCAAAAGCGGAAGTAGCCAAAGCTGGATGTTCACTGGCAGGTAACTTCAGCCAATCAATCCATTCTGGTTGTTTGTCATTGATTTTCTGCCCGTAAACCGTAGCTGCGAGGATACCTTGGGGAGCGATCGCTTCTAGTTGGCAGGAAATTTTCTCAATGCAAGTTGTCTTGTCTGGTGCTGGGGAATCCGGCGATGAATTAGCCGTTGGTTCACAAAATATATGTAAGGTGGATTCTTGCAGGGAAACTTGCACACTTACAAGTAACTCTGATAATGCGGCTGTGAGTAGACGGGCGATCGCTTGCACATCTCCCCACCGCGCCCATTCTTTCAGCATTACCTCCGGTGGTGTCAAGTCAATCCTTAACAACCAGTCAGGGTTTGTCTCGCCACTAACTTGAGAAACAATAACAGCATCACGATAGCCAGCCAACTTCAATTGGCGTAATTTCTGGGCTACGGGTTCGGCTAATAATGAAGGGTCAGGACTATAAGCAGACTGGCAAAATATCCACAGGCGACTAAATACATCAGCATTACCATCTTCAGGCTGATGCTGCTTCACCTTCACCTGCACCGCCACACCCATTGCACTCAAGGTTTCGCTGAGATAACGGGCTATGGCGTTGGCATCGCCTCGACGTGCCAAACTCTCATTTGAGAGAATCATGGCCCCACCAGGGGCTTTAGCTGCGTCTTCTAGCAGGGCTTGTTTCACCTGTTCCAGATGGCGTTCCAACTGGTTTAAGTGGACTTTGTGGCACCATTGGGGGCGGTACTCCCCTTTTTTTCGCCCGTAGACAAATACTTGGTATATTGAGGGTTGTTCGTTGCTGGTGAGGACATCTAAATCTGTTTGCTGTAACGCATGAAGCAAATCAGAGAGAGTGCGCCAGCGTTGAGGACACTCTAAACCTTCACAAAGAATATGAAGGTCATTTCCCCGTAACCGGACTTTCACCCCGAAAGTATTTATCCCCGTTGCTTGGCTGACCCATTGCAACAAGGATTGCTGGCTATCTAGTAGGACTGTTTTCATGGGCAGTTAACTTTACAAGAAGCGAATGTTGGGGGGTAGTGCCTGCACTTGTAAACTAAAACCATAGGTCTATCACATTTTGAAGTTTTCTGTTAACAATTTCGTTACCATCTCGGCTTGCTAAATAGGACAAGATAGTCTTATACAGTTACAAGTCATACAGATTTTGAGTTTTGCGTTTTATTCTACTCGCTGGCTAATCATTTAAGGACAAGCAATGCCTCCTATTACCCAACAGTCCACACCAACCCCCGGATTAAATTTGGTTTTGTTTAGCATTCCCCAATCTCTCCTCTTAGAAATAGGTACAGCGTCTATACTACTGCTGGTGACCACTGGACAAGTCACCGTAAAAGCCCTGGAATCCTTAGGCCAAGCCAGTGAAGAATTATTTCGCGGCGATCGCCTGCCTATTTTACCCTTCCCTGATGACGATGAATCAACCAATTAAAGTTAAAAAATATACTTTGAATATATGCTCACATAAGTAGCCACGAGCATAAATTACCAAAAATCAACTTGTTAAACAGTAATTGGCTTTACAAGAGAAGCAAATATGGGTTCTGTTTTATACTCTTTATCTGAATCTGCTAATTTATATCCAGCATCGGAATTATTCTTGCGTCATCGTCTCCAAATAGTAGAAGAACTGTGGGAGTCGGTACTGCGGCAAGAATGCGGCCAAAATATGGTGGATTTGTTACGACAGTTGCGTGATTTGTGTTCGCCAGAAGGGCAAGCCACAAAAGACCAAGCGGTTTCTGCTGTCAAGTTAATTGAACAGTTGAATATTAATGAAGCTATCCGGGCAGCTAGGGCTTTTGCTTTGTATTTTCAGCTAATCAACATCATAGAGCAGGAATATGAGCAAAGGCAGCAATTAACCCGCTATTCTGACTTAGAAGCGGAAACAGCACCCTTGAATGGTTCCGAAAACATTACCTCATCCTCTAACCACAACGAAGATGATGTGATTTTCAACCGGGGTTTAGGGACTGATTTTTTAGGAAAAAATTGGACTAATCGTGGACAAGGGAAACAAAAAGGTACTTTTGCGGCGTTATTTCCCTTATTGTCTAAATTGAATGTCCCGCCACAACAAATTCAACGCCTAATTTCCCAACTAGATGTCCGGTTGGTATTCACAGCCCATCCAACGGAAATTGTCCGCCACACCATTCGAGACAAACAACGGCAAGTAGTAGATTTGTTGCAACAACTCGATGAGGTGGAAAATCGGGCTAAGGACGGCGGCGGCTATCCTTGGGAAGCTGGGGAAATACGGGAAAAATTACTAGAAGAAATTCGCTTGTGGTGGCGTACAGACGAACTCCATCAGTTTAAGCCCACTGTATTGGATGAAGTGGATTATGCTTTGCACTACTTCCAAGAAGTTTTATTTGATGGCATTCCTCAACTGTATAAGCGTTTCAAATATGCCCTCAATCAAACCTTTTCCTGGTTAGAACCACCCAGTAAAGATTTTTGTTCCTTCGGTTCTTGGGTCGGTTCAGACAGGGATGGTAATCCATCGGTAACACCGGAAATTACCTGGCAGACAGCTTGTTATCAGCGCAAAATGGTGCTGGAGAGATATATCAAGTCAGTCAAGCAATTGATTGAATTATTAAGTATCTCCATGCACTGGAGTGACGTTTTACCAGACTTACTGGAATCTCTGGAGTTAGATCAGTCCCAGTTAAGTGAAGTATACGATGCTCTGGCGCTGAGATATCGCCAAGAACCCTATCGCCTCAAGTTAGCTTACGTCCTCAAGCGGCTGGAAAATACCCGCGATCGCAATTTAGCATTATATAAAGGCGAAACCCCCACAAATGAAGATAGCCCCATGTATCGTTCGGGGTCTGATTTTTTGGCGGAACTACGGTTAATTCAGCATAACTTGACGGAAACAGGTTTAAGCTGCCGAGAATTGGATAATTTGATCTGTCAAGTGGAAATTTTTGATTTTAACTTGACAAAATTAGACATTCGCCAAGAATCCACCAGACACTCCGACGCTTTAAACGAGATTCTCGACTATCTCCAATTATTACCCCAGCCATACAACGACCTCTCCGAAGAACAGCGAGTAGCTTGGCTAACAACCGAACTGCAAACCCGTCGCCCATTAATTTCGTCAGAATTACCATTCTCAGACAAAACTAATGATGTCATCAAAACCTTCCGCGTAGTGCGATCGCTCCAACAAGAATTTGGCATTAATATCTGCCAAACTTACATCATTAGTATGTGTCGTCAAGTCAGCGATGTCTTAGAAGTTTTACTCCTCGCCAAAGAAGCCAGACTTTTTGACCCAGCGATCGCCGTCGGTACAATTCAGGTTGTACCATTATTTGAGACTGTCGAAGATTTACAACGTTCTCGCAGCGTCATGCGACAGTTATTTGAGTTACCCTTATACCGCGCTTTGTTAGCAGGCGGTTATAAGAATACCGAGTTAAAAATACCCAGTCCTGATACAGTTCAACTCCCTATTCCCAACTCCCCACTCCCCACTCCCCACTCAGTACTAACCCCTGACTTACAAGAAGTTATGCTGGGATATTCCGACAGCAACAAAGACTCTGGCTTCTTGAGTAGCAACTGGGAAATTCACAAAGCCCAAAAATCATTACAGAAAATCGCCGAAGAATATGGCGTAAATCTGCGGATTTTCCACGGACGAGGCGGTTCTGTCGGTAGAGGAGGCGGCCCAGCCCACGAAGCGATTTTGGCACAGCCAGGACACAGCATCAACGGGCGGATTAAAATTACCGAACAAGGGGAGGTGTTAGCTTCCAAATACTCCTTGCTGGATTTAGCCCTGTACAATTTGGAAACCATCACCACGGCAGTAATTCAAGCCAGCCTCCTGCGGACTGGGTTTGATGACATCGAACCGTGGAACGAAATTATGGAAGAATTAGCAGCGCGATCGCGGCAACATTATCGTGGTTTAATTTACGAACAACCTGATTTCATCGACTTTTTCCACCAAGTCACACCCATCGAAGAAATTAGTCAACTACAAATTAGTTCCCGTCCCGCCCGTCGTCCATCTGGGAAGAAAGATTTAAGTAGTCTCCGCGCCATTCCTTGGGTATTTAGCTGGACACAAACACGATTCTTACTACCTTCTTGGTACGGTGTCGGTACAGCTTTACAAGAATTTTTTAACGAAGAACCAGAAGAACATCTCAAATTGATGCGCTACTTTTATGTCAAATGGCCTTTCTTCAAGATGGTGATTTCTAAAGTAGAAATGACCTTGGCAAAGGTAGATATGCAAATGGCTGGTCACTACGTACAAGAATTATCTGATCCTGAAGACAAGTCTCGGTTTGAGAAAGTATTTGAGCAAATCGCCAACGAATATTATCTCACCAGAGATTTAGTCCTGAAAATCACCGACCACAGTCGGCTTTTAGATGGTGATCCTGTACTCCAGCGTTCTGTACAGTTACGCAATGGTACAATCGTTCCGCTAGGATTTATCCAAGTTTCCCTCCTCAAGCGCCTACGCCAGTCCAAGAATAATAATGCTACCTCTGGTGTCATTCACTCTCGTTACAGCAAGGGAGAATTATTGCGCGGCGCACTGTTAACCATTAATGGTATTGCAGCAGGGATGAGAAATACAGGTTGATTTGTGAGTTGTCAGTAGTTAGTGGTCAGTGGTAAAACACATACAACTGACAACTGACAACTCACAACCGAACAAATGGTCAAAAATAAAGTCTTAATCTGTACTGTTCTAGCACTATCATCAGGATTTCTCGGCGGGAACATTGGTAGTCAAATCACCTTAATGTTGCATAGTCAGAGGTGTCAAAACCAACATTGGGGCATAAAAGAATTATGTAATGTTTTGATAATCCCAGGAGCAGCTTGGCAAGGAAGTATAACTGGAGTTTGGACAGGTACAATCTTAGGTGCGTTTGCTGGCGGTTTGATCATCAGGCAAAATCGCTTTTAATTTGGTCTTTCTCAGTAATTTTCCTCAGTATAGCCGTAGCCAGATCAATTAGGACATCAAGCTAAGATAAAATCCTGACAACACAAGGCTTTCCAGTCTGTCAACCGTCAACCGTGAACTGTCAACAGCTATATTTTCTTACTAGCTTCATTTTGAATTGATTCGTCAAATTCAATATGATTACTATAGACACTCCAATTTCTGACGCTTACACTTGTGGCGCTGAAATAAGAGCGACTTTATGCAACTACCGAGAATTGTTTTAGGCTGTTTGGCTGGGTTAACTACCCTGATATCAATTACTGGAGCCAAACCAGTAATAGCATCTACAACCACCCTAATTAATGAGAACTTCAGTCACATAAGAAATTGGAAAGACTTAAGTAAAAGTATCTCTTGGGGTGGTCATCCAGTTGGTACTTCTGCTTTTCAAATTTTTGACATTGGCGGCGGTAATAAAGCTGTGGGTATTGCTGATGGTACAACCCATAGCGCTGCTAATATCTTGATTAATGGCTTAAGTAGCAATTACACCAATCTTACAGGCTTAAAAGGATTTTCTGCTTTAGACTGGCAATTTCCGCAACCGATTAATCATGCAACTCGCGTAGTCACCGTGGAGTTTCGGGTTAAATGGATGCAGTTGAGTAACACTAGTTCCGGCGAAGGGGGACGATTTTTAGTTATCCTGAATCACAACTATCCTACAGGTGGACTAAATCTCACTCCTAACAGTAAATACCAGGACTTCAGTACGCCTAACGTATGGGCGCGACCAGCTTACCATGCCCGTATTCGTTCTGGAAATAATGCGGCTTCTTTCGCTATGCTTCAATACGGTGGGGGAATGTCTGCATCGGGAGAGTACGAAAAATTTGATGCAAATAATGATACTATTCCTGACTGGTGGTTACCTGGGTTTATCCAAAGTGCTGGCGGTGGTGTTCCCGGTCAAGGTTCCCCCTTTCCTGCTAATAGCTGGTCACGTTCAGCTACTGGGTTAGCCTCGACTAATTGGCAGACTTTTCGCTATGTAGTCACGCCAAATACACAAGAACTATGGCGCGATGCTAATGGAAGTGGTAATTTTACTCGTGAGGCGATCATGTTTTTACCGCAGAGTAGTACTGCTCCTTTTTATCAATACTTCACTCAATTGTCTGGTTTAAGACTTTACTGGCGAGCTGCTGGCATCACAAAAGGTCAGGTATTAGTAGATAGATTAAAAGTCACGGTAAACACAATACCATGAACCTCATCTGAATTGTATTATACAAGTCTGTCTCCGTGGTTAAAGACTTCCAGTTAAAGGAATACCAAAAAATAAACTATTGCAAATTAACGGTTAGTAGGGTGCGTCAGTATCAATGATTGCGTGGTACAGCGAAGTTTTCTCGCACTGACGCACCCTACATTGTGGATATTTTTTTTATCTGCAAGTCCCTCACTTTGATAATGGGTAATAGTCCAATTACCAATTACCAATTACCAATTACCAAATTCCTCATACCCTTGTGGGTGAGGAATTTTAAGCAACGCCAAAAAATGCTTCTCTCAAGCAAAACGTCATCACCACAGCATTTGTAACGAATCATTAACTATCACCAGTTAATTTCATCCAGTATTGTGAATAAAATATGTAGATGATATGTAGGTGCTATGTAATTGCCACAACAATCTCAAATTGATACTTTGGTGAGCAAATTTTGCTTTCATCTAATTAGTCAAAATTTTATAACATCATCCCTAATGTTTGTCAATACAATAAAGCCTTGATGTGATGATTAAGAAAATAAGTGAAAAACTATAATGATTCGCCAATATGAAACTTAGTCTATGTATGATTGTCAAAAATGAGGCGACAGCACTACCAAAATGTTTGAGTAGTGTCGTGAATGTAGTCAATGAAATTGTAGTTTTAGATACAGGTTCTCAAGATGGTACTCCCCATATTGCCAGACAATTTGGGGCTGAGGTTTATGATTTTGTTTGGTGTAACGATTTCAGCATAGCCCGCAATACTGCCCTAAAATATGTTACTGGTGATTGGGTATTAGTTTTAGATGCTGATGAAACTCTTACACCAGGAATTGTCCCACATTTAAAAAATGCGATCGCCAGTGAAGAATACTTACTTGTCAATCTAGTACGTCAAGAAGTTGGTGCAGAACAATCTCCCTACTCTCTGGTGTCGCGCCTATTTCGCCACCATCCAGCAATTCGCTTTGAGCGTCCCTACCATGCTTTAGTAGATGATAGCGTCTCCGCAATTCTCCAGAAAGAACCCCAATGGCAAATTGGTTATTTACAAGGGGTAGCGATTCTTCATGCAGGTTATCAAAAAAGTGCGATCGCTCAAAATAACAAATACGCCAAAGCCCAAGCCACAATGGAAGGGTTTCTCGCCACTCATCCCCATGATCCCTATGTTTGCAGTAAGTTAGGGGCGTTATATGTAGAGACGGGGAAGATTGACAAAGGAATGGAGTTATTAAAGCGTGGTATCAACGCTTGTCAAGAAGAGTACGAGATTTTATATGAACTCCACTATCATTTAGGCATTGCTTACAATCGCTTGAAGAATCCCCAACAGGCAATTACTCACTACCAAACTGCCATCAAATTACCCATTTATCCTATGCTCAAGTTAGGAGCATATAACAATTTAGGTAGTTTATTGAAAGCCTCTGGAGATTTAACTGGGGCAAAAAAAACCTATGAAACTGCTTTAAAAATTGACTCTAACTTTGCCGCCGGACATTATAACTTGGGGATGATCTGCAAAGCAATGGGTTTATTTACAGAGGCGATCTCCTGTTATCAAAAAGCCATTAAATTAAAACCAAGCTATGCAGAAGCTTATCAAAATTTAGGGGTAGTACAGTTAAAAATCGGCAATGTTCCAGCCAGTATCACAGCTTTTAAAAATGCCATTATCCTCCATGAACAAGACAACCCAGAAGAAGCAATGAGGCTGCGTCAAGGCTTGCGAGAAATGGGCTTAGTTTAGGAAATACTTAGTTTAGGAAATACTAGTATTATGCGAATCATTTCCCGCAGCACATTACGAAAGTTTTGGGAAGCGTATCCCGATGCTGAACAGCCATTAAAAGCTTCGTTTGATGAAGCGTCTCGTGCAGAATGGGATAGTCCAGCAGATATTAAAAGCACCTATCGTAATGCTAGCTAGTATTATTGCGAATAATCAAGTGGTTTTTAATATCAAAGGCAATGATTACCGCTTAATTGTCCACATCCGTTATGACATTGGAATTATTTTTATTCGTTTTCTGGGAACACATAAAGAATACGATAACGTAGATGCAACAAGTATTTGAGGCAGTAATATTATGCTGGAACCCCGTCCGATTCGTAATGAAGCTGATTATCGTGCGGCGCTTGATGAAATTGCAAGATTGTTAGATTCAGAATTAAATACACCAGAGTCTGACAAGTTGGAAGTATTAACTACACTTGTGGAAGCCTACGAACAAAAACATTACCCAATTGCAGCACCAGATCCTATTGAAGCAATCTTATATTATCTTGAATCCCGTGGGTTATCTGTAAATGATCTAGAGCCTGTCATTGGCAGCAAAACAGAAATTAGCAACATTTTACATCGTAGACAGGCGTTAACTTTGGAAATAATTCGGCGTTTACATCAACAATTGGGGATTCCAGCAGAGGTTTTAATTCAACCATACCCCTTGATGGAAAATTCAGCTTGATTCCGTGAATGCGTGTTAGTTATTAGTTGTTAATGTTATTACCAAATTCGTTGCAGATTGAGTATAAACCCAGGTAACACATCTTCACCCGAAAGAGTTTGAGGCAATGTTAAAATCTCTACCTCTTGTTCTGGGCGATAAATTTCTACCTCTTGCCTTTTGCGGTTAATCAACCAACCTAATCGACATCCATTTGACCTGTATTCAGACATTTTTTCTTGAACTTTTTTCAGATTGTCAGATGGCGACATTATTTCAATGACAAAATCAGGACACAGAGGAATGAATTTTTCTCTTTGTTCTTTAGTTAATGCTTCCCAACGAGACTTTTCTACCCACGAAACATCTGGAGAACGGTCAGCACCATTAGGTAAAGTAAATCCGGTAGATGAATCAAAAACTTCACCCCCATGATTTATTTCATTCCATGATGCTACTTGTAGAATTAAATTAACATTACTTCTCCCTGTTTCTCCTCCTGTCGGTGGCATGATAATTAATTCTCCCTGGGCATTGCGTTCTAATTTCAAATCAGGGTTTTCTATACACAATTTATAAAACTGTTCTCTTGTCAGTTTAATGACAGAATCGAGATTTAATGTAAGCGCTGTCATAGGAATATTTTCCGCTTTTATTTGCTGACTAGACTACAAATTTATATTCATTATGTTCCACACCACAATAAAACTTCCAAATATTTAGGGTAGGCAAGATGCCCACCCTATAAGAAGATGTATGATATTTTTGACTTGACAGTAGTTGACACCCGATGATTCACTAAATGCGAGAACGGACAAACTTCTCTAACCGATCCAAACCTTTCTCAATTGTTGCCAAATCAGTAGCGTAGGAAAGGCGGATGTTGTCATCAGCACCAAAAGCTATCCCTGGAATTACTGCAACCTTGTGTTCTTCAATTAAAGCATCACAAAATTCGAGGGATTTCAAGCCAGTTTTGCTGATATCTGGAAACAGATAAAATGCACCGTCTGGTTTTGCAGTACTCAAGCCGGGAATGGCGTTGAGTCGATCTAGCATTACCTGACGACGTTTAGCGAAAGCTTGACGCATTTCTTCTACACAGTCTTGGGAATCCTCCAAAGCAGCGATCGCTCCATATTGAGCAAAGGTACACACATTCGATGTACTATGCCCTTGAATGGAACTAGCAGCTTTGATAATTTCCACTGGCCCGGCTAAATAGCCCAAGCGCCACCCCGTCATAGAATAAGCTTTCGCAAAGCCATTACTAATCAACGTGCGGTTAAAAATTTCCTTCCCTAACGAACCGATGCTAATATGCTGCGCGCCATCGTAGAGAATTTTTTCGTAAATCTCATCAGACACAACATAGATATCTGCATCAACTACTACCTCAGCCAAAGCTTTGATTTCCTCTGGTGTATACACCATCCCTGTGGGGTTAGATGGGGAGTTGAGGACAAATAGCTTGGTTTTGGGGGTAATTGCTTTTCGCAGTTGTTCGGGGGTGATTTTATAACCAGTGGAAGCATCTGTGGGGACAATTACCGATTTCCCACCTACCAGAGTTACCATTTCGGGATAACTCAGCCAATAGGGAGAAGGGATAATTACCTCATCACCTGGATCAATCAGCGCCACAATCAAGTTGTAAAGCGAATGCTTACCGCCATTAGTGACAATGACATTCTCTGGTTTGTAATCCAGATGATTATCCTTTTGCAACTTGTGAGCGATCGCTTCTCTTAACTTTGGTTCTCCAGCTGCTGCACCATACTTGGTTTTGCCTTCATCCAAAGCCTTGGCGGCTGCTGCTTTGATATGCGCTGGGGTATCAAAATCGGGTTCACCAGCGCTAAAACTACAAACGTCTATACCCTCTGCCTTCATGGCCTTAGCTTTCGCTGCGATCGCTAAGGTTAACGAAGGTGTTACCTGACTTACTCTTGCTGCCAGTTTCATTCTTACTTACTTCGGCAAATCTCGTACCTATTTAAGAATAGCCCAGAATCCCGACAGAGATTTGTTTTTTCCAAATTCTCTAGTTGCGGAACCCAGCAATAATTTGGTTTTCTTACGCTTTTTTGCTTAAATGCTTGTTATTAAGAATACTAGCTTGCAGGTAATCTATGAATCTTGAGTCAGTTTACCATAGCATCCTCACGCCGCTAACATTTATTGAACGAAACCGCAAAGTTTACCCGCATAAAACTGCGATTATTTACGGTGAACAACGCTTTACCTATAGTCAATTTGCTGCCCGGATTCACCGTTTAGCCAATGCTTTACGTGATGCTGGTATGGAAAAAGGCGATCGCATTGCCTTTTTTTGTTTCAACATTCCCCAAATGCTAGAAGCCCATTTTGCTGTACCCTTAGCAGGTGGTGTTTTAGTATCCATAAATACTCGTTTAACATCTCCAGAAGTTGCTTACATATTGAATGATTGTGGCGCAAAATTTCTCTTCGTTGATACCGAATTAGCCGATATTATTCGCCCCATTCAAGATAGTTTGTCAACAGTTAAATATATTATTAATATCGAAGATATCAAAGGTTTTACACCTGTAAATGGTGAAGATTACGAAGCCTTTCTCAACATAGGTAGTCCTGAACCTCTACCTTGGGTGATCACAGACGAATTAGAGACAATTACTATTAATTACACCAGTGGCACATCCGGCAAACCCAAAGGTGTGATGTACTCCCATCGAGGCGCATATCTCAACTCTCTAGGAG
Source organism: Nostoc parmelioides FACHB-3921 (assembly GCF_014696625.1). GTDB lineage: Bacteria > Cyanobacteriota > Cyanobacteriia > Cyanobacteriales > Nostocaceae > Trichormus > Trichormus parmelioides. The sequence goes on from NZ_JACJQL010000070.1 coordinate 15,168, forward strand.
AAATTATTGAACCGAACTTAACACCTACATCCGTTTATCTTTGGACATTACCTATGTTCCATTGTAACGGCTGGTGTTTTCCTTGGGCTGTCACCGCCATTGGGGGAACTCATGTTTGTTTACGGAAATTCCACCCAGCAAAAGTTTGGGAGTTAATCCAACAAGAAGGCGTAACTCACTTAAATGCTGCGCCAGTCATCTTAATTTCTCTCCTCAATTATTCTCACTGTCCCCAAGAATTAGCCACACCCCTGACAATTACCACAGCAGGCGCGCCACCTTCACCCACACTGATAGAAAAAATTTCCAAAATTGGGGCAAAAATTATTCATGTTTACGGTTTAACAGAAGTTTACGGCCCCTATACAGTTTGTGAATATCAATCAGAATGGGATGACTTAAATCTTGCCGAAAAATCCCGACTCATAGCCCGTCAAGGTGTCCCTTACATCACCGGCGATGGACTGCGAGTTGTAGACAAAAATATGCAGGATGTCCCGGCGGATGGACTAACGATGGGGGAAGTGGTAATGCGAGGAAATATGGTAATGACAGGTTATTATAATGACCCAGAATATACCGCCAAAGCATTTCATGGAGGATGGTTTCACAGTGGAGATTTAGCCGTAGTCCATCCTGACAGTTATATTGAAGTACGCGATCGCATCAAAGATATCATCATTACCAACGGTGAAAACGTCTCCAGCATCGAAGTCGAACAATGCCTTTACCGCCATGAAGCCGTCTTAGAATGCGCCGTCATCGCCGTCCCCCACGAAAAACGCGGCGAAGTACCAAAAGCCTTCGTCACCCTCAAAGAAGATGCAACCGCCACCGCCCAAGAATTAATTACCTTTTGTCGCAGTCAACTTGCTAACTTTAAATGTCCCCTGACCGTCGAATTTACCACACTCCCCAAAACTAGCACAGGCAAAATTCAAAAATACCTCCTCCGCGCCAAAGAATGGGTAGGACATACCAAGTCTTAGCGTTCCTCCGCGCCCCTCCGCATTAAAAAAAAGACGCTAAGACAACTTTGCGTCTTAGCGCCTTTGCGTGAAATATTTTATCTATGGTACTTAGTTAAACCATCTCAGAAGAAGTTTGCACAACCGGCTGAGGCTGGGGCTGGAACATGAACAACGAATAAACCACATCCCGGCGGATATTCACCATCATATCCAAGAACAACTCATAACCCTCACTCTTATACTCAATAAGCGGGTCTTTCTGCCCATAACCACGCAAACCGACGGATTCGCGCAAAGCATCCATTTGTTGCAGGTGTTCCCGCCACAAAGTATCAATACGCTGCAAGATGAAGAAACGTTCAGCTTGACGCATCAAACCTGGCTGAATCTGGTCAATTTGAGCTTCCTTGAGGTCGTAAGCAATACGTACCTGTTCGTGTAAGAACGCCTTAATCTCACTTACGCCCATATCTTCCAATTGACTCGCCTGCATATCAGATAGCAGATAAACAAACTCTTTGACCTTATCTACCAACTTATCTAATTCCCACTCTTCCGAGGGCAAATCAGCGTTGATGTAGTAGTCAACGATTTCGTCCATTGTTTTTTCGGCGTACTTAATCACCTGTTCTTTAAGGTCTTGACCTTCCAGAACCCGGCGACGTTCCGCGTAGATGGCGCGACGTTGGTTATTCATGACCTCGTCGTACTCAAATACTTGTTTACGAATGTCGTAGTAATAAGTTTCGACTTTTCTTTGTGCGCCTTCCAAACTGCGAGTTAACATCCCCGACTCAATGGGCATATCATCTTCTACATTGAAGGCTTCCATTAAGCCAGCAACGCGATCGCCTCCGAAAATCCGCAGTAAGTTATCCTCTAAACTGAGGAAGAATCTTGTCGAACCGGGGTCACCTTGTCGTCCGGCCCGTCCCCGCAACTGGTTGTCAATCCGCCGTGATTCGTGGCGTTCTGTACCAATTACGTGTAAACCACCCCGTCCTACTACCTCATCATGTTCGGTGCTGGTAAATTCTTCATACTCATGCTTAATCCGGTTATAAGCATCGCGCAATTTCTGAATTACGGGGTCGTTCGTAGGGGCTTTTTCGGCGGCTACTGCTACTTTATCTTCTGCTTCCAATTCTGGTAAAGAGCGATCGCCATATTCCCGCACAGCAAAATCAACTGCTTCTTTCAGGAGTTGTTCTGCTTCTTTAGAAAGTTGCGTGGGGAAAATCTCTGGCGAAGCCTTCCAAGTCTTGACTTTCTTCCCAGGGACAAAGCCTTGACCAGCACCATGTCCTGTAGGTAATCCCGCCGCCCTCTGGACACCAAACACATCTTCATCGTCTGGTCGGACAATGCGCGGCATAAAATATTCCCGCAATTTCAACCGCGCCATGTATTCAGAGTTACCACCAAGGATGATATCTGTACCCCGTCCCGCCATATTGGTGGCGATGGTGACAGCACCCCTGCGTCCTGCTTGAGCAACAATTTCGGCTTCCCGTTCTACGTTTTCGGGACGAGCGTTAAGCAATTCGTGGGGAATCCCTTGTTCTCTCAGTAATTGGCTGAGATATTCTGATTTTTCTACACTGGTAGTCCCTACCAACACAGGTCTACCGAGTTCGTGCATCTCCGCACATTCTCGCGCGATCGCCTGCCATTTGCCAATCTCTTTTTTAAATACCAAGTCAGACAAGTCTTCCCGTCTTCTAATTCTGTTGGTAGGAATAATCGTGACTTCTAATTTGTAAATTCTTTCAAATTCGGCTTCCTCTGTCTTCGCTGTTCCCGTCATCCCACCTAATTTGGGATACAACAAGAATAAGTTTTGGTAGGTGATTGTCGCTAGAGTTTGAGTTTCTGGTTGAATATCTACGTGTTCTTTGGCTTCAATTGCTTGGTGTAAACCATCACTCCAACGTCTGCCTGGTAACACTCGTCCGGTAAATTCATCCACAATCACCACTTCCCCGTTACGGACGATATAATTTACGTCCTTGAGGAATAGTTCCTTGGCTTTAATCGCATTAAATACAAAGTGCGCCCAAGGGTCTTCTGGGTCAAATAAATCCGTTACTCCTAAGAGTTCTTCTGCTTGTGCAAAACCTTCATCTGTCAGCAGTACGTTACGAGCTTTTTCATCTACATCATAATGCTCATCTTTTTGTAGAGTCAGAGCAATTTCCGCCGCTTGGACATATTTTTCTGTCGGTCTTTCTACCTGACCAGAAATAATTAGAGGTGTCCGTGCCTCATCAACTAAAATCGAATCTACTTCGTCAATAACGCAATAGTTAAAGGGACGCTGTACCACATCAGCCATCGACGTAGCCATGTTATCCCGCAGATAGTCAAAACCAACTTCACTATTGGTAACGTAAGTGATGTCGCACTCATAGTTTTTCTGGCGTTCACTAGGTGTCATGCTTGATTGAATTAGCCCGACACTCAAACCCAGAAAGCGATGCACCTGTCCCATCCATTCTGCGTCCCGACGAGCCAGGTAATCGTTCACGGTGATTACGTGTACACCCTTACCAGTCAAAGCATTTAAATAACTCGGTAAGGTAGCCACCAAGGTTTTACCTTCACCGGTTTTCATTTCTGCAATTTGTCCACTGTGCAGAATGACACCACCTAACATCTGGACATCAAAATGCCGCAACCCTAAGACTCGCCGTCCTGCCTCTCTTACCACAGCAAAGGCTTCTGGCAGGATATCATCCAAAGTTTCGCCTTTGGCAAGTCGCTGTTTAAACTCTGCTGTTTTACCTTTTAAATCTTCATCAGAGAGGACTTTAATGTCCTCTTCCAAGAGATTAATTTCTGTAATATAGGGTTGGTATTTTTTGAGCTTACGAGCGTTGGGGTCGCCCAACAAGAGTTTTAGCATGGCAAGTTATAGAACTAAATCGAAGGGATGGGAATTAGAGGGATTTGGCTATTGATTATAAGAATTTAACCCTACCCAAACATTTTGGTGATGGATGGGGATGAAATGAAAATTAACTCAACAACAAAAATGTTGATTTAGTCAGTTTACTAAACGAGCGCTTTTATATCGCAGTTTAAAATTGAGACTGTTCTAATAGTATCATTTCACCTTCCGATGAGGCAGAGAACGCCGATCCTTGCTAAGTAGCAATATCCGATGGGGAAGTGATGAGTTTCTGAGTTCCAATTCTCTGCTGGTTACCCAGTCCTACTTTTCCCACTCTGCACTCAGGCGACGGAAATTATACTCACTTGCACTAGGGTGACAAGTCACACAACCATTGATCTGCACAGGTCGAGGTAAATCAACTTTAGGGTGTAAAGCTTTAAAATAACGAGAATTTCTGACGCGATAGGGTGTTTCTTCGTCTGGTAGCTGGGAACGGGAAAAGGTGGAAAGATACCGCCAGACTAAAGCCCGTGGTGGATCAATTAAAGGCTTGAGTTGTACGCCATAATGCTGTGAGTCTTGTAGGAGATTCCGCCAAGTTCGACTAGGTAAAACAGCCGGTGGTAAACCAATGTGACAAGTAGCACAATTTTCTAAATACAGTTCTTGTCCCAGTTTTTGTCCTGGGGGGATTACGTCAACAGTGCCAATTTCTGCTGTAGGTGTAGCACTGTGGGCGCTGGTTGCCAAGGCTAGTAACCAACCCATAGCCAGACTCCATGCCAGGATAATAAAAATTAAACCCAGAGGTCGGCGGTTGAGTGAACGAGTACGGGCTTTGCGTTTAACTAGATTTGACATTCCTCACGTTCCCAAATACGTAGATGTGGCACTTGTAGCTCTATCATAAGACGTACTTAAGACAGTGATGAGTGGTAGTGAGTATCTTCAAATGTAAGCGTCAAATTTACTCACCATAAAAATCAGCTATAATATCTTGAATTTCATTGACACCAATATCTTCTCGGTCAGACTTGGAATAAATTGTGAGTAGCAAAATACTTGTCGGTGATTCCAATTGATAAATTAATCGGTATCCACCACTCTTACCTTTTTGGATATTACTATTACGGACTCTCACCTTGTAAACAACATACTCCTCACCAATGCCACCAATCCTATCTCCGACAAAGTTACCTTGTTGTAATTGCAGGGTAATTGGTTGAACATCAGAGCGAATATTGCGAAATCTTTTGGCAAGGTCGCGTAAGTTTTGTTTATATTCAGGCGTTAAATCTATTAACACCAATGGCTGTTCATTCGGCATCAATACCCTCCCACATTTGGGATAGGGGTATGCGTTTTCCTTCTTTTGCTTGCTTTAATGCCCTTCGCAAGCTGGCTTTAATTTCTTCAACTGGTGTATCGTCAGGGTCAACTTCTTCTGCTTGTACCTGTTCTTCTGGAACCAAGACAATTACCCGTACCTGATGAGGGTAAGTTGTTCCCTGAATTGGCTGGTCTAGAATGAGATTTCCCTGAGAGTCAATTGTGCCAGTAACTTCGATCGCCTTCATTTGTTTTTTACCTTGTTTTGTAGGCGATCCTAACACGAGCAAACTCAAGCAAATTAAGGAATAGGTAGCGATCGCAATAACCTATCAACTACACTTCTAGCACTACGTCCGCCCCTGGGAATGAGGCGATGGCACAGGACATGAGGAGCGAGAAATTTCACATCATCAGGAATGGCATAATCACGCCCTAATAAGAAAGCCAGTGCTTGGGTAGCTTTGTGTAGTGCAACAGTACCCCGTGGACTGACACCGAGAGTGATTTCCTCGTCTTGGCGTGTAGACCTGACCAATTCGAGGATATACTGCTGTAAAATCGTTTCTACTTTGACTTGAGAACAAATTTCTCGTAATTCTGCCACCTCTGCCAAGGTCAGACAAGGCTGTAAATCGCCAACCTTGATACCATGCTGAAGATTTTGCAACATTTCTAGTTCTTCATCCACACCCGGATAGCCCAAGCTTAAAGACAACATAAATCTGTCCATTTGAGCTTCTGGTAAAGGGAAGGTACCTTGATACTCAACAGGGTTTTGGGTAGCAATCACAAAAAAAGGATGGGGAACTGTGCGGGAAACTCCATCAACGGTTACCTGTTGTTCTTCCATCACCTCCAGCAAAGCTGATTGAGTGCGGGGTGTGGCGCGGTTAATTTCATCTGCTAAGACAACATTGGCAAACACCGGCCCAGGCATAAAACTGAATTCGCCGCTTTTGGGATTCCAAATATTAGTGCCAGTAATATCTGTAGGGAGTAAATCAGGTGTACATTGCAGTCGTTGAAATGTACCATCCAATGAACGTGCCAGGGATTTTGCCAAGAGAGTTTTGCCAACTCCGGGGACATCTTCTAGTAAGGCATGACCACCGCCTAAAAGTGCCACTAACACTAAGCGTATAGCCTCGGTTTTGCCAACAATGGTACGGTTCAGATTTTGGGTTAAAGCGTCAATTTTATCTCTCATGCACCACAGGTTCGGGGATTAGGGTATGGCAGGACTTATGCAAGAGAAGGGGTGTAAGGGTTTAAGGGTGTAGGGGTGTAAGGGTTGTGAACACCTATACTCATGACCAAATCCATTCTTCGTGTGTCAGTCCTATGAAGAAACTGGAATGGAGAATAACCTATGCCTTATTCTCCACTCCTGTATTTACAGTGTTCCCACTTAGGCAAGTCAAAATTCAAAATTTAAAATTTATTCTGCATTTTGACTGCCAAGCTTTTAAGTTGGGCAATCCATTGTGAGGGCTGTTGGCTGTTGGCTGTTGGCTGTTGACTGTTGACTGTTGACAGCCCTTATTAGTAGTTATGCTTTTTTAGCACGCATTAGCTTACTAGGGTGTAGATGTTCAAAAACCCCTATACCCCTAAACCCTAAACCCTTACACCCCTATTCTCAATTCTCCCTTGATAAAATTTGTCTAGCGACAGTGGAGTCTTGTTGAATTTGGGCTTTTAAGGCTTCTAGAGAGGGAAATTTTTGTTCTGGTCGCAGAAAGTCCACTAACTGCACTACTAGTTCTTTGCCATATAAATCCCCAGACCAGTCAAGAAGATGCACTTCCACCGATGAATAAGTACCATTAACTGTGGGACGGTTGCCAATATTCATCACCCCCAAAATTTCTGATGGTACATTAGCATCTGCGCTCTCACCGAGAATTTTGACACGGACTGCGTAAACTCCTTGACGGGGGACAAACTTATCTTTTGGTAGTTCCAGGTTGGCGGTAGGAAAACCAATGGTTCTACCAAGTTGTTCGCCTTCAACGACTACGCCCATGAGAATGTAAGGTCGTCCTAAGAATCGATTGGCAGTTTTGATATCGCCCGTTTCTAGCGCTTGGCGAATTAATGAGGTACTAATAGGGGCATCCTCTAGAGACTCAAAGCTACCACAGTTGCCGTCTTCCAGAAATTGCCCATCAGAAGTTTGTAAAGGAACTATGCTAACAGGGATATGGTATTTGGCTGCGATTAACTGCAAGTCCCTGGCAGTACCACGGCGCTGTTTGCCAAAACAAAAATCTTGCCCGACGCTAATTCGTTGACAGCGTAGTTGTTGCACAAGGATTTTTTCGACAAACTCTTCCGGTGACAAAGCAGTTAATTCTTTGTCAAAGGGTAGTAGTACTAGTTGATCTACCCCAAGCGATCGCAATTGTTGTACTTTTTCATCTAGAGGAGTTAACCAAGTACGGGCTTGTCCTGTAAAGAACTCTTGGGGATGAGGACGAAAAGTGACAACTGTGGAGTATATCCGTTCTTGTGGTGCTGCTGGGGGGTTTGCTGATTGGGCTGATGAGTCTAGTCCATCTCCCCATGTTTGTGCGCTCTTGGTTGACTGCAAAACTGGCTGAATGACCCTTTGATGGCCAAGATGCACTCCATCAAACTTACCAAGAGCAACAGCCGTTGGCGTGAGAACCATTTCAGTTGTAGAAGCAACCCACACAGAACACCCATTTTGAGACAGATTTAGCACTTGGATTTTGGGATTTGAGGTTTATTTAACCATCAGATCGTCGCACAATACCTTACAGGTACACTCTGGCGCTGACAGTTCCTAATCACCAATCTAATCTAAAATCTACAATTACTCCGAGTGCAACTTTTACGCGGAAACATTGCTAACGGGAAAAGATTCTGATAAGGGAGCCGACACAGGAACCTGGAGTACCATTCCTTCCCGCGCCATAATTGCCCCAGAAAACTGGGCAAAAGCCTGCGCGCCGACCTGATCTAAGAAATCATCATCATGGGCTGGATCATGGTGAAAAATAACTAATGTCTTGACATTAGCCGCCTTTGCTATTTTGACAGCCTCTTGCCAAGTCGAATGTCCCCAACCAATTTTCGGGGATTTGGCAGAGTGATATTCTTCATCGGTGTAGGTGGAATCGTAAATTAAAATATCTGCATTTCTAGACAACCTCAGGACATTTTCATCCAATTTATCTGGAAAATGTTCTGTATCCGTAATGTAAACTGCTGCACCACCACGCCAGTTAACTCGATAGCCTACGGCTTCACCAGGATGGTTGAGGGCTGCTGTTTCGACGGTAATATCATTGATATGAATTGGTAGCCCTGGTTGCACATCGTGAAAATGCAGGTTGGCTTGCATGATTTGCAAAGGTACGGGAAAATTGGGGTGGAGCATTTGATCATTCAACCGTTGTTCCACAGTGGAACCATCGGGAGCGATCGCACCATAGATATGAAAATTATTCCCTTTCACAAATCCTGGAACAAAGAAGGGGAAACCCTGCATATGATCCCAGTGAGAATGAGTGAAAAACAGGTAAGCTTCTATCGGCATTTGGCGCAATAAAGATTGCCCCAAGACGTGTAGCCCTGTACCACCATCAAAAATTAGGCGTTTACCTGCCACCTGCATCTCAACACAAGGTGTATTACCGCCATAACGGACTGTATGTGGGCCAGGACAGGGGATGCTGCCACGAACGCCCCAAAACTGCACAGTAAATTGGTTCTCTATCCTTGACATGGGTATTTTCTGCTGGACTGAGCGGGCTATTTACTCACAAGTGTTTTACTTGTTTTGTGAAATTTATACTGTTTTACCGTAGGAGATAGAGAATAGAGTTGTTGGTAAAACAGCATACTTTGTTTTCGGTAGATGTTGTCAACCAGGTGAGGTAATACAAGGCGCTTACCTCATAACTCCCAGCATTTATGTATCACTAATAGCAAGAATGCTCATAACTTTATAGCCTAAATTTTGTTGTGTTGCACTGGGGATTGGGGATTGGGTACTGGGGATACTCGCAAGTGTATGTTTTTTACCAAGCAGTGAGTTATAACGTTCAGACTAACGAGACAATAATCATTTCACTAACCCCTAAACCCTTAAACCCCTACACCCCTAAACCCAGATTTAAGACATAGGAAAATTCCAATTCGATAATTTATCTAATGCGTTGGCATAGGTGAGGTTGTATTGCAGTGGGGTAATGCTGATGTAGTTATCTTTGACTGCATGAACGTCGATGGGTACATTTTGGGGAAGATTTAAGCCTTCTGGGGGTTCCACTTCCTCTAAAACTTCTCCAGTTAACCAGTAGTAGGTTTTGCCACGAGGATCAGTTCGCTTATCGAAAACATCGACGTAGCGCCGCACCCCTTGACGGGTGAGTTTAACGCCAGTGATTTCTTCCCATTCCACAGGAGGAATATTAACGTTGAGTAACATCAAATCTGGTATGGGTTTAGCAGCGAGTTGTTCTACTAGAATGGTGGCAAACTTTGCCGCAGGCTGAAAATTTCTGGAAATGTGGCTAGTTAGGCTAAAAGCGATGCTGGGAATACCTTCGATCATTCCTTCCATCGCCGCAGAAACCGTACCAGAATACAAAATTTCTGTGCCTAAATTAGCACCTTGATTAATCCCAGAGAGGACTAAATCGGGGGGAGAATCTAATAAAGCCCAAAGTGCCAGTTTCACGCAATCGGAGGGAGTACCATCACAAGCCCAAGCTTTAATCGCGGGGTGAAAAATTGACTCGACAATTTCGGCGCGAATTGGTTGGTGTAGAGTTAGTCCATGACCAGTAGCCGATCGCTCCCTATCTGGACAAACTACAGTTACATCATGACCCGCCTCGGCTAAGGCGTTAGCCAAGGTACGAATACCTAAGGCGGAAATGCCGTCATCATTGCTTATCAGTAATTTCATAGTCATTGTCAATAGTTATTAGTCAACAGTCATTAGTTAAACATTGGAACTTAAAAGATGCTTCCATAGGCGATCGCCTCTAAACTGGTAAGAAGAGCTATGGTTTTAACTCTTGTCTTGGGTTAATTAATGGCATACTACTAAAGTTATTTGTCGAATAGTCCAAAACTATGGACTATTGACTATTGACTATGGACTATTGACTAATGACTAGCAACTTAGAAGCTCAACTTTTAGCACTGCGGCAGGAAGGAGAACAGGCGATCGCCGCCGCCGATACCCTCGAACGTCTGGAGGAACTCAGAGTTAGTTATCTGGGCAAAAAAGGGCAATTGGGGGCTTTGTTGCGAAGCATGGGGCAGATGAGTGCGGAGGAACGACCGAAAATTGGAGCGATCGCCAATACGGTTAAGGAAGCCCTACAAGCTAGTTTAGATAAGCAACGGGAATCTTTAGAATCTGCCCAAATTCAGGCACAGCTTGATGCAGAAACCCTTGATGTCTCTATGCCTGGTATTTACAAGCCGCAAGGACGTATTCACCCCCTAAATGGCATTATTGACCGGGCGCTAGATGTTTTTGTTGGCTTGGGCTACACGGTGGCGCAAGGGTTAGAGATGGAGACAGATTACTACAATTTTGAGGCTCTCAACACCCCACCAGACCACCCCGCCCGTGATATGCAGGATACTTTCTACCTCCCAGATGGTAATCTCCTGCGTACTCACACCTCATCGGTACAAATTCGTTATATGGAAAAAGAGGAACCACCAATTCACATTGTGGCTCCTGGACGAGTTTATCGGCGAGATAATGTAGATGCCACCCACTCAGCAGTTTTCCATCAAATTGAGTTGTTAGCCATTGATGAGGGACTAACTTTTACTGACCTCAAAGGCACTATTAAGGTGTTCTTGCAAGCTATGTTTGGTGATTTACCAATTCGTTTCCGTGCCAGTTACTTCCCCTTTACTGAACCCTCGGCTGAGGTAGATTTGCAGTGGAATGGGCGCTGGCTGGAAGTCATGGGTTGCGGTATGGTCGATCCCAATGTGATGAAGTCTGTAGGCTATGACCCAGAAATTTATACTGGGTTTGCGGCTGGTTTCGGTGTCGAACGCTTTGCAATGGTGTTACACCAAATCGACGATATCCGCCGTTTATATGCTAGTGATTTACGGTTTTTGCGTCAGTTTTAAAAAATCATAATCAAGAGTTAAGAGTTAGGAATTAACCTAAATTCCAGCTTTTAACTCCTCTAAAAATCTAATTTATTTTTTAGATATGGAGTGTAGATTTTGCTCATTACATCTCGCATTTAGTAAAAAAATAGCAGGTATTAATTAATATTTATCTTTTTAATTTGTACAATGAATCGCATTTTGATATTTGGCAATTCTGGTTCCGGAAAAAGCACTTTAGCACAGAAGCTCGGACAAAATCTTGGTATTCCAATTCTCGACCTTGATACTATTGCATGGGAACCAGATCAAATTGCTGTACGCCGTTCTCATGTAGATGCAGCAAAAGATTTACTAGAATTTATCCAAAATAATAATAATAATTGGATAATTGAAGGCTGCTATAGTAGCCTCATAGAAATTGCTTTAGAATTTGCCACTGAAATTTACTTTCTCAACCCTGGTATTGATAAATGTTTACAAAACAACAGCAATCGACATTGGGAACCTCATAAGTTCAAATCATCTGAAGAACAAACTAAAACTTTTGAGTTTCTTCAAAATTGGATTCAACAATATGAAACCCGTAATGATGAATTTGGTTATTCATCTCATCGCGCATTATGGGATAAATTTAAGGGCAAAAAGCATGAGCTTACTGGATGAGTTAATTTCGGCAATTATCGCAATGTCCACAACGCCAGTTATTTGCTTCTTTATCAAATCCAAACGCATTTAATAAAAATTGCCAGCGACATTGTTTAGTATTTAAATATTGAGTCATTTGTTTAGTAGCCTGCAATTGTGTGGATGGCTGACTTTTGGCGTTGTGTTCTATTTTGTAATTGAAAGGGTCAAGCCAGTTTAATTGACCACTGCTGTGGAGTAAGGCTAGTGCTACAGCACTATCAGGAAATTGTTTGCTGATGACGTTAACTTCTCCCTGCTGTGGTAATTTATTGATTAATTGCTGGGCTTTTTGTTGTTGCGATCGCATTTTCTCTTGAAAAAACTGCTGTCTTTGTTTATCCTCTGGATCTAGCCACCCTGTTGGTTCACTCACTAATGTCAGCGCCTCGGCTGGTTTACCATCCCTTCCCGCACGACCAATTTCTTGCACATATTCAGATAATAGGTGTGGTGCATGATAGTGGATAACCCAGCGCACATCTGGCTTGTTAATCCCCATTCCAAAAGCGCAGGTACACACCACAAAGGGAATTTTCCCACCTAACCACTTGGCTTCTACCTCCCGGCGTTCTGTTGCGCCTAATCCAGCATGATAACTAGCTGTGGCGTAACCCATTTGTGACAACCATGCAGCTAAATCTTCACTATCTCTTCTAGTGCGGACGTAAATTAATCCTGCTTGTTGGGGTCGATTTTGAATAAATTTAATTAATTGCTGTTTCCTACCCTTTGGTGTCCAAGCAATGCGGACAGTGGGATGCAAATTAGGACGGTAAGGATTAAGGCGAAAAATATCTGGTTGCTGTAGTTGTAAAACTGTTTGAATCGTTTGTTGTGCAGAGGGGTCAGCCGTAGCCGTAAACGCAGCAATACTGATTTTGGTTCCTGGTGGTTTATGTTTGAGTAATGCAGGTCTAACAGCCCCTAATCTGCGGTAAGCCGGGCGGAATGTTTCACCCCACTGCACTAAACAATGGGCTTCATCTAAAATTAGGCCATTTATTTGCAGTTGTGGCTGACATAATCTTTCCCAAACTGGTGGACTTAATAAAGTTTCAGGAGATAAATATAGTAATCTTAGCTGTTGTTTTTCTAATGCTTGTAGAGTTGTGCGGCGTTGAAATGTGGACAACTCACTATGCAAAAGCGCTGCTTTTTGTTGGCGTTGGAGTAGTTCCTGCACTTGATTCTCCATCAACGCTACCAATGGGGAAACGACCAAAGTCAAACCCGTTTGTAGAAGCGCAGGTAGTTGAAAACAAATTGATTTTCCGCCCCCGGTAGGCATAATAATTAGTGCATCTTTTCGGGATAATACACTGCCAACAATTTCCCCTTGTGGCGGACGGAAATCTTCGTAACCCCAAATCTCTTTAAAAGTAGTCCGAACTTCTTCCCAAGCCTTTATTATGTGAGGATTCATGAAGGTAGTAGATGCAATATTTTTGAATTTACACTCTACTATCTAGATATTGGTTCAGTAATTTTCTCAGATATTACTGACAGTTTCTATGGCAAATATTTCTGTTGACAATTCTCCTTGGGCAACTTTTGTGACAAAACCAGTCATAGAGATATGAAAGTCATCTTTAATTTGAATTAAAATGTCTCCCCCAGGCATTTGGACAATAATTTCAGAGTCACACAAACCAAGTTTATGTGCAGTAGCCGCCGCCGCACTGCTGCTACTACCTGAAGCTAAAGTGTAACCTGCTCCTCTTTCCCAAATTTCAATTTGAATAGTGCTTCTATCTAAAACCTTCATAAACTGCACATTAGTGCGATTGGGGAAAAGAGGAAAAACTTCAAATATTGGGCCAAAATTTCTGGCAACATCGGCATTGATGTCATCTAAAAGAATTACACAGTGTGGATTACCTATTGTGGCTGCCAGGGCAAACGCATCTAAATATAGTACAAGAATACTAAGCAAGGGATAAAGGCAGGCATATCTAACGGCAAGGTTCTGTCTAAGTAGGTGGTATAGAGGATAAGTAG
>NZ_JACJQL010000071.1 GCF_014696625.1 Nostoc parmelioides FACHB-3921
GAAGAATTTGAGGCGGATGATGATGAAATAATTATTGTTGAGGATGAAGAATTTGAGGCGGATGATGATGAAATAATTATTGTTGAGGATGAAGAATTTGAGGCGGATGATGATGAAATAATTATTGTTGATGACGAAGAATTTGAGGCGGATGATGATGAAATAATTATTGATCAGGACAGTAGCTTACCCAATAAACGAAGTTATTATGGGCGTTTACCTCGTGGGATTTGCACACCTCAAGAAGATTACAAACTGCCAATCTTAAAAGCTTTAGACGATTTAGGTGGGTCAGCAAGAACTAAGACAGTACTAAGGCAAGTAAAAAAATTAATGAAAGGAACTTTAAAAAGAATTGATTATCAAAATTATATAAATCAACAAGGCTCTTATACTATCATAGAACCACGATGGCAGAAGAATGCGAAATGGGCCCGTTACCATTTAATGAAAGAAGGGTTTGTAAAGAGTAATTCTCCTCGCGGAGTTTGGGAAATTAGTAAAGCAGGGCGACAGTATCTTGCTGATAACAAAGATAACGACTAATAATTTATTTCAGCTATGTTCTCAAGAATTTATCTTGTCAGCAACGTCCTCTTCCGTAATTAAGACCTCCAGTTTTTTCAAAAGTGTCTGCACTTGTTTCCACTTTTTAGGATTCTCCCAAACCTTGGACTGAGTAATACGACGGGTAACTGCTTGAATTGTGGCTTGAGGAGTTTCCGTGTCTGTTGGTGGTTGCAGAGATTTAACTCGTTCTTTAATCTCACTGAGGGATAAATCTGCTGCGATCGCCTCTTCTAACAACGATTGTCTCTGTTCTTTATCCTTAACTCTGGCAATCAGTTGAGCTTTGGTGTAGGCAATTTTTCCGGCTTGTAGGGCTTCTAAAATTTCTGCTGGTAACTTCAGCAAAGGTAAGCGACTGGAAACAAATGATTCCCAACTTAGCTTACCCAATTCCTCGAAAACTGCCATGATTGCTTGACCTTGTTCATTGCCCAAAACGTTTTGGGCAACTTTTCCTTTAGCCTCATGTTGCATACGGTAAAGCAGGTTGGGAACTTCTGCTACTGGCATATTCAGCCGGATAGACAGGAGTTGCAGTATACCTTCTGTCTCCTCAACGGGGTTGAGGTCTTCTCGGAGCAGGTTTTCTACAAGTGCTAGTTGCAGTGCTTGTTCAGGAGTCAGTTCGCGGATGGTAACAGGAACTTCTTTGAGTCCTGATGCGATCGCAGCACGGTAGCGTCTTTCACCAGCAACTAATTCATATTGGTTTTCTTGGTCAGGGAGGGGACGAACCAGCAGATTCTCTAGAACCCCATGAGTTTTGATGGACTGGATTAATTGCTCCATCTTTACCGGATCAAAGTAGCGGCGGGGTTGACCATCAGGTAGAGAGATTGAATCGATGGGCAGTAGCAGTGGTTCTATTGACGGTTGCTCTTGTCCCATCAACACATCAATATTGGCTTTAGCTTTGTAGGGTTGTTCTGTTTTGCGGGATCGAACCATTATAATTGCTCCATTTTTTTGGCTATATTGTCTAATACTTTGAGAACTGGATGCTTGGGTTCGTAGATGGCTAAGGGTACTTGTTGTTCAGAAGCATCTACAAAAGCTGTAGCTCTGGGAATGGGATCTAAGACGAGGGCGATGTCGGAAAATTGTTCTGAGATAGCTTTGAGAGTGCGTTGGTCTTGGGAGTTGGAAGCGGCATAGCGAGAAGGAACGAACCCAGCTATTTTTAAGTTACGGTTTCCTCTCTTTTTAACTTGGGCTATAGTTTGCAAAAGTAGATTTGTTCCCTGAAAAGCTTTGTAGTGGGTTTCAATAGGTATGAGCAGGTGGCTTGCAGCGACGAGGCTGCTGTAACTTAACAATCCTAAACTGGGTGGACAGTCGATGAGGATAAAATCATATTCATGGCGAATTGGCTCAAGAGCTTCTTTCAACCGGACTTCACGAAAATCCATGTTGACCAGTTGAATTTCCGCAACGCTGAGGTTGATATTAGTAGGAGCTATATCCATCCCATGTTGGTTTTTTAGGATGAACAGTGGTTCTTCATTTATCAGCGCGTCAAAGGGAGTTTTTTCCAAGCTTTCTGGCTCAATGCCCATAAAAGACGTTAAGGAAGCCTGGGGGTCGATGTCAATCAGAAGAATTTTGTAATTATGCAATTGCAGTTGATAGCCCAGGTTCATGGTTAGGGTCGTTTTACCAACCCCACCGGCTTGATTGAATAGTGCGATTACCCGGCTCATGTAGTTACTGGTATTCTGCATCTAGTTTGATTGCCAGCATAACCTAAACCGATGCTGTTTGGTCAGTAATACTGTCTAATGTAACCATAAGCTTTTTCAAAAAGCTCCTTATCTTGGTGGAGGGCATATTTAAACAGAGTTTTTCGCAGTGCCTGCCGTACTTCCCGTTCACCAGCACTGGTTTTCTGCCACCCAGGAAAGCGTACCACTCGTACTATTTCGTCAATATCATTAACAATGCGTTCCACCATTTTGGGTGTTTGCTCATTGCGGACTTCTGAAAATAGCTCTGTCAAAGCTGCCTTACCTCGGTCTTCATCTTCCTGCGGTGGTGTGTCTTTTTCTGTCTGTAGCAAGTCACGGGCTAAGTCCAGTAAATCTTTGAGGAAAGCTACACTGTGAATTTGTCCTTGCTCATGGCGTTCTTTTAAAGCTTCTAGACGCTCTGATAAAGCCCGAAAACGGGGATTATCAATATGCTGGCGCAGCCGACGAGCAATTTGAATCTCAATTTCCTTGCCTTTCTTTCTGGGGTCTGAGGAATTTAGCACTACCTCTAATAATTCGGCATCCAGGACAATTTCTTCCAGGTCATCACGCACTGCTTCTACACGGACGTTTTGGTGGATCAGCTCAATAGTTTTAGCTCCGAGTGCGTGCCAAAGTAGTTTACCCATGCCAGTTGTCGGTTGAACGGAAATGTAAACCTGGGACAGCCACTTATAATCAGTTTCGTAGTCGATGAGCATGGGGTCAGGTGATAATGCTTCCCATAAATTAGCTAGGTAACTGTAATCGGCGGCGAAGTTATCACGCACATCATTGTTGGGTAAACAATCCTGCGCCGCGATTAGTCCTTCATAACCACTAAGGGTACGGTCTACTCCGGGGAAATAAGCTAAACATTTCTGTACTGCACCGGGGAGTTCGTTCTTTAAGGCAGTGATTCCAGAAACAACCTGCTGGAAGCCTTGCTCGTCAAAGTCTAAAGCTTGGGCAACATCATCAAATATGCCAAGATAGTCCACTACCAAACCGTGTGTTTTATTATTGCCGTAGGTGCGATTAGTCCGGCAGATGGCTTGGAGTAAAGTATGTGCTTTCAGGGGCTTGTCCAGGTACATCGCCTGGAGGATAGGTGCGTCAAATCCTGTGAGTAACTTGGCAGTGACAACCAGAATTTTTAGTGGGTCGTTGGGGTCACGGAAGCGATCTAAAAGTTTTTCTTCTTGGTCGCGGCTACGGTGATACGGTTTAAATCGTTCATCCTTACCTGTGGCGGAAATGACTATTTCGCTGGCTTCTGGGGACAGGTGTTTATCCAGTTCGGCTTTATATAAGAGACAGCATTCTTGGTCATAGGTAACGACCATGCCTTTAAAATCATTGGGAGCAACTTTGTGCTGGTAATGTTGGGCGATGTCTGCACAGATTTTGGTAATTCGGTCTGGAACTTTCACCAGCACTGCCATTTTAGAAACGGCTTTGGCGAGGGTTTCTTTATCTAAATCTGATAAGCCACCTGTTAACTCTGCATAGGCTTGGTCGATGGCATCTTTGTCAATATGCAGATCCACCAAACGCGGCTCAAAGTGTAGAGGAAGTGTAGCACCGTCGCGGATGGATTCTTCAAAACCGTAGCGGCTCATGTAACCGCGCTCATCTTCTTCTGCACCAAAGGCATAAAAGGTATTGCGATCTCTTTGGTTAATTGGTGTACCTGTAAAGCCAAACAGAAAAGCATTCGGTAATGCTGCCCGCATTTTAATACCAAGGTTGCCCTCTTGGGTACGGTGGGCTTCATCCACAAGTACAATGATATTTTCGCGCGGGTTAAGAATACCTTCTGCTTCCCCAAATCTAAAGATAGTAGTAATAATAATTTTGCGTGTGTCCTGCTTCAGCAACCGTTCTAACTCTGCGCGAGTTTCGGCTTTTACTAAGTTGGGTATATCTGAAGCGTGGAAAGTGGCACTAATTTGAGCATCTAAATCAATGCGGTCTACGACAATCAGCACTGTTGGGTTACGCAGTTGCGATCGCAGGCGCATTTTTTGAGCCGCCAATACCATTAACAGTGATTTACCTGAGCCTTGGAAATGCCAGATTAATCCTTTTTTGGGTCTACCAGCCACTACACGGTTAACAATTAAGTTGACAGCTTCGTATTGTTGATAGCGGCAGATGATTTTAATGCGACGCTTTTTCTTATCGGTGGCAAATAAGGTGAAGTGATTAAGGATGTCCAGAACAACGGCGGGACTGAGTAGAGAAGCAATGGTATGTCTGAGGGCGACGAGGCTGGCGGGGGGTGCATCATCATCCAGCCGCCAAGGCCCCCACAGGTCTACAGGCATACGGATAGAACCGTAGCGTAATTCTTTGCCTTCTGTAGCTACACTGAAGACGTTACAGGCAAATAATTCTGGAACATTTTTCTCATAGTCGTCATGCACCTGCAATGCCCCATCTACCCAGCTTACTGCTTTACGCACGGGGGTTTTGGCTTCGATGAGGACAAGGGGAAAGCCATTAACTAGCAGGACTAAATCGGCGCGGCGTTCTTCTGCCCCGGCGCGGTAAGTGTACTGGGTGGTGAGGATGTATTGATTATTTTCTAGGTTGTCAAAGTCGATGAGGCGGACGGTTGTGTGTTCGTGGTTAATTCCAAAGGGCATGGTGCGATCTGCCCGTAACCAAGAGGTAAATTCTTCGTTAGCACTGATTAGTCCATCACTGCGGACTGACAGCACTATTGCCCGTAAGCGGTAGAGGACTTCTTCTGCTCGGTTAGGGTTGGTAGCGATTTCTGGGTTAAGGCGGATTAAGGCATCACGGACAAAGGTTTCAACGAAGACTTCTTGCGGTTGGCGGGGGAGATATTGTGAGGGGAGGTAGTACCAACCGACACCGTTGATTTTTCTGTTTGTGCGTGATAGTCCAGGTTGAGTTGTTGTGGTTTGGGTCACTTTACCACAGATGATATCACGCACAAAAGCTTCGACAGTGTTGGATTCGTTGAATTTAGGCATTCTCAATTATCAAGCAGTATTTTATAAATAAAATGATGCAGTTCTGATGTTAGCTCTAAGCGTTTTTGAATCAAAAGAGATACCTCTTCTATTTTTGACATTTTTTGTATAATCTCTTCCAAAACATTGTTTGGTGGTAGCGGAACAGGAACATTACGACAAAGCTCAAGAGTTAAATTCCGTTGACCTGATGTTTTCTTTGAACGTCTATATAGCCAAGACTGAGACCATGAAGAACGCAAATACCAAGTTAACCAAATACCTAATTCGTAATTACAGGGGCGATATCGAACTATAGCTTGGTTGATATTTGACTCCGGAAAATTTATTGGAATCCTAGAAATTTTTCCTAATGGTGGGCCGACAATATTCATGAGAATATCACCAGGTAATACTATCGAACGCTCTAATTGTTGATGTCCTTCATGTGTAACGTAAGTAGGGTTTATTGTAAAATTTAATGTTCCATCAAATGTAAGGTTGTAAACCTTAATAAAAGGAATACCAGTATCTTGCTCTGTTATTTCCTTGCTGGGCGTTGCTCCTTTAGTAATAGTATCCGTAGTTAGCTCTGATATATTGACTAACTTCCACTCGAAAGGTAGCGTTAAATCTGTAATTTCTATTTGTGTTGATATCTCTTGTGGATGAATTCCACCTGATATATTTGTGAGTAATAAACTTTGAAATAGCGTATTCGCTGATTTAATAAAATGTCGCTGATTGCAGACTAAATCTTCTGATGCAGTTATTAAACTAACTATTCGTTTCTGCTCCTGTAAAGGTGGCAGAGCAAACTTAAATTTAGCAAGACTTGTCCAATTTGTTCTTGGTGAAAGTGACCCTGCTGAAGTCCCTACAGCATATTCAAAAAACCGATCAGTTTGACAAATGAACGGTAGAAGTTCAGGAAGTAGCACGTTTGGGTTAGCACTCTCAAACACATAAATATCACCAGAACAAACCCCTTCAAAATCAGCAACTGCAACCTTTCGCTGATAGGCTCGACGCTTACCAAATAAAACCTGTCCAGGTCTAAACTTGCTAGTAAAAGTTGTACCTTCAGCTACAAGTCCCCAGCGCCGAATGCGTAAATCTTCAGGGTCAATATGCTCAAGTCCGACGTATCGCTCAATACCTTCTGCTTCTGGATTAGCAGCACGGTCTTTGCTGAGGCGCACTACATCCCCAAACTTTACCAATTTCCACCCTGTTTTTAACGTATCAGCTTGTATCATCTTGCAATTAGTATACCCACTAAAAACTAAAACTCTCCTTGAAAGCATTCATCCAAGAGGGAGGAATTAAATTATCATGTTGCAGCCGACCCACTACAATAGCGGGATGAATACCGATACGCTCTGCAAAATCAGCGACATCTGCTTTAGATTTAAGTTGCGTTAATTCTCCTTCGTACTCAGGTGGTATTAAAAATTCCCGCGACCATTGATTTGCTTCGCGTTCTGGCTCCGATTCTAAACTTTCCCCACTATCCCATTCATCGAGAAAAATATTTTCTTTATCATGTAGTAGGATATGTGCTGCTTCATGAAAGAAATTAAACCAGAAGCGGTCATTGGTTTTACCGTAAAGCGAAAGTTGAATCAGTGCCTTATGGGGATTTAACCACCGGGCTACACCACTAACGTGCGCTCTCTTAATTGATGGAACTAAAACCAGCACCACCCCCGCTTCCCGACACAACTGTTGCATCTGTGGTTCAAATTCCTCCGGTGGTAACACCGTCAAAGTGCGAATTTCCCGCACTACTTTTTCAAACTTTGGTTTACTATACTTAGGACAGTCTAATTTTTCTGCTTCTATCTCACCCAACCGCAACCATCCAGAAATAGCACCAACATCACTTTGTTCTTCGCGGGTGCGACGAAAAGAAATTTCCATACCTGCGTAGTAACTTCGCCACTCCTCCGGCGAAGCCACACCGAAAAAATGTAATAAGCTTTTGACTACTCCTGGCTTATTTTTAGGAATTAAATTGCACTTGGGAATTACACCTTGGTTCATCAATTCCTTAACTGGTAACTCATCTAACCAAGATGTCCACTCCTTTAAGCGGTTTTCCTCTTCTATCCGTGCTAAACCAGCACGATATTGGGCTTCACGACTGAGCCAAAATGCTGTTGTACTCCCTAAAACCCGTTCTAGCTTCAGGGCTGTTTCTTCATTAATAGGTGCTTTGCCATTAATCAACTGGCTGATATGTTTGGTGGTGTAGCCTAATCGCTCTGCTAACTGTACTTGAGTCCAATCACGCTCTTCTAATATGTCAGCGATGGTATCACCGGGAGGAGATACCCAATCTGGAGTGAATGTTCGGGTTGTCTCAGTCATGGTAATCTCCGATGAAAACAATACAAACAGCAGTAACTTTTGACCAATCAATGCTTTCATCCTCGGTCAGAGGAACAGGGTCGTTATCAGGTTTAAATACCAGTCGTGTACCACCTTCTAGGTCTAATGCAAATTCACCTGCCCTATCTCCTTTTAAGGGATGGGGACGACCTGCAACTAATTCTGTGACACAACTAACAGCAGCAAGGTCAGCTAATCGGGTTCTTAATTTCTTGGCACAGTTTGCACCCAATTTTTTTTGCGCTAGGTTTTGTTGCTCGCATAGGTTTTGCAGTTTGCGATCGCTGAAGGTAATTTCCATTCGTGACTTGACTAATACAAGTTTACCACTTTGGTAAACAAATTTGTTATGTCCAGAGAACTTATGATATCAATAATACTTTACCGTTTTGGTAAATAAATTTTTTATACTTTAGCTAAATTAGCTTTCAGCAAGACTTTACCAGTTTGGTAAATAAATTAATTTAGAAAGAATCCAGCATATCCACTAAGCTATCCATCTCTAACCAAAAGGCTCTACTGCCCTGTTCCCAGTCTGCCCAAACTTCAGCTAGTGTTTTTACTTCCTCAGTTTGGCTATTGGCTGTTTTTTTACGCACATAAAGCGGAATAGACAAACTGTAATCTTGGGTAGCGATTTCCTCTAAAGTAGCAATTTTAGCAAAACCAGGATCATCAATGTAACTTTGATATACACTAAGAATACGTAACTGATGCTCCGGTTTAAGGATACTTTGTGCCTGGACACGGGCTACTTCATGGACTGCATCAATAAATAAAATCCGTCCTTGTCGTTCTGGTGGTTTACGGCTACGGCAAACAATAATACAAGCTTCCATTGGGGAGTTGTAAAACAGGTTTGGACCCAAACCCAAAACGCATTCCACCAAATCAGCCTCAACCAGCTTTTGCCGCATTTCGGCTTCTTCCTTGCGGAACAATACCCCATGCGGAAAGAGAATTGCACAGCGTCCCGTTGCTGGGTCAAGACTTTTTAAAATATGCTGAAAAAAGGTATAATCAGCCCTTCCTTGAGGTGGTGTCCCTAAAAAATTACGCTGCCAAGGATCACTTTGAAAGCCTTCCCGATTCCACTGTTTAATAGAGTAGGGGGGATTAGCCAGAACTACATCAAAAGTTCGTAGTTGGTCATCTTCAGTAAAAGCAGGGCGTTCCAAGGTATCACCGCGCATGACTTGATAATCATCTACACCGTGCAGCACTAAATTCATGCGGGCAATAGAAGCGGTCATGTGGTTGCGTTCCTGTCCGTAAAGCTTGAGGGTACGGTGTTCTCCACCTGTGCGCTTCACCTCAGTTAATGCGGAAATCAGCATTCCTCCTGTACCGCAGGTAGGATCATAAATGCGATCGCCTGATTTCGGTGCAAGCATTTGTACCATTAAATGTACAACTGTACGGTTGGTGTAAAATTCTTGGGCTGTATGTCCACTGTCATCAGCGAATTGTTTAATTAAATACTCGTAAGCATTACCCAATTCATCTTCAGGAACATTGGCTAGGGACAGCACCACTGTAGAGAAATGTTCTAGCAGATTTTTAATGATGTAATCAGGTAAGCGTTCTTTATTTGTCCAGGGGGCATCACCGAAAATCCCATCTAAGCGACCGGGGTTAGCGGTTTCAATAGCCCGCATGGCATCGTTTAAAGCTTTACCAACATCCTTAGCAACAATGCGGACATCTTTCCAGTGAGATCCATCAGGGATAATAAAGCGATCATTAGCAGTGTCACGAGCATAATTAACATCATCTGTGTCAGCTAAAGCCCCTGCAAAATCCTCATCCCAAACATCAGATAGTCGCTTGTAAAACAGCAAGGGAAAAATATATTGTTTGTAGTCACCGGCATCAACTAACCCACGTAAGATGGTGGCTGCTCCCCACAGATAACTTTCTATAGCTTGTTGTGTAATTGGTTGGTTCACTCCAGCCACCCCCCTTCCAGCATTACTTGGTGCAAATGTTCCTCAGCTTCCCGGCATTGTACCAAAGCATCTTTAAAAGATGCGATCGCTTCATCTAAGGGTGGAATATCTGCTCCTATGGGCGGTAAAACATAACGGGAGATGTTCAGTGTCCATCCTTCCTGTTCAATTTCCTCCAAAGAAACCACCCGCGCCCGGTCTTCTACATCTGTAAATTCTTCATACCAACGTAGAATTTCAGCAGCGTGTTCTGGTTCTAAAAAGTTTTGGGCGCGTCCTTTGCGGAACAGGGTTGAGGCATCAATAATTAATACCTTACCTGCACGGGCTTGAGCTTTACGTTGACGCAGTACCAGTATACAAGCAGCCAAACCAGTGCCGTAAAACAAGTTTGGTGCTAGTCCAATTACCGCCTCAATCATGTCCATTTCCAGCAGGGTGCGTCGAATCTGTCCTTCCACCCCACTACGAAATAATGCACCTTGGGGTAACACAACTGCCATCCGTCCATGTGGCTTGGCCATTGACTTGACCATGTGTTGCACCCAGGCGAAATCACCACTACTATCTGTAGGCAGACCAGCGAAAGCACGTCCCCAAGGGTCAGTTTCCCAAACTTCCCGTCCCCATTTTTCTAGGGAAAAGGGAGGATTAGCAATTACTACATCAAACTGAGCTAAACCGCCTGTGTCGGGGTTGGTAAAAACAGGGTTACGCAGAGTATCACCGCGTTCAATGACAAAATCCTCGACTTCGTGAAGGAATAAGTTCATGCGAGCAGTAGACGCGGTGGTTAAGTTTTTCTCTTGCCCGTGTAACTTACCAAAGAATGTTCGTGCATCGCCCCCTTTATTACGTACATGGGCAACAGCAGCCAGTAACATTCCTCCTGTGCCGCAAGCTGGGTCATACACTGTTTCACCTTCTTGGGGGTCTAACATATCCACCATCAGATGTACCACACTGCGCGGTGTGTAAAATTCCCCAGCTTTATTTTTAGTGGTATCAGCAAACTTTTTAATCAAGTATTCGTAAGCATCGCCCATGACATCGTTGTGGACGCGCTTGTTAGTCAGGTTAAGTCCTGAGAAATGTTCAATTAAGTCTTTTAACATTTCATCAGACAGCTTTTCTTTGTTTGTCCACTGAGCATCACCGAATACACCATACAGATGTTTTTGATTGGCAACTTCAATGTTACGCAGGGCATCTTGTAAAACAGTACCTACATTAGTAGCAGCATCACGCACCTCTTGCCAGTGGCTACCTTCAGGAATTTGAAAGCGGTGTTCGTCGGCGAAATGTTCTCCGTATTCTTCAATCATTTTTTGACGTTCTTCGTCCCAAACGTCACAAATGCGCTTGAAGAACAGCAGTGGCAGAATGTAACTCTTCCAGTCAGTGCGATCCACGGGGCTTCCACGCAAAATATTGGCTGCTTCCCATAAATGGGATGACAACTCAGATAAGGTGATGGAAGAGTCAAACAGCGTTCCCTGAATCATGTTATACCGTACTGAAAATTAATGATGGCGAATAGTGGAGATTGAATCTAACTATTTAACATTGCTTACTCTAAGGCAGAAAGAGCGATCGCTACTCTTCGGGCTTCAAATTATGTCTTTTAATTATTTCCTGATTTTCTGGCTTATTGAGCCAATCTTCTATAGCCTCAGCAATGCTATCACTGAGGTTTTTATCTTTGAGGGCTACTACTGCCCGAAATAATCGGTTTAGCTCTGGAGAAAGATAGCCCCGTAATTCTTTCTTTTCACTCATCAACCTTGCACAGCATACAACCGCTTAATTTTTGCATAGCTTTTTAGGATATTTTGATTTAGCTGTTTATCCTATTATCCGATTATCCTATTTCGGCTGTATGATAGTGAGTGTTGCACGTTGCAACGAAGAAGCGATCGCACCCAGCGCCAACCGGAAAAGCGATCGCCTATATTTACCCCCTAATTGGGAGACTAATAAATGATGACACAGAGTATTACTCAACAGACAATAGCGATTGCGCGGAGCGCAGTGCCGGAGGCAATAGCACTTGAAGAGGGTGCAAGTACAACTCAAAACTTTTTATCAGGTGTTAACCACCCCACACCGAATCAAACTGATTCCCAAGTAACCCCAACCCCACAAAGAGAACCCATCAAACATACGCTGATTGGTTCTTCTCAAGCTGTGGTGGCTACAATTCGTAGCCTGCACCAACTTAGATATGCTGAGGTTGGTGATTGGAGTCCTCTCTTACCAACTGGTAACACAGGTGAAGTTATGAGTATTTTAGTGAGATCCATTCTGGTGCAGTAGCTGTGCAATTCATGCCCCCAACTTACTGGGGGTCATTATGTCTTGGTTGGCGCGGCTGTTGCGCTCCCACAAGTGACTGATACTCAGACCTGAGAAATAATTATAACTAACCTATTGGGCGATGTTTTTAAAGGACGAAATGCCCATGTTGTTGAGATATCAGACAACCCAAAGCAGGTAGTAAATGAAGATATTAGCCTGATTTAATAGTCTGAAGTAGCTTTTCATGCTACCCTAGCAAGGGTAACAGTACAAATACAACCATTCTCAATCGATTTATCAAGGAGGCTAAACCGACCAGAACAACAACACTATATTCAGATAGTCAGAATGTTAAGGCGAGCCGTTAGACATGACTGTTGGCGTTTAGTAGTTGACTTGCCGGTCTCTACACCAACTTGTTTAGAGCTAACGAAAACTTGTGAATCATTACGATTCAAAATGACTCGTCACGACTCGACCCTTGTTTGCAATATTAGCACATAAGGGACGGAATAATATGCCTTTTTTTTGGACAAATTGTAAAAAAGGCATCTAGCACTACAATTTCTCCCTACTTGAGATTTGAAGCAGGTGTGACAATAGCTACTTGAAGGCAAATAACTAGGGATGATTTTACGGCTGGATGCCTCGTAAATGAGGAGAATGTCGTGAATATTGAATTTTCAGAGTCAAAAGCAGCTTTCTTTTTCCCTAATATGACACCAAGGGTTTATTTCTGCCTGCTTAAACCTTTAGATGTTGATTTTAAGCATTACACAAACAGATTTAACAGTTTTAAAAATTAACACAAGAAATCGGCTAGCTACCCATCAGCCAGACATACGTTTAGCTCCCAGGCAACCAACCGCCTATTTTAAAGCAATCTTAGTCTAGCAATGTCTGCGCGATAAAAGCAAAGTGGAAAGTGCTGTAACCAAGTCAAAACATTTGTAATAAATGACACTATCAGCAATTAGAGGAGAAAAACTCTTTTTTACTCGATTTATGTTCAGTTTGGATGATTTTCTAATTGATACATTAATAAAACACGTAAATATAAGAGTTCGAGGCTAACAATTGCAGAGTTTTTAATAGATAAACTGCTGGAAGCCAAATCTAAAATTTGCATAGCACTTGGTATTAGCACTGTTACTTTCGCCACTACCAGTGGGTAGCCCCGATGAACGCAATCATCATCGGAGGATAGAACAATGGCGCAAGCCAAAAACACAGCAGCACAACCTACCCTTTTACCATCAGATCCATTAGGGCAAAGGTTTCTAGATTATTTTCATCATGGTTGGGGCTTCATCTACGCACCCACCCCCAACAGTGGCGAGCGCCCAAATTGGCGGACTGAAACTCGCTATCCCTTGGAACCGCGAAATCTGTGGCAACAATACTTAGACCCTGATGTTTTAATAGGTCTGCGATTTGGGAAAGAAACCAATTACCTGCTACTGGATGTTGACCGAATCAGCAGCCTACACCCCATCAGCAGCCAACTAAAATATCGGCAGGTACTAGACTGCTTAGAAGAAATTGGTTTATGCCGACCAGTCCCCATACAATCAAGTGAGCGGGGCGGACTGCATATATATTATTTCTTAGAAGAGAATCAACATTCCTACAGCCTAGCCCACGCTGTTCAGCGAGCCTTAGAAGAGGCAGGTTTCAAAATTAGAGGTGGGGAGTTAGAGATTTTTCCCAATTGCAAGGCATATAGCAAAGGCAAACCCAGCAACTTTAACGCCCACCGTTTACCATTGCAGGCAGGCTCCTATTTACTCGATGACAGCCTAGAACTGTGGTCAAATAATATTGAAGACCTGCTCAATGCCGCCGACTGGTCAGCAGGTGGGCAAGATTACGAAGCATTAGCGCAAGCGATCGCTCAAGCTAAAAGCAACAAAGTTATCAAATTCCCATCTCGTCAAGGTAGCACCGCCAAGCAATGGCAGCATGAGTTAGAAGAACGTACTGCTGAAGGCTGGACAGGTCCAGGACAGACAAACGAATTGCTTAAAAACATGGGATGTCTAGGTGTGGTGTTTCGCCATCTCAGTGGAGAAGCACTAGTAGATTATATAGTGATCACATCTCGTAATTGCCGAGGATACGAGAAATGGTGTAACCACCAACATGAAATTGAGCAACGAGCCAGAGAATGGGCCCAAAGTTGTGAAAGATATTACACTCCCTATGCCAGCTACCCACAACGGGTAAATAGCTACAAAGAACAATTTGGGACAGTGAATGAAAACAAAGTCATCGAATTGCATCCCAATCAGCAGCGACAACAGGAAACATTAGAGCGCATTCGCTCAATTGTGGCACATTTACAACAAACTCTAACATTTCCAGAACGGACAAGCGATCGCGTAGAGTCCATCATCGCCGCATCCAAGGCACAGTACGGTAAAGGAATTAGCCAGACAACCTTATACAAGCAACTCTACTTATCCTTATGGCATCCCGACCACCAAAACCCAAGGCAAGAAGAACAGCCTGTAAACGCTTGTGATGAGAGCAACACAGCCATTTTTTTCTCCGAAAAATACCCCCAAATAGCAGACCCTTGGTTAGAAGATGCACAGCCGGAAACCAAGTCGTTACAAGCAACACAGCAGCAGCCTTTAAAAAATTACACACCCCCTCCATATATGAAGGTTTGTTCTTGTGCGTCATCAGCCTTAGCCGTTGCTGGCGGCAACGCTAAGGCTGATGATGATCAAATTCTTGAATTTTCGACCAGCTGTAATTTTTCAAATCCCAGTTCTGATTTTTCATATCTGATCTCTAAAAATTTACAAAATTCAAATCTTAGTAATCATAAGCAAAACCAATGTCTGTTTTTCCCAAGCGAGTCGTTCGATGACAATAAGCAAAACTTATTAAATGATAAAAGTCTTGCTAAATCAGATATTTCAAATGCAAAAAACCTTGTTGATATTAAAGCTGATAGTATTTCTGCTATGACTTTAGCCAGCGAATGTTTTTTAGAA
Source organism: Nostoc parmelioides FACHB-3921 (assembly GCF_014696625.1). GTDB lineage: Bacteria > Cyanobacteriota > Cyanobacteriia > Cyanobacteriales > Nostocaceae > Trichormus > Trichormus parmelioides. Next base: position 14,928 of record NZ_JACJQL010000071.1, read on the forward strand.
AGCGAACTGTCTATACCAGTTTCTATACCGGAGTATGCCAACCAAATAAGTTCGTTGCCCATCTCAGTAAGACAACAGGATAGCCTACCTGAAGACGAGACATTCAACTCAGAAAACTACCGCCAAGCAATTCGCTTAAGACTGCAAGCCAATACTCAGGCACGTCACTGGGTAAAAATGTTCTGTGATACAGAACATTTGTCATTGCTGCCCCAGGAGCGGATAGAACTAGAACAACTGGTTAAGCGACTTTTAATGTTGAAATCTTCGTCGCTGATGTTACAACAGGAAGCACAGGAATGGCTGGAAGCTAACAAATCTATTCTGGATATAGCAGAGCGTTTGGGTATTGAACTTAAATTAGTGTGATTTTTAGCAAGATGGTTTCTCAACCCGTCCTGGTTTTAAAAATACGGAAAGTCAAGCTTTTTCATGTTGTCTTGTAGGTTTTAGGTCACATCTCGGCTCAACACCATACTGGATAAATCCAGACAGACATTAATAATTAAACAGTATAAAGCTAGAAACAGAAATTGAATAGTTTTATTTTTAATAGTAGTTTTAATTAGGCATTGGGGTTCATTCGATAGCTGCTTTCAATTCCTCAACATCATCATAGTTATCATCTATAAGCTAATAAAAAATTTTCGCCTATGCGCTCGTATTTTACTATTATGAAAAAAACACAAAATTTTTCGGACTATTGACACTCTTTTTAGACTTTGAGGTTAGTATTACGTCGAATCTATTGATAAAACATACCTTCCTTGACTAACGCATTATTACTTAGTACTGTCATTAATATTGTAAAAAATAGTACTTTAGGATTGTATTTTCTATTTTTTAAAATTAGGGCTGAAAATAGCTTGTAAATTTGAGAATCCTTGCTCTGATTCAGGTTGAAATCGTGTAGGAAAGTGTAAGGTTCTGTTATATAAAATTATATAGGTTTAAAATTGAAATTCTTACTGTATAAGGTTTTTAGCTTTTAATCATTTGAAAATATCAAGCATTATTGCTGGGTTATGACGACGATACTTGCTTTTTTATACATGTGTTTTATAATAATACAAGTATATGAAATAACAGTATGAAAAATGTAGCAAAGATTACAACTATTAAAGATGCTTATGAACGATACATACAAGAATTTCCTTCAAGAATGAAGTCTGTAAAAACTGCAATTGTTCGATATCTTCTTCCTTACTCTGGACTTAATCTTGATTTTCATGTTTTTCCAAATCAACCTTTAACACGACAGCAAAATAAAAAAGGATTAGATCTGTCCAGCAAACTAAAAATTGAAGAATTCAGTGATTTGGAGAGGGTTTTAAGTTGGCAAGAAAAGGTTTTTGTTAGTCTTAATGCTAATCAAAATGTTCGTAGTGTATTTAAATCTTATCTTCGACATTTTTTAATTTGGTGTCAAGAACAAGGATTAATCAAACCTAAGCAATCTCAGGATTGGTCAATTCCTGTAACTTATACTGGTTCAAGTCGGCGACATAATCGAGGTAATAAACAAAAGTATCCGATTACTAATCGTCACTTATTGGTTAGTTACAGAGTGAAAATTGAGCAATTATCTCAGACTGTACAAGACCAGTTGAGAGAGTTTGAAGCTTTTTGGATTGATCCTCACTACAGCAATCAACGCCCTATTCCCGGATGTGTAGAGGAAATGACTTACAGTCTTTGTATTAAATTTATCTTGCAAATTTTAGGTTGGTTAGCACTTGATAAGTTGGCCTATTATCATCAGATGCGAGAACATGCTCATGCTAAGCATGAGAAAAATCCATGTTATGAATCTGATTGGTTGCTAGTTGATGCTCAACCACCAGTTTGGATTGAGGAACTACATAAAAAATATCCTCCTAAATCCTTGAATATGCTTCAACTTGAAGACCTAGTATCAGTTATTGATATCCGGACAGATCCATTGAATATGGTGATAGCTAAAGATGAGATGTTCCAGGCTCAATCATCTAATTTAGAAATTCAGCAATTATTAGCAGAACTTCAATTTGAATTGAAAGCTCAAAATGCCTCACTCAGTTTTGATTTAGGTTTACGATTAGGAAAAGCACTACATCAGAACCAAAATGCCGTAGAGGAAATTAGAAAATTCAATAGCATTATCCAAAGAGAAGAAGTAAAAGAACTGAGAAAATTAGAGTCTCAAGAAGTCGCTAAATCAGTCCGTAGTTTTCTTAATGATTATATTAAATGGCTTAAATATCAGCACAATCCATTCAATAAATCAGATGGCTACAGAATTAGTACTAATTATATTTTGAAGTTTTATCATGCAACTATGAATTTGGCAAAATTTCTCTATCGAGAAATTACAGATTCAGTTATGTATCCTAATTACACAGATATTCCTGTAATTATGGAACTTCGGAAAATGCGTACTGAAGAAGAAAATTGTCGAAGTAAACCAAATCCTGTAAATTCTATTAAGCGTAATCCATCTTGGCAAGAATTGGGACAGTTGCTTAAGGTGCTGTTGTCGTTATGCTCTCCACGGCTTCAACGGCATGAAAAATGGAACGTTAATCTTGGTAGATTGAGACCACAAACGGCTGTTGCTAAGGATTTTCAACGATACTTAATTATGATGTTCTTTCGTATCATTGCTCCAGATCGCCAACATGTTGTGCGGCAATTGAGAGTGCATGACACCTTAAAACTTTACTGGATTAATTGGAAAACTGGCGAGTATGAGGAAGCTCCTTGGGATTCTAAATGTAAACGTTACAAGGCTTATTACAACACTTATACAAAACTTTATTACCTAGACCCTGCTGATGCAAATGATGAAAAAGGAAATGTGCCTCATCACCCCAAGGGTAAAGCTTTTGAGTGGATTGTTGATTTAGATGAGACACAAACAAAAACTGATCAAGCAAACTCTTACAGAATTCCTAAGATATACAATCCTGAATTGCAAGCATGGCTTTATGGTCGAGAAGATTATTCAGAAACTTGGCAGAATTGGCCTTCCCGTGCTCATACAAGACAGAAAAGCCGTTATCGTGTACAGCAGTTTAATTGGTGTGGATATGTTGACTTTGAAACCAACCAGTTATCTGGATTTAGAGATATATTCCAGCCAAAACATGACTATGTTTTTACACAATCAAATGGTGAACCATTTAGTGTTAAGTCATTACGAGGGCTTTATGAAAATATTATTTGGAGCCATTTGGGGGTTAGGGCAAATCCTCATGGTGTTAGAAGCTCTGCAACAACCTACTTTGAAAGTCAAGGAATGACTGATGCGGAAAGCAAATCTTTAGCTGCTTTAAAAAACCATAGTCCTGAAATGCAGGATAGTCCAGCTTATAACAAACTGCGTGCTTTAGAAAAAACTGTACGGGCATCTAAGATGATTACAGAGGATTTTCTAAAACAATATGATCTTAGCCCGGAAGAATATGGGCTGCATAGTGATATGGAAGAAAGCGGCAGTAACTCTGCTTATTAAAGACTTAGGTTTAAAGAAGCTGAAAAAGTTTATATTATATGGATTTCAGCTTTTTAATCCCCTGTTTTGGCGTAAATAGAAGGTTCATGCAACGAGGGGCAACCTATAGCTATAAACTTTATACAGCAACAGTTACAGAGATTGATACGGGATTTAACCGCGCTCACGAAAAGATAAGTTGCACAAATGGTTTTTCTAGCGCATAGACAGTAAAATAACTTTGCCTAAAACGGAGCTTGGAGTACCTTGAAGTTTCTGTTTCAAAGTATTATCGCTCCGTGTCGAAACTGAAAAACATTGCCTAAAATGAGACGAACTAGGTTAGCAGTTAGGTCGAGGGGAAGTATTATCTTCCGCCCCTCCCAATTAGGCAAAGTTATCATTTGTATTTATTATCAATTAAGCCCAAAAAATGGCTTATTTTTACAAAACTTTACGAGGCTGCACCTGGTAACACAAACCTTCTATTTTCGCCGTATAATACCCCAATATGGATGTTATCTAGAAAAAATCTGTGAAGCGTTCGAGCAGAAGATTGGCGTTTGGTTCGGTTAGAAAATTGAGGTATCAATGAACACTAGTGTTGCGATAAAACTAGATAACGCTCGTAATCTCTTGAGAGAGCTTGGTGATGCTATCAACCACCTAGAAGTATCCTATCCAGACATTTTCCATAATCCAGAGATAAAGTCACAGCTTGAGTCGTTTCGTCGAGCACATGAGGAAGCTGTAGCTAGGTTAGCTAATCCACGTCTATGTATTGCAACTCTTGGTACAACATCCTCTGGTAAATCAACAATCGTTAATGCCTTAATTGGTCGGAGGATAGCCCCTATAGAAGCTGGTGAGATGAGCGGAGGAGTATTGACATTTCATCATTCACATGAAAACAAGCTTGTTGTTAATGTTACAGAAGGAGCGGAGTGGTTTACAGGTGAACGGCTCGAATCGCGGGATGAAGAACTTTATAAGCAAATTTATGGTGTGATGAAAACTTACCACACCATTCGGAAAAACAAGGAATGCATGGCTCCCCAGGTAAAGGTCTTCGGTTCAATCCTTCCCGCAGTAGATCTAACCTTGCTGGGTCTTCCGGAGGGGGTTGAAGTTGAATTAATTGACTTACCAGGGCTTAAATCTGTACAGGATCGAGCCAATCTTGCTGTAATTCAGGAACAGATTCCTAAAGCCTTCAGCATTGTTGCCCTAGATTATGCTCAGGTAGATGATGAGCATAGAAAGCGTCTACTAGAAGAGCTAAAAAGAGTTGTTCAGTATCTTCAGGGGCGGACTGATTCAATGCTCTTTATTCTCAATCGAGTAGATCTGCGAGGAAGCGATGATATTCCTATTGCAGATCGGATTAGACAGCTACGTGGTGAGATTCAGCAAGTACTTTCCTTAGAACAACCTCCAGAAGTGATACCCTTCAGTGCTCGGCTTCTCTACTATGCGCAATGTGCTTGGGGAACAGCCGCTTCTGATGTTGCATCCTTGGTTGATCAAGCCACACGCTTGAAATTGCTAAAAGAAATGCTCATAGATTGTGCAGCATTAATTCAGCAACAAACGGATCAAGACCGGAATTTGAGACTTTGGTTTTTCCAGCTTGGAGAAGATATTCGCGAAGGTGAGTATATTAGCGATGAAAAAATGCGGCAGATTCTTGAGTATGCTCTTAATTGGAGCGGGGGAAGACATCTTTGGAATCAACTGCAAACTCGTGTTCAAGAATCGTTTTCAGAACTTGTAATCCTGCCTGCATTAGTGGAGATCCTTGATAGCTATGATGCTTTAGCAAGGGCGTTTGATACTTTAGCAGACATCAGAAAGATTGAGACTAAGGAAGCGGTTGATGCAGAATTAAAAAGAATTGCTGAAAGCCGTCACTGGTTAAACCAAAATATTCAAAATCTTCGTCAAGAATTTCTTACTTATATAGCAGAAAACATTGATGCTCTCAAAAAGAATGATCTAACTATTCGTAGTCGTTTAGCACAACAAGCTAAAGAGAAAGGTCGTAGAGGGTTTCAAACCCTTTTTGAGGCTGTTGATGTAGTAGAAGGTGATCTAGCCCAAAATTTAATCAGTCCTGTACGCGACGCTCTGAATGCTAATAAAGAAGTGTATTTACTGAAAGAAGCTTTAGATGAAGTAACTACGCCTGTACTGATTGAGAGAATCGGTGATGCATATGACTCCGCTAGTCGTAGAACCGCTAATTTTACACCTGTACCAAATGATGATTTATTCAAACGTGCTCGTGAGGACGATAGACAGGGAGTAAAAGGACTTGAAGTGGATGAGCTTGCTGTCCGAAGACTTTACCAGGTCATGCGAGATGCATTATCAACTAGAGCTGAGTTTATTCTCCAGACACAAGCGAAAAAAATTGAAGCTGCTCTACAAGGGTTAATTGATGAACAGGAAAAGGCACTAGGAACTCTCTGCATTCAGCAACTTCCTTTGTTAAAGCTTGATCAGGCAATCATGGCAGCTTTTAAGCAAAATGCATCTCAAAATTTGCCAACTCTACCCGAAAAATTTTTTGAAATTCCATTATCTATAGGACAGAACACAAGTAAAGAACAAGAGGTTGTTGGCAAGGAGAATGTTACTCAAACCTATACAGAAGGAAGTTGTTTTAAGCAGGAGAAGACTAAAACTGTCGTGAAGGATGTTATGGGAGATGTTGCTTATTGTGAGTTGAAGCTTCCGAATGCAAATAAAATGGCTCAGCAATGGGCAGAGGGAATTGCACAGGGAAAAGATAAATTATGGGATATTCTCTCTGCTTGGATTATTGAGCGTCTAAACTTTGCAAGTAATGTATTTGATAAATCTGTCGATGAAGTGATTAGTTTGGCAGAACATGAGCTTCAACAACAGAAAAAGATCATTGAGGACAACTTTGAAGCCGAACTTCAGCGTTGGAATGAAATTGAACAGCAGAAAGCTGAAGCTACAAAAATTTGGCAGAAACTAACAGAAGAATCTCGTACCTCACACGTTGTTGAAGAAAAATGATATCCCTAAAAGCTTTTCAAAAAGTATTCGCTGAACTAGAAAAGAAACTAGAAGACACCAAAGATTCACTTCCTCGCAATCATGAAGGCAATTTTCAGATAAAGGATGTTCTAAATCTCTCAATACAGTTGTGGGGAAACAAACTCGATCTTAATTCTGAACAGATTAGCTCTATCCAAAGATTTGCCAACGCATCGAAAACAGATGCGATCGTCAAGGACATCTATAATGAGTGGAGTTACTTAGAAGAGTCTTGGGGGCCTTGGAAGAGCGCGAAGAAGAACAAGTTTGGAAACTATGTCCAGGAAAAGGTGAAATCCATTATGAATCTAGATCTAACAGGGTTCACATTTATTCTGCTTGCTGCCTTTGTGTTTACAGGTATCGGGTTGATTCTTTACTTGCTGAATCAAAGGAACTCTGAGAAAGATAACTATGTACCCAAAGAATATCCGCCAGTAGTTTCCTCTCCCCCAAAAATTCTAGTACTGGGCATAAATGCAAAGCATCAAAGTATTATCCAGTCCTTGAACAAGGGTCGAGTTGCACCAAGCGAAGTAGAAGAACTATATCGAGCGACAGAAGCCCTTTGGATAGGCTCTCAAACTGATTTTTCTCAGTCTGCACTCAAAAAAAAGTTCTCTGGCGAGAACGCGCTTCAAGAAACAGAGGAATCGGAGTATGACATCTACTTTGTAAAAATTGAACTGACTCAACCTGTCCCTGGGTTTGGGGCAGATGTAAATCAAATGGGCAGGCTTGATGCTTTTCGAGAGCTACCAAAAGTCTCCGGAAAAGTTGAGGTTTCTCCTCGATTATCTAGTAGCGCCTATGAAAATACGCCTGTTTACAGCCGTTAAATCAGAGATACAAGGTACTTGAAATGAACTCTTTTCCTCTTTCACCTGAGCAATTGGAACTATCTATGATTCTTGCTCAGGCATCTTACTTGACGTATTCTAATAGTCTTGACGCTAATGAAATAAGAGAGAAGGCTGGAATATTAGCGGTCAAATTCTTTCACTATAGTGCCGCTTTTCAATGGAGCATAGTAGGTTTTTTAGGATGTTACAAAGACTATATTATCGTTGCATTCAGAGGAACAAATAATACTGAAGATTGGAAAAAAAATCTTCAATTTTCGCCTAATTCAGAGTTTTGTGTGCAAGATGGAAGCGGAAGTAGAGTTCACACTGGCTTTTCTAAAACAGTCCACGAAGGATGGAAAGATTTCTTGGTGGATCTTCAGTACTTGATTAAAGATAGTTTTGACGAGAAAGACTGGAAAATTTTATTAACTGGGCATAGTTTGGGAGGAGCATTAGCAGTATTGACAGCTTATCGCCTCAACTCCCTTCCCGAATTCAGATCTAGAGTTCAAGCAGTCTATACTTACGGTGCACCTCGTGTTGGCGATCAGACGTTTAAGAATTCATTCAGGGTAGCCCATTATCGATTTGAATATGGGAACGATCCAATACCTACTTTACCACTTATGGTTTCTGGATATAGACATACTGGTGAGCGATTTTATCTTCCAAAAAATGAACCAAATATTATCAGAAAAGAATCACAAGGAATTCAGGGGTATAAAACTTTTGTAAACTTTGCAGGAGGAGCAGTTAACCTGATTCTAGCCTCTCGAAATATTCCTCAATCGATGAACCAATTACAAACTGGATTATCTTCTACAACTGAGGGATTTGAAAATATAGGTGATCATAATATTGAAAGATATATTAGCCACATCCAAGGATGCAATCAATTTTCAGTCATTGTTCAAGGTTTGCAAGACGGCTCACTGAAGAGAATTGGGGGCACTATTCGTGAGACGAAAACCGATCGGATTGTAGGGCATCTGTTTGAGTCATTGGAGGTTACTAACCTCTTAATGAACCAACCCTCGGCTCCTATTTTAGGAGGAGGTCTTTTTGCCATTCAGGGAAGTGGGCAGGGTGTACCGATGCAGATATCCCAGGTTGCTTCTATAGCTGGCATTCTGAATCTTGGAGTTAGTGTAGCTGGGTTTGTTTACATTAACTATAAATTGACCCAAATTCAGACCGCTCTGGATACTATGCAGAAAACTATGGAAGCTGGCTTCAATCGGATTGAAGAGCGTTTGGATAGCTTATCTGGTCAGCTTGCTTACATTCAGCTTCTAGTTGAAAATAGCGTACAGGAGCAACAACGTCTAGGACAAGCTATTTCGGAACTACACAGAACAGTCCTTATTCAAGAGATGGCAAGTCTACAGGCTGAGATTCAAGACAGAATTCGATATCCTGATACCCCTATCCAAAACGCGCTCAGAGTGGCTTCTCGTGTTCGGAGAGTAATGGCTGACCAAACGCATCGAGTAAAGCCAACCCTAGATGCACAAATTATGTTGATGACCGATATTGCAATTCAAGGTTGGGCGGCGGCGATTGCCGTAGAAACTTACCTGCTCTTGGATAGTGGGCAGATTGTTGATGCCAAACAGATTCTCGATTTTGAAGTTCCACGCTTCCGTAATATAGCAATGGATTGGGCTTCTGCGCTTATAGATAATGAACGCCCTCAACTGGCGACTGCTTACCGTTTTTCAACAACTCATTTCGAGGAGGATATTAGCATTGAGCGTGTTGAACGAATTGTCCGTATCTCTCGAATCGACAGACTTCTCTCCAATGGAAAAATACAGCAAAAGAAGGAGGATGCAGAGCTAATATTTCAAATGACCTATGCTCCTGAGCAGTATGGCAAGTATTGGACGCATCAACAGATAGCAGTAGCGGAATATCTAGATGCTCTCAGCGAACTCCTAGCTAGATTAGAAAGTCTCCAAGCTTTTGCAACGCTCTGTGAAAGCCAAGGTGTTAAGAGCAGTCGTGAGCTTCTGCCTGAAACTGACGCTGAACCAGGACTATATGTTCTGCCTGTGGAATTAAGAAAATTCGGACGTATCTAGGGTTTAGGGGAGTGTGTTGGCATAGAGCCGAGATAAGCGCAAGTGCGATTCGTTCTGGAGAAACCCAATATTTGGGGTAGTGTTACGGAAGCTGCGGCCAGGGGCAAACTAAACTGTTTAGTTTCTAAATCTAGAGGCGGATATGAGTGAAACGACGGGGTGAAGTGTTATGTAAGGCTTACATAATAAGCGTTTCAGTATTTTATGATATCTTGAGATAGCGATATGTAGGCGATCGCTTTAACCGTGTTTGAAGTTCCGCCTTTGCGTAGAGTCGGAACTTGACCCTGGCAATCGGGCTTTTATTGCTTCTGCTAACCAAGCTTTTCGGGTTCAAATTGGTTAAAGTAGCAACTCCAATTGTAAATTCGGTACTTTTTCAAGTGTTCGTACTAGAAAAATTCCTCAATTTTAAACTAGACAGTTTAGTTTGCCCCTAGACGTAGCTTCCGTAACACTACCCCTATTTGGGAGGATTCCAGGCTTCAGTAGAGTAACTCCAGCAGGAGTTGAGTCCGCACTTTAATCCTCTACTGATGACAACTTGATATCCATATAGGTGAGGTGAAAATTTTCAACCAAGTCCTATCACCCTGGTGGGGAATTCGCCAACGGTATCGCTTCCGTAACACTACCCCTAGTACTGTTATTACTGTGTGTCACACATATGTTATGTACACCAAATTATATATTTATAAGTTGTGTGACATAATGCGTGTTTGGAGCTTGCCTGGCAAGATTGAATAGAATGCCCACATTCTGCGATCGCTGACTGTGGGAGAATGAAAGAGACACAATTCACGTTTTGTCGCGTGTAACTCTGCGTTTATGTCCCCAGTTGCCCTTGTCCATACCGAAGAACGTAAACAATTAGCCAAGTTAGCCCCGGTTGATGCCCAGGCGAAGTTAATTGAGATGTGGTTATATGGGAAATCTCAACGCTCTCAGGAAGCTTATCGTCTTTACATCACCAAGTTTTTGGCGTTTGTAGCTAAACCAGTTCCTACAATTACCTTAGAAGACCTCTACGATTTCGCGGGGCATTTGGATGGCTTGGGGTTGGCTCCAGTTACTCAAAAAACTTACCTCTCGGCTGTCAAGTCGCTGTTATCGTTTGCTCAGAAGATTGGCATGACTCCGGTGAATATTGGTGCAGCTATGAGTTTGAATAAAACACCTGACACCTTAAATGAGCGGTTGTTAACGGAATCAGAGGTGGCAAGCCTAATTGGGATGGAGTTGAATCTGCGTAACCGGGGGATTTTGCAGTTGTTATACGCGGCTGGGCTAAGAGTTAGTGAATTGTGCGCTCTTAAGTGGAAGAATTTAGCACCGCGAGGTGACAGTGGACAGGTAACGGTGTTGGGGAAGGGGAATAGAACGCGCTCCGTGTTGTTGCCCAAGTCGGTTTGGGATAATTTGATGCAGTTGCGGGGGAATGCAGCTGATAGTGATCCGATGTTTTGCAGTCGCAAGGGTAAGGGGCATCTCGACCGCAAGACTATTAATAAGATAATTGCGGCGGCGGCGAAACGGGCAGGATTGGATGCTAAGGTGTCACCCCACTGGTTGCGTCATGCCCATGCTACACATTCTTTAGAACGCGGGGCGAATATTGGGTTGGTGCAGCAGACTTTGGGTCATGCTAATGTTTCGACTACCAGTAGATATCTGCACGCTAGACCCAACGATAGCAGTTCTATGTATCTGCCTGTTTAAGGAAAGATGCCAAGCGTTAACTTAATTTCTGGATGGCTGGTATTCCGCCTCAAATCCTTTTACGTTGTAAGTCACATTAGCACGGTCTCTTCCCAGTAACCTCGTTGCTAACTAGGAATTAAATACATTTCTTACGCAGTTTCCCTTATTGGACGAATTTAGCCCACACCCACCCAGACATTCCATCTTGAGTTGTAACTTTTTGCCATTGTCCATCACTGGTAACCTCCAGCAAATTTACAATAGTGCCGTTTTTTAATATGCCAACTACTTTGCTTTCTTCATTTGGAGCAATGCGTAAGTTAGCTGTATCAATATCAGGATAAGGTACTTGAATTACTCCAGATTTATCTTGTTGATTTTCTACAAAATGCTGTTCGCCTGTATCAACAGTATTTACCTGTGATGATTGTTGGTTACACATAGCAAACAGAAACATTATTCCAATGATACAGCCTATTACCTGAGCAAAGTTAATATAATTACTACCACTATAGTATTGTCTTGTTTGTTCTATCTGTAATTGACGAATATTTTTTAGTTCTTCTTGAATCTTACTCTGAGCTTCTAACAAATAATTTTGGAAAGGTTCAACCCATGTTTGCAAAGCTTCTGAAAATTTGGAGTCATCTATAAATTGAAATAATTTAAGATTATGATAAGGATTTAAGTTTAAACAATAGAGGTCAGAAAAATAGATTGCTACTACTGTATGAATTGTTGTAATCAAATCTAATATTTTTTGATAACTTTCTCCAGGAGCTAACCCTTGTAATTGAAGTTCTTTATTAACTTCTGCCCAATTCCAACGTGGTAAAGGAATATTGCAAATATTTGGCTTATAATTTATTAAAAATTTATTTTCAATTTGGGTAAATTCTGGACTAGTCAAAGTTATCGACATGTATACATATTGATGAGCAACTTTGCTATGGAAAATAAGAGTTGGGATTGGTAACAAAAATGTTCCAACAACCGATGCCTGAGTATCGTTAATATACTCATCAAATATATTTCTATAGCCAATGCAAGGTTTTGTTGTTTCAGAGGAATAATATTTGTTGATTGTGTCTTGTAAGTTATGGGGAATCTCTACTTTTAGAGATTGGAAAGCCTGCACCTCGCTTAAAATCTCTGGAGGTGATGGAATTATGACAAATTTACCGCTTTCTTGAGATAAAAGTTCAACAATGTCTCCTCTAGTAGCTTGAAGACGTAAGTACTGCATATCTGATTGTATTTGAAGCTCTTTACGTCTCTCTTCAAGAGCATTAACTTGGGACTCTTGTATCAGTCTTAAATTTTTTTCAACAACTGACTTTTCCCATAAAAATCTTTCGTTTTGAAGTTGAAGCTCTTCGTTTTGAAGCTGAATCAGTTTTTTTGCTGTATCAGCGCGATGGGTAAAATCTATTGTTTCTAGTTTTAACCTTTCTTGCTCAATTTGCTCCATTTTCATCAAATAATTGGCATCAAATTGTGCAATGTTGTAATAATAATATTTTGGTTCTGGTAGCATACTTCTAACCCAATTAGAAGTGTTTATTAACGCTCCTTTAATTGTTTCAAAAGGTGGAAAGATTGTATTAACAACATTATTAACAACGTTACCTAAATAATGCGTAACGTTACCTTCATTGTTATGAACGGTAGAATGGCTCTGAATTAAATCACGCCTTGATTGACCTATTTGACTATTATGGATTGAAGATCCAGTAATATCAAGATTTTGTTTCAAGGGATCTTCTGTCATAATTATATAAAAATAACAAAATATATTAATTTAAAAAAAGAAACTACTAGCAACTCCTAACCAAGGTAATAACTGCTTAAGAATTGGCTGTATTTTTCCCCAAATCTTCTGACCAGTTTCTATAGTTTCGTTTGTTTCTTTCAAAACCCCGGCAACTTTCTTTAAGCTGTCAGCTGTAAATTGTTTGTCAGGATTTTCGGTTTGTGCCTCTTCTTTTGCAACACTTAGATAGCGTAGAGCTTTTTCTTGCTGATTCTGAGGTATACTAGTATTCTTTATAAGATTTTCCAGGTCTGCTAATAAAGCAAGTACCTTTTCTTGACTTAAAGACGGTGCTGTTGAACTCTGTATAATTTGTTGGGTCTGAGTTTGATCTCGCCCAGCCTGTCCAATTTGGTTATTTGACAAACTGCTACCACTGATACTAATTGATTGAGGGGGCTTTTGGTCTGACATAACTAATACGAAGATATATATGTTATTTGCTTCCTAGCTCACCTTCAACTGTTTCTTTGAAGGATGACGAATTTAAAGATTACTTTGTAGAGTTTATAACTGAAACAGCTTATTTAGAAGCTGATTGCAGTTTAGACTTTTTAATTTATTTGACCGCATAATTTTGGTTAAAATACTTAACTAATATGTACTATAGCGTATTTGTACGGTATAGCATAGACATAATTTATTTTTATAATAAAAGTACAGTTTATATTAAAAGATGTTCAATATTACTGTAAAAATGCTATTTATTGCCAATAAAACATCATATAAAAATTTTAGTAAGTATTCGCATCTGATTACAGATAAATGAACCTAATTAAGATAGAGATAAAAGGGTCAAACTCTCAGATTGAGAAATTTATCAGAAACTTTACAGATAAGGGAAAAGGCGCATTAGTTTTTGAAGTGACTAGAATCCCTTCTGTTGGAGAAAAAATTCAACTCAATTCAGACTGGGAAACGGAAGTTTTTAGAGTAACTGAAGTTATCCACTACACTGTTTCAAGTTGGTGCAGTGCTTGGGGATGTATTACTGTTGAGCCTTGTAACTTATTACCGATAGTGACGGACGAGGACGAAGAATTTGAGGCGGATGATGATGAAATAATTATTGTTGAGGATGAAGAATTTGAGGCGGATGATGATGAAATAATTATTGTTGAGGATGAAGAATTTGAGGCGGATGATGATGAAATAATTATTGTTGA
>NZ_JACJQL010000072.1 GCF_014696625.1 Nostoc parmelioides FACHB-3921
ACCACCTGTCCAACGGTAACGACTCTATTAAAGACCTGTTGCTTTGTTACTGTAACGCCGTCCTCAAGGGCAGACATGACCTGCAAAAATTTGTTCACCTGATTGGCCCTGGCGGCACGGGTAAGGGCAGTTATAGCAGGCTGGTAGTGAATTTAATTGGTGAACAGAATGTCCACACCACCACTCTTGAGGAATGGTGTGGTAACAGATTTGAAGGCGCTAATGCTTACCGCAAGCGCTTGGTACTGTTCCCTGACGAGGACAAGCAAACAGGCAAGCTGGGTAAATTCCTTTCTTTGACTGGGGAAGACTTTTTACGGGCCGAGGAGAAAGGGAAAAAGGCGTTTTCCTATCGCTATGACGGCATGGCCTTAGTGCTGTCTAACCTGCCGATTTTCATGGGCGAATCGGCCAGCCGTGTCAAGCGCCGCGTGATTACCATGCCTTGTAATAAAGAAGTACCAGTGTCACAACGCCGCAACTTAGAAGCAATATTTGCACCTGAATTATCGGCGTTTACCAACTATGTTCTCAGCATTCCTGATGAACACGTTACTAACGTACTGCTGGGATTACAAGAGATTCCCGAATGTGCTTTGGAATTTTGGGAAAACCGCACCCGCGTCGATTCCATCGCCGCTTGGATTAACCAGCACATCATTTATGACCCAATGGCGAAAACACCAGTCGGCAGCGATCGCCATGAAGGAGAAGACGGTACTACCCCGGTGACACTGTTTGGCTCGTATAACCACTATTGCCGTAAGTCGGGCAATCACGCCAAACATCACAATAATTTCTCCCCTGATTTATTGGAGTTGTGCCGCAGTGTTTTGGGTTGGGAAGTTGAAAAAGAAGCCACCAAGACCGGAAAATTTATTCGCGGATTGCGCCTGAGAATTGTGGGGATGGATGACCATATCCCAACTCATGATTACACCCTAGCTCAAAGAATTATTGCTGGTGACGGCGGTAGTGATGGCAGAGGTGACGATCCTGGTGACGGCTCCAAATCCTTACTAAATAAGGACTCTGGTTTTGTTGACAGCAATAGCCCAATTTTAATTGAAAAAAATACTACTCAAAATTTGGATCTATTCCCTAGAGAAATCGACCCACAACTGGCAGACAATCAACAAGTATTGCTTTTAAATGAAAGTCAAAAACAGCCCTCAAATCCCCCCCCGTCACAAGACAATCGTGGCAAGGGTTTCGCGCCGTCATCAATGCCATCACAAGGGCAATCACAGCAGCCGTCACCTGTAGAGATACCTTCAATACCAACAGATGAACCTTTATCTACAGAGGAATTAGCACCCAATCAAGCTGATGCTGATTCTCCAGCCGATGATTGTGTTAGTGCTGGTAATTCTGAAGATGCCTACTCGGACATTCTTCTTAATCTGGAACGGATTAGAGATTGTATTGCTTTACAGTCTTGGGACATGATTGAGGAGTTAATACAAGACTGGAGTGTTGAGTTTCAATCTACTGTTTGGGACTTATTGACCTTACAAGAGAGCAAGGCTATTGAAACTCTTAGGTCAAAGAAAGGTCATAGCTTGTAGGGGGATTAAATATCAGGTGTGCGGCTAATGCCAAAGTTAGCCACAGACAAACCTGTATATAACTCCCCTAAATAGCTGCCTAAAATTTTGATAAAAGCCCTAGTAACTTATCTCCATTCTGGACTTAAGTTAATTTATCTACGGCGATTAAGGTTATTACCCTAACGGCGTTCAATACGCTGTCATTTGGTATTAGCCCAAGCAATTCGCTCAAAAATGCGAGGTAAATAACCAAAAGAATTGTTATAGCTTTTGACAGGAATAACTTGATTCAAGGTAAAGAAAATCAACAAAGTAAATATTGATGTAAACAAGGCAATCTGTATATATTTACTGGCATCTTCAGAGTGAGAGTCCTTCTTCTCTATCATGATTGGTTCTGGGGGAGGGCTGTTCTTCAACTCCTGAATGAGCATTGTCAAGTTGGTGGTTTGGCGTATTAGCTCTTTCCACTTCCCCTTGAGCAAGGAGACTTCGGTATTTAGCCCTTTGAACTCTAAGTATTCGATTGCGGGCGGCGATGTGGGAATATTCTGTGATTGCATCGTGAAGTGAGTCAATTGCTGCATTAAATCGGCGTTGTTCTTCTCTAACTCGCTCGTGGAGATATTCTGAGTTTTCAATTCCGCCGTCAGCATCTCGATAGTCACCATCGCTTTGCTGAGGAGTTGGTTCTGAATCAGATTGGTTTGCGCCCATGCTTGTAACTCTGCCCTATCGCGTTCTCGTTCAGTTTTCTGTGATTGTTTTAAACTTTCAAACTCTTTATATAATCTGCCCAGTGCTGTTTTTACTTCCCCCAATTCGGTCAACTCTATTGAGGTTGCATTTGAAGCCGAGTCATGATTATTTTTGCCGGAATCATTATTCATCAGTGACACACCAGATTACTTTTTACATAAGCGTGGGCTTTAAGCGTAATCAAAACTCTTGTCATATCCCTTAATTTTGACACCCAGCCCAAACCGATAAAATTTTCATCAATACCTAAATTCATTACTGCTACTATTCATCGTTTTTCTTCTGACCCCGACGAGAAGTAGACCCACTTGTCTTTGACCCAGTTGCAGTTTTAGCAGCAGATGAAACAGTTGGTTTACTTTCTGGTTGAGTCAACCCCAAATAAACCCCAGCCTTTTCTAGTTCCGGTTTAGCCTTATCTAAAAATCCACTTACCAATAAATAATCCCCAAACGGAAAACCATTCTCTTCCGTTGCCGCCGAGTAAGGTAAACCCTTCTCAATCAACATATCGAAAGTTGAATAATCCAACTCAGGCATCTCAATTTCCACGCCCTGTAACTCCTCAATAAGCGTCCGAGTTTTACTACTTTCCCAACGCAGAAAACCTAACCCCTTATCCCAGCAGAGATTTTTAACTACCACATAATCAGCTTGATTACCGCAAAACTCTACCATAGCTTTAAGACTGGTAATTACCGAATAACCCAAATTAAAAACCGTCACCAGAGTTACCCGATAACCCAAATCACCAGCTATCTTAAATAGACCAAACTTGCCAATAATCTCCCTAGTTTTATTACTACTAGCTCCTGGCATATCTACCACAACCACGTCAGGACTATCGGCTTTAATTTCTGTAAAAAACCGCTTCGCTTCCGTGACCTCAATAAAGTTTAATAACCTTACCCCAGAGCCAAAATTTTGATAATACTCATAGAGTTCTGGATTTTCAGTATCAGCATCATAAGCGAGATAATTAATCCCCTTAGACTGGATTTCATCCAGTAGTAAGCGAGTAAAAGCAGTCTTACCAGTACCGCCCTTACCCCCCAAAATCATGACAATGCGTTTCATAAATCACTCCTATCAGTGACATTGAACTGTCCATGAGTCTTAGCTGCTGCTCTCTTTGCTTTAGTGGTTTTATTTGTTGAATCAGAAGATTGCTCACTTGTGTCTAACGATGAATTAGACGAACCATCTGAATCAACTGCTGAAATACCATCACCAGTTATAGGTTCTTGAGAAGTTAAATCCGAAGATAATTCTGATGATTCAGAACTTGATTCTTCAGATGAAACTCCAGAAGTATCACCAGATGTATCAGTGTCAGTTGTCAAAACTTTCTTGTGAAAACTCTTAATACCACTAGCAGCTAGTTCAACACCATGCCCTTTAAAAACCTCAGCCACATCCGAATAATCGTAGCCAGCATCCAACATATCCTGAATAGGTTTAGCCAAACTTTTGACCAATTCCTCCAGACTGATAGTTTTAGGAGTGGCCGCTTTTTGTTTAAGGCTGGCTTGAATGTCGTCTAGTTTAGATAAAGGAACAGCTTTAGGTTTACGAGGCATAGTTAGCAGTATCAGCAATAAATTATTAAATTGTAGAAAAAAATAGTACAAAAGAACTTTAAGATTCTTGTCTAGATGTGACGAATAGAAACAAAAAACAGATACAGCACTACCAACATAGACTAGGCTAAAAAATATCAAAAACCAGAAAATAAGCGCTGGCGTATCACCAGCCCTCGCACACAGCCACATTTCAGGATTACCTCTGATTACGCACTGTGGCGTTACTGTTAGATCCGCGCTATGCCCAGGAGATTGGGTTGCCCTGGTTTTCGCGTGGGGGCATAGGCAAGCAATACGCCGTAACGCGCTACGCGCTACTTTACCCTTCGGGTAAAGCGTCGTAAATTGCTTGTTGGGGGTGTCCCCCAAACCCCCTTTATAGAAGTATTGTCAAGGGGAAATTAGTCAGAATGTGCCGGGTTATTCGCCTACCTGCTCGGCAGTTCGTGCCATAGCAGCTACAGCGAATAATCCGGTTAAAAAGAACAACTAATAGTTAAAAGTCTAATAGTTATGCAACCAGACCCTCGCACCAATCTAAGTAATCAACTAGCCCAAACTCTAAGTAATCGGGTAGTAGAACCGGATGAGAAGCGAGAGATAACTATCACCTTTAGGGTAAGCACTGCCGAAAAAACAAGACTAGAACAACGTTGTAACGGGGTGGTGCAGAGTGATTATATTAGAGCAAGATTATTTGATTACCCTTTACTCCAACCCAAGTTAACTATCCCCGAAGTTAACAGACAGACCATCTACGAACTTAAAAAGATAGGGAATAACCTCAACCAGCAAACCAAAGCCATTAACGAAGCAATAAAAATTGGTAGTCAACCTCTAACCAGTAATGTCAGGGAATATCTGCAAACAATCAAAGAACTAACTGACCTATTAGAACAAACTCACGCCAGCTTATCTCAAGCTATACCAGACGAGGATTAGCGAAATGATTACCAAAATCAAAGCCAATAAATCATTTCGAGGCACTACTAAATATGTACTAGAGAAAGAGAAAGCCAAGATTATTGGCGGGAATATGTACGGTCAAACCACAGATAAATTAGTAGAGCAGTTCACACTGTCAGCCCACCTTAACCCACAGTTAAAAGACCCATGTTATCACCTGATGCTCAGTGTACCGAAAACTGACAGAACTCTAAATGATGACGAATTAGCTAAGATTTCTCAACGCCATTTCGCCTCGATTATTGTTTTATCGCGGCTAAAAGGAGAAGAATCCCTTGTAAAACAGGCAGAGAAAAGAATATCAGACACCAAGCTAAACCAGTTAGTTGATGAATTTATTGAGACAGAATTACCAGCCTATGACTTCTTTATAGCTCGACACTCAGATAAAGAACACGACCACACCCATACCGTGGCATCTAGGGTAAATAACCTAGATGGGAAATCCATCCGTACTTGGAATAATTACGCCCATTCGGAACACTCAGCACGACTTTTAGAGCGAGAATTTAACCTCACATCAGTACAGAGTAGTTGGGAGAGTAAACGCAAAGCAATGACTCGCAATCAATTAGAACGAGTCGAGAGTATGGGGCTTCCCGGCGAAGAAATAATGAGGCAGGCAATTGAGCGAGTGGCTGCTTCTAAACCCACAATGCCAGAGTTTATTGAGAGGTTATGGAGGGAGCATCAGATTAAAGCTATCGTTAGTTATTACAACAATGGGGGAGTCAGAGGAATTAAATTTGGTATTGATGTAGGTTCAGTTAATGAAGATGGTTCACCTCGTTTAATTTGGAAACAGGGTGGCAATCTCAACAAATACAAATGCTCATTTAGCAAACTTCAGAGCGAATTGGGTATAAGCTATGAATCCCAACGAGATGATACAGAAATTAAACGGCTAACTCAACTCATAGAATCAGCCCCAATTACGCCAGTTAATTCACCAATAATAGAACAGCAGCCTTCCAATGTAACTACAGCTAATGCTCAAAGAATGCCGCAGAAATCTGAAAGTATAGCTGAAGTTAAGCCATCAATAACACAAGCTCAATCATTAGAATTATACAGGTATTACAGCCTTGAGCTAGAGAATGAATTGCTCACAGACCGGGATAAACAAGTAGCTATTAAGGCACTTAAGGATGGAAAACCCACCGCAGAAGTTGAAGAAATACTCAAAGCCAGCCCTGCCAATTGGGATGATGATGAAGCAAGGGCATTAGTATTAATTGCTAAATCTCAATTACCGCGAAGGCAACCATTACCTGAAACTCAACCCCTAGAACAACAGCAATTAAGGCGACAGTTATTATCTATAGCCGTCCCTGTGGGTGTTGAGCTAATCAATCACTCACTCAAAGGAACTGGTAAAGATAGCCTGAAATTTAAACATTCTACTTTGTCAAAACAAGGTAGGGAATTAGTGTTTACTCATGATGAACGAGGTGAGGTATTTCGTGTCCAGGTCAACCGTAATCCTCAAGGTGAGATTGAGTATTCCGTAGTGAATATAGGTGAAGTCAGGCAGTCAGATATTGAAAGTTGGGAAAAAACAAAGCAGATATTGCTTAGATATATAGAACAAGAACGACAGCAAGCAAGAGCTAGAGATGAAGGATTATCTCTATAAGTAAATGCTGGTTTATTGTGGACAGAGGTAAAAAAACATAAATAGCTTGTCCCAACTTCTAGTTTTAATGTGCCAACCTTTCCTCGTCGCCGTGATCATTGGTTGGGCTAACTAGATCCACTCCAAGAGTAAGAGCCTCTTCGCACCGAGTTTTTAAATTCTGGTTGGGAAATTAGTAAAAACAAACAGACTACAAAAAATTTTTCCACGGTTTTTTTGAAGTATGTTTGCAACACTTTAGTATTATGATTTTTGTTCAAAATTCCCCAACAGCAGCATAGAGATTTTTGATAAAAATAGCTCTATTGCAGTCACCATAATAGTTAGAAGCAATTTTTAGGGAAAACCGTTGGTGTCAAAATGCTACCCGATGACATCAATTGACAGTCAACAGCAGTTGTAAACTGTTAATAGCTGTAACGGCAATTTGCATCTTATAACTGCTAATGACTGCTAACAGGCAGCCAAAATGCAGAAAACTTGGGTTTTTAGTCCAAATGGGTAGCTAAAAAGTAATTTGTAACTTACGCTACATTTTACGTTTTTGAATCTCCTTTAATCCTACGTAATTATCGGTGTTTATATGAGCGATGCCAAGCAAGAAATTCTTTCTATTAAACGAGACAGTAACAACATCGATGGCCAAATACTTAATTTTTTAAAGACTAGCCCTATCTCACCTGGGTCTACTTTAGCTGATGCAGTGATGGTAACTCTCAAAGCGCATTGGCTACCAATAGTCTTGTACTCAATGGGAGTGCGTGGTGAAAAATTGCGTACTCCCACTATTTGGGCGCTTCACCAGTTGGAAGCACAAGCTCGGCTCATTCGTCGCCTTTGTGAGATTGATACTTGATTGAAGCTCAATTGAAATTTATGAAACTGGAAAAATATTTACACAATTGTTGAGATGCTTAGATAAGGTATAGGATTGTGCATCAGAAATTTACAGAACTAGTCAATCAGTGTAGAAGACCAACTATCGAGTTACTTAGGGAAGTTCTTTTATATAGACAAGAATTTTCCGAAGCTGAGAGTAATTTCATTACATATATGGCTGGATTTTCTCATTATGAATTTGCCGAAAGTTTATTTTCAGATTTTAATTTATCTTTCTTAGAAAACACCCCAATATTTTTTGATGGACAAAATAATAAATTTCATTTCAAAATATTATTAAATGACCAATCTCATTACTGTAATAAGTTACATCTAGGAAGGATAGAGCGTGATTATGCTTGCCCAGTGTTTGGAAGTCGCATGGCTTTCAGGGATAAAGATGGCTTATACATTGATAGCCTTGGAAAGCAACTACGCGGATGTTCTGGAGAACAGGTCAGAGCATACATTGCACGAGGAACATCAGGTATGGCTGAAAATGTAGTATCTTATCAAAGAGATTTGCAAGGTTATTGCTTAGTTACTCATTTCGTTATAGCGGCTGAACCTAATGTAGATATCAATTTGAAAACTGTTTTCAGCAGAGTCACAGCGTGTATTTTTGTTAACGTTTTAGAAAAAAGTGGGTGGAATTTATCACTCTGTAGATTTCAAGATAGAGACGATCTCTACCCGTTACTGAAAAATATATACTGGTATGTTCTATATGCCAGACATCCTGAAAATATCATAGATTTTCTGCAAAAAATTGGAGCCGATTTTAAGCTAATGCAATATGCAGGTACAAAGCATGACTATCTTCAAGAGATACTACCTGAGATTGAGGCGATGATATTAGAAAATCTTTTTCGTAGTAAGGTTGAATAGAATTGCTATAGATATAGACGCAACCTGAAATTCGGTTTAAGAAACATTGATGACTACGTTTCTTACTTTGAAGCTGAAAGCCAGTTTTTGAAGGATTTTTCAAGGCCAATGTGTCGCAACTTCCTTGCGCGTTAATGGCTTCAAGAGCTTCCTTAACGTAAAATTTTTTCAAAACAACACAGTAACGCCTGATATGACTTACTCATCTCTAAGTGATTACAAACAGCAAATTCTCAATGACTTCAACAGTCGAACAAACTACGAGAATGAGTTTCATACAAGGGCTGCAAGACGATTAGTCCAGTTGGCAAAATTACAATCAGGTCAACAAGTTTTAGATATTGCTACTGGAACTGGTTTAGCGGCTATTGCTGCGGCGATGGTTGTTGGTTCTACAGGCAGTGTTTTAGGGACTGACTTTGCTTTGGGAATGTTGCAGCAAGCCAAGCAGAAAATTGAGGTTTTGGGACTGACAAATATCAAATTTGAGGAAGCGGATGCGGATGAGCAACAATTGCCGTCGAACCAGTTTGATGCCATCCTCTGTTCATCCGCCATCGTCTACTTAATAGATATTCCAGCATCACTACGTCGATGGCACAATGCTTTGAAACCAGGGGGAGTTATTGCATTTTCCTGTCTTGCCGAAAGCTCCCCAACTGCGTCAGTCTTATTTCGGGCAGTAGTAGAACGATACGGTATTACTATTCCCAATCCTAATCAGTTACTTGGAACCCCTGAGCGGTGTTGTCAACTGCTTGAAACGATTGGATTTCAAGAGAGCGAAATTACAACTGAGCAATTTGGTTTCTACTTGCAAGATGGAGAAAGTGCTTGGACTGGTAATGCCAAGAGTGCGTTCGGGCTTCAAGATGTAAATTGGTCAACTGAAAAGTTAGAGCAGTGTAAACAAGAATACTTTCAAGAAATTAATAAAGCTTCAACCGAAGAAGGCTATTGGAATGATATCACGATGTTCTTTGTAACAGCTCGTAAACCTAGTGAGCAGGTGGCATAACAAATTTATGACATATTTTGTAGTCTTTCTAAGTAATCTAAATGAGCGCTCTTTTTAGCTGCTTTTTTCTTTACTGGGATGTCGGAATTGTGGGGTTAACCGACATTGCGGTAAAAGCTTTAATTGTGAGGCATTTAGCCTCAATTAACGCCCAAGCGATGAGCTACGCCCCGCCTGAAGGCGATCGCGTGTATATCTCATTTGCTTCTTGCAGTTCACGGCGTAATCGTTCCATCACTACTGGTGGATTAACTGCTTCTGCCCACTGTAAAAAATCTTCTTCGGTATTGTCGCCGCCTACGTCACAAACACCAATTACAATATTTTGGCGAGTCTCAGCACTTGCGAAAACTCCAGCACTATCTAATTCTCGTAGCACCTTAAGACATAACTGCTGTAATTGTTGATCGCCCAGTTCCATCAATCCTGTTTCATGAGCTTGGATAAGTAACTGATTAGCTCTAGTAAAGAAATTTGCATCATAGTTAGCGTACCAGCCATCTTCAGGACTTCCCCAACGTAATTGAATGCGTTGATAATTAATGGATTGTTCATCTTCCTTACCATCGGAGGCTGCATAAGATTTAGCTATACGCAATAATCCTTCTTCGGTTGCAGCCACAGCTTCTACAGAGGTTCCTTCCCAAGAAGCTTCTAGAAGAAATCCATACATTGTTTCGTTAGCCCAATCGTGCATAAAAGCAGCTAAAAAATTTTTAATACCATTAGCGATTGCATCACGAATTGCTGAAAACGCTTGTTCCCGTTCCTTGGTCATGCAAGTAACTCCGCATCATTTTATAATCGTTAGTTAAATACAATATGTAGTTAAGCATAATACTAAACACTTAGCAGTGAGGGGAGCAAAAACACTGTGATTAATAACTTGAAAACTCAATAGTGCAAGTAAGAAAAAATTCAGAAACCAATCTATTTCACTCTTTAATTTTGTCTATTTATCAAGGTTTGTAGTAGCCAATGTGTCGCACCTTGATTGCGCTGCCGCACCTGGAAAATGTTGTCTTTTAAGAACTTTATTTCAATTCTAGAAAATCTTTATTTACTCTAACTATAGAATCTCCATTTATATAATTTGAAGTATAATTCGGCGTTAATGGTAGATTCTCACCCGATTCTAGGACTAAAATAACCCGAAAAAAGTATTCATCTATACTAGTATCAATACGTTCAAGCTTAACATCAGTAATTTCGTTCAAAGAATATTGAAAAACTGTTTTTCCTAACGTTCCAAACCACCTGTAATGACTAAGCTTTACAGTATTTGTTTCCTTGTTAAGGTTACAAGTGATAAATAACCCTGGTGACGCTACTAACAACGCTAATATTCCACAGAATACAGTAAACCTGACAACAATGTAACCCATAAAAGTGTCATCAAGTATAACCGCTAAATTGTTCTCTGTAGGGGTTTTCAAAAATTTGTTAATCCTCAATACTATTGATTGTAATTCTTCAAGTCTAAATTTTGGGTACGTTCTATCTGGAAAAGCAAAGCTATCTTTATCAGTTACCAGTAAAATTTTATACAAGTATTGAGGCTTAACTTGACTATCGGTTTGCATCTCTGTTTCCAATTTAGCCTCTAATAACTCAGAAACTAGCACTTCACTTTTTTCTAGACCAAACCAATAGTTTTCTGTTAACTTACACATTCCTGTTAGAGTATTTTGTCCTGCACTCAAATCAATATTTGAAATAGATATATTGTTTGGATAACGATTGCAGACAAGTTGTGTAATAGGTGTAAATACAATAGATGCAAATAAAAATAGAACAAATAATTGACTAAAAAATATTCCTACACCTAAAAATACTTTTGGTCGAATAATAAAAGTAAGTTTAGTTGCTGTTTGTTCTGAGACTTTTAGAGGATTAGCTAGAGTCAAATAACACCAAGCACCTAAGTTAATTGCCAACAGGATAGCAAATAATAAAACAGTCATTTTATTTGTAGCTCCAGAACTGCTTTAGCAGATAGAAATATTATGCCTTCACCAATTAGATAATAAATCAAGAAAGAATAACCTCAACTAGTCTTCTGTGGCTAGCGCCATCGAATATGCCAGCATTAATCTACTCTCTACCCCAACTACTGATAAATCTCGGCTGTAGCAAATAAAAGTAAGAAATTTGAGGCGCTCATTTCTTACTTTTGAAAAGTATTGTTTTTATCCGCTATCTTGAGGCGACGATCGCACTTCCCCAACCTCGACCGCACAACACAACTGCGCGGTTGCACCTATCTTAAAGCCTTATCAGGCAAGGCTTTTAATATAGCTATTTGATTAATTTCTTACTTTTTTCTTACTTGTCAGCCAAATCATCAATAAATTACTAATAAATCAACAAAACCATTGATGAAAATCTATATTTGATGCTGATATATTCTGACCCTAAAAAACTCAGATATAGCTAGGACATACTTAGTAAATTGTCTTACATTCGTAATTATTTATTACACAAGCTGCCATGACATGGTGCTTCTTGCTGTCTCTACCGGATGCGATTGCAAGAAGCACCAGCGAAGCTGATCGCCTTTTATATAGAGAGATTTATTTATGAGTATTTGAGTATTTACTCAAATGAAGTTTTACTCAATCTTTGGAGACTGGGGTATCTAGATAGGCTTCTAGCGCCTTGATCACAATGTTGGTAATGCTGCTACCCTTGCCTTCCTCTATGGCCCGCATCTTAACCTTGTTGTGTAAGCTGACTGGGATTTCTGCATTGAGGCGGGTAGTTTCTTCCTTACTTGCTGCTTCAATCGCCAAGTTTTTCTGTTCATGGTCGCGTCGTGTTTTCTTTGCTTTAAGCACCATGCTTGAGTACCTCCAGCACTTCCTTTTTGAGTGTATTAATTTCTCTAGCAGCATCACTGCCTGGGTCACTGAAAACAGTTAATCCTTCTGCGGCTGTGGTGGGGTAGACTACCCGTTGAGTTGTGCCTGCTTTTAGCACTGGTAAACCATAGTCAGAGAGTGCAGAGCTAATCTCGCCACTGAGCTTGGTGTTTTTAATTGCTCTGCTAATAACAAAAGCGGCTTGTGGTTTACCGTTGGTAACTTCTCGACGTGCGGCGATTATGTCAACCAGATCGGCACACGCCCAAATATCGTAGGGGCTTGGCTGTACGGGGATGAGAACCAAGTCAGCAGCTTTAACCGCAGCTGCACTAAGCTTGGCGATTTGCGGCGCACCATCAATGATAATCCAGTCGTAACCTTGCGATATAGCTTGTAAGTCCTTAGCAAGTGTTTCTCGATCTAATCCCACAACCGGGATGATGTTCCCTCCACTGGCTTCGTTCCAATCTCTAGCACTGCCCTGTGGATCTGAATCTACCAGTAATACTGTGTAACTATCTCGCTTCAGTGCATGAGCAAGATTAGTAGCGATCGTTGTTTTACCTGAGCCTCCCTTCTGGTTCAGGATGGCGATAACTGTCGGCATTTATAGACTCCAGCATTTGAGTAAACGCTCATTTGAGTAAATACTCAAATTATCAAAGCATTAATTCTGAGTAATGACAAGTTAAAAATCAAACAAAATCCTGAATCAAGAAAAAGCGAGTTTTAGTTGATGAGGTAGACTCCAGAGTTTTGAGTAAATACTCATTTGAGTAAGTATTCATTTGAGTAAATACTCAAGTTTATTTAAGAGAAACCTTGTTATAGATTAAGCAGGCTATGCTTAATCCAGTGAAAAATGCCTACTGATTGTCAATGACCTAAATGAATCCTATTCCTGAATTTCCCGTCATTTTTGTTACCAAAGCCGATTATGAGCTTTCCAGTAACGAAGTGATGGGCAGCAAGTATAAATTTTGGTTTCAGCATGAACAACTTGGTCGCTGCCTATATAAACAAGCGCGACAACAAAATTTAGGAGAAGATTGGGCAGAGAAAGTTGCATCAGAGTTGTCTGAGCTTTTAGGATTACCCCATGCCACTTACCATTTAGCAGAAACTTGGGAAGGTAATCGAGGTGTAGTTTCAGCCAACTTTTTGCCACCAGGAGGGACACTTGTTCATGGCAATGAAATTCTCACGCCAGTTGTGCCAAATTACCCTACTTCTGCCACCTACGGCGTATCACAACATACAATAGATATTGTTGTGCAAGTGATAGAAGCATTGGATGTGGGCTTGCCAATAGCTTGGACACCACCGAGCGGTATCCAAAAAGCAGTAGAAGTGTTTGTTGGCTACCTTCTGTTAGATGCTTGGATTGGCAACGGAGATCGTCACCACGAAAACTGGGGTTTTGTACGAAAGAAGGTGGCATCCACAGAAACTATACACTTAGCACCCACCTATGACCATGCCTCTTGTCTAGGACGTGACCTCCTTGACGAACAGAGACAGAAACGCTCAGTCGAGGCTTATGCAAATAAATGTTATTCTGCTTTTTATAACAGTGTTGAAGACAAAAAGCCCCTAAAAACTTTTGATGTATTTCACCGAGTTGCTTTCCTTTACCCCCAAGCTGCCCATATCTGGCTGGATCGTCTTGACCGCATCTCAACAGCGAATACGCACTTGATTTTTAATCGCATTGATAAATTGCGTATCTCAACTGTTGCCATTGAGTTTGCACAGAAGATTTTGTCAGTAAACCAAAATAGGCTACTTGATTTAAGGAAATCGCTCCAGTGACGACACAAAAAACACTATTTTTAGCTTGGCAAGACCCGGAGAGCCGCTCTTGGTTTCCCATTGGTCGATTAACATTTGATGGTGCAAGATACAAGTTTGTCTACACCCAAGGTGTAAAAGAGGCACAACAGATGTGCAGTTTTTCACCTTTATCTTCATTTCCTCACTTAGAACAAGTATATACATCAACCCACTTATTTCCAGTTTTCTCTAATCGGCTGATGTCCCGTTCTCGTCCTGATTACGCCAATTTTCTGCAATGGCTGAATATTTCAGAGCATGAAGTAGATCCACTGGCAATTTTAGCCCGTAGTGGTGGACAACGGGAAACAGACAGTCTCGCTGTCTTCCCCTGCCCAGAGCCAAATGTAGCCGGCCAGTATCAGTTACACTTTTTCGCCCACGGGCTAAGACATCTACCTGAATCTGCAATTGAGCGGATTAATCACTTGGAGCCAGAAGATAAGTTATGGTTAGCTCATGAATTTCAAAACCCTCATGACTCCCTGGCATTAACTCTCCATACTGAGAATCACTATATTGTGGGTTACTGCCCACGGTATTTACGGAGTGAAGTTTTTGAGCTTCTTCGTCAAGATCCTACTTCAGTAGACCTGCGTGTAGAGCGTGTCAATTTACCGCCCACACCGTTCCAGTTCCGTCTATTGTGTAGGATAACTACTTTATGCAATCAGAACTTTCGCCCCTTTTCTGGTGAAGAGTATCAACCGCTCATCAAGGAAGATTTTGCTACAGCATCCCTAATTTCTCCTGCTTAAATTATTTTCAAAGCACGAATTTAAGCATCATACATTAACAGTAATACTATGTCACTAAATTGCTTCAGTGTATGAGAAACATCTGTAGCAATAAGTGTTATCTCTACGCTTATGTTTTGCTTCAACCCGGCTATAGCTTTTGTTAGTTAAAGGTTATAGCGTTTTGAGTAAAAACTCATTTGAGTAATTACTCAAATAATTACCAAGTTAATTCTAGATAAGGGCAAGTCAAAAATAAAACAGAATAGAAGTAGCTTTTCGGCTTGCATCAAATTAAGAAATTTTTGTAATTAATTTATTACTAAGGATTTTCACAACTTATAAATATTAAGGTATTTAAGAGCCAATGCGGTGCAGCTTTATTGCGCGGTCGATGCTTAAGCGTGGTATTAAAGTTAATTATTTACTTCTTAAGGGAAACATAAGTAGAAATATATACGTTAAATAAGTTTAAGTATGCCAAGACGCAAGAGAAAATATAAAGTTGGTTTAGGGAAAGATATTAACCAACTAATTAAATATAGTAACCGTAGACCCCCTCGTAGATCAGGGCTTGATTATCACCCTAAATATGGTGAGGCTTTCATTTCTATATTTCTAAAGTTGATGTTTGTACTGCCAGTAATTTTTGTGATCAAGTTTATTTCTTTTATAGTGCCTTTAATATTGACGTTAGTTTCTACTCTTTTAAAAAGCATATTTAATAAAACTGACTCAAATTCAGTGGATAAAGATAAGCCTTAATTAAAGCTGTTCAAACGTAAACTTCGGCGGTGGTCTTAGTTACTTATTGATGGTTGTAAACTTTTGTTCGCCTAGCTGTAACCCAACGGCGGCGCGGCTTTAATGGCGATTAAACGACTAAAAAACTGTACTGAGTACCCACGAAATTTTTGTATTAACACTTACTGTTTAAGGTGTTTCTATTGGTGGTGGGATAAACGGCATTGTTTCACTATATACGCGCTTAAGCATTAACTAGCAAAAATTCACCCCAGGTTTTATTACCTGGGGCGGCGCTTGGTTTTATTCATCCCCGTTTTTTGATCGGGGGGTCAAGGCGAGCGCGTCAAACTTGGCTTAATTCCTGCCGTGTAGACGTTGGTATAGAAATGTCGTCATACAGGTATTTTCTGCCAACGAGAACGATCGCGTTTTTTGCTAATCGTTGGCTAAATGCCTACTGGTGGGGCTTTCGCCCCGATGTCGTCATAATGCCATTTCCCGACATTTACCCTACAACCTCTTCCGCTAACGGGGACTATTCGCATCAATTTCTAGCTTTTCATCGAGTTTTAGTTCTACACCAGTTCTACCCACAGGTGACAGCATCGCCAAGCTGGCGGCAGCCCCTAACACCTGCTGATCCGACACTTCCAAGTATTTCTGCAACTGTTCCAGGTTGCGATGCCCACTAATTTCTTGAATTACTCGCAGTGGAATACCAGCATTGCTCATCTGGGTTAGCGCGGTGCGCCTGAAGCTGTGCGTACTTACCCCAATTATCCCGGCTTGTTTACAAGCACCGCGCAGTATCCTTGCGGCTGAGTCTTCGCTGATGTGTCCGTTACTGCGACCGGGGAATAGATAGGGCTTACCCGCTAGTGGATAGTAGTTGGTGAGTAGGACTCGCAAGTCTTCAATCACTGGGATTGAGCGTGTAGCCAGCTTCCCTTTAGTGTTCGCCTTCCTAATAATTAGGTGCGATCTGACTTGCCCCTTGGGTGTGTAGATGTCATCAGCCAACAGGGTGCAGGCTTCGCGGATTCTGGCAGCACTAAACAGGCACACACCGAACAAGGTGCGATCTCGGTTGTTGTCTAGACCGTGAGTGAAGATTAGTTGTATCTCTTGCTGCGTCAGAACCTTGGCGCGTCCGTGCCTGTTTATTTTCATTGGCTGACTGTTGACCCTGTGATCCACAGCCTACAACGATTTGGGGCAGTTTTATCAGGTTGTGCGATCGCGCTGCGCTTTATTATTTATTCTTACTTGGCACTTAAAACAGCTACTCCATATTGCCCAAACTTAGTATCAGACGTAACTATAATCATTTTTTCTAAGATTGCTTGTGCTATTAACAATCTATCAAAAGGATCTTTATGATGTTCAGGTAAGGCTGCTGCTTTAACAGCGTGGTGTTCTGTTATTGGTAAAAAACTAAATTGACTATAAGTAATGACTTCTAACAAATTTTCTGGTGTTTTTAGCTGCCCTTTTTTTCTTTTTATTTCTATCTCCCAAACACTAGCAGCACTAACAAAAACATTGTTTGATGGGTCTATAATCTGTTGACGGACTTCAGGTAAAAGACAGGGGTTATCCTCAAGTGACCATATTAAAGCACAAGTATCAAGCAACAATTCCATTATTACCCTATACCAAACTCAGAAAGAATATCGCTTGATGTTTGATAAAAATTATCTGAAACTTCTACCTGTCCTTTCCAAATACCTAAAGGTCTAGGTGATTTTTGAGCAGAATCTTCTATTTGAACTTCATCATTTTTTTCTCTAGGATTTTCGACTGAATCTAATAGACTTTTGAGAATAACTGCTAAAGTTTCCTGAAGTTCTTGTGGTTGTTGTATTGGACGTAGCAGGGCTTCATACGTAACAGCTTCGGCTACATCGATTATAGAATCTTCTTGAGGACTAATAATTAAATCTATTTCACGTTTTAATATTCGCAATTCATCTGGGGTTAATTGCTTTAACTGGCTTAATATAGAATCTAAATCTTGTTGAGTTGGCATAATACTTTTAGTTACAAAATTAACTAAAGTTATTGGCTTAAAACTAAAATAGCATTCCATTACTATTTTAATCTGCCTAGCCAATATATTTTTGAAATTATCAGTTAATCATCGTAAGACTGTTTAAATTATGCAAATATGCACTCTCTACTTTTGTTAGCCCCTCCAGATTGGGCTAGAGGGGCATCAAAATTATATTGTCGGCAATAGTTGGCGTAAATCTTCAATGACTGGGATTGATCGGGCCGATTGATTTTCATGGCTTGGCTGTTGACAGAGTGATCCACAGCCTAAAACGATTTGACCCTGATTAATCAGAATGGTTGGTATTGAGAGTGGAGTTTTCCAATACCACCACCTATTATCTAGCAACGGGGGCCTGGATGTTGTAGTTTTCGCTATAAGGGGACACAATCGGTGATATCGTCTTGCTATCAGAATTGTCTGTCAACGGCTTAATTCGGTGCTGAGTAACTTATTTCGCCTAGATGTTGTATGTTGTCACTAGTAACAGCTAAACTAGATTTTTGCCAAATTATAGGAGACTGAGTTTGGTAAACGTTTATTTGCCTCTTCAATTAGCACTCAATACTTCAAGTCAGGTAGAACCTATTCTTTTCAATCTTGGTACAACTTTCCAGGACAGCGTTGAGCTTGGCCAACAACTTGAACTCCGAAGTACGACTTTGCCTGGGAATAGATTTTTCACAGTTATGGTCACAGGCTTTTATAAGGAGTCAGTTTTAGTACAACCTGAGAGTAGCAACATTGCAGGTGAAGTCACAGAAATTTTCTTATCATCACGTCGTCGAGAAGACTACAGAAAACTTTCAGCTTTGGAGTATTTTTCTCTTTACCCAGAAGAACTAATAATTCTTCACGATGGAGTAATACCAGATTGGTGGTAAGTATTTTGAGCCAGACGGTATTCAATTGCAGGTAACTGGTCAGGATGATATTAAGCGTCTTGACGATTAATCTGTATTTCCACCTTCACTAGAATAATGACGGATACCTGTAGAAATTCAGCGTATCTGCCCCATAAAAAAATTTTGCCCTCGGTTTTTGGCTGAGGGCTTTGTTGCATTTGACAAAAAACTATTCTTGTAGAGGTTGTAGTAATTCTAAATTTAGCTGTGTTTCTAGTTCAGGAGGGTCATTGTTTTGCCCTACATGAATGACCATGACATACTTTGGATAACGCCTCAGAGCAGAGTATCCTTTAGCTATATTGATAGCTTCGGAATTATACTCAAGATCAAAACCAAGCAAGTATCGATAGCATAGCTGATTAGATAATGGAAGCGAATGATTGTATAAAGTAGTATTTTTGGGCGAATTAATAGATATTAAATTAGCTGGGACTACAACAGAATGAGTCTCAGATCCAAATGATGGGAAATATCCATATTTATTATACCATCGAAGATATTCAGTAATTCCTTCATCATCAAAGTAGTGGCGAACACGATAAAAATCAGACACTGAATTTATAAATGTAGTAATACTCTCGTAGTCATAAAGAAGTAATAAGGCATGAGGTGCATTAGATGTAATGTCACTTAACTGTTTGGGTTTGAGAGATTCAAAGTTAACAGAATCTCTCGAACGTATTTTTGCTTCGAGAAAGCCTACTCCTTCTGTTAACTCTCCATTGCGGAATTTAATTTGGACTAGGACAGCTATATCACCATATAAAGTTTCTGGTTTACCTGTGTACTTATAAACTTCCCAATTGATATTTAACTCGTACCTGTAACCAGATAAAGTTACTTGGTTAAAAGATTTCCTCAGCCCTTTGATTAAATTGAGGGTTATGTAATCTTCATTCCATTCATACGGAAAAGAGTCATCAATTACAGACTTCAGTAACATTTCGACTCTAAAACAAAATTCCGAAGGCAGCATATTCATCATTCTAGTAAATTAGTGCCTTTTTACACAAGTGGGGGAGCAAGACCAATTTTAATTCTTATATAAAAAAATCACCATATAATTAAGCAATATTACGGTAAGTTTAGACTTGCTATCTCACCCTGAACTTTAAAATTCCCCTTAAACATCAGCAATTAAGCATCAAAATTAATCGGCTTACCATTGAAATGGTTGCAAATATCTTCTGGGTTAAACCAGCTTGGCAGTGTACGCTCTGCCTCTTTTAATTTTTGACCATTATCATCCAGTAATCCGCGAACAATTTTAACTCTAGACAGTGGTGTTTTACCGTTAGCTGAGAATTTTTGAATAAGGATCGTACCCGCTTCCCTCATTGCTTGTGTACCTTCGGGATAGCAGGAAGTAGTGTCATTGTGGGTAATACCAGTAACATAAACTTTTGCTTTTCTAGTGTCTGTCAAATGCAGTTTGTAAAACTTTTCTGCTAAACGCAGAACTTAAAGATGCTCGACAGAATCTCTGTCGAACATCACCAAAGGCTTTTTTTAAGAAGGGTAATGAACTAGGGTAGGTAGCCAGCCGCTCTTAAGAAGGAAGATAGAGAAAAGTTAAACCCCACCACTCCCCAACTTAATTCTTTCGCTCTCCTCCCCAATACATCATTCATTCACAATCAAGTTATAGTCTATATAACCAAGCAACGCCCCTCTTTTGATAGCCTCATAACGGTTCTTAACGTGCCATTTACTGTACAAGTCACTAGCATAATGTTTGACTGTACTAACAGAGAGAAACATTTCTCTGGCAATCTGTTCAAAACCTAAACCCTGAGCCAGTAACCGCAGGACTTGTATTTGGCGCTCGGTAGGTAACTCAAGCAAGTTTTTCTCAGCAAAACTACGGTCAATATATCTATTTTGATAAGGGCTTTTTAACAGTTTTTTAGCCAGCTTAGGGTCGAGTAGACATTCATCAAAGTAAGCTCTCTTGATGGCTAGTTCAATCAGTTCTATATCAGCACTCTTGAGCATATAAGAATCAGCACCATGACGAAAAGCCGAGTTAATAAAGTCTGAATGTGTCTCATTAGTAAAAATGACAACTTTACTATTAGTATTCCTTTTAATTGAACGAGTAAGTTCTAAACCGCTCATGTCCGGTAATAATAAATCAACTAACACAACATCAGGATTTACTTGTTCAATTAACTGAAAACCTATCTTGCCGCACTTGGCTGACCCTGTAACTTCTATATCAGGAGATTGTGCAATAGCTCCTTTGATGCCTAAGAGCGTGAATGTTTCTGGTTCAACAATTACTATTCTCAGCATGATTTTATTAATCCCGTTGCCACAAAATTACCTGTCTGCTGTCTAATTTCTGTCTATAGCTCTGTCCCTTCTGTCCCTTGCTGTACAAGGAGTCTGTCTAATCCTGTCCGGTCTGTCCGTCTGTCTGATTTGAGGTGATTTCGATAGTATTTTCATCCAGCCAGACAGCCAGACTATTCTCAACCAACTCATTGAACAGTCGCTTTAATTCATCGGAGGAGAAGCGATCGCCTTTCACTTTAAAGTTAGGTTGTATTTCCTGAATTACTGCCCTAGTTCTGTTAGTGCGTTGTAGATAACCGTGTAGGGCCTGCGCCTGGGGCGATAGCTTATGAGAATGTTCTTTATGGTGTTTCTCATAAGTAATTTCAAACTCCATCTGGCGGTAAAGTGCCTCCAGCTTGGCTTTATCTTCTGCGCTAGGAGGGCGATCACTGACTTCCACTTGTTGAAACTTAGGCACTAAGCCCAGGTAATAACCACCTACAAAAGCAAACATTACGGGCTGATATTGGCTTCTGGACTGCGCTTTTAGTTCGCTGTACTGCGCTCTGACCAGTTCCTTATCCTTGGCATGGGTGATGACTTGATTACCCATAATTGCTTGTTCAATCACGCCGTAAGCATCAATTTCGCGTCCGTCCTTGCGGTAGCGGTTGCCTAACAACAACAGCCGTAAAACCTTGCGTGTGTTTTGGTCTAATTCTTGAATACCAATCGCTTTGAGGTTGAGCGAGTGCAAGTTAACAAAAAACTTCATGTTATACTCACGCCCTACTATCAGCACATCAAAGAGGATTTGTCCAAAGTCAAAACCTAAATTCTCTGGTTTTACCTTATTCAGTTTGGCGGCGATGGTCAGCCAGTCGTCCAGAATAATGACAAATGCAGGTAAGCTTTCTCTCCCAGACTCAGTTACTTCTAGGCGTTTGTTGTATTCAGTCTGAACGCCTAAAAAGAATGTTTTAGCTTTCTCTAGTCCGTCTTCACCCACAAATCGGGTTACTTTACCTCGCTCACGTAGTCCATTGAATGAGTCATTTTTTACCGCTAATACTCTTATGTCAGCATTGGGACAGTTCGCCTCAACTTGGCGGATGTATTCACGGGTGATTGTGCTTTTACCTGTGCCTGGGTCGCCACATAGCGCGGTGCTACCATCTTCACGGGCAACACGCCGCAAAACTTCTGTAATTGTTTCATTGTTGGTTGGTGCGATCGCTGGTTGCTCCAGGGAGGCGGTAACTTTGTCTCTTGGGTCAACGATTCCCTGTAAGGTCTGAGTACCTTGTAAATAAGGCGTTTTAGTATCTCTCAAAAACTTGATGTACTCGGCTTTCTGTTCTGGTGTCATACCTGCGGTTTGTGCGTCAAACAGTGCGTCATCAGCTTCCAGCTTGGCGATTGCCAGTTCAGTCTCGCCTAGAATTTCAGCTTGTTGTATTTCCACGACTCGGTTATTTGCAGCTAACTCAAGATCCGCTTGCAGTTCAACCTCAGCAATTAACACATCACGACTAGCTTCAAGTACATCTCGTTTTTGGGCAATATCCTCAAACACAGCTAACTGTTTTACTTCATGCTGGCAATGGCGTAACATCCATCCAGCAAGCGCAAATCCAGCGAATGCACCAAACGCCCAGTATGGTTTGTATGGGTTGTCTGCCTTGACCAAGCCATTAACGCCCATCGCCGCATCCCTAACAACGTCTGTTGGCATCCCTCGCTGTTTCCACTGTTCCCAGTAGTACGGGGTCATGCGAAACGGTCGGTTATTGTTATCAGCACATTTCAAACCATTGGCAGGGGTGCGGATGCAGAAATAAATCCTGTCCGATGCTGTCCCTCTCCATGCCATCCCTGCACAACTTAAACCAAGGGTAAGGCTAAGACCAATTGCGGCGGCTTTGCGGTCAAAGGGCAGTTGACCAAACCAAGCCATTAAACCTGATTGCTGACTCTGGGCTAATTCCCGATGTTTGTCACTTAAATAATTCATTTTCTCTTACCGCCAAAAAATAAAAATAGAATCACTAACCCAAATGCGATCGCGCCAAAGGTCATTAGTCCTGAGTCATTAGCTTGCTTTGGCTCATACAATTCGCGTCTCACATCTGCGGCGATTGTGTTGGAAACTTGCGCCTCATACCACTCGGCTATCGGTTCAGACAATGCACACAGTAAGGATAGTGAGGCACTAGCCCCGGTCATTACATTGGTGGCGAAACGGTCTTTACCTTCTCCTGATGCGGTTGCTGACAAGTAGAAATGTGACACCCCCAAAGCCAACACGAAACCAACAGGGTGAACACCTATTAGGTGGAAAGTGAAGATAACACCGCTATTCAAGCAACTGCCAGCGATAATCTCACAGGCATTACCAGCCCTTCTTAATCCTCTACCCTTGCTAGTTTCCGGTATTGGTGCAGGTTGTTGGGGTTGTTGTGCTTGCTTTGGTTGTTGATTTGTGGCCAGCCCTTCATACGAAAAAGGGCTGACGTTAGTTTGTTCTGGTTGTCGTTTTACTAACATCAGCCTTAGTCCCTAACTATTGGTTGTCAGTTGTCAGCGATCGCCCAGTCGTTGCCACAAATTCCCCAGGACGGAGCCAAAAGAGCGAACTGTACCAGAGGCAGAAACACTGCTTGCTGTTGGGGAAGCTTGCACAGTAACGGGTATTTGTTCCCGTGGTTGTTGGTCATTTCCTGTACTGCCATACTTGGCACGATTCAGTAACGCTTGGCGCTTCTCCCTTAATCCGGTGGTGATTGTTTGGCGTTCGGTTTGGACTTGCTGCCTGTTCTCAATCCCAGTCAGTTTGTTTTGATGCCGGAACAATTCAGCTTGTAAATCAACGTGTAACTGTGCGGCTATCTCTGCTAGACCGTGTTGCCGTTTCTGGTCAATCTTCAGTAGTTCGGCTCGGTCTTTTGCGTCAAGCTGCTGCATTTCACTATCAAATTGAGCATTTAGAACCCTAATTTTGTTGATAGCGTTGGCGACATGAGAACCGTATTGCTTGCGAAGTTCTGTCCAAGTTACTTGACCCGTAGTCAGTTTTTGCAATGCTTCAAAAGCAGTACGGGCATTTTCTAGAAACGGGTCAAGCCTTTCGGCTAATTCAAGGGCGTTGTTGGCGTAGTCTGCGAACTGCTCTAAACGGTTAATGTCTCCTAAATAGCCCAAGATATCAGCCTCAAACCCTCCCCAAGTTTGCGCTTTTTCATCAATATGGCTGGAATGTCCTGCTACTGGGTTAATTACTGCAATGCCGTGATCCATTACTCATCCTCCTCATCAACAGCCAAAGGGTTTACTGTGCTGATGAAATGAACTTTAGCGGTGCTATTAGATGCGGCGGCTAATGCGTCTTCTGGCTTATCGTAGGGCGTAACCTTGTTTACTCCCTCGTCGGCGTTCTCTGCCTCACAGAGATAATATTTGCTGTCCATTAAGCTAAGATCCTTTTGTTGTACTTGTGCAACTTGAGGGCGATTGCAATGATTGGTACTCGGTGCAATCGCTCCTCCCCCTAATTAGAAAATGCTTCAAACTTTGCTACATCAATAGTTGTTCTCTCCTCAACTTCCCACTGCAAATAAGTCAATGCTGTTGTTGCATCTCCTAGCGTCAAGTCGGGACTGTAATTGACTGCAATTTGCTTGTAGTCGGGATGGTTACGAATCTGTAGAATTGTTTGCTGTGCCTGTTGAATTAGGCTAGTTAATGATTGACTCATGATTCAAAGTGCCTGTTAGTTAACAGCTTTTTTGGTGCGTTTACGTGGTACTGGTTTTTGTTTTATGTGCGTTATTGCTCCTATGCTGAACATTCCCCCGCCTATCATTGCTGTGGCAGTTGCGCCAAACTTTTGAGTAGAAAGATAACCAAAACCAACACAGCTAAGTAGAAATAAAGTGGCTCCTATTGCTTGTCTAATTCTCACAATTATTGCTCCTTCAAAACAGTGCTAATTGCAGTGATTCTTGACTGATAACAGAACTCTTTGTAGTTGCACCTTCTACCTCATAACAGCGATTAATCAAACCTTTGTGATTCAGTTTCAAATCTGTTTTCTTTCGCTGTCCGGCTAGTGGACGAAAGATATATTGTGGTGCTTGAATTGTGCCTGTTTGGTACAGGTATTGATATAAGTTTCGGTCTATTTGATACACCTTTGACTGGGTTAGTGACGTGCTGTCATATACTAGGCTTAGATTATTCATACTCGTCAAAACATTGCTGCTAATTTGTTTGCCAGAGATGATTCAACTTTTTTGCTAGGCATTTCAACAGTTTCGGAAAAGTCACCGCCGCGTCGTTGGAACTCTAAAAGTATGTAGTTGACCAATTCGCCGTAATCATCAATATTTAGTTGTTCAGATAGCTGTTTGAGCATTGGATGAAACGGCTTTCTAATCACTACTCTGATGCTCTCGTTACTCATCTATTCCCCTCGAATACATCATTGTTGCTAGTTGATATAAACCCTCTGCATTTGACCAGAGCGGGTTTTCTGCTATTACAAATCCTTTGGCTTTTAATGCCTCGTCAACACCCTGGAGTTGTGAACCTCCGCCAATAATTAAGCAAGCATCGGCGTTGATCTTCCACGGGTGAATGAATTTAAAAACTGGGGAAAGTGACTTCTGCACCCAAGGCATTAACTCTTGTTTATAAATGTCTTCAAAACTGAATTGTTTACCGTACCAAAACGGTTTTTCACTACTCTCTAATCCCTGACGGATTAGGTGAGGTATTGCTATTTCTCCCTCTAGTCGATTCTTAAATGTTGGGTTGACGGAAATCATTTTGATTAATTCCTCAACCCCGTTATCAAATGTCTTGCGGTTGGCTAAATGTCCCTTCTGTCCAATTAAAGTGGCTATGACTGTACGATTGCCAATATCTACAATCACATTTTGTTTACTGGTATCGAGTCTATGGGCATTAGCAGCAATAGCAGCGTGTCCTTCGTCGTAAACTTTCAAAACGTGTATGTTGACTGTTGTTGGTATGGGCTTTCCACCAAATTTGACGATGTGTTTACCCGCGATAGCATCAATCAACTGTTCTTCTAAGTCTCCTCGCTCATGTAAGGAGGCACAGATAATTAGGTTAATTACTGGCTTATAGGGATAGTTTGACAGTGCTGCTAGTAGGTGTTTGAGTGATTGAGTAACTTTGGCGGTAGCATCATCAGTCACTCGTAGGTGGTTTTTAGGGTTTGCGTCGTATGCGGCATAACCTGACAACCACTGTTTGTAGTCCAGTTTGGTAATTGCGTCTCCTTCTAGGTACTCTACATAACCCTCGGTTGGTAACTCGGTCGGACGGTAGTAGCAATTCTCTAAATAACTTGGAAACCTGATTTTTCGGTCTGAGGTAACGAACTTAACGCCAGAGTTACCGAGGTCGTAACCTGCAATGAGCGTGAGTGTACCCTGATGCCCGTTTAGGGTATTTTCGGACATTTGTGCCAAATCTGTCATAAGGTTTAACCCGCTAATTATTCAATTGACAAGGTTCTGAAACAGGCTTGCTGCCTTGATTAAGACAATCTCTGCATTAATGTGGTAGCCAATATAATTCCTGCGGCATTTTCACCATTTGATACAAAGTTTTGTTGTTTGTGGTTTTTTTGCCTGTTGATGCTATAGTAACGGTAAGTAACGGTAATTGTCAACACCATAGATTTAAGTCATACTAAAGAGCTATAAATAGCGTTATTAGTTACGCTATTTTGAGACGCTATTAAGTGTGGCCACAAAGAAACCTAAAGTGAGTATTTACCTACCCCCGGAACTAAAGGAGGAATTAGATACATGGGCTGAAGATGAAAACCGTAGTGTTAGTAATTTAGTTGAAACTGTGATTAGAGATGCACTTGCAGCTAGGCGCAAAAAATTTCAATCTTCTCAATCTGAAGGACAAGATTAGGGTTAATCCGAGTTTCAAAAGACAAGATATCAAGCTTAAGGCTAAAGGTAGGTGTAACAAAAGCTTAAAGTTTATTCTTTTTGACACACAGGGTAAAAATTCATGGAGTCATGAACACAGCCCTAAAAAAGCACAAAAAAAAGGGTAGTCCCAACTTACTTTGGGGCAAGTCACTCTCTTACTGTCTGGAGCTTATCCATGCCATGACGATTACCAGTCGTCACCAAAGCGGTCAAGTACTACCGCAGGTAGTTAACAAATTTTTATAGCTCTAGCCTAACAGTGGCGTGCTTAAAAGTGAAAGGGATTACTCAATCTTCATCGAAAGTAATCACCAAACTAAGGAGCCACAAATGAATACAACAGAAATGCAGAAAGCGCCTGGACTGTCACATCATGGCGCACTACAAAATAATTCGATTCCTCAAATTTTAACGCAATCTGCTTCAGTTCAACAAGAGTCAGTCCCACTCCTAACAACTTTCAACAGCAAGGCACTTGAGGGACGGCGAAACAAATTTGAGAGTTTTGAACAATTTCAAGCGTTTATACGCCAGTCATTTATTGAAGGTTCGGGGATTAGCCCAGAAGTCT
The DNA here is from genome assembly GCF_014696625.1 of Nostoc parmelioides FACHB-3921. Taxonomy (GTDB): domain Bacteria; phylum Cyanobacteriota; class Cyanobacteriia; order Cyanobacteriales; family Nostocaceae; genus Trichormus; species Trichormus parmelioides. The sequence continues at coordinate 27,251 of NZ_JACJQL010000072.1, forward strand.
TTGAAGCCTGCATCGAATTTCATCCAGACATTGAATGTAGCCTTGGCGGTGATGTCAGCACCCCCATTCATGATGCTCTAGGCTGGGATTACAAGCGATTTAGACATGAAGCCAACGAACCAATATATAGCGCGTTTTTCATGAATGAAGACGGTTCAGTCTGGCAGGGAATCGTCAGCTTGTGGGATGAAGAAAAGGAACGCCCATACAGGTATCTCGCACCCAAAGCCGGAGGTAATCGGGCATATTTCCCTCCTGTATCCCCATCAGTGCGGCAGATGATAGGAGAGCGCTACGGCGTGAAAGTGCCGATGGTCGGTAGTTTCTGGGAATGGCTCAAAGAATCCGCCATCGAAAGAGGCATTACCGAGGGCGGCAAGAAAGCCCTCAGTGCCTTGTCTGTGGGATATGTGATGATTGCCCTTTACGGCTGCGAATGTGGCGCTAGTGGCACTAATGCCATGCTCATAGATGATTTAGTTCCCTTTGCTGATAAAGACAGTGCATGGCTGATTGCCTTTGACCAAGACACAAAGCGTAGCGCCCAAAAAGCCGTAACTAGGGGAAAAAGAAAACTGTTCTCTGCATTTGAGAAACGTTACTGCATAGCGGCTGATATAAACTGGGATGCAAAGGACGGTAAGGGGCTGGATGATTTGATTGTTAATAAGGGAGAGGGCGCTTTTGATGATGCCTACGAAATGGCGATCGCCAGATTGGAAAAACAATTTCAAAAGCGGCGGAACTTCCGAGTTCCACCTGCGGATAGGATCGGACGCGAGATAGCCCAGGAATACCGCGACAAACTCGCCTTTAACAACGAGATCGCCCTGTGGATGCGTTATGAGGCTGATTACGCTGGGGTCTGGTCGCCAGAAACCCACGAATTTATCGAAGCGGTCGTCTCACAGATACTTGCCAGCAAGGGGATTGAAGGCTACAACTCCCACACCTACATTACCAACATCGTCAAAGCCATGCGAAATCAGCTGATAGTTCGCAAATGGCTGGAAGCTTCCCCCAGAGAACTGCTGCCCTTTATGAATGGGGTGGTGGAGATATCCACGGGCAAGCTTTTACCCCACTCCCCCACTTATCGCCTAACTTGGCAACTGCCACGGGAGTATGATCCCCATGCTAAAAACTGGTCAGAAATTGATGCGTTTCTCGACCACCTGTCCAACGGTAACGACTCTATTAAAGACCTGTTGCTTTGTTACTGTAACGCCGTCCTCAAGGGCAGACATGACCTGCAAAAATTTGTTCACCTGATTGGC
>NZ_JACJQL010000073.1 GCF_014696625.1 Nostoc parmelioides FACHB-3921
CCTTAAACCGTGATTTTTACGTTCAGCAATGATAACTATCTTATCTCAGTTATATCTCCTATAATCCCTTCACAGTAAGCTTTTTATCTTTTGTAGACAAGTCTATTGGGCGGCTTTTACGATGCAGGGGGAGTGGAGGTGATAACTTGGGAACGGGGAAACAGTTTGGAGGCTGTTGAGTGTTGACTGTTGACCTTTGACTAATGACTACTGACTACTGACTACTGACTACTGACTACTGACTAATGACTAATGACTAACTTCTATTCTCGGATGCAGGCGGTACAGTCGCCGATTATTCCTGTGGTTGGGGAATTAATTCAAAATTCGCCAGGGACTATTTCTTTGGGACAGGGTGTGGTTTCTTATAGTCCGCCACCAGAAGCTATTGAGCTTTTGCCGAAATTTTTGGCTGACCCAGCTAATAATTTATATAAAGCTGTGGAGGGTATTCCGCCTTTGTTGAATGCGTTGACAGACAAATTGTCTAGGTTCAACAAGATGGAAATCACGACAGATAACTGTATTGTGGTGACGGCGGGAAGCAATATGGCGTTTATGAACGCTATTTTGGCGATTACTTCTCCTGGTGATGAAATTATTCTCAATACGCCTTACTACTTCAACCACGAAATGGCGATCGCAATGGCTGGTTGTCGTGCGGTGTTGGTGGAAACCGATGAAAATTATCAACTGCGTCCAGAGGCGATCGCTCAAGCTATTACCCCAAAAACCCGCGCAGTGGTCACAATTTCCCCGAATAATCCTACAGGTGTTGTCTATTGCGAAGATTTGTTACGTAATGTAAATCAAATTTGCGCTAATTGTGGCATCTATCACATTAGTGATGAGGCTTATGAATACTTTACTTACGATGGTGTAAAACACGTTTCTCCAGCCTCATTTGCTGGGAGTAGTGAGTATACAATTTCCCTTTATAGTCTTTCTAAAGCTTATGGGTTTGCCAGTTGGCGAATTGGTTACATGGTGATTCCCGAACATCTGCTTGTCGCCATTAAAAAAGTCCAAGATACGATTTTGATTTGTCCGCCTGTGGTTTCTCAGTATGCAGCTTTGGGAGCATTGCAAGCAAAACCAGAGTATTTACAAGATCATATTGGGGCGTTGGCACAGCCCGCCGTAGGCATCGCTCAAGTAAGGCAAATAGTATTTGACTACCTCAACCAACTCCAAGGCTTATGTACGATTACTCCCGCCGATGGTGCTTTCTATGTTTTTCTAAAAGTGCATACTCAGATAGATGCTTTTGCACTAGTCAAACAGCTAATTCAAGAATATAAAGTGGCTGTAATTCCCGGTACAACTTTTGGGATGGAAAGTGGTTGTTATCTGCGGGTTGCTTATGGTGCTTTGCAAAAAGATACAGTCAAAGAAGGTATTGAAAGGTTAGTACAAGGACTGAAAACAATTTTAGATACAGGAAAATGAGATAATAATTATCAGAATTAATCATTCAGAAGTCATAATCAATAAGACTTTGATATTATATCTTAGTGCTTTGAATACAATTAAAGCTACTATGATTGACTAATTTTTCAATCATGCTAAATCTGTACTGCTGATTTTTAATTTTTTGCAAATAAGTTGGGTATTTAAGATTGAATTTGTTATGTCTATATTCAATAAAATCATCGAAATAGAAACAGAAGCAGGAATTAATATTTACAACATCACTGCTGAAATTAAGGATTTTTTAGCTGCTACTGCGATTCAAAATGGGCAAATTTTAGTATTTTCACAACATACGACCACTGCTTTAGCTATTAATGAAGATGAAGTGAGATTATTAGAAGATATAAAAGTATTCTTGCAAAAACTAGCACCTGATTCAGAACGTTACCTGCACAATGATTTACATTTAAGAATTGTGCCAGAAGATGAACCGATGAATGCTCATTCTCATTTGATGGCAATGATGTTAACGACTAGTGAAGTCATCCCAATAATAGAAGGAAAATTAGCTTTAGGAACTTGGCAATCTGTATTATTTTTCGAGTTAGATGGCCCCCGTAAAAGAAATGTGTTGCTGCAAATTTCCGGGGAATAACTCCACGGACAAATCATTTAATACATGGGTGAGAAAGATCCAAGCAAAATAGTACTTAAGTACTATTTTTGGGGCTGTTGGCGTGGAAATACATGACTTAGCAGCAAAACTTAACACAGATGCAAGTAGATACTATTTTCCACAGGTATCCGCCCTTTGGTAGACTTGAAAACTGAAATGGCTAGAAAAAACGACGGAAAGTCAAGCAGTTGAGAGGGCGACTCTGTGGAAAATACACTTGGATTAGAGATTATTGAGGTAGTTGAGCAAGCCGCGATCGCATCCGCAAAGTGGATGGGTAAAGGCGAAAAGAATACTGCTGACCAAGTAGCAGTAGAAGCAATGCGGGAGCGCATGAACAAAATTTATATGCGCGGTCGCATTGTAATTGGGGAAGGGGAACGCGACGACGCGCCCATGTTGTATATCGGGGAAGAAGTTGGTATCTGTACCCAACCAAATGCTGACCAATTATGTAACCCCGACGAATTAGTAGAAATTGATATTGCTGTTGACCCCTGCGAAGGTACAAACCTCGTAGCTTATGGTCAACCCGGCTCAATGGCGGTTCTAGCTATTTCCGAGAAAGGTGGATTATTTGCTGCACCTGACTTCTACATGAAGAAATTAGCAGCGCCTCCAGCAGCTAAAGGCAAAGTAGACATTAACAAGTCAGCTACGGAAAACCTCAAGATTCTTTCCGAGTGTCTAGACCGTGCTATTGACGAACTTGTAGTAGTCGTCATGAAACGCGATCGCCACCAGGGTTTAATCAAAGAAATCCGCGACGCAGGTGCAAGAGTCCAGCTGATTTCTGACGGTGACGTAGGCGCAGCAATATCTTGTGGATTTGCTGGTACTAACATCCATGCACTCATGGGTATTGGTGCTGCACCTGAAGGTGTCATTTCCGCAGCCGCTATGCGTGCTTTGGGCGGACACTTCCAAGGTCAATTGATCTACGATCCAGAAGTAGTAAAAACAGGCTTGATTGGGGAAAGCAAGGAAGCCAACCTTGAGCGTTTAAGCTCTATGGGTATCAATGACCCTGATAAGGTTTACGACGCTCATGAACTCGCATCCGGAGAAACAGTTCTCTTTGCGGCTTGCGGTATCACCTCTGGTAATCTCATGCAAGGTGTACGCTTCTTCCACGGTGGCGCTAGAACTCAAAGTTTGGTTATTTCCAGCCAGTCACAAACTGCTCGTTTTGTGGACACAATTCACATGGCTGGACAGCCCAAGACTGTGCAACTGCACTAGGAATTAGGGAGTAGGGGCTGGGGAGCAGGGAGCAGGGGGTAAATTTCATCCCCAGTACCCAATCCCCAGTACCCAATCCCCAATCCCCAGTCCAAGGTAAAAGTAAAAAGTCAAAAGAAAAAAATCTTTTACCTTTTTACTTTTTACTTTTTACTTTTTTGTCCCCAATCATTAAATAACCCATTACTAATTACCGATAAGAAATGAATATTGCAGTGGTGGGGTTAAGCCATAAAACAGCCCCAGTTGAAATTCGGGAAAAGCTGAGTATTCCAGAACCACAGACAGAAAGTGCGATCGCACAACTTACCAGCTATCCTCATATTGATGAAGTCGCCATTCTCAGCACCTGTAACCGTCTAGAAATTTACATCGTTGCTGGTGAAACAGATCACGGTATTCGAGAAGTAACTCAGTTTCTTTCCGAACACAGTAAATTGCCAGTGCATTCCCTACGTCAGCACTTGTTTGTCTTGCTACATGAAGACGCAGTTATGCACATCATGCGAGTGGCGGCTGGATTGGATAGCCTCGTACTAGGCGAAGGTCAAATTCTGGCTCAGGTGAAAAATACTCATAAACTGGGGCAGCAATATAACGGTATAAAAACAATTTTGAATCGATTATTTAAACAAGCGCTGACAGCAGGTAAGCGTGTCCGCACGGAAACTAGCATTGGTACTGGTGCAGTTTCCATCAGTTCCGCAGCTGTGGAGTTAGCCCAGATAAAAGCCGAAAATTTAGCAGCTTGCCGAGTCACAATTCTTGGTGCTGGTAAAATGTCACGGCTGTTGGTACAACACCTCGTTTCTAAAGGTGCTACACAAATCAGTATTGTCAATCGTTCACGAGAACGCGCCCAAGAATTAGCAAAGCAATTTTCAGAACACCCCATTCGCACTCATTTGCTTCCAGAAATGATGACTGTCATTGCTGAAAGCCATTTGGTGTTTACCAGCACCTCTGCAACGGAGCCAATACTTGATCGGGCTAAATTAGAAATGGTTTTAGCACCAAACCAGCCCCTCATGTTATTTGATATTTCCGTACCACGCAACGTCCATACAGACGTGAATGAACTGGCAAACGTCCAGGCTTTCAATGTGGATGATTTAAAGGCGGTGGTAGCCCAAAACTACGAAAGCCGCAGGAAGATGGCTCAAGAGGCGGAACGGCTTTTAGAAGAAGAAATTGAGGCTTTTGATATTTGGTGGCGCAGTTTAGAAACTGTTTCCACAATCAGCAGTCTGCGGAGTAAAATCGAAACCATCCGCGAACAGGAATTAGAGAAAGCCTTATCAAGATTAGGTTCAGAATTTGGCGACAAACATCAAGAGGTGATTGAAGCCTTAACAAGAGGTATTGTTAATAAAATTTTACATGACCCGATGGTGCAATTGCGCGCGCAGCAAGATGTTGAAGCCAGAAGGCGCTGTATGCAAACCCTGCAAATGTTGTTCAACCTAGATGTGGGTGAGCAGTTTAGTTAATTAGGGGTGTGGAGGTATGGGGGTGTAGGGGTTTAGGGGAAAGACCAATATAAATAATTCTTCCCTCACACCTCTACACCCTCACACCCCTACACCCTTACACCCTTACACCCTTACACCCTTCTAAATCTCCTCTGGATTTATACCTCGTTCTTGCAGTCGTGTCATTAAATCTTGATATTTTTGGCGTTCTTGCTCAAGTTGTTGGAGAGCAACTTTTTTGGCTTGGCGTTCTTGTTCAGCGCGTTGCTGTTCTTGTATACAAATAAAATTTCTAAATTTTCTTTAATTGTTATACCAATTTGAAAAAAGAATGCGACAGATATACAGCCCCAAATACTTGTCCTGTCTTGATTCTTAATTTTGAATTTTGAATTTTGAATTGGTATTAGTTGGTGGAGATGGTACTTTTCTAATTATTAATGGTATTTTTGTACTATAAATAGATGAGCGATCGCCACACGATATTATTATCTATGGCGATCGCTCAAACTTATTGCCTAAAAACTCACAAATTTCTCGTTCTAGCTCGGTAATCTAATAGCGCACCCTGACTAACTACTGTGCGTCCATTGCTCTTGTGAGTGGGGATTTGTCCTTTTTGCAGAGCCATATACAGAGAACTTTGATCCATTCCTAAGAATCGAGCAGCTTGGACAAGCGAAGTACCTTGTCTAGCCATACCGCGATTCCTTCTTTTCCGGCGTGACAGAAATCTCAACATAGCAAAATGTAAAGAACAACTTAAGAAAACTCAACTTTTTGCAGAACGAATCGCAAAATTAACATTAATTCAAAAATCACCAAAGCAGAGCTTGTGCTGCATCAGATGAGGGCAGCATTAGTAATTCGATCTAGCTCTAATTAGATTCTGATCGAATTAAGTATAACAAATTATGAAACAAGAGCAATTTCAGACCCTACTGCAATTTTTTAAGGTGTTGGCTGACGAAAGCCGATTAAAGATTTTAGGGATTTTAGCAAATCAGGAATGCAGTGTCGAAGAATTAGCAGCGTTTATGCGGCTCAAAGAGCCAACAGTTTCCCACCATTTGGCAAGACTCAAGGAGCTAAACTTAGTAACAATGCGCCCAGAAGGTAACAGTCGTATATATCAGTTAGATAGTGAAGTTTTGCAAAGCATTAGCAAGGAAATTCTCTCTCCAGAAAAGATAGCCTCCTTGATAGAGGACGTAGATACTGAAGCGTGGGAAAGCAAAGTTTTAAAAAACTATTTGGAGATAAGCCCAAACAGCACTGAAGGAGCGCAACGCATTAAAGAAATTCCCGCTAGCCGTAAAAAGCGCCTAGTTATTCTCAAGTGGTTGGTAAACAAATTTGAGTTAGGTATTAATTATTCAGAAAATGAAGTGAATAATATTCTCAATCGCTACCATCCCGATTACGCCACTTTACGACGAGAGTTGATTAGTTACAAGTTAATGCAGCGAGAAAATGGAGTTTACTGGCGGTTAGCAGAAATCTAGGTCAATATAGTTGAGATTGCAATTACTTAACTAAAGTAACCTATCGTATATCCTGTTAAACAGATCAAAATTGAGGACAGGGGTATTTTTACTATGGCAAATCCGAGTTGTTCGTTGTGGATTTTTGTGGCGCGGCCGGATACATCTTTCCTTTTACAGACAATTCCTCATTTAGTAAAAGTGCATAACTTTCCTTTTGAGGAAAAGGTTTTAGCAGTTGACACCGCTCCACTGATGGGAGACAAGGTGACTCGTCCTCACATTGGAACAATGGAAGAACTGCGCGAGTGTACAGAGAAGTTATTACAAGCAGGTATTGTGGATCGTGTCGTTGATATAAATTACGATGCAAATTACCATAGTGAAGTTTATCGAAAACATTTTGGTACACCGATTCGCTTCACTCATAACTATAAAGGTTATCCCATTTTAGGTTCTATATTTAGCATCGAAGAATGTAAAAGCGACTATATGTTGCACTTCGATAGTGATATGTTGATGTTTCAACAACCTAATCACAATTGGATTGCAGAAGCTGTTAAATTAATGGAAGAAAATCCCAAAATGATGTTTGTGCGACCACTCGCTGGCCCGCCCACAAATCAGCCAAAATCCGAGCCTTTCGATACTTTTAAAACCTTTGGTAGCCGAGTTTATTTAATAGATTGTAAGCGATTTGATAAGTTTCTTCCCATCCCTGTGCTTTGGCGTTCCTACAACACAAAATGGATGAACGACTTACCTACGCCATTAAAAACTATTCTTAGCAATTTTACAGGTAAAGGTAAATTAGATTCTTGGGAAATTATGGTGACTCAAAAACTAGAGCAGACTGATTATTTTCGAGCTAACTTAACTAATCCTGCCGCTTGGACACTACACCCAAAAGATAGAAGCCAAGCATTTCTTCAAGCTTTACCTAACATGATCGCCAGAATTGAAGCAGGCGACTTTCCTCCGCAACAAGCTGGGGAGTATGACTTGATTCCGCAAGCTTGGTATTAAGGGTAATGGGTAACGGGTAATGGGTAACGGGTAATGAAAGAGAATTTAATTTGTCCCCAATCCCCAATCCCCAATGTATAAACTATTTCCCTAAATACGCCTCTAAAACTTGGGAATTAGTTTGGATTTCTGCTGGAGTTCCGTCAGCTAAATTCTGTCCTTCAGCAAGTACCCAAACACGATCGCACAAGGACATGATCACATCCATGTTATGTTCGATAATCAAGAAGGTCATTCCATCTTGACGGTTCCAGGTGAGGATGCGATCGCAAATATCATCAATTAGTCTGGGGTTGACTCCGGCTGCTGGTTCATCCAACAAAATCAATTTGGGATTAGTCATCAAAGCCCTACCCATTTCTAGCAGTTTACGTTGTCCCCCAGACAAACAGCCTGCATAATCATAAGCTTTTTTAGCCAAACCTACCGATTCCAGCAAAAACATTGCTTGTTCTTGTAGTTGCTTCTCTTCCTTGGCTACTACTTGGGGTTGTAACTGTACCTGCCAAAAATTCTCCCCTGTTTGCTTTTGGGCGGCTAGCAGCATATTTTCTAACACCGATAGCTTGGAGAGAGTCCGGGCTACCTGAAAAGTTCTTACCATACCCTGTTGGGCGATTTGGTGGGGCTGTAACTGTTGAATGGGTTCGCCATCAAAAATGACACGTCCTTTATCTGGGCGGATAAAGTTTGAAAGTAGGTTAAATAAGGTAGTTTTGCCAGCACCATTGGGGCCAATCAAGCCAGTGATGCTGCCTTGTGCAACTTCGATTCTCGCTTCTTGAACAGCTTTTATACCGCCAAAACTCTTGCAAAGTCCGCTAGCTGCTAATAGGGGGAGTGGGGGTGACTGGTTATTTACCAAGGGTGAGTTCCTCCTTTTTCCCTAAGATACCTTGAGGCCGCCAAATCATCAGTACCATCAAAATTAAACCAATCACCATGATGCGGAATGCTCCTAAACGTGCCTCATCAAGGGGGATAATTTTCGGTAAAACCTCACGAGTAATGGCATCGTAAGCGAAGTAAATTACAGCACCTAAAATTGTGCCGATATTATTACCAGAGCCGCCTAAAATTACCATAATCCAAGAGTCAAAAGTTAACTGTGGCTGGAAGTTATCAGGATAGATGGCGCTTAGTTGCCAAGCAAAGAAAGCCCCAGCGACACCAGCGATCGCCCCACCTAACATGAGAGACTGGAGCTTATACCAAAAGACATTTTTACCCATTGCCTTAGGTATTTCTTCGTCTTCGCGGATAGCTTTTAGCACACGACCCCAAGGCGATCGCACTAAATATTCCAACCGCCAAAATACAAACGCCAATACCAACAGCGACACCAGCATTAAACCGGCTTTGGGGATGTAGTTATAAAGTGTAATCACCCCAGAAATATAAATGGCTGTTGCCAATAATCCTAAAATAATTCCTACACCGAAACGGGAAGCCAGTTCTTGTTTGCTACTGGTTTTGTCAGCCGAATTAGTAACCCGTAATTTCTGCGCGTTCCGAATCCAGCGCCATAACGAAAACACGGTCACAGCAAACAACAGCGTTAAAATTCCAATCATCAACAGGCGGAAAAATAAATTTGGCTCTGTCGATAAAGGTATAGGATAACTCTGCACCCCAAACGCGCCAGATACCCAGGTATCACCCACAGGTAAATCTTGATTATTCACCACTAAGCGAATCAGTTCTCCTGTCCCAATGGTGACAATGGCTAGATAATCTTCCCGCAGACGCAAAGTCGCAAAACCAATCACCAATCCCAACAAAGCGGCGAAAATTGCTCCAAAAATAGCTGAAATAAATAAAGGCACACCTTTAAGGCTTAACAATACGGTAGTGTAAGCCCCCAAAGTCATAAAAGCGATATGACCAAAGTTAATTAACCCCGTAAAACCCCACTGTAAATTCAGTCCCAAGCTAAACAGGGCAAATGTTGCCGTAGAAATGGCTAAAAAAATTAAGTATTCAATCATTTGTCAGTTGTCATTTGTCAGTTGTCAGTTGTCAGTCACTTTTCTCCTCTAGTGGTCTCAATCTCAAGGAGTTCTTTAATTTTGTAGCGCTTGCGCTTCCCGTAGGGTATTTTGAATTTTGAATTTTGAATTGATTTCCCGACATTCTATCTCGACCCGACTGACTTATTGCCGTTCGCCCTGGGTCATTTTTGGGAACAATACCTTAGTGTTTTGGGTAATGCCAAGAATGTATGAACTTACTGAGAATTAGAATCCATCACTTAATTGAGCAGTTAAGCGATGAAGAACTGGAAAATGTTTGGCTAGATATGCACGCCTTGCATTGTGACTTTTATATGTTAAGAGCCATACAACAAGTTAAGCGATCGCAGCAACCGTGGGATATCTTAACTCAGGAAGAAGCAATACGGATGTTGATGTTTGTATAAAGGGTATTGGGGATTTGGGATTGGGGACTGGGGACTGGGGACTGGGGATGGAATTTACCCCCTGCTCCCCCTGCTTCCCCTGCTCCCCCTGCTTCCCTTGCTTCCCCTACTTCCCCTAACTCCCCCATCTCTCTCAAGGTGACTTCAGTGAGTCTGGAAATGCGTTACGCTAGGTCGTTTTTAGTAGACCTGAAAAGTTTAGAGCCTGCTGCCTATCAGCGAGTTTATGATTTTATTTTTTGTGATTTTTCCCAAAAGTTGTCTTTACATGGACTTCCAGAATTGAGACAACTGGATGATGAAGGTATATTTCATCGGTTTACGATAGATAATTATTTAGTTGGTATAGAAATTAGGGGTGAAATTGTAAAATTTCTCCGAGTCATACCTATGCCGGATGTTTGAGGTGAAGAAATTTTCAACACTTAAAACTGTATAAGACTAAGCAGGGATGGCTCTAACCTTACATTACACTTGTTTTTGAAGGACACTTTACTAGAGATTTCCCTATGGATGCGAAGGCACTTTGGCAACGATACCAAGAATGGTTATATTTCCACGAGGGATTAGGACTGTATCTAGATGTCAGTCGGATGCGTTTTGATGATGCCTTCGTGAAGTCGTTGCTGCCGAAATTTGACAAAGCATTTGCGGATATGGCGGAATTAGAGAAGGGTGCGATCGCCAATCCTGATGAGAACCGCATGGTGGGACACTATTGGCTACGGAACCCAGACTTAGCGCCGACACCAGAAATAGCCCAAGAAATTGTTCAAACCCTGGAACAAATTGAAGCTTTTGCGGAAAAAATCCAAACAGGTGCTATTCATCCTCCCAAAGCCAACCGCTTCACAGATATTATTTCTATTGGGATTGGTGGTTCTGCCCTCGGCCCCCAGTTTGTCGCTGAAGCCCTCGCCCCTGAATTTCCACCCCTAAAAATTCACTTTATCGACAATACCGACCCCGCCGGCATTGACAAGATTCTCACCCACCTGCGGAATAATCTTGCCAGCACCTTGGTTTTAGTCATCTCCAAATCTGGAGGTACACCAGAACCCCGTAATGGCATGATTGAAGTCAAAAAAGCCTATGCTGGACAAAATTTAGATTTTGCCCAATATGCAGTAGCTATTACTAGTACTGGTAGCAACCTAGACAAAGTAGCCCAAGCAGAAGGCTGGCTAGCAACATTTCCCATGTATGATTGGGTGGGTGGACGTACCTCGGAAATGTCCTCTGTAGGGCTAGTTCCTGCGGCATTACAGGGCATTGATGTCCGTGCCATGCTAGAAGGTGCAAAAGAGATGGACGACGCTACTCGCGTCCCAGAAGTGAAAAATAACCCTGCGGCTTTACTGGCTTTGTCTTGGTACTACTCTGGTAACGGCAAAGGTGAAAAAGACATGGTTGTTTTACCCTATAAAGACAGCTTGCTGTTATTTAGCCGTTATTTGCAACAGCTAGTCATGGAATCTTTGGGTAAAGAAAAAGACCTAGACGGTAACACTGTTTATCAGGGTATCGCCGTTTATGGTAACAAAGGCTCAACAGACCAACACGCTTACGTCCAGCAGTTACGCGAAGGTGTACCGAATTTCTTTGCTACCTTAATCGAAGTTTTGGAAGACCGTAACGGCGCATCCCCAGAAATAGACCCCGGTGTCACATCTGGTGATTATCTGTCTGGTTTTCTGCTAGGAACCCGCCAAGCTTTGTATGAAAATCAACGCGATTCCATTACAGTGACGATTCCCCAAGTTAACGCCCGTACCGTTGGGGCGTTAATTGCTTTGTATGAACGTACTGTTGGTTTATACGCGAGTTTGGTCAACATTAACGCCTACCATCAACCAGGAGTAGAAGCTGGTAAAAAAGCTGCTGCTGTCATTTTGGATCTACAAACAAAAGTAGTAGGATTACTCCAAAAGGAAAAAACTGCCCTTTCTTTAGAGCAAATTGCTGAGAAAATAGGTGCATCTGACCAAGTTGAAGCAATTTACAAGATTTTACGCCACCTTCAAGCAAATCAACGCGGTGTTGTCTTTCAAGGAAATTTGGGACAACCAAGCAGCTTGAAAGTTTCTATTAGCTGATAACTTTCCGTAAAATACCCAACTCTTTGGGGACTGGGGACTGGGGACTGGGGACTGGGTAATAGGCAAAAGTCAGAAGAAAAAATCTTTTACCTTTTGACTTTTGACTTTTGACTTTTTGTCCCCAATCCCCTACTTCATATCGTAACCAAACAAATTAGGGTCAACTTCCCCTAATTGCAAATCGGCTAAACCATATTCAGCCCATCGTCTTTCAACCATCGCCGCTACATCTGCATCAGACTCTAAAGGCGCGCCCCATTCGTGGTCTGTTTCTGGAGGAATTTTGGTAGTTGCATCAATTCCCATGCGTCCACCTAAACCAATTTTTTCACTGGCAAAATCTAAGGTGTCAAATGGTGTATTCGGGAGAATAAATACATCTCGTGTGGGGTCAACTTTAGAACTAATTGCCCATACTACTTGACGGGGGTCACGAATATTTATGTCTTTATCGACGACAATAACGAATTTGGTGTAAGTGAATTGGGGTAAAGCACTCCAAAAGGCTAAAGCTGCCCGTCTTGCTTGTCCGGGGTATGCTTTATCAATAGAAATAATTGCCGCTTTGTAACTCAAGGCTTCCATTGGCAGGAAGAAATCGACAATTTCTGAGACTTGTTGTCGTAGAATTGGGGTATAAATGCGATTGAGTGCGATCGCCATCATCGCTTCTTCTTTGGGTGGACGACCGCTAAATGTAGTCAAATAAATCGGGTCTTTGCGGTGGGTCATGCACTGGAAGCGAATCAAGGGAGAATCTTCTACACCGCCGTAATAGCCCATGTGGTCGCCAAAGGGGCCATCTGGTAACACTTCCCCTGGTGTAATGGTTCCTTCTAAAACAAACTCGGAATCTGCGGGAACTTCTAAATCTACAGTTTTACATTTGGCTAACTGCACACCAGAACCGCCATATAGTCCAGCGAACAGCCATTCAGATAAATCTACAGGAATGGGTGTGGCGGCTGCCATGATAATTAAAGGATCTACACCAAGGGCGATCGCAATCTCTAATTTTTTACCACGTTCGGCAGCTTTGCGTAAATGTCTCGCTCCACCCCGCACTGATAGCCAGTGTACGGTCATCGTATTTTTAGATTGCAGTTGTAAGCGATACACACCAACATTTGGCGTACCTGTCTCACAATCCTTGGTAATCACTAGTCCTAAGGTAATAATCTTCCCTGCATCACCAGGATAAGGACGTATTAAAGGTAACGTATTTAAATTTAGCTCATCACCTTGAACTACCACTTGCTGACAAGCCGGAAAAAAGTCCCGTCCCGGTTTCGCCTTCAACACATCAAACAGCACTTTACCAAAATCTATCGCCTGAGAAATTTTCTTGGGTGGTTTTGGTTGTTGCAGCATACTCAGCTTTTTACCCAGAGTCTCTAATTCTTGGGGATGCTGCATATTCATCGCCCAGCATATCCTCTCCACCGTTCCCATCAAATTGACAGCAACGGGGAAGGATGCGCCTTTGACAGTTTCAAATAATAAGCCCGGCCCACCTTTTTGCAGCATCCGGTTAGAAATTTCTGCAATTTCTAAATTTGGGTCAACTAAAGCAGAAATTCGCTGTAATTGTCCTCTTTCTTCTAAAATTTTAATGAATCTCCGTAAATCTCTGGCCATAGTAAAACTAAATAATTAAGAAGTGTGAAGCGCCTTCTTATATTATTAGCCATTGCTGCCCTGTTGTATGGAAAATGGGGACTGGAGAAAAAAAGTAAAAAGTAAAAAGTAAAAAGGTAAAAGATTTTTTCTTTTGACTTCCAGATTGGTCACGAAATAACTACTCTCGCGCCTAACGCACCGCTTAGTGGATAATGCGTTACGGCTAAATTTTCTTGTTTCTAAGTCCCAAATCCTCTCATAGCCGTAACACACCCTACTGGCTCATCAGTGTTTACCTGATTTTCCGTAGCGGTAAACTATCAAAGCTGAAAAAACATCTATGTTCTAAATGAGACTGCTTAATTTGAAAAGTAAAGTGAGAGCGATCGCTATGATGGTAAGAGATAGGACTTACGCAGTGTTACTAATTTTCTGGCTTTTTTGTCAATAGTCCATAGTCAATGGTCAAAATCAAGGTTTTTGGACTATGGACTGTGGACTATTGACCGCCCTCAGAAGGGTTTTTGGTTCAGTGCGTAAGTCCTAAAAGATTCACTCGCTTTCTCATCCAACACCATGACCACAACAGCAGTCAATCCCTATCTAGGGGGGAATTTTGCGCCTGTCCACGAAGAAATTACCACTGACACCTTAAAAGTTATCGGTGAACTACCTCCTGAGTTATCAGGGATGTTTGTCCGCAACGGCCCGAACCCCCAATGGACACCCATCGGACAATATCACTGGTTTGATGGTGATGGGATGTTACACGGTGTCAGAATTAGCAACGGTAAAGCTACTTACCGCAATCGCTACGTCCGCACTCAAAGATGGCAAATTGAACATGAGGCGGGTCAAGCCATCTGGACAGGATTGATGGAACCACCCCAGCCAGAACTCCCTAGCAGAAACACTGGTAATACTGCCCTCATCTGGCACGCAGGACAACTATTAGCATTGTGGGAAGGCGGCGCACCCCATGCAATTCAGGTTCCTGATTTAGAAACTATTGGTGAGTACACCTACAATAATCAGCTAAGTTCTGCTTTTACCGCCCATCCTAAGGTAGACCCAGTGACAGGGGAGATGATGTTTTTTGGCTACTCATTTGCACCACCATATCTGCATTACAGCGTGGTTTCCGCCACCGGGGAATTGGTGCGAACAGTACCTATAGATTTACCTATGGGGGTGATGATGCACGACTTTGCTATCACCGCCAACTACACAATTTTTATGGATTTGCCCTTGACCTTTAGTGTAGAACGGATGCAACGGGGAGAACCCATGCTCATGTTTGAGAGCGATCGCCCTAGTCGCTTTGGTATTCTACCTCGTCATGGTGACAACAGTCATATTCGCTGGTTTGCAGCTCCCTCTTGCTACGTTTTCCACACTCTCAACGCCTACGAGGACAAAGACGAAGTAGTACTTTTTGCTTGTCCCATGCGTTCCACCACTGTCCTAGCTTCCCCAGATTCCCAAACAGACCCAGAAGCAGACATTCCCCGTTTACATCGTTGGCGCTTTAACCTTAAAACTGGGAAAGTACATGAAGAAATGCTGGATGATGTCGCCTCAGAATTTCCCCGTATCAATGAAAATTTCTTAGGACAAGCAACGAAATATGGCTACACTAGTCGGTTAGCAAAAGGTTCTATACCTTTGTTTGAGGGTTTAATTAAATACAACCTCAGCAATGCTAAGTCTCAAAATTATGAATATGGACAGGGACGTTATGGAAGTGAAGCTGTTTTTGTACCTCGTCCTGGTGCAACAGTTGAGGATGATGGCTGGTTAATTACTTACGTTTACGACATTGGCGAGGAGAGTTCTGAATTAGTTGTCATCAATGCCCAAGATATTAATAGTGAACCGATAGCGCGAGTGCTACTTCCCCAACGAGTACCTTACGGTTTTCATGGTATCTGGGTTACTGAAGAACAATTGAATTTTGGGAAAATTTAATCACGCCGAGGCGCAGAAATGGAGATGAGGGAGAAATTTTTTCCTATCTCCTAATTAAATACAGCTTACTACTAGAAGAGTTAATCAAAAGGCTTTAATTTAGTTGAGTAATGCGATTAACTTTACCACTCTTTCTTTAATCTCATCACGCACACGGCGAAAAGTTTCTATAGATTCTCCTTGAGGATCATCAAGTTGCCAATCTTCAAATATATCTCGTAATACCCAAGCTTCTGGTAAATTCACACCGCAACCACATAAGGAAATTACTGCGTCATACTCTTCTGGGTGAAAATTTTCTAAAGGCTTAGAAGTCTGGTTACTAATATCAATCCCAATTTCTGACATAACTTCTACTGCAAATGGATCTATCTGACTAACTGTTAAACCTGCACTAGTCACAGCGATATTATCTTTACCTAATATTTTAGTAAATCCCTCTGCCATTTGCGATCGCCGGGAATTATGTTTACACACAAACATGACTTTTTTCATGATTTCTCCCTCTTACAGAAGATAAACAGAGACGATTTTCGCCTCTGTTAAATATCGTTATTATCTAAGCACAACATGACTTGTTGACAGCCTGAATTTCCCCAGAAGAACCTATTGTTGCAAGATTCTTGTCTGGCGATGTATCTGCTACTTTTACCACAAAAACTTCCCAACGGTTCCCATCTGGATCTGTTACCCACACTTTGTCTTGTAAAGCGTAGCAACAATCAGTATTATCCTCTGTAAATAAATCTAATCCTGCTTCAGCAAATCGTTTAATAGCTGATTGTACTTCTTGAGTACTTTCAACTTGTACACCTAAATGGGACAATGCGCCGCCACTCTGCACATTATTAGTTAAATTCAGTGTCAGGTTTAAGGCTGGGTTAGGAATATCAAATTTAGCGTAGTCGGTTTTATACTTGACTGGTTCTAAGCCAAACATGGCTCTATAAAATGCTACAGACTTCTCAATATTGGTGACATTTAAGGCTACGTGTGTTTTCATAACGGACATGAGTTTTTCTCCTAAGTAATATTTAAATCAGTGAAAAGAAGTGATGCAGCGTGGATCTCGTAATGTTGCCTTTTCCGGCTGACGTGGGAACCAGGATGCTGTGCGTTTGCATAACTCGACTAACATCAACATGACGGGAACTTCAATTAAAACACCCACGACTGTAGCGAGTGCAGCGCCAGAGTTCAAACCAAACAACATCACGGCTGTAGCGATCGCCACTTCAAAATGATTGCTAGCTCCAATTAAGGCGGCTGGTGCAGCGTCTTCGTAAGCAAGATTGAGCTTTAAACCTGCTACATAACTAATTAAAAAAATAAAATTAGTTTGAATAAATAGTGGTACAGCAATCAATAAAATATGTAGGGGATTCTTGACTATTAATTCGCCCTTAAAGGCAAATAGCAAGATTAAAGTTAGTAGTAAAGCCGTAATAGCAATGGGACTGAGATATTTAAGAAATCGACTGTCAAACCATTCTCTACCTTTGTATTTGAAAATCCAGTAACGGCTATATATGCCAGCAATTAATGGCAAACCGACGTAAATTAGCACCGACAAAACGATAGTTTGCCACGGCACAGTTAAATCATTTGCTGCTAGTAACCACCTTCCCAAAGGTGCGTACAAAAATAACATTGCTAGAGAATTAACAGCCACCATCACCAAAGTGTGACCTTGATTCCCATAGGAAAGATAACCCCACATCAAAACCATTGCTGTACAAGGGGCAATCCCTAGTAAAATTGTCCCAGCTATGTAAGAATTAGCGATCGCTACTTCACCACCACGAATTAATTCTGTACCTGTAATTAAGGGACGAAACAACCAGCCTATAAAGAACTGAGAAAAAGCTACCATCGTAAATGGTTTAATTAACCAGTTCACCACCAGAGTCAGAATTACAGGTTTTGGGGTGCGGATTGCATTCATCGCTTGGCTAAAATCTATCTTCACCATGATGGGATACATCATGAAAAATAGACATACTGCAATAGGAATTGATACTTGATAGACACTGATAGCATCTAGTTTTACCGCTAACTCTGGGAATAATCTTCCTAAAGCTATGCCGACAAAGATGCACAAAAACACCCACAATGTGAGGTATTTTTCAAAAAAGCTGAGATTACTTTTGGTTTGTTGATTCAGGCTCATTTACAATTCCTGTGATACATCAATCTCTATACCAATTCTCTAAAATCAAACAAACTACACAAACCCTAAAACTAATACCGAATCTGGCTTTCTTAATTTTGAATTTTGAATTGCTTTTAGTCTCCGTCTCCAGCTTTCCAGGCGATCGCTTTACTTGGTTTAGGATCTGGTAATCTCAGGGAAACTATGGCTGCACCTAATACCAAAAACGTAGATGTCCACAGACAACCAACCAACCCTAGCCATTGATATACCAAACCAGATAAAACCGTACCTGCTAATCGACCGCCAGAGTTCGCCATATAGTAGAAGCCGACATTCAGGGCTACTTTGTCATCGTCGGTGAACGCCAATACTAAGTAAGAGTGAACCGCAGAGTTGAACGCAAACACCACACCAAACACGAGCAGTCCCCCAACTATGGCAAAATTAGCAGGTACACCAAATTGCAGAGCTAAGGCGATCGCAGCTGGCACCGCAGTTAGTGTCAATGTCCAAAATTGGATAGTCTGTGATTGTGGGGGACGACCAGAACCAAATCGCCGAATCAGCGTTGGTGCGGACGATTGAATAATTCCATAACCAATTACCCACACTGCCAAAAATCCACCCACTTGGTAAAAAGACCAACCCAAAACCTCACGCAAGAACACTGGTAACGCCACCACAAACCAGACATCCCGCGAACCAAAAAGAAAGAATCGGGCGGCTGAGAGAATATTAATCTCTGGACTCTTAGAAAACAGTTGGCTAAACTTGACCTTCTTCTTAATTTTGCCCATACCTTTAGGCAACATTAACCCAGTAAACATCAGCAGTAACAATCCCCCTGCCATCACAAATAGGGAATTAACAAAGCCAAACAAACCCAACAAGGCGCTACCAACAAAAAAGCCCACTCCCTTGAGAGCATTTTTAGAACCCGTTAGTATAGCTACCCACTTAAACAAAGAAGACTGGTCATCTTGGGGAACCACCAAGCGAATCGCACTTTTAGAACTCATCTTGGTTAAGTCTTTGGCAATTCCCGAAAACGCCTGCGCTACCATCACATATATTACAGCTAGCCACTGCGCCCAACTGGGATTGAGATATGCCAGCATCACTAAAGAGAAAATCTGTAAGCCAATGCCTGTGTAGAGAGTAACCTTTAATCCTAATTGGGAGCCAATCCAACCACCTAAAAAGTTGGTGACAATACCGAATATTTCGTAAAACAGGAACAAAGAGGCGATTTGTAAGGGAGTGTAGCCGATTTTGTTGAAATAAAGCAGCACCAGCATTCTTAGAGCGCCATCAGTGATGGTGAAACCCCAATAAGCTAGAGTTACGAGAATATAGTTTTTGAAATTGGCTTTAGAAGCTGTAGTGGAAGTCATGGGTTAATGGGTAATAGGTCATGGGTTTATCTGTAGAGACGCGATGAATCGCGTCTTCACCCAAGGATGTGTTGCAATCATTAATTGAATTGGTATTACCAATCACCAATAGCAATCACTTCAAGCTTTCAGACTTAATGCAACCTTACGAGCGAGTTCAACCATGCGGTTGACGTAACCCCATTCGTTGTCATACCAAGCCAGAATTTTTACTTGCGTTTCATCTACAACCATTGTGGAAAGGGCATCAATGATGGAAGAACGAGGGTCGTCTTTGTAGTCGATGGAGACTAAAGGACGTTCTTCATAGCCCAGGATGCCTTGGAGTGGTGCTTGTTCAGATGCAGCTTTGAGGAGTGCGTTAATTTCTTCGACTGTGGTTGGTCGGGTAACTTCAAACACACAGTCTGTAAGGGAAGCGTTCAGCAGTGGTACTCGCACGGCGATACCGTTGAGTTTACCTTTGAGTTCTGGGTAAATTAAGGCGATCGCTGTTGCTGATCCTGTAGTGGTCGGAATCAGTGATAAACTAGTAGCCCGTGCGCGCCGTAAATCTTTGTGGGGTGCATCAACGAGGGTCTGAGTATTGGTGTTGTCATGGATGGTGGTAATAATGCCATGTTTAATCCCCAAGCCTTCGTGAATAACTTTCACCACTGGCGCTAAACAGTTGGTTGTACAGGAAGCCGCAGTTAAAAGATGATGCTTTTCTGGCTCATATAAATAGTCATTCACTCCCATGACAATATTTAAGGCTTCTTCCTTCACAGGTGCAGCCACAATTACCTTCTGCACCCCGCGCTTAAAATAGGGGTCGAGGGTTGCAGGAGTCCGAAATTTGCCAGAACATTCTAGGACTAAATCAACACCAAAGTCTTCCCAGGGTACATCTTCCGGTTTGCCATACTCGCTGAAACTCAGGGGAGTACTATCAATCAGGACGCGTTCCCCCTCTGCTTCTACCTCTGGTGTCCAGCGTCCGTGAACAGAATCAAACTTGAGCAAGTGAGCTGCTGCAACTGCACCACCTTTGATTTCATTAATATGCACAAATTCCAGTTCCGTCCAACCCCATGCAGCCCGCAAAGCCAGCCGCCCCATCCTACCAAATCCGTTAATACCAACACGAACTTTCATGCGTTTTCCTATTGTTATTAGTCAACAGTCAACAGTTAACAGTTAACAGTTAACAGTTGACTGTTTATTAAAATTGCTTTTGCTTGCGTAGTAATTCACTAAGCGTTAAATCAAACTGGGATTTACCAGCAAATACTGTTCCTGCTTTACCTTGATTTAAGTGAACATAATTAATTTGGTAAGCTTCACTGGATAAGGGTACATAACCCACAGCCTTGGCAGTTTTTGGCGCTTGTTTAATGTAGTAATCTGCAAACTGATAAACTGCACTTTTATTTTGGGATGACCAAGGATTGACGTAGATAAATAAAGGTCGAGAAAGGGGCTGATATTTGGATTTTTCTACTGTTTCTCGTGATGGTGTAATTGCACCTTTGCCATTATCAACTGCTAATACTTTTAAGCTTTTTTGGTTTTCTTCATAATAGGCATAGCCAAAGTAACCCAACGCGTTGGGGTCTTTACTAATACCTGCAACTAAAACTTCATCATCTTCGCTAGCCGTGTAGTCATTACGGCTGGCTTTCGCTTTACCTGTGATGGCTTCTGTAAAGTAGTCAAATGTCCCAGACTGTTTACCAGCACCGTATAAATTCAATGGTCTATCTGGCCAAGATGGGCGTACTTGGTTCCAACGGGTGATTTTTCCTTCCGCCCCAGGTTCCCAAATCTTTTTCAGTTCGGCAACTGTAATATCTTTTGCCCAATCATTTTGGGGATTCACGGCGATAGTTAAGGCATCAAAAGCCACTGGTAATTCTATATACCTAATACCGTTGCGGTTACAATCTGCCATCTCTGCTTGTGTAATCGGTCGAGAGGCATTGTTTATATCTGTTTTCCCTGCACAAAATTTGGCAAATCCGCCACCAGTACCGGAAATATTTACTTGAACTGAGAGATTATTTTTGGAGTTTGCTTGAAACTCTTGAGCGATCGCCTGGGTAATCGGATAAACTGTACTCGAACCGTCAACTGTCACACTTGCTACTTTCGTTGAATTAGCAACTTCGGTGACTTTTGCTGAATCCTGAGTTTGAGCCGAGTTATTAGATGTAGCTGTGCAACCACTGACGACAGCAAAAATCCCCAGCGTGAGAGCTAATTTCTCTGCTGTTGTTTTCATTTACCCCACCTTTATGGTGATATTTAGGTATGTCTATATCATTTCAAAAAAAATTGATATGTCAACCAAGGCGAGGCTACTGTACACAAAAATTCATCAAAAAAAATTGATGTATCAGTAAAGGTTATTAATTGAAGGACTGGGGGAACATAATGTGTGTTGTGTACAACGTCTATTCATCCCCTTACCCCAGATATGAATTTTTTGTTCTCAAGTAAGCTATTCTGCTTTTAAGTTGCATAATCCATAGTGAAGGCTGTTGACCGTTAACAGTTAACAGTCAACATCCCTTATTCGTAGTTATGCAATTTAGGCGCGCATTAGCTTATCAGTTCTATTTCCCAAAACCTTTACCTCGGCTGGTAGAAGGAAGACAAACGCAGTTTTCTAATTGAGTGAGTAAGGTTTCACGATCTAAATTTTGACCAATCAATACTATTTGGTTTTTTGGTTCGCCTTTCCATTCCTCATCGTCTAAAGTAAAGCGTTTACCACAGAGGTGGAAAATGTGACGTTTGGGACTTTCATCAAACCACATAATCCCCTTGGCTCGGAAAATATTTGTGGATAGTTGGTTATCTAGAAAATATTGAAACTTGCGAATCGAAAATGGTTGATCACTTTGGAAAGATATCGAGGTGAAACCATCGTTTTCTAGATGGTCGGAGTGGTGATGATGGTGTTCGTGGTCGTGATGGTCATGACCGCAGGTTGAATGATCATGATCATGGTGATCATGTTCGCAAGCTGAATGATCATGGTCATGCTCATGGTGGTCGTGACTATGGTCATCGGCTGCATCATAATATTTATCCGACTCAAATAGACCCACACTTAAGATTAAGGGAAGGGGAACTTGCGATCGCTTCGTTCTTAAAATCCTCGCACCTTCTTTGACTTCATTGATTTTTCTTTCCAAGTCATTCAAGCTGGCCTCATCAACCAAATCTGTCTTGTTCAACAGAATTACATCACCATAGGCAATTTGGCTGTAAGCCGCTTGCGAATTGAATAAATCTAAACTGTAATTGGCTGCGTCTACTACAGTAATAATGGAATCTAACCGGGTTAAATCCCGCAGTTCTGTACCCAAAAATGTTAGGGCTACTGGTAGGGGATCTGCTAATCCAGTTGTTTCTACAACTAAATAATCTAGCTTTTCTTCCCTTTCTAAAACTTTGTATACAGCATCGACTAAATCATTATTAATAGTGCAGCAAATACAACCGTTACTCAGTTCCACCATATTTTCATCGGTGGAAACAATTAACTCGTTGTCAATGCCGATTTCTCCAAACTCGTTGACCAAAACGGCGGTTTTTAAACCCTGTTGATTGCTGAGAATATGATTAAGTAAAGTTGTCTTGCCACTACCGAGAAATCCAGTAATAATTGTGACTGGCATTCCTTGTTTGGGGGCATCCATTGGTTGAGAATTATCGGTGACTGCTGATTGCATAGCAATATGGGCGCAAAATTAGAAGATACGAGAGGACTTTCAGGGCAGCTTGTTTCGAGCAGAATGGCAAAATGGTAGCGGAGATAGTCCAGAAAACACTAGCATAGGGATGCTGGAATATTTGTCCAGCTGCTTTATCCTATTATTGCGTATCTATTCCAAGTTACCGTGTTATGACCCTAACGATTTACAATACCCTCACCCGCCGTCAAGAACCTTTGGAAACTGTAGAGCCAGGTAAGGTTAAGATGTATTGCTGCGGCGTGACAGTTTATGATTACTGCCATTTGGGTCATGCACGTTCCTATATAGTTTGGGATACGATTCGGCGTTATTTGATTTGGCGTGGTTTTGAAGTTCAGTACATCCAAAATTTTACCGATATTGACGATAAGATTCTTAACCGTGCCAAAGAACAAGGTTCAACGATGGCGGAGGTCTCAAACCGCTTTATTGATGCCTATTTTGCAGATATCCGTCGTTTAAATGTGATGGATGCGGATGAATATCCCCGCGTAACTGAGCATATTCCGGAAATTCATCAATTAATCCAAATTCTGGAGGAAAAAGGTCTAGCTTACGCCGTTGGTGGGGATGTTTATTATCGCGTAGAACGCTTTCCCAGTTATGGCAAACTCTCTGGTCGAGAGTTGGAACAAATGCAGGCTGGTGCTAGCGGTCGAGTAGATGCGGAAGATTCAGAACCTAAAAAACAACATCCCTTTGATTTTGCCTTGTGGAAGGCAGCAAAACCAGGGGAACCAGCGTGGGATTCTCCTTGGGGTGCAGGTCGTCCGGGATGGCACATTGAATGCTCGGCGATGATTCGTTCTAAGCTAGGGGCAACAATTGATATTCATGGTGGTGGTGGAGATTTGATTTTTCCCCACCATGAGAATGAAATTGCTCAGTCTGAAGCAGCCATGAATCAGCCATTGGCGCGTTATTGGACACACAATGGTATGGTGATGGTGAATGGTCAGAAAATGTCAAAATCTCTGGGTAATTTCATCACCATTCGAGAATTATTAGATGGGGTAGGTAGCTGGAAGGAAGACCCCGTAAACCCGATGGCTGTAAGATTGTTTGTCTTGCAGGCACATTATCGCAAGCCTTTAGATTTTACAGAAGAAGCGATCGCCAACGCCGAAAATAGCTGGAAAACCCTCAAGGAAGGTTTGCTCTTTGGCTATCAATACGGTGAAAAGCTCGGTTGGGGTCAAGAATCCGCAATTATTCCTGAACTCGCCACCCGCTTTCAAGAATTAGGCGACGATGACTTTAATTTCTCTGGTGGCTTGGCGGTACTGTTTGAATTAGCCAAAGAACTCCGCCGCGAGGGTAATATTCTTGTCCATGAAGGAACCACCAAAATCCCCAGCGATGAACTCCAACGTCAGTGGAATACCCTTATCACCCTGAGTAAAGTTTTGGGTTTAGAAGCCAAACCAGATGATGAAAAGCTGACACAAGCAGGTCTGGGTGATACAGATATTGAAGCGCTGATTGAGCAAAGACAGGAAGCCAGAAAAAACAAGAACTTTAGCGAAAGCGATCGCATCCGAAATGAACTGCAAGCACAAGGTATCACCTTAATTGATAGCCCCCAAGGTACACGTTGGCATAGAAGTTAAATTCAAAATTCAAAATATGTGGTCAGAATTAACAAAAGCGATCGCTAGTTTTAAAATACCTGCCGATTGGATCGGTATTAGAGTAGTCAAAGAAACTGCTGCAAACCATCATGTCCGTGATGGTTTACCCCAAAGCAACGGCAAATCAACCACCGTGGGAGCCATGTTGGAAGTTTTGGTGAATGGCTCTTTGGGTTATGCTGCTACCAACTCCCTAGAATTACCATCCTTGCAAGCGGCGGCAGAAATCGCCTATAAACAAGCACTAGCAGCCAGTCAGTGGTCGATTTATCCCTTCAGTGAAACCGAACGTCCCAAGGTGGTGGGTGAATATAATTCCCCATTTTTAGAGCCATTGGATGCGCTCAGTCCTGGGGAAATTAATGATTTACTGGTGCGGATTTGCCACACCTTAAAAGTTGACGACAAAATTGTCCAAACCACCGCCAGCGCCTCCACAAGTGTCAAAGAGAGTTGGTTTGTCAGCAGCAACAGTTCTGAAGTCTATCAAAAATTCTTGTCCATCGGCAGCCATTATGGGGCGATCGCTCAAGATGGGGCGATCGTTCAACAACGTAGTAACAACGGTTGGCAAGCACACTGCTATCAAGGTGGACTAGAACTGTTAAAACAAGACCACCTATGGCAAAGGGTACGGCAAATTGGCGAACAAGCCATAGAACTCTTAACTGCCGAAGAATGTCCAAGCACCCGCACCCATTTGGTTTTAGCCCCAGACCAAATGATGTTACAAATTCATGAAAGTGTAGGACATCCCTTAGAAATTGACAGAATTTTAGGCGATGAGCGTAACTATGCTGGTGGTAGCTTTGTCAACACCAGGGATTTTGGCAAACTAGTCTACGGTTCCCCATTAATGAATATCACCTTTGACCCCACCGTTGCCGGTGAATATGCCAGCTACGGATTTGATGATACAGGTGTAGTCGCCACAAGAGAATATGTCATCAAAGAAGGTGTACTACAAAGGGGTTTAGGCAGTTTAGAAAGCCAAGCCAGAGCCAAAGTTCCAGGGGTAGCCTGCGCCCGCGCTTCCTCATGGAATCGACCACCAATTGATCGCATGGCAAACTTAAACTTAGAACCAGGAAACGTCTCCTTTGATGAGATGATCAGTGATATAGAACACGGCGTGTATATGGAATCTAATCGTTCCTGGTCAATAGACGATCGCCGTTATAAATTTCAGTTCGGCTGTGAATATGCCAAACTCATTGAAAATGGTAAGCTAACCAGAACCCTTCGTAATCCTAACTATCGAGCCACAACACCAGAATTTTGGCATAGTCTAGTAAAAATCAGCGACGATGCTAACTGGCAAATGTACGGCACACCTTACTGTGGTAAAGGCGAACCAAATCAATCTATTTGGGTAGGACATGGTTCACCAGTTTGTGTATTTGCTGATGTAGAAGTTTTTGGGGGAGGGTAATGAAAAGCAGGGGAGCAGGGGAGCAGGGAGCAGGGGGAAAATCACTCTACTGGTGGGGGAGGTTTCAACCAACGCTTAAAAGGGGAAACGAAGCTTTCACGCCACAAGGGATGAGGTTTGTACCTTTAGTTTCCCCTACCCCTGCCTCTAATCAATCAGTTCAAAATACCCTACGGGAAGCTAAAGCTACAAAATTCAAAGTTTCATGTTGCCCTATATTCCTTTTTGACATCCATGAAAATTGAGGAAGTATCTACTTTAGAATTTAGTTTTAATCAACTATTAGAAACTCTCTTAGTTAAAAAATTAGAAAACGAACAATTCACTGTGAAACTTAGCAGTGAACGTAGTCAATTTACTCGTTTTAATCAAGCCAAAGTTCGCCAAACTGGTTTTGTAGCTGATGGTTGGATTGAATTAACTCTGATGACAGACCAACGCAGCAGTTTTCGTCAGTTTCCTTTTACGGGAAATTGGGAAAAAGACTGGCAATCAGCATATCAAGCTTTACAAGAACTACGGGATGAATTGCCTTTATTACCAGTTGATCCCTATCTCGTTTTACCATCAGGAAATAATACTAGTCGGGAAACCCACATAGGTAATATATTGCCAGCAGAGGCAGTAGTAACGAATGTATTAGAACAAGTTAGGGATTTAGATTTTGCAGGTATCTATGCTGGGGGTTTAGTTATCAGGGCTTATGGCGATTCTAGTGGACAAAAACATTGGTTTGCTACTGACTCTTTCACTTTAGATTATTCCTTATTTATCAGTTCTGGGCAAGCTGTTAAAGGCACATTTGCTGGAAGTAATTGGGATCAAGAAGCTTATTCCGTCAAAATTAGCGAAGGGAAACAGCAATTAAAACTGCTATCAAATCCAGCTAAAGAAGTATCAAAAGGACAATACAAAACTTATTTTGCCCCGGCGGCTGTTGCTGATTTATTGGGTATGCTTTCTTGGGGTGCAGTCAGTGAAGCAGATATCCAACAAGGCAATAGTGCATTAGCTATTTTGTCACGTAAAGATAAACAACTTTCCCCTAAATTTAGTTTGAGAGAAAACTTCCAATTAGGATTAGTACCGCGATTTAATCAACTGGGGGAAATGGCTGCACCAGAATTATCAATAATTGACCAAGGAATTTTAGTCAATACCTTAGTTAATTCGCGGACGGCTAAAGAATATCAAAAAATTGCCAACGGTGCGAACAGTTCAGAAACCTTACGCGCGCCAGAAGTGATACCAGGGAATTTAACTTATGAGCAAATTCTCCCCAGTTTAGATACAGGCTTATATGTATCAAATTTGCATTACTTGAACTGGAGCGATCGCCCCACAGGTAGAATTACAGGTATGACCCGTTACGCCTGTTTTTGGATAGAAGACGGTGAAATTGTCGCCCCCATTGAAAACTTACGCTTTGATGAAAGCCTCTATCGCTTTTGGGGAGAAAATTTAATAGATTTTACCAACTTTCAAGAATTCATTCCTGAAGTAGGAACCTACGAGAGTCGTCAACTAGGAGGTAGTCTGGTTCCTGGGATGCTGGTCAATGATTTTACTTATACTTTGTAGCCATATTCATCTATCAAACTGAATCACTATATTTAGGCGATTGGAACCATCGCTTATATACGATTATTTGTTTTAAAGAGAGGGCTATTATGGTGTTAATAAGCTGACAAATGATATCAATTTACAATGACATAAATCGTCTCAATTAGTTTGTATTAATTTTGCTTAAATTGTGCTGTGGTAATAGAGTTTATCCCTTGTACTTGGGAAGAATGAGAGGAACGACGTTTCGTAATACCTACTCAATATTCAACCTATTGTTATGCTAACTCCACTTTCAAAAAAAACGGCGATTTCGTTAGCAAATCAACCACTCCAGCAAGAAAATATTAACCTGAAACTGATTGTAGAAGGGATTGCATCTCAGGTTGGTGAAGCCTTCTTCCAAGCTTGCGCTCATTACTTGGCTGAGGTACTCCAAATTCAGTATGCCTTGATTGCAGAGTTTATTGATGATGACCAGCCACGAGCTAGAGTTTTGGCATTTTGGAAAGGAGAAGAATTTGGCCCCAATTTTGAATACGATCTGGCTGGAACTCCTTGTGGCGTTCTTTATGAAGAAGGTCTTCAGATTTATCCTAATTAGACTTGTCCACAAAAGATAAAAAGCTTACTGTGAAAGCTTTACACGAACTATCACTGGGATGAAACACTAATTATGGCTGAACGCAAAAATAAGGCTTTGGGGATGAAAATATCAAAATTATTAAAAGTTTTAAGAAACATAGCTTTCTAAAAAAGAAAATCTCAAGGATGATAATTCAAAGCTCATGACTTAGTGTAAAGGAATAATTTAGATGTAACCGAACTAATCCACATACTGCCATTATTACCTGATGATAACGATATCGAGCTAAACGAAATCTTTCACTAGCTACTCGAAAAGTTTTGACTCTACAGATGAGATGTTCAACACCAATTCTTCTTGATGATAGTTTCTGATTTT
>NZ_JACJQL010000074.1 GCF_014696625.1 Nostoc parmelioides FACHB-3921
TGTGCTGTCGAGGGTTTGCTGATTTCTCTGATTGTTCGATACCTAGTGAGTAGATGATACTTTTTATCAATCCACTCTTTTGCCATTTTGTCAATGCGTAAGTCCTATTATTGATAAATCTAAAATAAGACGCAGCTAAACTTCCCAATAATTCAGGGGGAGATTTCGTTTCATTTTCAGCCGCAGCTTCTCGCCAGCGTTGAGCAACTCCCTTAATATCATCATTGAGGATAGCATCCAGGTAGTGGTTTGAGTAAAACTCATTTTCATTAGTAATTCCTGTTAATTTACTCATACCTTAGCTCCCTGTAAAACTGCAATGATTTTGATATATGGAGCAGGTTCGGTAGTCATGCTATCCTCTACCCAACGCCAATAATCATTAAAAATTTGCTCAATTCTTCGTTCTGCTTTTGATTTTTTCTCTTCTTTTAAAGGAGTACCGTCTGCAAAGCGTAATGTTAGTTGCTCATAATGTTGACCTTTGAGTTTATTTAAACGATTCAATTGTTCCTGTAGTTGAACATTAATTGAATCCTCAAAATTATTACGTGCTTTTAGCATTTTCTTTTGTGCTTCTACAACTGCTATCTCACGTAAATCCAAAAGTTTTTCATCGATAGGTAACATTTGATTGGGAATCGGCTCCTGTCCTAATCCAGTAAGCTGTAGCGTTTTCTCAAAGTCTTCTATATGCTTAAACTTTTGATTTTGAAACACTACACTTACCCACTTATTAACTAGAGGTTGGCCACGACGGTTAGGAATTATACCTGACATGACGAATATAACCTCATTTTTTTGTAACTGAGGTAAAACAATGACAGGTGCTTGATGTCTACCGAAAAGTGTTATCCCACGGTCATTTAACCAATCTACTACCGGATGCAGTTCCCAAAGATACTGAATCGAGGGCCAGCGTTCCTCCGATTTTCGTGATTCCTCTAGTTCGCGCATCACTTTATTGCGATCGCCAGACAAACGCAATGCTTGATTTGATGCAGGTTGAATTTCTCTTGGTAAACGCTCAAAACGAGATCGCAGTTCGTTGGGCATTGTTAACTCGATTAACAACTCTTCCTCCAAACTACGCAGCTGCAAAGGATTTTCCTCATTAACTGCCTTTAATGCCTCTAACGTGTAATGATAGTCATCGGGAAATAAACTTGGCATTTTCTGCATAGCAGCTTGTGCTTGGGGTTCCTCACTCACTTCTGGCTCATCGCTAAGTAAATCAGCAAACCAGTTATCCTCATCCTCTGTCTGCTCACCTGGTTGCAGGCGTGCGTCAAAAGTTTGTTCCGTTTCTCCCTGCTCAATTGCTTCGATAGCGGCTGCTGTCACCTCTACTTCCTTATCGGCATCAAACACTCCCATAAAAACAGAAGGGTCGCCAATATTTTTAATTGCTTGGTCGTCTTTCTTCACCAACACGCTAACAATGCGCTCTGCTTCATCAACTTTTTCGTTAGATGAACGAGTCAATAAATAGCGAATCTGTGGTTGTCGTTCCTGCCCATAACGGTCAACCCGCCCATTACGCTGCTGTAAAGCCATTAACGACCAAGGAATATCAAAGTGTATGAGACGGTGTGAAAAATAATGTAAATTAATCCCTTCCGATGCCACATCTGTAGCTACTACCAGCCGCAGCGGAGATTTTTCACTACCAAACTCTTCGATAATTTCCATCAATTCAACATCTGGCATTCCCCCATCAAGGGTAGCGATCGCTTCTTCTGTTAGCTGTAAGTCGCGCTTTAAATTCTCCTTCAGAAAGCGCATCGTTTCCAAACGTTCCGTGAAAATTACAATCCGGTCTTTTGGGTCTGCACCCTTCCAAGCAAAGCCTTCATCTTCGGCTGTAGTGATTAGTTTTAGCAGTTTTTGATATTTTGAGAAATTTTTATCATTAATGGTTACTAAAGCGGCTGCTAAAGCTTTCAACTCATCAATATCATTACTAAAACGCCGATCATCAGTTTTTTCTACCCGATTGATGCGATTGCATACTGTCTCCAAACAAGCCATAGGGCTGGACAGCATAGCTTTTAGCAAAGTAGTTTTAAACAATTTACCTGTAGAAGCTTTCGCGTCAATCCCAGCTAACTTTAAGTTATCGAGAATTTCAAACGCTTTTTCTTCTTGGGGAGAAGCATTAGCTTCTACCGCTAAAACCTGTCGTTCTGGGAATTTTTTGAGAAGTTGCGCTACAACATCTTTTTTAAACCGCCGGACGTACAAATCTCGAATATCTTCCTTAGTGTAGTTCGACTCATTGGCGATCGCCGTTGGGTCGAGCATATTCATCAAACTAGCAAAGCTTTCTGCTCGTCCATCATGTGGTGTGGCTGATAGCATAATTAAACTATCGGAGCGACTTGCTAAACGGTCAGCCAATTTAGAACGTAACGAAGCACTGCTACCACGTCCCCGACGAGCAACGTTGTGTGCCTCATCGATGACTATTACATCCCATTCAGCTTGCTCAATGTAAGTGCGGTATTCCCGGTCTTGCTTCAGGGTATCAACTGAGACAATAGCTTTATCGTAATAGTGGAAAGGATTATGATTGGTGGGAATACGAGAGCGAATGCGCTGAATACCCACAGAATCAAGACGTACTAGGGGAATAGTAAAACGCACCCAAAATTCTTTCTGGAACTGAGTCAGCATACTTTTGGTTGTAACAACCAGAATGCGTTTTGCTCGTCCCCGACGCATCAACTCAGCCACCAAAATTCCTGCTTCCAAAGTTTTCCCCAAGCCAACAGCATCTGCAATTAACAAACGCTGTCGCGGCATAGAAAGAGCTTTGAGCGTTGGGTCTAATTGGTAAGGCAGCACATCCATTGCTGCTTCGTGACCGATGTAAAAATTAGTATCAGTGGGGGCAGTTTGCCGCAGATGGGCTTCGAGAAAAAGCAGCGAATTCCTATAGCCAGGAGTATTGTCGGATACTAAATTAGTATTTTTTGGGTCTAAAACTTCTAAGTCTTCTTCTAATTCTTTGACGAACCTTGCCGTGCGACCTTTAATAAAATCACTTACACCCACAACTTCGATTACCACAGAACCATTGGGTGTTCTTGAAGTGGCTTTTACAAGCCATTCCGCATCTCTAGCAACAATTCGCGCACCAGGGGCAAGCGTTTCCATAGAAACCTAAAAATTAAAGTGACTATACATTACATTTCGCCATTGAGAGTATCTTATGTATGTGTGTTAACTGCTTATAGAAGTATTAAATTAGGTTATAAGCATAAATTTTACATAAGTATGTGATTTTAGTCACTCAATAAGCATTGGAGATATCCATAAAATCCTTAAAAGAGCATTGATTTATTGATGTTTCAGCCATAAAGCCTACTAAGCACATATAAGTCTAAAATTTGAGGATCTTGTGAAGAATACTCCCGATATCAGCAAAATTCACAATTTTGTCTAATTCAGACTAAGTGTGAGTATATAGCGTAAATGCCGTTGACCACAGAAATAATGCTTGAAGTAATAGCCTAACCTTCGGATTACAGATATATATGCCAGAGATTGAGCTTGTTGTCAGAGAACATAACATCTATTTGTTTTGAAGAGTGATCACATCTGTTCTGATTTCATTATCAGAATGCGTAGATAGAAAGTCAAAGTTTATGCTTATTTACTACTGATTTTACACAGAAATTTACGAAACTAAGTAAAGAAACCGTATATTAACTAGGTTACAACTAGCTTTAACACGGATAAAATAAAACAAGACATGATATTACTCGCTACATCGAGTGATGAGTGTTGAGTTAATAAACGTAAAAAAAGAGTTGCTATAAATCAACCCAATCTTAAAAATTTGATGGATTTTTCTATATTTGACAAATTTTCAAAAACGTTTATTTTAAAGAAACAGGAATTACAATGAGTCCTAAAAATCTTAAATTATTTGTTACATTATTAGGACTATTTTCAGTTTTTACTTTAAATAGTGATGCAATAGCTGAACAGAGAAATGTAAAAAGTTCTTGTGGTCTTCATACTACTGCTGGAGATATTAAGGGTAAATGTACTCTGAAAATATTTATTGAGGGTAAATATATTATGATTCAAGTAATACCCTCTTGGCGTAAAAGTTCCGAAGATGATGCCTTAATGTTTTTAAGATTGGAGAATAATCAATCTTGTAAGAAATGGGATGGCTTTAATGAAAACGGTTGTAAAGGTGAGGCATGGGATGGGCAAGAATAGACTTATATAATTGCTTCAGCAACTAATAAGCGTTTTATATATGGTTCAGGAGGCTCAGGTTTTTCTTTTTACTATGACGGGCCTATACATAGATGATGCTCAATAAATATATTTCTGGGTGTATCAATTAAATAAAGTTTTATATCTTTGGTAGTTTTTATTCTTTATTGCTTTTTTATGTATTAAAAATTCATTTGAGAAATTAGTATATTGTTAAATGTTTGTTTTTCTCAAGCTTTACAAACGTATTGCTCATAAATGATTCCAAAATTTTATCGCTTTCTGATGTTACTGGAAAAATATTAATAACACGTAAAAGCAGCAAATATGATACAAAATACGACAGTAGAACAAAAATGGGAAGAGTGTACAGAAGAAGATGATGAAAATATTAGGATTCTTCCAGAGCAAATGCCTGACGATATTCGATGTATGACAACACATCTTCCTTATGCTTGGGAAATAATACTTGGTATTAAGGAAACAGAGGCTAGAGGGAAAAGAACAGATTATAGAGGATGGGTATTGATTCAAGCAGGGCTTAGTCAAGACTCAGATAATGAATTTGATGATCCTGAATCAGAACTTAAGCAATATGGTATAGATCGTAATTCTCAACGGGGTGTGATCATCGGTGTTGCTTACCTGTACGACTGCCAACTTTGGACTTCCCAAGATGGCAGATTTTCTGTATGGGAGTATTATTTTGATGCTCGCGTAGAGTTGCCTACCCCAGTACCAATCAAAGGAAAACAGCCTCCGCTCTGGAAGGCAAATGGAGCAGAGGAAAGAGCAAAATTTGAATTAGCATGGCAACAAGCTTTATTAGCTCTCGAAGAAGAGTAAAAGTAATCTTTTTAGCTAAAAGAAATATTATGTGGTGGAACGCTATAATTTGAAGTTTTTAAGTTAAATTTTATGATTTACTGGCTATTTCAAGGCAAATCTAAGTATTACTGGATCATAGATGGCATTCGTGACTTCGAGCAGATGCCTTAGCTGTCCACACGCTATGCAAAAGACATGGCGGCTGGCGATGGGTTGCTGATTTGGAACTCTGGAGATCAGGCGGGGATATATGCGATCGCCGAGATTATTGAATCACCCAAGATGATCACCAGTCCGCTTGATATTGGGTATTGGATTGATACTAGCCGTGTTGGTGTTAAACCTTGTGCCAGGATTCGATTTACTAGAGATTCATTAAGCAGTTTGGTGACAGCGATTGCATCTGTCACCAAATGCGTTTAGTACCAAAGCATAGCTGCAAATCGAGAATTTTTAAATTTAGGAGAGCGCAGCCATGAATGCTTTATTTTTCTTAATTCGTTTATTAATATCAAGTTATTACCCAAATTTGAACCATCTGTAGATAGATAGTAATAATCTCAATAAAAGTATATATTCAGTAACGAAAATACAGACACTTGAAAAACACATGGCTGACATCGTTGATACTGCTGTGAGTGCTGGTTCCTTTAATACCCTAGTAGCAGCAGTTCAAGCTGCGGGGTTAGTAGATACCCTCAAAGGGACTGGCCCATTTACAGTATTTGCTCCAACTGACGAGGCATTTTCTAAGCTACCCGCAGGGACGGTAGACGCACTACTCCAAGACATTCCCCAACTAACAAAAATTCTTACTTATCACGTTGTTTCAGGGAAAGTGTTGGCAGCAGATGTGGTCAATTTAGACTCGGCTCCAACTGTTGAAGGAAGCAATGTAAGGATAGACGCATCTAATGGTGGGGTGAAAATAAATGATGCTACAGTTACCACACCCGATGTGGAAGCTGATAACGGTGTGATTCATGTGATTGACACAGTATTGATTCCAGCATAAGCATTTGTTGAAATAGTAAAAATGGATTTAGATTTGTGGGACAGCAGTTAAATATCATTGCTGTCCTACAAATCTTTGAATGTAGTGTTGATAATTATGAAACGCTCCAAAGTGTCCTTTGAATCATAATGTGAATGTCGGCAGTTTCAGGTGATGTACGATGGTGTGACTTAAAGGAAAAGATTGCTGTTTTTTAAAGCAAAAGCTTGCCGCAGTAAAGGCTGAAAGCCTTATTATTTCGATTAATTCTGAATTATTTGTCATATTTCATTCAAGAATAAGTCTGCCGCGAGTCCCACGTTAAATGTAGGCTTTGGGAGTATTTTTATGCTTTGCGATCGCATTCTCGCAAGACGGGTATTTGACCACAAAAGCAGTCAGGCTATAGGTTCGGCAAGCTTATCCTTTAATTTTCGGCAATCTTTTCCTTTAAGTCACAGATGGCGCAAAGCGTTCATAGCGTAGCTGATGGTCTACGACCGATCGGAAGTCATTGCATCCATAAGTTACGGGACAGGGCGAACCTAGAAGAGGCAGCCCGTGCTTTGCTGAAGCACTTAGGGGAATTGAAGCGGCCGTATTTAACCCAAGTAGAAGAAAAGTTATTGAGTTTGATTGAGCAAGAATTTGGGGTATGACTTAATAATTTATATTCAAGAAACAACCAAATTGAACTTGAACTGGTATGACTTCAAAGGCTGTTCTGGCATACCTATTAATTGCTTGCTACTTTATCATGGAAAGACTGCTAAGAGTTGGGGACAAAGCTCTGAGTCTTCAGGCTGGTGAATTTGATCGAGGCAGTTCAAAAGTAATTTGGATTAGTGGTTTGCTGGGGATAATTCTGATTCTGTTTGCTCCAATGCTAAATGTCAATCAAATTGGAGATTGGAATAGTGGATATTTTGGTTGGTTAGGGTTGCTGCTGATGGTTATTGGACTTGTCTTGCGCTACTGGGCAGCTAAAACACTTGGCAGATTTTATACGCGAACTTTGCAAACCCTTGAGAATCAGCAGATTATTCAGCAAGCTCCATATAACATCATTCGGCATCCTGGTTATCTGGGTACATTTCTCATGGAAATTGGAGCCTCATTAGCGATCGCTAATTGGATAATCTTGATAGTGATTGCAGTGATGGGAGCTTTATCGCGTTTTTACCGCATCCAGGTAGAGGAAGAAATGCTAAAAACTGTATTAGGCGGACAATACATAGTTTATTCTCAAGAAACCTGGAAGCTCATCCCCTTCATCTACTAATACTATTATCTTCGCAGTCAATGACTTCAGTTGCACCGTCAGAATTTGGGACGGAGAACTGACGGCGGGGCTGAAGCATCTCAAGTCCTTCGATTACTTACCTGCGGAATATCAGCAGGTGCGGGAGATTTGCGATGGCGTTCCGCAAGAGCGTAGCTGATCGCATCGGTCGGATGTACTCCGGTGATTTAGAAGGGTCGGTGCAGAGGTTTTTGGAGTCGCTAGGCAAGCTAAACTGACGCAATATTTCTTAAACTTGAGATTTTCTCGATAATAATCATAGAGTTAAGTATATCCACTGATTTTGCACAATCTTTATAAAGAATTTATTCCTAAAGATAAGTATATAAGTGTATTCTCGTATCAATGTCGATAAAATCACATTGAATTTTATTTTTACGTATATAAATCAGAGTAATATGATGGAAAATTTTCAAGTTCAAGAACTGCTGATTGCGATCGCTGTTCGGCAGCAAAACCCCAGTATTTTGACCGCAGACTTTCTCAAGTATACGGGGATTATCCCCAGTGACTGGGAATTAGCTAGACCACCAGTTTTAACCAACACTGCGGCTCAGGTTGTTTACCAGAATGGTGTGAGCATTGTTGCAGAGGTCAATAGGGTGATTTTTGCAGAAGCGATCGCCAATAAAGAAGCAAGCGATGTGCAAATTGCGGCGATCGCTCATAAATATATTGAAACAGTCAAACAAGTGGACTATCAGGGCGTGGGAATTAACTTACGAGGACTTGCACCTTACGAGCCAGAAAACTTGGGCGGACGCAACTACACGTTTAGTAAACTTCTCCAACCAGGAGCATGGCAGGATTTTGGTTCTGCGCCTGTAGAAGCGTCAATGAGGCTAGTTTATACGCTGAACGAGACTCAGCTATATCTGGATATTAATGAAGCTCAATTACAGTATCCAGACAAAACTACTAAGCCAGCAGTTTTGTTTTCGGCTAACTTCAGTCGAGCGATAAATCACGAAGAACCAGCAGCACGGTTGGCAGCTATCAGTGCAGTGATTGACAAGTGGCAAGGTGATGTTAAAACACTCAAAGAGCTTGTCAATAGTAAGTTTTTGGATAATCAAAGCTATTCCATCAATACGGCAACGACTGAGACGCTGTTATTTCCTGCTGCGATCGCTGGGTAATTTTAAAGATTTATTTTCGTTTCATTTAAAGAGATGCTTATTTGTTCATACCTTTGGTAGCTCGTGGCTACTTGGTTTTTGATGTGTAAGTGATTACCCTTAATTATTTAATACCCCTTACTCTCAGCATTTTTTGATGAACCTATCCCACCCTGAAAAAGCTCATTAAGAAGATGAATAATACTTATATCCTCCGTAACAATCTAGTTGTAGAGTCTCCCTTAATTATTGACCTAACTATGTTAGGGGTTTTAGAACAATCTCTGGTTCTGCTGCAAGAACGACTGCGAGCTTTTGCTGATGACTCAGATTTTGCTCAAAAGATGGCAGTAGCTTTTGGGGAAGGGGTTGCGGTTGAGTCTTTACGAACAACGTGGTTGGCAGGGGATTTTAGTATTATTCCTCAAATAGCGATTCGCAATGCAGCAGATATTAATGGTGCGAATGGAGTTTATGGGGTATTTACTAACCGGATTTATCTATCTTGGGAATTTTTGCAAGCGAATCAGGGGAATCCAGAAAATTTAGTAGGGTTGTTGCTAGAGGAAATTGGGCATCGAGTTGATAGTGTTTTGAACAATAGTGATAGTGCTGGGGATGAAGGGGCAATTTTCTCGGCGTTGGTTCAGGGAGAAAGCTTAACAGATGACAGATTAGCACAATTAAAAGCAGAAGATGATACCGCAATAATTGAAATTAACGGTGAAGTTATTCAGGTAGAACAGCAAGTAACAAGAACTTGGAAAACGGCAGTTGATGGATTTTGGGATGTCAATACTAATTGGACAAATAATCAACCTCCGCAAACAGGAGATGATGTAAATATCAGCTTTGCTAGCAACGATATTACTACTACTCATAGGACTAGTAGTACTTCGCTGAATAGCTTTATTTCAGATGAAGCGTTTGTTTTGTCTGGTGGGACATTGACTGTTAACACTCTGACGGTAGACAAGACCCTCACCATCAGTGGTGGGACATTAAGCCTGAATGGCACAACAGCCAGTGAAATTAATAACTTTACCCAAACAGGAGGAACATTAACCGGAACAGGGGAAGTAATTGTTAACAATACCTTTAACTGGAGTAGTGGTAATCAAACAGGAACAGGGAAAACCATCCTCAAAGGGAACAGTAATTTAAGTACCACAAGTATCAAATGGATTGATACAAGAAGCATAGAAAACCAAGGAAATGTTACCTGGACAAATGGAGATATTTATCTCTATAACGGCGCAGTTTGGAACAATACAGTCACAGGAGTTTTTGATATTCAAGGCAATAACTCCTTCTTTTGGTATCAAATTAATAATAATCAACCCAAACTAAATAATGCGGGAGTCCTCAAGAAAACAGTCGGGACAGGAACAACAACTATTTCCACTCAATTTAATAATACAGGTACAGTACAAGTCCAAACTGGAACATTGAATTTAACTGGGGGTGGCAGTAGTAGCGGTACATTCAAGGCAGATGCTGGAGCTACTTTAGCCTTTGGGGGTGGGAATCACAGTTTCAGTGCCGGACTATTAACGGGTGATGGCATAATTGCTATCAATGGAGCAAACCTAACTGTAACTGGTGCAATTGTTAGCGATATTAATAATTTAACCCTCAACAATGGAAGTGTAACTTTAAACGGCACAACAGCCAGTGAAATTAATAACTTTACCCAAACAGGAGGAACATTAACCGGAACAGGGGAAGTAATTGTTAACAATACCTTTAACTGGAGTAGTGGTAATCAAACAGGAACAGGGAAAACCATCCTCAAAGGGAACAGTGATTTAAGTACCACAAGTATCAAATGGATTGATACAAGAAGCATAGAAAACCAAGGAAATGTTACCTGGACAAATGGAGATATTTATCTCTATAACGGCGCAGTTTGGAACAATACAGTCATAGGAGTTTTTGATATTCAAGGCAATAACTCCTTCTTTTGGTATCAAATTAATAATAATCAACCCAAACTAAATAATGCGGGAGTCCTCAAAAAAACAGTCGGGACAGGGACAACAACTATTTCCACTCAATTCAATAATACAGGTACAGTACAAGTCCAAACTGGAACATTGAATTTAACTGGGGGTGGCAGTAGTAGCGGAAATTGGAGCTTAAGTAATGGAGCTACCTTACAGTTTTCTAGTAACTATGCTTTACAGGGAGGGACTATAACAGGAAGTGGTAGCGTGATTGGTAACGTTGCTAACCTCACTCAAATTAACCCCGGTAATGGGATTGGTCAATTAAATATTACTGGAAACTACACTCAAAATAGTGCGGCAACTCTCAATATAGAGTTAGGAGGAGCGACCAATTTTGATCAACTGAGTATCACTGGGAATGCAAACTTAAGCGGTAATTTAAATATCAGCTTAGTCAATGGATTTACTCCAATTGTAGGCGATCGCTATACTATTCTGAACTTTGGCGGCAGTTTAACTGGTGGCTTTAGCAATATTACGGGACTCAACCTTGGTAATGGGTTGCTGCTACAATCCTTAATCGTCAATAAATCCTTAGTTTTAGATGTCATTCAAGATGTTAACCATAAACCCGGCATCTTTTCTTTCAATGCTAACAGTTTCAGGGTCAACGAAAATAGTACACCTATAACTGCTGTCACCATCAATCGTACAGGTGGCACAGATGGCATAGCTAGCGTTACTTTAACCCCCAGCAATGGGACGGCATCAGCACCCGCCGATT
This sequence comes from Nostoc parmelioides FACHB-3921, assembly GCF_014696625.1. GTDB lineage: Bacteria > Cyanobacteriota > Cyanobacteriia > Cyanobacteriales > Nostocaceae > Trichormus > Trichormus parmelioides. The sequence continues at coordinate 11,213 of NZ_JACJQL010000074.1, forward strand.
ATAATAATGCTCCTATCGTCGTCACCTTTGCTAATGGTGAAGCTGCCAAAACAGTCACGATTCCTATTATTGATGACAATATTTATGAGGGAGATGAAACCCTCAATCTCACTCTGAGTAATGCTGTAGGTGGAGCAACTTTAGGTACTCAAACGACTGCAACGCTCACAATTGTTGAGAATGACTTACCAACTGTTTCACTAGCAGTTGCTCCTACGAATGTAGCAGAAGACGGCACAACCAACCTTGTTTATACCTTTACCCGCACTGGCAACACTTCTAACCCTTTAACTGTTAACTTTAATGTGGCTGGAACTGCCACATTCAACAGTGACTACACTCAAATTGGAGCAACTAACTTCAACAGCACAACAGGAACAATTACTTTTGCGGCTGGTTCTGATACAGCTACCTTAAGCATTGTTCCCACAGCAGATAGTTTATTTGAAGTGGATGAAACAGTTAGTGTAACCCTTGTTTCTAGTGCAAATTACAATCCCGGAACAACGAATGCTGTTACTGGCACAATTCTAAATGATGAAATTAATGGGGGAGTTCTGTCTTTTAGTTCTCCTCAATTTAGCGTCAGTGAAGATGGAACACAGATTACTGCTATCACGATTAATCGTACAGGTAACAGTACGGGCGCAGTTAGCGTTACTCTGACACCTACTAATGGAAGTGCGATCGCCCCCGATGACTACAGTAACACTCCCATTACAGTTAACTTTGCCAATGGAGAAACGAGTAAAACCGTCGTTATCACCGCTATTGACGATGGCACTTTTGAAGGGAATGAAACTTTAACCCTGAGTTTAACCAATCCCACCAATGGAGGGATACTAGGCGATCAAAAAGATGCCACGCTGACAATTTTTGATAACGATACAGCCTCTTCTTTCATCACTTCATTTGAAGGTGCGATGAAGCCAGGACAACCTACGGCTGGATGGTCATATTTATGGAATAGTCGTGGAGCAATTGGCAACCCTGCAAACTACACTACTCTTTTACCCACCACTAATTCTAGATTCTTTTATGATAGTAACGGCATTAATGGATTACCTGATGCCGCACCAGGGGCTTATGTTTATCTAGGAACTGGACTTGTAAACGGTGTACCAAGCAGTGCGGGAGGACATCCTGGATTTGGCAGTAGTCAAGATTCATTAGGTATCGAAAGGTACGCTATTGCAGGATATACTTTAAGCTCACCAGGACAGGTTTCTATTAAAAATGGAAGCCTACAAAACCAAGATAGTGGCGGCGGTTTAAATCTTAGGATTTACGTTAATTCGACTCTTATTCAGAGTGGTTCGACCTCCGGCGGTTTGGGGAGTGTATTTAACTTCTCCAATCTTAATTTAGGCAATCTGAACATCGGTGACGTAATCTACGTAGCTGTTGGTAGCCAACAATTCGATGTTGCTGATGCTTTCGGTTTGAAATACTCGATAGTTTCCAACGCGATTGTTAGTCAACCCGGAACTTTAGCCTTTAGTCAAGCAACCTATAGTGTCAACGAGGATGGTACACCTGTTACAGCAGTTACGTTAACTCGTACTGGTGGTAGTGATGGTGCCGTGAGCGTCACAGTTAACTTAAGTAATGGTAGTGCGATCGCTCCTGCTGACTACGATAATACCCCAATCACTGTCAACTTTGCCAATGGCGAAACGAGTAAAATTGTCACCATTCCCATAGTTAACGACAATCAATTTGAACCCAATGAAACCATCAATTTAAGTCTGTCTAATGCCACCGGTGGTGCAACTGTAGGAACTCAAAATACAGCCATACTAACTATTGTTAATGACGATTTACCTCAACCTGGCACGATTAACTTTAACAACAGCAATTACACCGTTAACGAAAACGGTACAGCCAGTATTAATCTGATTCGCACAGGGGGGAGTGATAGTGCTACTAGTGTCACTCTCACACCTAGTCACGGCACAGCCACAGCAGGTAGTGACTACAATAATGCACTAATTACTGTCAATTTTGCTAATGGGGAAACGATTAAAACGGTCACAATTCCTCTGGTTGACGATAGTAGTTATGAACCGAGTGAAACAGTTAATCTCACGCTATCTAACCCCATAGGTGGCGCAACATTAGGTACACAATCAACAGCAGTCTTAACTATTATTGATAATGATGGCTTACCAGGAGTAATTCAATTTAGCAACGCTAACTATGCGGTTAATGAAAATGGCACACCTGTTACCGCAGTCACCCTAAATCGCACAAACGGAAGTGATGGAGCAGTTAGCGTCAGAATTAACTTAACTAATGGCACTGCCACAGCAGGAAGTGACTACAATAATAGTCCTATTACAGTTAACTTTGCCGACGGCGAAAACAGCAAAACTGTCACCATCCCTATCATTGATGACAGCATTTTAGAAAGCAATGAAAGCATCAATTTAACTCTGGCTAATCCCACCAACGGTGCAACAATCGGTACACAAAATAGTGCAGTTGTCAATATCATCGACAATGATTTGAAACCGACATTAACCGTTAATATTACAGCCGAGCAACTTACCGAAGGTAACACCATTCAGGGAACAGTCACTCGCAACACCGACACCACAGAACCCCTGACTGTTACCTTAGTTAATAGCGATAATACTCAAATTACCGTACCGACAACAGTCACAATTCCGGCGGGAGCAAATTCGGTTAACTTTAGTATTACGGCTGTTGATGATAACTTAATTGAACTGCCGAGAAATTACAGTATCATTGCCTCAGCACCGGGATTTATTAGCGGTTCAGATAGCGTTGGTGTCATTGATAATGATGCAGTCACCTTAAGTTTAACCGTTGATACTACTAATATTAACGAGAATGGCGGGAAAGCGATCGCTACCATCACCCGTAACATCGTCACAGATATCCCCTTAGTAGTTCAACTTTCTACCAGCGACACCACAGAAGCCACCGTCCCCGCTACAGTCACCATCGCCGCCAATCAAGCATCAGCTACCTTTGAAATTCAAGGCGTTGATGACACTATTGTTGATGGAACACAAGCTGTAATTATTACGGCTAGACCAATCTATACAAACACCAATGTAGCCGTATCAACAGGAAACGCGACTGCTAATTTGGATGTCGTTGATAATGAAAGTCCCAGTTTAAAATTAACCATAAACAGGGATGTCATCTCAGAAACAGGAACAGCAACTGCAACAATTACTCGGAATACAAATACAGGTAGTGAGTTAATTGTCAGCCTCAACTCTAGCGACACAACAGAAGCTACAGTTTCCAACACAGTCACAATTGCGGCGGGACAAAATTCAGCAACATTTGCAATTACTGGAGTTAGTGACGGCATTAATGATGGCAGTCAAAATGTTATTATTACAGCTTCAGCCAATGGGTTAAATAGTGGTACAGATAGCTTAGAAATAACTGATATCAATGTACCCGATTTAACCATTACTAATTTACAAGTAATCCAACCCACCTATACAGGCAAACAATCTCAATTTACTTACACAGTTGCTAATAATGGCATTATTGCTGCGGCGGGAAGTTGGAAAGACAGAGTGTATCTATCTACAGATAACAAACTCGATGCCAATGATACATTATTAGGAGAATTTGGTTTAGGCAGTGAAGAAAATCCCGCTAACTTTGCACCGGGGACATCCTATGAACGCACTGTTACTTACTTTGCACCGCGCACACCTGGACAATATTATTTAATTGCCAGCACTGACACTGATAATACAGTGAATGAAGGCGTAGGAATTGGGGAAAATAGTAATACCACAATTACGCCTTTGACAGTAACTCCGGCTTATCGGGCAATTGTTTCCACAGATACCGAGACAGCTTTAGCTGGAAATTCTGTAATTTTGCGCGGACAAGCTATTAGTAATAGTGATAATTCTCCCGTGGCGTTTGAATTTGTCAAAGTCAGGGTAGAAAATAAAGGGATAATTCGAGAATTTGACTCATTTACTGATGCAAACGGTAACTTTGTTAGACAGTTTAACCCCCTCCCAGGTGAAGCTGGGACTTACAACATTAACGCTTATTTTCCTGGTTTTGCTGCGGAAGATAACGCCGCCGAAGACCAATTTACCTTATCAGGAATGCGGTTTGAGCAGAATGACCAATTCTTGCAGCAGGTAACGCAAAAAATAGTTGAAGGGACAACCTTTAACGGACAAGTTAAACTGCAAAACCTGAGTAATGTTAGCTTATCAGGACTAAGTGCAAGTATTATTGATGCGCCGAGTAATTGGATTGTAGAAGTTACACCACAAAAAACCAGCCTCGCCGGAAACGAAGAAATTACCGTTAACTACAACATCACCGTTCCTGATGACAGTTTACTCTACGACCAATTACAAATTCGCCTCAATACTACCGAAGGAGTCACCGCTACTTTACCTGTAACGGTGAATGTCGAGCAAATTTTACCGCGTTTAGTGGCTGATACCAGCAGTTTACAAGCCAGTATGCTGCGGGGAGGACAAACATTAGTTGAGTTTACTGTCACCAACCAAGGGGGAATTGCTTCTGGGGAATTAGATGTATTGCTTCCTGAAGCGTCTTGGTTAAAGTTAGCGTCTCCAGTGGAAATACCTACCCTCAACCCAGGGGAGTCAACAAAAGTTTCTCTGTTATTACAACCATCTGCTACGCAGGAATTAACAGTTTATAACGGCGATTTAGTAATTGCAGGTGCGGAGACATCGTTAAGATTACCGTTTAATTTCCGTGCGGTTTCAGAAGCAAAAGGGAATCTAAATATTAATGTAGTTGATGAATTATTCTTCTTTGCTGAAGGTTCGCCCAGGTTAGAAAATGCCACAATTACGCTTATAGACCCTTTTAACGGTAAAGTTATCTCTTCTCAGAGAGATGCAGATGGTATTTTATCCTTCACAGATTTAGCAGAGGGGTATTACACACTCAGAATTAATGCAGATAATCACGATTCTTATCAGCAAAATATTTATATTGGTGCTGGAGAGACAGAAGATATTCAAGCTTTCTTGTCACGGCAAACAGTTAAGTATACTTGGACAGTAACACCAACTGAAATTGAAGATCAATATACAGTTAACATTCAATCTACATTTGAAACAGATGTTCCTGTTCCTACAGTTGTTGTTGAACCAGGTTCGATTAGTCTTGCTGATTTACAAGTGATTGGTCAAGTAATGCAAATTGATATGAAACTGACTAATCACGGATTAATTGCTGCTAACGATCTTAAACTGGATTTTGGAAAACATCCCTTTTATAAAATCGAACCGTTAATTGATAATATCGAAAGTCTTGCCGCAAAAAGTTCAATTACTATCCCTGTAAGAATTACTCGAATCGCTGATTTTGATACCTTAGCTAATAATAGCGCACTACAAACTCTCACAACATTGCCTCCTGTTGATTGTAATATTTCTGGTGCTGTCACTTATTTCTATATATGCGGTATTCCAATATTTAGAACTGCACCCGTTATTTTTAATGGCGCAGAAGGAAATTGTAATGGAGTTATTGGCCCTAATATTCCACCTCTTCCACCTCTTCCACCTCTTCCACCCATTCCACCTATTGGCCCATATCTTCCTGGTATAAGACCACCAATATTGCCTGATATAAGCTTACCTAAATGCTGTATTCCCGAATTCGAGATCGAGACATCCCTTACTTTAAAACCTATAGGGACTATTATTGGGCAATCTCTCGAAAAGGCGCTGGATCTAGCGTTATCCTTGTTAAAGCTATCACCTAAAGTTAGACTGATCGCAACAGTCCTCAAGTTTGTTGACGTAGATGTGGATCTTGATGAGGCAAAGTTAAAGCTTGGGTTTTGTTGTGAAGAAGGAAAAGGACTTGGTTTAAAAGGTGCAGCTCAGTTCGGCGGCGGAGTTAGAGTTTCTTTCGCTCCGATAACATTAAATTCAGATAAATTTATCGCAAAACCAAGATATCCAGGTGATTCAGAATATATATTCCCACAAGTTGAAATAGAGCTAAAAGGTCCAGTCGCAACTTCAGATAAGATTAACGGTAAAATAGCCAAAGAGTGTTACGAATCAACGAAGGTGGAATTTAGTTGGAGTAGAACCTACGAAATTAATTTTTCAGCCCAAGGTACTATTCCAACAACAACAAGATCTGCGAATGGGCTGGAAGTGATTACAAAGTTTAGTCAGTTTGAATTTTCCTTTAGAGGTGGGATAGAATTTGAGGTAAAGTATTCTACAGACGAAGGTTTAAAGATTTGTGCGAAATTTACAGGTTTTTATTTCGAGCAAAGCTTTTTTGTTGATGGGCGAGAATTTAGTATATATGATGATCCAGCCACACCTGATATTGAAAAAAGGTTTGATATCGTTAGAGGATTTACTCTTTTTTGTGCTGGGAACTCCTCACCATCATCTATTTTTTTGGAAGCTCTAGAGACAGATCCTAATTTACTGTTTAAAGAATTAGTCGGGAAAACTCCCGAAGATTTTCTAAATAATCTAAAACTAGAACAATTTAATTCAGAAAAAATATTAATTGCTGAACTCCAAGAACAGGTAGATAGGACTCTCGATAATAATGGGCTTCCTGCAATATCTGTTACTCCTCAATTGGATAACATCTCTTCATCAAATGGTCAAAGTATTTGCGCTCAGGTTCGTATTAGTATCGATCAAGAAGCAATAATGACTCGTTCTGCTTTCTTAGGTACACTGGAAATCGACAATGGAAATCTGAGTAATTTAGAAAATATCTCTGTCATTCTGCAAGTTAAAGATGCTCAAGGGAATTTAGTTAACGACCTCTTCGGTATTACTAACCCTATCCTCAAAAATATTACCGCCGTTGATGGTACAGGTATCCTCACCAAAGATGACCCCACAACTAGCGTAGATGAAGGTATCGGTTCTGCCCAATGGACATTCATCCCCACTAATCTAGCTGCACCAGAAACTGCAACTCAATACAGTATCGGTGGTACACTTTCCTATTTAGAAAATGGTAAAACTATAACAGTTCCTCTGGTTTCTACCCCCATCACCGTTTATCCCCAAGCGGAACTGTATCTTGACTACTTCCATCAACGGGATGTCTTTGCTGATGACCCATTCACCGATGATGTTATTGAAACCTCCGTTCCTTACTCTCTAGCTGTATTAGTGAGAAATGAAGGTAAAGGAGAAGCGAAGAACTTAAAAATTACCTCTGGTCAACCGGAGATTGTTGATAATGAAAAAGGTCTACTCATAGACTTTCAAATTATCGGTTCAGAAGTCAACGGAACTGGTGTTAGTCCTTCATTAACCGTTAACTTTGGTAATATTGCTGCTGGACAAACTGCCGTTGCTGACTGGTTACTGAAATCATCTCTGCAAGGAAAATTCATCGACTACAAAGCCACATTTGAACATATTAATAATCTTGGTAAGGCTGAACTTTCCTTAATTAAGGATGTCAAAATCCACGAACTCACCCATAAAGTTCAAATCAACCAACCCACAGATGACGGACTTCCCGACTTTTTAGTTAACGATATTTTTGACGCAAACTTCACCCCTGATACTCTCTACTTCAGTCAGGGAGGAACTGCACCCGTTAACGCCATCACCAACGCCACATCTGACGCACCTGCAACCCTCGGCGACCTCAGTGTACAGATTTCCACCACCGTCAACGCAGGTTGGAATTATTTCCGCCTCGCTGACCCCAGTAATGCCCAATTTGATATTCAAAAGGTATTACGTGCAGATGGTAGCGAAGTCAAAATAGATAATGTGTGGACAACAGACCGTACCTTCCCCGCCACAGGTCGTCCCATCTACGAAAATATCCTGCATTTCCTCGACTACAACGCCACCGTAGCCAACACCACCTACACCGTCATCTACACCCCAGGCGGCCCCAGCATCACAGATATTATAGATGTCAGCCCAGACCCCCGTTCTACAGCAGTCAACGCCATCACTATTGACTTCTCAGAAGCAGTTAAAGCCGATACATTTGATATCAGCGATATCACTTTAACTCTTGACGGGGGGGTAAATCTGATTACGTCTGGTGTTGGGATTGTTGCTCAATCTCCTACCCGCTTCCAAATTAGTGGACTGAGTAACTTAACTAACGTAGATGGCACTTATCAACTCACTGTTAACGCCGCAGGCATTGCAGATATTGGGGGTAAACTGGGTGCAGGTGCAGTCAGTGAAACATGGATTAAAACAGCCACAGGTAACGCTGATACCACTGCGCCTATTGTTACCGATGTTGTCGATTTATTAGCCAAAACCCGCAATCAACCTGTATCATCACTCAATGTCACATTCAGTGAAAAAATTGACCTGAGTACCTTCAATTGGCAAGATATCACCCTCACTCGTAACGGCGGTGCGAATTTAATTACCAACGCTGTCACTATCTCTGCCATCAACGATACTACCTACCGCATCAACGGACTGGGTGGCTTAACTACAACAGATGGCAACTATACCCTCACGTTCAACGGTAGTGGTATTCAAGATTTATCTGGTAACGCAGGTACTGGTACACAGTCAGAAACTTGGGTGATGGATACTGTGGCACCCACTGTTCCCAGCAATATTTCTGTGACAGCTACCCCATCCCCAGCTAGTCTGCAAACAACCTCAGCTAGTTTGGGAGTCCTCAACCAATTCGGACAAATTCGGGTTAACAGTACCTCTGTAACTGTCACTGGTGATTTGGGTGAAACAGGTTTGCGTGTTTCCTTAATTGATAAAACCACATCCCAAACCCTGGGACAAGCCACTGTCACCGGCACCAGCTTTAGTAGTAACATTCAACTACCATCTCCTGGTAGTAGAGATGTAGATTTACAAGTACAAGACGTAGCCGGAAACATCACGACAACTACCCTCAGCTTGTTCGCCGATATCACTAAACCTACCATTACCGACTTCCTCAACGTTCCCCAAAATTCTGTTACTACTCCCATAAACTTTATTGATGTCCGCTTCTCCGAACAAATTAATCTGAATACCTTCGACAGAAACGATATCACCCTCAGCCGTAACGGTGAAAATCTGACCCTTCCCAACACTGTCACAGTTGAATATCTCTCCGGCACAACTTACCGCATCAACGGCTTAAGTAACTTCAACACCCCTGGAATTTATCAATTACAGGTTGATGCAACAACAGTTCAAGATAACGCTGGTAATAGCGGTGATGCTGCCAGAACCACCACCTTCACCATTGCCGCACCTGCTACCCCTGGCGTTACCATAACTCAAAGTGGTGGCAGCACAGCAGTCATTGAAGGTGGTAACACTGACAGTTACACCCTAGTTCTGAGAACCCAACCCACAGCTGATGTTACCGTCACCCTGAACACAGGTAGTCAAATTACTACCGATAAAACTACCCTCATCTTCACGTCCGCTAACTGGAATACTCCCCAAACAATAACCGTTACCGCAGTTAACGACACCATAACCGAAGGAAATCACACCAGCACCATCAATCACAGTGTCAGCAGTACAGATGCTAATTACAGCAACGTTACCCTCCCCGATATTGCTGTCAGCATCACTGATAACGATGCCGAAATTCGCGGGATGAAATGGAATGACATTGATGGCGATGGGGTAAAAGATACTGGAGAAGCAGGGTTACAAGGTTGGACAATTTACCTCGACAGCAACGGTAACGGACAATTAGACAACGGCGAAATCTCTACTACTACCGACGCTAACGGTAATTATCAATTTACCAACCTGCGCCCTGGGGTTTACACTGTTGCGGAAGTACAGCAACCAGGATGGAAACAAACTTTCCCCGGTACTAATATCACCACCACTAACGCTGATATTCCCTTGGCTATTCCCAGCTTAGATATGATTTCCCCTGGTGATAGTAACGGGATACAACTTAACTTTAGTGCAGCTAATTATATAGTCAAGGAAGATGGCACGGCCATCACAGAAGTTTGGGTAACTCGCACAGGTAACACCAGTAGTGCAGTTAGCGCAACACTTAGCTTTACTGATGGTACTGCCACTGGGTGCGGGTGTGGGGCTAGTTCCGTCAATAATGATTTCAATAATGTGCCGTTTACGATCGCATTCGCAGAAAATGAAACCAGCAAACTCATCTCCGTACAAAATGCCCTCTTAGCTAATCCTAACGCCATCAAGATTCGCAATGATAGCAAAGTCGAGGGCAATGAATATTTCACCATTAAGCTGACTAATCCCGCAGGTGGCGCGGTGATTGGAAATCAAAGTATAGCCACTGTTACAATTATTGATGACGAAGCCCCATCTGATATTACCGTCACCCCTCCCCTAGAAACTCCTAGTACCACAATTACCAGTGCAGTAGACTCTCAAGCGATTTCCTTAATTAACCTGAATAACTTATGGGCAGATAGTCGCTTTGCTAACATCAAAGGTAATGGTTTCACAAGCGTCATTATTGATACTGGGATTGATTTAAATCATCCCTTCTTCGGGGCTGATACTGATAATAACGGCATTGCTGATAAAATCGTCTATCAATATGACTTTGCTGATAACGATGCAGACGCAAGTGACAGAAACAATCATGGTTCTCACATTGCCAGCATCTTTAGCAGTGTTGCGCCTAACTCCGATATCATCGTCTTAAAGGTCTTTAAAGATAACGGTGCTGGTAGTTTTGCAGATTTAGAAAAAGCCTTACAATGGGTTGCGGCTAACAGCAATACATATAATATTGCATCTGTCAACCTTTCCATTGGTGATAGCCAAAACTGGACAACAGCTACCGGACGTTATGGAATTGGGGATGAATTAGCGGCGATCGCCTCCAATAACATCATCATCAACGCCGCCGCCGGAAATAGTTTCTACCAATACACAAGCAATCCCGGACTAGCTTACCCAGCTATAGATCCCAATGTCATCGCCGTTGGTGCAGTTTGGGCGGATAACTTTGGCGGGCCGAAAAACTTCGTCGGTGGGGCAATTGATTACACTACCACGGCTGACCAAATCGCTAGTTTCTCCCAACGTCACCCAGAATTATTAGATATCTTTGCCCCAGGTATCTTAATTACAGGTGCAAACGCCAACGGTGGTACAACTACCTTGGGCGGAACTAGCCAAGCCACAGCTTATATTACTGGTATAGCAACTCTCGCACAACAGATAGCCCAAGAAAAACTCGGTCGGAAACTGACAGTTACAGAGTTCCGTAATCTGTTACATAGCAACAGTGTCACGATTAACGATGGTGATAACGAAAATGATAACGTCACCAATACCGGACTGAATTACCCCCGCGTAGACTTATTGCAACTAGCGCAAGGAATTCTCAACCTCAGTGGTACAAGTCCTAACCCCAATCCCGTTAACCCAGGTAACAACAATAACAATAATGGCACTACCCCAGCAAACAACACAATTAACCAAGTTCACACCGTCAACCTCACCGCCGGACAAGTCCGCACAGACGTTGATTTCGGTAACCAACAAGTTACCGCGAATCAAGCACCTACAGTTGCTAACCTCATTTCTGATCAAAATGTTAACGAAGATTCAATCTTTAGCTTTGTTATTCCAGACAACACATTTGCAGATATCGATGCTGGTGATATTCTCACCTACTCTGCAACTACACCAAGCTGGCTGACTTTCAATGCCACAACTCGGACATTTAGCGGGACTCCCACAAATAGTGATGTCGGAACAGTAAATATCACAGTCACCGCTACCGATAGTGTTGGTGCGAGTGTGGATGATGTCTTCACTCTGACAGTGGTTAATACTAATGATGCACCAATTTTGGTGGAGGAGATTGCTGACCAAACTGCCACTGAAAATACAAACTTTAGCTTCAGTATCCCAGCAACCACCTTTGTAGATATCGATGCAGGAGATATTCTCACCTACACCGCCACCAATTTACCAACTTGGCTGTCCTTCGATGCGACAACCTTGACATTTAGTGGCACACCCACAGACACAGCATCTGGTAGCTACAATATCACCATCACCGCTACCGACACAGCCACAGCCAGTGTTAGCGGCACCTTCACACTCAAGGTACTCAACCTCGTCAACGGCACACTCAACAGTGAAACCCTCACCGGTACAGATGGAGATGACATCATAAATGCAGGGGCAGGTAACGATACAGTCAACGGTGGTGCAGGTGATGATATCCTCGATGGTGGAGCAGGAAGCGATCGCCTAGTGGGTGGAGATAGTAATGATACTTACATCGTTGATAGCATCCGTGATGTAGTGGTAGAGTTAGCGGGACAAGGTATAGATACAGTCAAATCCTTAGCTAGCCATACCCTCATTGCCAACGTTGAACATTTAATTTTAACTGGGACAGCCAACATAAACGGTACAGGCAACGAATTAGATAACAGTATCACAGGAAACGGTGGTAATAATATCCTCAAAGGTTTAGCAGGCAATGATACCCTGATTGGTGGTGACGGCAATGATACCTTAGTCGGTGGCGTGGGTAATGATAGCCTCACAGGTGGTGGTGGAGCCGATCAATTCCTCTTTGGTAGCGGTGCAATCTTTACTAATAGTGCTTTTGGAACAGATACCATCACTGACTTTACTAAAGGTACAGATAAAATAGTCTTGAGTAAGGCTTCCTTCACAGCATTAAATAGTGCAGTTAATAGCAACTTACTAACAAGTGAATTCGCTATCATCGATACCACTTTGGCGAACGAAACTGCGATCGCTGGAGTTAGCAATGCCAAGATTATCCATAACTTATCAACAGGCAATTTGCTATATAACCAAGACGGAGTAACTTCTGGATTAGGTAATGGGGGAATATTTGCTAACCTCAATGCAACTTTAGAAGCTAATGATTTCTTAGTGCAATCTTGATAATTTCTGGTTTTCCAAAATTGTACAATTACAAAAAAAGGGACAATAAAATATGCTGAAATGGTCAAGTTTAGCACTGGCAATTGCCACTATTTTTCTGATAACTAATCAAGAGAAAGTCCAGGCGATATCAATTAACAATGGCAGTTTTGAAACAGGTGATTTTAGCAACTGGGATACCACAGGACAAGCAACAGTTGAAGGCAGCAGTTTTAATGTCGCACCTGCTGATGGCACTTACCAAGCCGTTCTAGAAACACTTCAGGATGAAACAGGAATCAGTAGTAGTGATTTAGAAACTTTCTTAGGGCTATCTTCAGGGAGCTTAACAGGATCAGTGGAAGGTTCTGCTATTAAGCAAACCATTACTGTCAATGCAGGAGATGTTTTAACTTTTTACTGGAATTTTCTGACAGATGAAGTATCAGCAGATCCAGATTTCAATGATTTTGCGTTTTTTAGTGTTAGTAATATCAATCAACTTGCTAATACCTATGATGCAACTGTCTTCTCTTTTTCCCGTTTAGCCCAACAAACTGGGTATCAACCTTATACTTATAACTTTACTACAGCCGGAATTTATACTTTAGGATTTGGCGTGATTGATGTGGGGGATACCACAGTTAATTCAGCCTTACTTGTGGATAATGTCGAACTCACCCCTGTTCCTGAACCTGTAACAATGTTTGGAATTTTAATAGGTGCAGGGTTTGGTTATGCAGCTAAAATGAGATTTTCTCCACAACAGAAAAAAGCTAAGTTGAAGTAATTGACTTAATTCGGGTGAGTCCAGTGTTAGAATGAACTATCTCAAGCTTCATGGCTATATGCCTGTGGTGTTTGAGCAGATGCAGCAGATTTGCGATGGCAGAACTGCCTGTTTCCCCTACGGGATTATTTGTAAAGCGATCTCTTCAACTATGGAAAAATTAACTCAAAATTAGTACCTTTAAGTTTTGGGTAGGGATGAGTTTGTACATAAGCGTTGATAATTTGCTGAAAGGCCTCTGCATAACTCAATGCTGCACCTAACTGCTCCCAACTGGGAGTACGAGAAAATTTAATGCCTCGTTCTTTAGCTACTTTACGGCAGGCATTGTAAGAACCATACTGCTCAAGTAGTCTAGCTTTATCAATTATTTCTAATGAAGCAGGTAAGGCGGCAAGTGCAGGTTCATTAATCTGCGAACTCTGTTGTTGCAGTTCATTAACAGCGACTTGTGCAACAGTGTAGATGGCTGCGGAATTGTGCAGGTCTCGCAGTTGGTTTTCCTTTAAGCCCTCTAATAGTTGAGTAATTCGTTTTTTTCCCATGAGTTTACTTATCTAAAAGAGAGCGACCTTGAGAAGCTTGATCTGAGTGCATTTGTGGTTTGTCTAATTCCTCATCATCATCTGCAACTGTACCTGAAAGATAAGGCTGAGAGTCATGTTTTGGTTTTAAAGCTTTTGCTTCCTCGCCATTATCATCACGCCACCATAACACAATTGCTTTGATTGCGTTTAAGAACTTTAAGAATTTGCCAGGAACAGATAATACACCCCAGTAGGCTTTGTCTGGGCTGTCTACATCTGCGACAGAATCAAAGGCTGTTGAAAGTTGATCTAGATATCCAGCCATAGAAGCAATTTCTTGTTCTAAGGCTGTGACAATCTGTCTATTATCAGTAGCAAGTTGTTCTTTTTCGCCTTTGAGTTGGCTAATCATAGATTGTAGACGTTGAACATCTGCTTTTAACTTTAAAGCAGACTGCTTGTGTTCTTCATTTCTGCGGAGCAGTTGAGAACGGCTACGGTTTGTGAAGATTAGACAATCTCGCATTTCTTTATACAAGTTATCTGCCTCAGCATCACTCAGGCTTGCGATTGTCTTGGGAAATTCTGTTGCAGAGCGGAAACGAGCAGATGATTGATTTGATTCAGCCATAGTGTTGTTCAATGAATCATCATTTTGTTTGATGAGAAAAATTACTTTTAACCACTGTGGGTCAAAAGCATTAATGCAGATATGACAAGCTAAAATTTAAGGGAACAACAGAATTAAACGTAAATATATCATTTTTACGTAGGTGATTAACTACTCAACAAGAAGTGTCTCATCTTGTTGAAATTAGAGTTATAAGAAATCTAGAATAGGGAAGCTAATGCTGCTGATGGATATAGCGTAACAAAGTTAACTCTAAAATGTAAATACTACAGAGAAATTTGTTGCCTTTACAGACTGGTCGTTAGAAATATCTCTGTTAAGGGAATAATCAAAGTAAGATCATCTCAGGTAAACAGCTAGATGGTAATTCGTTAGCCGGATATGACCGATTACAAGAATACGCCTCAGAAATGCAGCGTGTTCAAAGCTAGAAAGGATAATAACCTTCTCGGAAAGATTTTATGACATCCCAAATCCCAGACACATTTTTATACAAAGGTGAAGAATACGAGTTAGTTGGACTAAACGGAGAAAGCTTGGTAATTCCTCAAGACTACGGTATGCAGCCGCAGATGCTTCACACAGCTTGCTATCGTGGCTTTTACTCCACCTATGAAATCACCGATGAAGGCTTATTCCTCACACAAATGGTCATTGGTGAAGTCGAAGGAGGTCATAAACCAATTCAGGGCATCATGCCAGAAATACCTCCAGGGGAGAAGTACGGCTATCCAACTTACCAAGGATTAAGACTTCTAACACCTTTCACCGGAAGAATCAGTCTGGGCAAAGACTTTATTCGAGATTTCTACGTCCACATGGGTTATCAAAAGGGGAGTGCTTTTGAAAGGCTTTTGGAGTTCAGTTTTGAGGCGGGTAGGGTGGTAAGCGTGCAGGATATCTCAGCCGAAAATTCGACAAAGCGAGGGGCTTTCAAGGAACAGTTTGAGACAGGCGAAGTTACGCAAAGTATTGGGGCGGCTTTTTCTTTGGATATCGGTGTTGAGTGAGATAAGAACATATTCTCCTTGAGGAAGCAATAAATCATGGTGAATATTACCTATCACAGAGTTTATTCTTTTTCCTTGTTAGTGCTGGAGTTACCAGACATACTACCTTCAGTTCTACTGATAATATCTTTTGCAAATCTTTCACTAAAGCCAACAATAAAAGCTAAAGAAAAAAATGTAAAACCTTTTGTTTCATCTGTAGTGGCATTTTGAGCAAGTTGTATTGGACTAATTGTAGAAGAACTAATTGTAAATAGCAGTATGCCAAATGATGCACCAATCAGTGGTTTACAAGCTCCAATAACTATAGGTAAAATTGAATCATCATAATCTTTATTTTGGTATTCTTCAATCCTAGTTAGAATACTAATAATATAGGACTTACGCATTGACAAAAAATTTCATTCATGTGTACTAAGCAACACAAGTATGGGTAAGATTTTCTACAATGTAATCACGCAAAACTAAAGTGAATAAGTTCCTTTGCA
>NZ_JACJQL010000075.1 GCF_014696625.1 Nostoc parmelioides FACHB-3921
ATTCTTCCCAAGTTATTGTGTTGTTACAATGCTTTTTCGTTCCATATTTTATCTGCTAAAAATTTTAATGATAATGATAATCGAAAAGAGGGGGGAGGAGGCGAGCGTCGCTCGCCTCCTCCCCCTCCCCACCACATGATTATCATTTTTATTTAGATAAGTTTAAGTATTTTAGCTCATTGACAAAATACACTTTAATCTAACCCCTCACGAGTGCTACTGTCATAGGTTATAGATTTATAAATAATATTTTTATTACATAAAAGCAAATATTCGGTGAAAAATAATCTTAATTAACCGAATATTTGCCAAAATGTATTATTGTCCTTGATCAACCTGCTGCTGCGAATGACTTAGCAACCAGTTAGCCGCAGTAGCTCTGCGAGTTTCTCTTGGTGTAAAAGTACCAATTTTATACCCTTTAAAACCCAGTTTTTCTTTGGTAATTTGTTTGTATTGTTTAGGAATAGAACGAGTTAATTTCATAGTTGCGGGGCGACTTTCTAGAAAGTTTGGTGGTTCTGGATATTCATTGCGCCATTCTGGTGCAACTATATGGTTATTCCATTTCTCTGTTGCTGCGTCGTAGCGATAGCCCAAGTAATACCAAACTAATTGCATGACCGTGGCATCATCGATTTGATCGTTGAGAATACCCCAGATAGTATCTGTATTCAATGGTGGCAGTTCAGACATAAGTAATGCAGAATTCAGAATTTTAAATTAGCAGATTTCGATCTAAAAAATCCGTTCCTGATTCACAAACAATGTAGACTGGTAATCGTAAACAATAGATGGGTCAATGCCAAATTCTACACCACAGTCACAGCTAATTCGCGCCCATGTCTTCGTTACTGGTAGAGTGCAGGGGGTAGGTTTTCGTTACTCTACCGTCGATACAGCGAGTCAATTGGGTTTAACTGGTTGGGTGCGGAATCTTCCCGATGGTCGT
Organism: Nostoc parmelioides FACHB-3921; assembly: GCF_014696625.1. Lineage (GTDB taxonomy): Bacteria > Cyanobacteriota > Cyanobacteriia > Cyanobacteriales > Nostocaceae > Trichormus > Trichormus parmelioides. The sequence goes on from NZ_JACJQL010000075.1 coordinate 953, forward strand.
GTAGAAGCGGTGTTTGAAGGGGTGCGGGACATTGTAGAAGAGATGGTGAGGTGGTGTCACGCAGGCCCACCGGCGGCTGTGGTTCAAGATGTGGAGGTTGAATATGAAGAGCCGGAAGGGTTACGGGGATTTGAGGTGAAACGGTTAGTGAAGTAAGTTTAATTGTACTTGACTTAAGGCAGCGATCGCACAAATGCTAATCACAAACTCTCGTCAACTATCAACAGGCATAAATACGTACATATCTACCTGAGAGTACTCTTGAAATCCCATCTGACGATATACGTTTACTCCCATTTGCGATGCTTGCAGTGTACCTATGTGATATCCCAGGGCATGGGCTTTTTCTAGTGCAGCTAGGGTTATTGCTGTAGCGAATCCCCTTTTCCTTGCTTCTGGGGCGGTGGCGACGACATAAATCCCAGCTACTTGTCCATCTAGATACAATGCTGATGTGGCGACAGGTAAATTATTTGCATAACCAATAAACCGGATATATCTTTCAGAATCCCAGCCCAGACTTAATTCTAGGTTAAAAAAGGCATCCCATTGGGTACGGGGAACTTGAAAAGCGATCGCCGCTACTTCTATCCAATGTCTTAAGCTTTGTTGATCCCTGACTGGTATAATTGACAAATTATCTGTCGAAGACTTTTGTTCTGGTAAAGCCGACAAATCAATTGCCATTACAGGCAATACCCCTAAGCTATTTAATCCGTGAGCTGCTAAATGCTTGGCCAAATCAGGTGGTTGAGTTCCTGTCCCCGTCCACCACAACATCGGTAATTGCTTCGTTCTAAAGTAGTCAAGAGTGGCAATGATAGTGTTATCTATTTGTTCAGGTTGCAGTTGGGTATGGACAACACCATTAAAAAATGGAAAAACTACCCCAGTGGCAAAACGAACCAAGTTAGAGCCAGAGTAGAGTTCGCAACCAGCACCATGTGCATAGTTAGTAAAAAATGCGAACATATTGTTTTCCAGGACTGTTACTAAGTTGGGTGCGGATAAATCCTTTAAAATTTGGTTCACCGGAAAACTCCTATTACAGAGTGAGTGCTGGGTAATGAGTAATGAAGTTATTCTCCCTGCTACCTGACCGTTCTCACTTCATCACTAAAACGGCAGACCCCTCTATTTTGCCACTACGTAACGCATCTAAAGCCTCATTAGCTTGAGTTAAGGGAAAAGAATTAACTTCAGTACGAATGGGGATTTGCGGCGCTATCGTCAGAAAATCTTCCCCATCTTGGCGTGTTAAATTAGCTACAGACCTTAACACCCGTTCTTCCCACAGAATGCTGTAGGGAAATGAGGGAATATCGCTCATGTGAATACCAGCACAAACAACTACACCACCTTTAGCAACCGCACGCAAGGCGGTAGGAACTAGTTTTCCGACTGGTGCAAAAATAATCGCTGCATCTAAAGGTTCTGGCGGTAATACATCTGAGTCACCAGCCCAATTTGCACCTAATTGACGGGCAAATTCTTGACCTAAAATATCCCCAGGACGAGTGAAAGCAAATACTTTTCGCCCTTGATAACGTGCTAGTTGAATTAAGATATGAGCAGACGAACCGAAACCGTAAAAACCTAGTTTCTCAGCATTCCCAGTCATGTTGTAAGCCCGGTAGCCAATTAAGCCGCCACATAACAGAGGTGCAGCTTGTAAGTCTGGATAACTGGGGTCTAAAGGAAAACAAAAGCGGTGGTCAGCTACTGTATAGTCTGCATAGCCGCCATCTAGATTATAACCTGTGAATTCCGCATAATCACAGAGGTTTTCCCGCCCAGAGAGACAATAAGGACAATGAGCGCAAGTATGACCTAACCAAGGTACACCAACCCTTTGACCTAGATGAAATTGATCAACTTTTTCCCCTAAAGCCTCAATCGTCCCTACAATTTGATGTCCCAAAATCAAAGGTAGTTTTGGGTGTGTCAATTCTCCATCCACTATATGTAAATCTGTACGACAGACAGCGCAAGCATGAACGCGAATCAATACTTGTTCAGAATTAGGTCTTGGTATTGGTAACTCTGTCAGGCGTAAGGGTTGACGCGGTGCGTCTAAAATCATGGCGCGCATAAGTGGGGAGTGGGGAATGGGTATTTATATGCTAGTGAAATGCTTATCTGTTAGTCCTATAACTGAGGGTGTAACATGATGGTTTGTATGAAAAGATTAGCGATTTTGGCATTATGGCAGGGCGAAATGGAGCAGCGATCGCTACATTAGTAGAATATAGTCACCCATAATCTGCGGCTCACATCAAACCATGAGTGCGAATACTACCATCACTGATAATCCCTTACTTAAAGGTTCTGGTTTGCCACCATTTACGGAAATTCAACCAGAACAAGTACAACCAGCCTTTGAACAACTATTGGCGGAACTGGAACAAGAACTGACTACCTTAGAAGCGAATGTACAGCCTACTTGGGATGGCTTGGTCGAACCTTTAGAAAAGTTAAGCGATCGCCTGACCTGGAGTTGGAGTATAGTAAATCATTTAATGGGTGTGAAAAATAGCCCAGAACTGCGTACAGCCCATGAAGCTGTGCAACCACAAGTAGTGCAGTTCGCTAACAAGTTGGGACAAAGCCAACCCATCTACAATGCTTTTAAACAACTCCGCGCCAGTGATAATTGGGAAACTTTAGAATCAGCCCAACAGAGAATTGTGGAAGCAGCCATCCGGGATGCTGAACTTTCTGGTGTGGGCTTGCAAGGAGAAGCGCGGGAACGTTTCAACGCTATTCAAATGGAATTGGCAGAACTCTCTACTAAGTTCTCTAACCATGTCCTGGACGCAACCACAGCCTTTAGTCTCACCCTCACTACTAAAGCAGAAGTTGACGGCTTACCCCAAAGTTTACTTAGTTTAGCAGCACAAGCAGCGCGGGCAACTGGTGCAGAAAATGCCACACCAGAAAATGGCCCTTGGCGTATTACTTTAGATATCCCCAGTTACACCCCCTTCATCCAGCACAGCACCAGGCGTGATTTGCGCGAAAAGCTTTACAAAACTTATATTACCCGCGCCTCATCTGGTGAATTAGATAACAACCCAATTATCGAACGGACTTTAGAGTTACGCCAAGAACTGGCAAATTTATTGGGCTTCCAAAATTATGCCGAGTTAAGCCTAGCCAGTAAAATGGCTCCCAATGTGGAAGCAGTTGAAGCACTATTAGAAGAATTACGCAGTGCTAGTTACGATGCAGCCGTTAAAGATTTAGAAGCCTTGAAAGCCTTTGCAGCTTCCAAAGGAGCGCCAGAAGCCGCAGACTTACGACACTGGGATATTAGTTTTTGGGCTGAACGCCAACGAGAAGAAAAATTTGCCTTCACCGCCGAAGAACTACGCCCTTACTTCCCCCTACCCCAAGTCCTCGATGGCTTATTTGGACTGGTACATCGGCTGTTTGGCATTACCGTTACCCCAGCAGATGGACAAGCCCCAGTTTGGCACGAAGATATCCGTTATTTCCAAATAGCTGATGAAACAGGTAGTCCCATCGCCTATTTCTACCTAGACCCCTACAGCCGTCCAGGCGAAAAACGTGGCGGTGCATGGATGGATACCTGCATCAATCGCGCCATCATCACAGAAAATGGTGTGAATACTGTGCGTTTACCTGTGGCTTATTTGGTGTGTAACCAAACTCCGCCAGTAGATGGTAAACCTAGTTTGATGACATTCTATGAGGTAGAAACCCTATTCCATGAATTTGGTCACGGGTTACATCATATGCTCACCAAAGTTAACTACACTGGAGCCGCAGGCATCAATAATGTAGAGTGGGATGCAGTGGAACTACCAAGCCAGTTTATGGAAAACTGGTGCTATGAACGTACCACTTTATTTAGCTTGGCTAAACATTACGAAACTGGGGAACCTCTACCAGAACATTATTATCAAAAGCTCCTAGCCGCCCGTAATTATATGAGTGGTAGCGCTATCTTGCGCCAACTTCACTTTAGCAGTGTTGATTTGGAATTACACTCCCGCTATCGCCCAGGTGGTAAGGAAACCGCCGCCGATGTGCGTCATCGTGTCGCTCAAAAGACTACTGTTTTGCCACCGCTACCAGAAGACGCTTTCCTCTGCGCTTTTGGACATATCTTTGCAGGTGGTTATGCTGCGGGATACTACAGTTACAAGTGGGCTGAGGTACTCAGTGCTGATGCTTTCGCCGCTTTTGAAGATGCTGGGCTAGAAGATGAAGTCGCCATTAAAGCTACAGGTAGACGTTATCGAGATACTGTATTAGCTCTTGGTGGTAGCAAGCATCCAATGGAGGTGTTTGCCGCGTTCCGAGGACGGGAACCGAGTACAACTTCTTTGCTCAAGCACAATGGATTGCTGCCCAATGCTGCTTAAGAAGTGAGGTAAAAGATTTAAACGCAGAGTTACGCAAAGGGTTACACAGAGGAACGCGGAGAATACGATACTTCTCTGCGCCTCTACCTGAGGTTATTTCGCAAAGATGGCACAGTAATGATTTAAATAGAAATTATACCAAGCCGTGAATTTTTACTGTTGCATCAACTGGGCTAATTTCTGGTTGAGTTTTACTTACAAAGTAAGCAATTCCTCTGTAAATTAATTTATGAGCTACGAATGATAAACTAACTTTGTCTACTTCTACCTCAGGGTTAGTATCATAAGCAATGCCCCGATATTTTAACTTATGAGATTGTTGATGCTGAGAAACTGTGTATTTTTCTACTTGACTGGGTTCGTATTCGTAACTCAAACCACGATAGCAAAGTTTCATATTTTTACTTCCTGAATCAATAAATTCACTCTTGATGACTACAGGGCTTTGTTTTACCCCAAACAATCACCAAAGTTGTGTTTACTTGAGAGTTATCAGAGGTTGATTCGGGATTTACGCATTGATTAATTAAGAAATATTACGCAAAGAGTACTATTTCCTCGGTAAGTTGGCAAACATAACCGGATGGAGAGAGAAATTCCTAAAAGTTTGTGAATGCTTTAGCTGAGTAGATTATGCAAACGACTGGCTAGAGGCAACGACTTCAAGGTGCGAAAGACCATTACTCGCCGTCATCGTCTATTCCTTACTAATTATAATTTATGCCAAGTTACTAACTGACAAAGAAACCTTTGCTCATAATATTACTTTACAAAAGTAAATATATTGATCTCATTTAAATATATAAAAGTTTGTAAAATATTTAGGCATTTCTTCGTTAATATTTGCTAGTTAACCGCAAAAATAAAGCATAAAAAAGAGCTTGTTATTATAATAACTCTTTTCTATTATATGAAATATAAAATAAATCTATTAATCTAGTGCTTTTTTTACATATTTTATCGGTTATATCAGCTATAATCTCGACCAATCACCAGAAAATTAACTTTGCAATATTTAATGTTCCTCTAATTAAAAATATTGAATATAGATTAAAAATAATAACCAACATCATAAATTGTGAATTTTATCAGGCAATATTGAGAGTAAGCTTAATGATTGCAACCCAGATGAGAAGTTAAGTAACTCAAGTGCAATGAAACTTAAGAAACGTTAGTCTCTTCAAAGGAATTAATTTTTTGAGTGTTGATGGCTAAAATCTATATAGTGGCATTGTGCTAACTTAACTACTAAGTTGTTGAGCTAGGTGGTGAACATTTCATCCGAACCAAGAAGAAAAATTAAACACCAAGCAACCTTAAAACAAGAACTAACAATGATAGAAAAGATTTTGCTAGCTGTTTCTGGATTGGGACACGCAGAAGAAATGCTCAAAACTTTGAAAGAAGTGCCATCAATCCAATCTGCAAAAGTTACAGTCCTGCACGTAGTTACTCCTCAAACAACATCTTCTGCCATGACAGATAAATGGGAAGAAGGTGGTAAAATTTTGGCTAATGCAATTCAGGCTTTGAACTTAGATCCTAGCCAGGTTTCTTCGATTTTACGCCAAGGAGATCCTAAGGACGTTGTTTGTCAGGTAGCTGATGAAATTGACGCTGACTTAATTATTATGGGTTCACGCGGACTTAAGCGTCTGCAATCGATTTTATCAAACTCAGTTAGTCAGTATGTCTTTCAGTTGTCTTCTCGCCCCATGTTGCTGGTTAAAGACGACATTTATGTCAAAAGAATTAAGCGCGTGATGGTAGCGATGGATAATTCCGATGCAGCAAAACATTGCTTAAATCTAGCCTTGTTTTTGTTACAGGGTATTGTCGGTAGTCAATTAATTTTGGCTAATGTGACAACCGATTTACGTGGTAAAAACTCAGATGTAGCGGAAATTAACCCAGATAAAAATCCTGTTTTGGCTTCAGCAGTAGCGGAAGCACAAAAATATGGAGTACAAACTCGCTGCTTTACCAGTAGCGGCAAACCAGGAGAAGAAATCTGTCGTCTAGCAGACGAGTTGAATGTAGATTTATTATTACTCGGATCACCCGATCGCCGTCCATCCGTGGCTAAGAATTTTGTCGATATAGACAGACTCATCGGCGCTTCATTGTCAGATTATGTGCGAGTTAATGCTAGCTGTCCTGTATTATTAGCGAGGACAACTGGTTAAATGGGGGTGCAGGAGTGTGGTGAAGTAATTTATAGCTGTTGACTGTTGACTGTTGACTGTTGACGGTTAACAGACTTGAAAGTCTTTCCCTTATACTCTTATCCCCCCTACATTCCTCACCCAAACTTTCGACACAAAAAACCCCTCCACCATCGGGTACAGGGGTTTCTTATTTTATACAAAAATCAATCAACTATCTTTTTTACCTTCGCGGCTGGCTGTTTGAATGTACAGAATTATTAAAAACACAGAGGGTACCAGTACGAACAGAATGCTCGCTACGAACCCTAAGTCATTAACTTGCATGGCAAGAACGCCTCTCTTTAATTTCCAGTCAACAATTTTAGAATAGCATCAACGATGCCAGTGTTAGCTCTTTTTTTTTACTTGCTCGATACCAATCCTTTAAGGTTTGGTTACTACACTTACTGGGCCATTTACTAAAGTTTGACAAGCCAAACGGTAATTAGCTGGCTTTTTCTTTAACATCCGATTTTCTACATCCGTGGGAGTAGAAAGATTTTCGATTCCTTCAACTATCTCAACAACACAAGTACCACATTGACCGACACCACCACAATTTGTGAGTTTGCCAAAAAACTTATAAATGTCAACGCCATTATCCATTGCCTTAAGCCGCAGATTTGCACCATCCGCAGCAATTACTTCTTTATCTTCTTTGACAAATTTGATATTACCCATAGCTGACTAATTCCTCGTTGACTGTAAGCGGGTCAAGCTTTACACCTATATTACTGAATTTATCCCCATTTATTACAAAAAATTAAGAATTATCAAGATAGAGTAATTACAAAAAAATAGGACAGGTAGTGTACCTGTCCTGGAAATTGATTATAGATGAACTTACCTAAACCCGACAGCTGCTTGCCATACAAAAGCAAGCAACAAAAAGAAAACAGGTATAACTGGGAGAACATCGACCAGAGGATCGAAGATTTGGTAAGCTTCAGGCAGTTTTGCTAATAATAGTGCTGCTTCCATGTTTGTTTAAATCCACCTAATCCAACACAGCTTTCATAATTGAGATGTATCTTAACATGGATTGGTCAACCCCTTATGGGAATTCAAAATTCAAAATATTCTACGGGAGGCTAAAGCTACAAAATTTAAAATTACAATCCGCTTCAGAAAATTTAGCGCCTAAGCATAAAAAAACTTGTATTTTTTTATGCTTCGGTCATTAGTCATTAGTTAGTCATTATTACCTTCTCTTCATACCAATTCACAAAAAACATAATGTAGATGAAAACTCTCAAACCTATGCTGAAGCACAATTTCTTAATTTTAAATTGGTATTAGTTGTTTCTCTACTGATTGCAGTATCAAAAGTCTGAATAGGGATGGCGATAGTGAACTCTGTACCCATGCCTGGACTAGAAGAGCAGAGTAATTGACCACCATGCTTTTCTACCACGATCGCGTAACTGATCGATAGTCCTAGACCTGTACCGCTACCCACTGGTTTAGTTGTAAAAAATGGGTCAAATATTTTACTGAGTACTGAATCGCTCATACCAGGGCCATTATCAGCAATGCGAATTAGTACTGATGCTGAATTTTTGACCTCTGTGGATATGGTAATTGTCGGCTGTTTTTCTCTGCCTAGTCGATTACTTACATCCTCTTGCAAAGCGTCTATAGCATTACTGAGGATGCTGATAAAGACTTGATTTAACTCAGAAGCATAACAGTAAATTTGTGGGATATTACCGTAGTTTTGTTTGACGGCTATAGGTAAAGATTGCTTATTGTGCTTAAATTTCAGCCGATGTTGCAAAATTAACAAAGTGCTATCAATACCAGAGTGAATGTCTACTCGTTTCATTCCTGCTTCATCTAATCGTGCAAACGTCCGTAAAGATGTAACAATCTCTTCTATACGTTGCGCTCCAAACCTCATGGATTTCAGCATTTTAGGCAAATCATCTGTGATGAAATCTAGTTCTATATCTGAGATTTTTTGCTGAATTTCTGGTAAGGGTTGGGAATATAATTCTTGGTATAAACAAATCAATTCTAATAGGGAATTAATGTATTCAGATGTGTAAGTCAAATTGCCGTAAATAAAGCTAATAGGGTTATTAATTTCATGAGCAATACCAGCAACTAATTGACCCAAACTAGACATTTTTTCAGCTTGAACTAACTGCGATTGAGTTGAAGAAAGTTTTTGCAGTGCGGATTCTAATTGGTTGGCTTTTTCTTTTAATTCCTGAGTACGTTGCTCAACCTTTAATTCTAAATTTTGAGAATATTCTGCTAGTTGTCCGTAAAGCTGGGCATTTTCTAGAGATATAGCAGCTTGCGCCATTAATAGGTTAATAACTTGTAGGCGATCGCTAGTAAATGCTCCTGTGGTTAAATGATTTTCTAGATATAGTATGCCCATCAATTTACCTTGCTTGATGATGGGTGTACATAATAAACTTTTAGGTTCTTTTTGTTGAATATAGGGATCGGAGAGAAACGAATCCTCAGTTGTCGCATCATCAATCACTAAGCTTTGAGAAGTATGATACACGTAGTTAATTAAAGAAACTGGAATTTCATCACTTTCCGCAATTGGTATTGATACTAAAATATTCGATACAGGAACTTGATTAATTTTAGCGATCGCCTCAATCACTAATTTTTCATTTCTCAGTAACACTAGCACACATTTTTTCGCTCCTGCATTCTCAATTACCAATTCTATTAATGCAGAAAGCAGTTTATCAAGCTTGATTTCACTTGCTAGAGCTTGGGAAGCTTTAATGACGCTAGATAAATCTAAGACATGAGAAATTGTCGTACTATAGTAATGAGTATTATGTTGGGTTTGATAAATATGTGAAGAAGTAGAATCATGTTTGACAGTTGTGTCATTGGGGTTAAACATCAAATTTGATCGTCGAGATAAAAGAGCAAATAGTTGAGGATAGCGTTGCTCTAAATCTTTGACTTTAGCTATAGCTCCCCAACGTGTATAAGCATAATAAGCATCAGTAAAGTAAACTTGAGCTATTTTTTCCTTCCCTAATTCCCAGTAAAATTTAGCTGCTAATTCGTTGGCTAAAGCTTCTTCTTGTAAATACTTATTTTCTTTAGCTTCGGTAATAGCGAGATCATAATAATTCATCGCCTCTAAATATTGACCAAGAACGCGATTTTGCTCTGCTGCTACCAAATAAAATTTATGTTGATGATTCATTGGGGCATAATCTGCCCATTGTTTAATTTTGGCTTGATTCTGATTAACCTGATGCAGAATTTCCTGTTGAATATCAACTGTTGTATGGGGATATAATGCTAGACGCGCCAGGGAATCATAAAATGGTAAAAGTACAACCACATATATTCCCAAAACACCATCGAAATACTGTTCAGCAATTTCTGCATTCTTAATTGCCTGTTTATACTCACAAAACAGGTAACAAAGAATCAGCTTATTGATATATAAATGATACATTGCTGGGCGATCATTTGCCTGTTGATGTATTGGTAACATCACTTCTTCATCATATATATTGCCCTTAATTTTCATCTGATTTTCTGTATAACCAAGTAAGCAGAAAACAGACTGGTAATAGATGTGGAGATAATTGAGAGATGTCTTTTGCTTAAATTGAGCGATCGCCTGAGAATAGCTAGCCATTTCTTGCTCTAGGCTATATAGTTCTGTACCTGCTAAATACAAGTAAAGAGTATAGGAAAAAGCACACCAAGCCGACCATTCTAAATCTCCAGTTTCCCAACCGTTATGATACCCTTCAATAAATAATTGAAATGTATCTCTGAGATGTTGTTTCCAATGTTTAATCAAACAACTAACTACACAAAAAGTTTTTGCTTTTAGTTCCTTAGCATCTAGCTTGGTAATTAAATTTAAAGCCAAGTTGCCAAATTCGTAGCCAGCATCAATATCTCCCATGAATGTGAGTAAAATTGCGCCGTAACTAGCGTAAGCAAAGGCTGAAATAGGTGCATTACCATACTTAACTGATAATATTACTTCCTCACAAATCAATGGAGGAAACATAGCTGGATAGCCATTATAAGCAGCACCAAACATACTAGAAAGAATAGACAATGCTGCTAATTTTTCTGGATTGTCCATGTTGGGTAAGTTAATTAAATCTGAAGTTTTCTTACCCATTAATGCTGCATTTGCCGCTTCCAGCGATTGATTAATATCTGTTTGTTTAGGTTTATGCGGTAAGTGTACACCTAACATTTCTAAAACCGGTAAAGCAGTTTCAATACCTAATAACAATTGATTTTGGGCAATACAGGCTTGAATTTGAATGCTATAAACATTGACTTTATCTAGTAATGATCTGGCATTGTTTAGCACAGTTTCAGCTAGGATTTCCATCCTATCAAAATCTGTGCTGAGATAAGCTACTTCCACAGCTTCTAAATATAGCGATAATGTCAATTCATATTGACTTTCCCAGCAATTCGCCGTTAGTAATCCTATTCCTAAATTTATATATTCAACGGCTGCACTGTAAGCAGTAGCACTTTTAGCTTTAGTTCCAGCCTGTAAATTTAGCTTTGCTAATTCATGACGTGCTGACGCTTCTGTAATTAAATCTATTCCAATATTGAATTGATTAACTATTTCAAAAACATTGTCTTCTCTGGTTTCTGGTGTGCTGTTAATTAACATTAACTGCCCAATTTTTAAGTGGGTAAGTTTTTTGTTATTTTCGGGAATTAAATTATAAGCGGCTTGTTGAACACGGTCATGCAGAAACTTATATTCAACTGTGATAGATTCAATATGATTGTTTAACTCATGAGAATTATCAAGAGATAAATCTTCCTGAAAGAATTTATAGACTTTGTTCGTCGGAATTATCAAACTCTCTCTTAAAGCTGTCCATAATACTGCTGCTGTTTCTGTCAGGGATTCTTCATAAATATTTGCTAGAACAGATAAATTAAAATGATTATTAATACAAGCTGCTAATTTCAGAACATTCTGCGTTGCTTCAGGTAATCTTTGTATTTGTAATGACATGAAATCGACAACATCATCCGTTAGAGATAACGCTTTAACCTGGGATATATTACATTCCCAAAAACCCTTATGAAGATTAAAAGTAATTAAATATTCATTGTATAGATATTTCAGAAACTGATTACTAAAGAAAGGATTGCCTTGTGTTTTTTGATAAACTAATTGTGTTAATGGTAAGGACAATTCTGTAGTGCATTTGAGAGTATCAGCAACAAGATTATTTAGATGCAACATCTCTAGAGGCTTTAGAGTAATAGTCTCGATATTTTCTGTGTTTTTATGAATATCTTGTAGTGTTAAAATTAAAGGATGCCCTGAAAAGACTTCGTTATCACGATAGGCTCCTATTAGCAGTAAATAATGGTTATTGATTTGGCTCATCAATAGCTGAATTAATTTCAATGATGCAGAATCAGCCCATTGCAAATCATCGAGAAAAATAACTAGAGGATGTTCCTTAGTTGTGAAGACTTGAATAAACTTTAAGAAGAGTGTATTAAAGCGATTTTGTGCTGCACTTGGTTCAAGTTCTATAACTTGATGTTGCTGACCAATGATTGATTGGAGTTCAGGGATAACATCGATAATTACCTGCCCTTGTTCTCCCAGCGCGGCTAAAATCTGCGTTTTCCAGTCCTGAATTTGGGTATTGGCTTCACTTAATAATTGTCCCATCAAATCTCGAAATGATTGGACAATGGCAGATAAGGGGATATTCCGTTGAAATTGATCATATTTACCCTTAACGAAATACCCGCTTTGTTTAACAATTGGTTTGTGAATTTCGTTAACAATTGCGGTTTTACCGATACCAGAGAACCCCGCAACCAAGATCATTTCCCTATTCCCTTGGGAGACTCTCTCAAAAGCTGCGAGTAATTGTCGGACTTCTGCTTGGCGACCATATAGTTTTTCTGGGATAATGAAGCGATCGCAAATATCCCTACTCCCCAATTCAAAAACCCTAATTTCTCCTTGGGTTTTCCATTGTCGCCAGCAAGTTTCTAAATCATGTTTTATCCCCAACGCACTTTGGTATCTATCTTCAGCATTTTTAGCCATCAGCTTGAAGACGATGTTAGACACAGCTAAAGGAATAGTTGAATTGATTTCTTGAACTTGTGGCGGATGTTTGGCAATATGACAATGGAGTAATTTCATGGGGTCATCATAGGAAAAAGGTAACTGTCCTGTGAGGAGTTCAAAAAAAGTCACCCCAAGAGAATAAAAATCACTGCGATAGTCAATACCCCGGTTCATGCGTCCCGTTTGTTCTGGTGAAAGGTAAGCCAAGGTTCCTTCTAAAACGTTAGGACTGGTGAGAGTTTGGGTTTCTCTGGGAAGAAGGGATGCAATTCCAAAGTCAATCAGTCTAATTTCTTTAGTTATCGAATTAATGAGGATGTTGCTGGGTTTAATGTCTTTGTGAATTACCCGACTCCGATACAGTCCATCTAAGATAGTGACAATTTGAATAGCTATATGAAAAAACTCATCTAAAGATATTTCACTATTCTGGCTTGACCAATCTTTGAGAGAAATTCCCCCAAAATCTTCCATTACTAGAGCATAACTATTTTCATAATTTTCTAGACTATAAGTTTGAATAATTCCAGAAATATGGAGATTCTTAGTAATAGTATATTGATTACGAAATTGGACTAATTCACTAAAGCTAGGATATTCATGCCGTAATATTTTAATAACTATTGGCTTTTGATCTTCTGCCCTAATCCCTCGATAAATTAGGGTTCTTGTTCCAGCATAAATTTGCGTCAAATTTTGATAGCCAACTAACCTAAGCATAGTAACTTGATATATAGGTACTTTTTGAGACTAGGGCTAGTTTTACATTTTTGCAGGAGTATTTAAACGTAATTTTTTGCCTTTAACAAAAACTTTAACACTTATGTATCATTTAATTACACTTTTGACCGTGATTTCTCGGTTGTCACTGATACACAAAAATTTACTATTGAGATTGAATTGAAGTATCTAAGGGCATAAAAGTATAGAGATGTAAGAATTTCACTGTTTTCTATCCTCACACCCACATACTTTGATACCCGAAGTTACTGATTTTCCAGTCCCAAATCTTCTATACCTTATTGTGGTACCATTTGTACCATTCTTTAGCACTACGCACAGCAAACCAAAGCAGGATTAAAGCAATTACTCCGCCTTGCCAAGGAGCATCAAAAGCAAAAAGCACTAGAGCTATACACAAAGTATCTTGCAGAAAAACAGCCCACAGTGGCAAACCACGCAAGCGATAAAACCAACCTATTTGAACTAGTTGCAGAACTAAAGCCAGTGAACTTCCTATAGTAATAATTAGCCAATTTGGGGTTGCTGTTGCTGAAACTACTGCTAAACCCATAATTGCTCCTGCAAGGGGAGATAATAATAACTGAATAACTTGTAAAACTCTTTGTCCCCACAATTTTTTGGAGGCCAATAATTCTACTAATGAGTAAGTGATTAAACAGCCTAGCAGAACCGGCGAAGAAATACGAGATAAAATCGGAATATGCGACCAAAAGTTACTCCCCTGCAACAATCCAATAATCAATAAAGGTACGCCTATTCTGATTCCTGCTGCCGCAGAAGCAGAAAGTGTTGCTAGGATTTCAATCATGAGATAAACTCAGGAAGTTAACAAATAAGTGGGTATTTATTATTGAGATTACCCACAATGTCGAATAATTCCCGCAGCAATCTGAAATTACTTATTATGGCTTAATATTTTGGTGTCGCACATTCACGGGAGAATTGTGCTAGGTAAGGTACAACCTTGATAGTGGACGGTCTACTACGTCTCTCAATATACAAGGTTGGGTTAAGCAAAGCGCAACCCAACATTGATCTCTCAACATAGATTCCTGGTGTTGGGTTTCCTTACGTCAAACGCCACTCGCCCCAAGCCGGGAAACCCGTCAACGGCGGTGGCTTCCCAACCTACAATTTTTTGCAACATTTTAGCCTTGCCATGCCACTACAAAATTGGATTGGAACTATGATCATTGGAATCTGGGAAAGTGTAGGGAATTTGAACACCTACACCCTAAGTTTTATAGTTGTCTGACTAGTGGCTGGCCGTCTTTAACTTCACCAACTAAAACTATGTCTGCACAGTTGACAAAGATACCATTCTCTAGAACCCCAGGAATATTATTCAATATTTTTTCGAGGTTAACTGGGTCGTCAATGGAATCAAATCGGACATCTAAGACAAAGTTGCCCTGGTCGGTGATGACTGGCCCGGCTTTTTTTACTCCCATCCGCAATTCTGGTTTGCCACCTAGTTGCTTAATCGCATTGGTGACGGGGGTAATCGCCATTGGGATAACTTCTACTGGTACGGCAAAAACCGAACCTAAGCGGTCTACTAATTTACCACTGTCTACTACAACAATGAATTGATTGGCTAAGTAATCAACTACTTTTTCGCGGGTATGGGCTGCACCACCACCTTTAATGAGGTTTTTGTGGGGGTCAACTTCATCAGCCCCATCAATAGCGATATCAATATGATCTACAGCGTCTAAGGTTGTGAGAGGAACGCCGTATTGCTTGGATAAAACTTCTGACTGAAATGAGGTCGGAATACCAACAATATCAGTTAGTTCACCAGATTTGAGGCGATCGCCTAAATATTGAATTGTGTAAGCTGTAGTTGACCCTGTACCTAAGCCTACAATTGAGCCGGACTTTACCAAAGCGGCGGCGGCTTTGCCCACTTCTTGCTTCATCAAAGTCACGGGGTCTGCTGTAACTGTCATTCCCAAAACTCCTGAAATTATCAACTAAACAGATGGCACTATCACAGCAGACTATACTACATTCGCGGGAACTCGAAGTGTATCTGGCTAAAGAAAATGATTGTGTTGTTAGAGACGCGATTAATCGCGTCTGTACAGTTGTCCGTTGTTGGTAGGGGCTGGTTTGTGAAGATCATCGTCCAAGAGTGAGGATATCTGTCAACCCGCCTGTACAGTTGTTAGTTGTCATTAGTTATTCTTCTCTGCCTCCCCTGCCTCCCCTGCCCCTTGCTTCTACTTTAGTCCAGCAATAATTTCGAGAATTTGTTGATAGTTTTGTGTTTTGCCCTCTTGAGAGTAGAGATCAGCCGATTTTTGGAAGTCAGCGATCGCTGCTTGATAGTCGCCCCGATTGCGGAGAATGTCGGCTCGCAGGAGGTAAGCTGAAGCCCAGTGTGGTTGAAATTTGAGGGCTTGGTTTAAGTCAGCTAGTGCTTCTTCTAAGTATCCCAAGAGTAAATGGCTACGACCTCGATTGTACCAGTCTTCGGCGTAACCTGGGTTGATGGCGATTGATTGGGTATAATCTGCTACTGCTCCATGATAGTCTTGTAAGGCGTAACGAGCATGGGCGCGATCGCTGTAATATCTTGCGGATTCTGGCTGTAGTTCCAAAGCTTGGGTATAATCGGCGATCGCACTGTGATAATTTTGTTGATCGTAGTGCAGCGAACCTCGGTTATAGTAAGCTTCGCTGAGTTGGGGATTGATTTTTAGGGCTTGATTGTAGTCTGTTACGGCTCCCTTGGTATCTCCCAACTGACGACGGGCATTGCCGCGATTGCAGTAAGCGGGGGCAAAATCCGGGGATATACGGATAGATTGTGTATAGTCTGCTATTGCACCAATCAAGTCTTGTAGGGCTTCGTGGGCAATGGCTCGACCGTAATAGGCTTCAGCAATGTTAGGATTAATTTGTAATGCCTGATTGTAATCGGTAATGGCTCCCCGGTAATCACCCAAGCAACGGCGGGATGTGGCGCGATCGCAATATCCGGCGGCGAAATTGGGTTGTAGTTCCAGTAAGCGATTACCATCTGCTAAGGCGCTGGGGTAGTCTCCTAGATGGCGGTAGATATTGGCACGTACACCATAGACAACGGCTAATTCCGGATTTAGCTGTAATGCTTGGTTATAGTCTGCCAATGCACTTTGATAGTCTTGCCAAGCCTCATAAATTAATCCCCGTTGGTAATATGCTTGTGCATCTTTGGAATTGAAATTTAAGACTTGGTTGAAATCTGCGAAGGCTTGTTGATATTCGTTGAGATAAAAACTAATCAGACCGCGATTATAATATGCTCCTAGTTGATGAGGATTAATTTCTAGTGTGCGGTTGTAATCGGCGATCGCTTTTTGATAGGCTCCTAAGGCGTAGTGAGCGTTACCTCTGTTTTGGTAGGCTTCGGCCAGGTTAGGGTCTAATTGTACTGCCCGTTCATGGTCGGCGATCGCTTGTCGGTACTCTCCCAATTTATAGTAAATGTTTCCGCGAATGCTGTAAGCTGCGGCAAAGTAAGGATGCCATTGCAACGCTTGTTGTAAATCTATAATTGCTTCTTGATAATTCCCGTGGTCACTATTTTGTAAGCCCCGGTAATAATAGGCATTCGCAATATCTTCATTAATATTACTGGCTAACAGAGGATCAAACTCAATGGTGCTGATATAGTTGGCAATTGCTTGATCGTAGTCACCTTGAGCCAAGTAAGCGTTACCTCGACAATAATAATATTCTGCGAATGTAGGATTTATTTGTAATGCTTGATCATAATCGGCGATCGCGGCTGTAAAATCTGCTAGACAGTAACGCGCATTCCCCCTATGATAATAGGCTTGGGCATAATTAGGATTAATTTCTACCGCTAGATTAAAAAAGGCGATCGCCCCCTGATAATCTTTCAGTTCACGGCTAAAAGTAATCCCTCGTTTACAGTAAGTTTCCGCATCAACCTTGCGATTGGTTGGCTTATTGCCACCAATGACCGTTCTTTGATATTCTCTCGATAAATTATCGGGTAATCCCTGATTAAAAAAATAGTCAGCATTCATCTATTTTTTCGTGCTATTACACTCCATTAAAACTATGATGTAGGCATAAATCGCCCCAGCTACTAGTCGGAGTAGTTTAAACATCACTACTAATAGAGTAAGATATTTGTCTTAATTAAACAATTGAGTTAATCATAAGATATACATCTAGCTGTTGTTAAAGCGATATTTATCTCATTCTATTGCAATATATGAAGATAGCCACATTGCGGGTATTATCCAAATATATATAGAATCTACAACTTTTCTCCGACCTATGGGACTAGAAGCGTGCAATGGAGACGGCAATATATACAGCAAAGAAGACATCCAAGCCATGCTAGACAGCATGGATGTGTCAGAGATGCTCAAGATTATGTCGCAAATTTGTTACGAAAAAGCAGAAATTCTCCGCTCTGACTGGCAAGACATAGAAACAGCTAGAGCCTGGGAAAAAGTTGGTAGAGCCGTCGGCAAAATCAAAATCAAAACTGAGCTATATTAAGTAGCTACTAACAGGCTACCTATTAGCCACCTAAGTATATACTTATAAATCCGTGTTCAGAGAATAGTTCACAGAATTCTTAAATACTTAAGGGTGAATTCTTTAAATACAATCCACCCACAAATTGCACTTTTGTGCTGTTCAGTTATTGTCTTACGAAAATGGAAAAGGAAATAGTGACAAGTCTATAGATCCCCGACTTTTTTAAAAAGTCGGGGATCTGAACACCCCCAATCCCTCATCCCCTATCTTCATAATCTTCAGAAGAGGTGGGATCTAATTCCCAGCGTCTATCATCACGCTGTTCTAAAATCTCATTGGTGCGGAGAGAAGCTTGATCAGGCATTTCCAACCCCACGGCGGCCTCTATTTCCTCAGTAATATCTTGTTCAGGCGTGGGAGCAGTACCACCTACCGCTTCATCACCCACAGTATCTGCCCAATAATTATTCTCATCACCGTCACCCAGGTCAAATTCTGGGCTAGTCTCTGTGTACTCATGCCCTATACCAATGTTGTATCCTGGTGGTTCTTTAACGCCAGTACCATAGGATTCGGTAATTTCCTGCGGCAAATCATCAGTATTAAATTTTTGGTTATTAGTTTCTTCTGTCATAATACTAGCCATTTCTATGTTCTCACAATAACTTTTTATTTCCATTAAGTTGTACTGCAAAAGATGTACAACTTTAGAAATAAAGGGATCTATCTCCTGAGAACGAAGTAATGCTAGCTATTTACACCTAACCTAAAAAGTATGAAATCAAGGTTAAGCCACTTGTAGTTGAATCTGTTAGTTATGAGTTAGGAGTTCTTAATACCCAGTAAAACTGATCAATAATTTTTAACTCATAACTATTTTTTGTACTTATCCAAAACATATTTACTGTTATTTGAATCTTACTTTCGATTATCGATTTTTATTAGTGGAGGTAGAAGGTGGAATACAAAGAATTTATTACTCATGTACAAAGCCTTGCTCAATCCAATTCTCCTGACGAGGCTCAAAGAGCTACCTGTGCCACTTTAGAAACTATCAAAGAACGCATTTCAGGTGAAGAAGCCCAGACCTTAGCTGCTCAACTACCACAAGAGTTGGCAGACTGTCTACGAGGAAGAGAAGGGGAACCAGACGAAAGTTTTAATTTACAAGATTTCATCATACGCGTGAGTAGAAAAGAGAATCTAGAACCAACAACAACAGCAATTCATGTACGTGCTGTTTTTGCCGTTTTGCAAAATGCTATCAGACCAGAAGAATTTGCCAAACTACATTCTCACTTCTCCCATGATTATGAAGAAATGTTCGGCACGTCACCCACTGGTGAAGTGCCAGCATAATTACCAAGTCGCAATTTTAGTTTATCGTTAGATAGGAAACAGTATGACCAACCATAATAATTCTGGGAAAAAGAAAGTAGCTATTCTCATTGAACAAGCAGTAGAAGATGCTGAATTTATTATTCCTTGTAATGGGTTAAAACAAGCAGGATTTGAGGTGGTAGTCCTCGGTTCGCGGATGAACGAAAAATATAAGGGAAAACGAGGTAGACTTTCTACCCAAGCTGATGGTACTACGACAGAAGCGATCGCCTCTGAATTTGATGCGGTAGTAATTCCCGGTGGTATGGCTCCCGATAAAATGCGCCGCAACCCTAATACAGTCCGCTTTGTACAAGAAGCGATGCAGCAAGGAAAATTGGTAGCTGCGGTTTGTCACGGGCCACAAGTCTTAATTGAAGGCGACTTACTGCGAGGTAAACAAGCCACAGGCTTTATTGCTATCAGCAGAGACATGATTAATGCTGGTGCTGATTATGTAGATGAGGCGCTAGTTGTTGACGGTAACTTGATTACATCCCGTGAACCTGGAGATTTGGCAATTTTCACCACAGCTATTTTGAGTCGTCTAGGTTATGGCGGTAAAGATGCAGCCTTACCAGATGAAAAAGATAGGAACGCAGAGTGGTGGAAACTGGCCGATGCTTGGGGCGGTTCAACCAAAGGTGATATTGTCCGAGGTTTGAACACTGCTTTAGGTGGAGAACGTTATTCTCTGGAAGCGCTGGAGAAGTACACAGAAAAAGAATCTGATGTAGAAGCAAAAGCGCTGTTCCAAGAAATGATTACCAATAAACAGCGTCATATTGAATATCTAGAAACTTATTTGACTAGACTGGGTGAGAAACCCTCCCTCGGTGCAAATATCGCTAATCAATACGCCAAAGTGAAAACCGCTTTAACTGGTAGCGATGACATATATCAAATACGCAGCGCCTTAGGCGATTTACAAACAGGTATTGGTGATATTGGTAATCTCTGCGCCATGTACACTGACCCTATAGCAACCGCTATTTTCAAAGAAATTTACAAAGATTTGGTCAAATACGAACAGCGATTAGTATCACTATACCGTACACGTACAAATGCTACAGTCCAGCCGCCTAAGCCAACAACAGGGGCAGCTGTATCGATGTAAAAGAGGGAATAAAAAGTGGGGAGGAGATTCTTTAATTTTGAATTTTGAATTTTGAATTTTGAATTGGTATCACTCCCCATATTTAATTGGAGATATAGAGTGTGACTTTGACATCAGGAGATAAACAGGGAAATACACCTGGCCAAGCTAGTGATACGGAACGTTGGGCTTCTCTGATTGGCGGCGGGGCGTTAGTGTTGCTGGGTTTAAGACAAGCTTCTTTGCGGGGAGTGCTGACGGCTTTAGCTGGTGGTGGTTTAATTTATCAAGGCGCGACGAAACAAAGCACAATTCAGCAAGCGCAAGAAGCGATAGGGATAAATAAACCCATCAAAGTTGAAAAGACGGTGACAATCAATAAGCCAGCAGATGAACTATACCGTTATTGGCACAACTTTGAGAATCTACCCACATTCATGAAGCATCTTAAATCTGTGAAGGTGTACAACGAAAAACGTTCTCATTGGATAGCCAACGCACCTTTAGGTAACAGTGTGGAATGGAATGCAGACATTTTAGAAGACCGAGAAAATGAGTTTATTTCTTGGGCCTCTGCGGAAGGCGCAGACGTGGAAAACTCCGGTTTTGTGCGTTTTCAAAAAGCCCCAGGCGATCGCGGTACTGAAGTGAAAGTAGTCTTAGAATACAATCCCCCCGGAGGTGCTTTAGCTGCCGTTGTTGCCAAACTTTTCGGTGAGGAACCAGAACAGCAGATTGGCGACGAACTACGCCGTTTCAAGATGCTCATGGAAGCCGGAGAAATCGCCACCACCGAGGGACAACCATCGGGGAGGAAGTAAGAAAGCAGGGGGAGCAGAGGAAGCAGAGGAAGCAGAGGAAGCAGGGGAAGCAGGGGGAGCAGGGGGAGCAGAGAAGAATAACTATGGACTATTGACTATTGACCAATAACCAATGACCAATGACTAAATTATGAAAGCAGTCTGCTGGTATGGTGCTAACGAGGTGCGGGTGGAGACTGTACCAGACCCGAAAATCCTCAATCCGCGTGATGCGATTATTAAAATTACTTCCACCGCAATTTGTGGTTCTGATTTACATATTTACGGCGGCTATATCCCGACAGTGCAGCAGGGTGACATTATTGGTCACGAGTTTATGGGGGAAGTTGTCGAGGTGGGGAGCGGAGTTGATAATTTAAAAATAGGCGATCGCGTTGTTGTTCCTTCTACAATTGGCTGTGGTAGATGCCACTATTGTGAGCATGATATGTGGTCGCTGTGCGATAACTCCAATACCAAAGGTTGGTTAGAAGAAAAACTCTACGGCAACATCACCTCAGCCATTTACGGCTATTCTCACCTCTTAGGTGGTTACGCTGGCGCACAAGCTGAATATATCCGCGTCCCCTTCGCTGATGTCGGTGTGGTGAAAGTTCCACCAGACTTACCAGACGAAATGCTGTTATTCATCTCCGACGCTATCCCCACAGGTTATATGGGTGCAGAGATGTGTGACATTCAACTGGGTGATACTGTCGCCGTTTGGGGTTGTGGCGCTGTCGGACAATTCGCCATGATTAGTGCTTATATGATGGGTGCAGAAAAGGTCATCGCCATAGATCGCTTTCCCGAACGTCTAGAGATGGCGAAAAAATATGCTAAAGCTGAAGTCATAAATTACGAAGAAGTCAATGCAGGTGAGGCTTTAAAAGAAATGACCGGCGGACGCGGCCCTGATGCTTGCATTGATGCAGTCGGGTTGGAAGCACATGGCGTTGGCTTAGAAGACTTTTATGACCAAACAAAGCAAAAGCTGAGGCTAGAAAGCGATCGCCCCCATGTATTGCGGGAAATGATGGTGGCTTGTCGTAAAGGTGGGACTCTCTCAATTATGGGTGTCTACGGTGGGTTTGTAGACAAAATACCGATGGGTGCGGCTTTTAATAAAGGTCTAACCTTCAGGATGGGACAAATGCACGGTCAGAAATACATGAATTTGTTACTACAACTCATCCTAGATGGCAAACTTGACCCGTCTTTTGTAGTTAGTCATCAATTACCCCTGGAACAAGCACCCCTCGGTTATCACATTTTCCAACAGAAAAAAGACAACTGCATCAAAGTTGTACTCAAACCGTAAAGGGAGTAGAGACGTTGCAGGCAACGTCTCTACAGTTGCTCCTTTCTAGACCGAAACTACTACTAATTACTGATTACTAAACCTAGTTGCGGATAGATGTTTAATCACATTTATTAAACCAACAATATACATATAATCTCATTGAGGATTTTTATGAATCGCGTAATCTCTTGGATACAAAATATTTTGCTGCGTCAAATTCTGGTTGTTTTCTTAGTAGCAGCAACATTCTTTGTAGGTCAATCTTTTACCTACGGTACTGCGATGATTGCTCAAGCTAATACAGTGCAAACACCAGAAGGCACTTACTATAAAGGTACTCCTGATAACGAAGGCATCAGAAACGATAATCAAGTAAGAAATGCCCAAAATCGCCTCAAAAACACTGCTGATAACGTGCGTGAAAAGTTGAACTTGGATGAAGATACACCCAGAGCTACTAAAGATTTTGGTAAATCTGTACAACGAAAAATAGGTGAAACTGTTCATCAAAATACTCAGAGTGAGGGTGGTTATTATCAACAGCCTGAGCGTGTAAGAGAAGCTAGAAGCCGGAGTTAATAATTAACAACCTGCGGGTGTTTAGATCCCCGACTTTTTTAAAAAGTCGGGGATCTATGACCTGAATTCAGAGATGAAAAATTAATGACTAAGGAATAATAAATATGAAAGCAGTTTGCTGGCATGGAACAAATGATGTCAGGGTAGAAACTGTACCCGATCCAAAAATTATTAACCCGCGTGATGCAATTATTAAAATTACATCTACCGCTATTTGTGGGTCTGATTTACATATATATAATGGCTATATTCCCACAATGCAAAGTGGCGATATCCTTGGTCATGAATTCATGGGAGAAGTTGTCGAGTTGGGTAGTGCTGTAAAAAACGTGAAAGTAGGCGATCGCGTGGTCGTCCCTTTTACCATTTCCTGCGGTTCTTGCTTCTTCTGTCAACGGGATTTATGGTCTTTGTGCGATAACTCCAACCCCAACGCCTGGATGGTAGAACTGCAAATGGGACATTCTCCAGCCGGTCTATTCGGCTACTCTCATCTATTTGGTGGCTATGCTGGGGGTCAAGCAGAATACGCCCGTGTACCCTTTGCAGATGTCGGCTTGCTCAAAATCCCCGATAATCTACCAGATGAACAAGTATTATTTTTAACTGATATTTTTCCCACAGGCTACATGGCGGCAGAAAATTGCAATATTAAACCTGGTGATATTGTGGCTGTGTGGGGTTGCGGCCCTGTTGGGCAATTTGCTATCAAGAGTGCATATATGTTGGGTGCGGAAAGAGTTATCGCTTTTGACCGCATTCCCGAACGCCTAAAAATGGCTAAAGAACAATGTAATGCGGAAGTCTTCAATTACGAAGAGGTCAACATTGGGGAAGCACTGAAAGAGATGACTGGTGGACGCGGCCCTGATGCTTGTATCGATGCGGTTGGCATGGAAGCCCACGGTACAGACTTGATGGCTTTCTACGACCAAGTAAAGCAAGCTGTGCGGCTAGAAACAGACAGACCAACTGCATTACGACAAGTCATCGTGTCTGCGGCTAAAGGCGGTCATGTTTCCCTGGCGGGTGTATATGGCGGCTTTCTAGACAAAATCCCGATGGGTTCAGCAATGAATAAGGGCTTAACTTTCAAGATGGGACAAACTCATGTCCATAAATACTTGAAACCCTTACTAGAACGCATTCAAAACGGTGAAATTGACCCCTCATTTGTCATCACCCACACCCTCCCCCTAGAACAAGCATCCCACGGTTACGAAATTTTTAAACACAAAAAAGATAGCTGCATCAAAGTTGTACTCAAACCTTAAGGTGATTAAATATGAGCGATACCAGCGTCAAAAAAATAGACTCTCACTATTCCCCCAAGGGTAAACTCGGTCAGAAATATTTAGCATCTGGCAAATCCGTTTCTATGCGTCTTTGGGAAGACGAACAACCAGGAGAAGATAAACAACCAACCAGCCGCGAATACGAAACCGTAGGTTATGTAATTAACGGGCGCGCCGAGCTGCACATTGAAGGGCAAATGATCTTACTAGAACCAGGAAGTTCTTGGACTGTACCGAAAGGCGCTAGCCACACCTACAAAATTTTAGAACCATTTACTGCGGTGGAAGCAACTAGCCCACCTGCACAAGTTCACGGCCGGGATGAGAATTGAATTGACAAACTAAGGGTATTGCTGGCGGACTGCGATGGCGTAACCGCCCAGCGTAGATGATTCCAATTAACTTCTGTCGCCTTGGTTCATCCTGATAATGTCCCTGCGTATAATGCTACGATTGCCACACAGTGCCGAAATACTCGGAGAAGTCATACTATGTATGCTTGCAAATAATGTATGATAACTCAACTTGATTGCAGATTACTTAGGAAATTAGCTCATCCAATCTAGTTGAAGTTCTAATAATTATCTATGGATCAACAAAAATTTCTGAAAGAATTATACGGTTTTTCATTGCCCCTTCGGGGCGGGAGTAGCGAGTAGGGGAAGAAATTAGCCCCGAAGGGGCAGTAAATATTGCAATCTCAAGTTAGCCAATAAATACTAAGACTCAGGATTGAGTTACAGATTTGGAAACAAAATACAGATTTCAAATGTAGGTTGGGTTGAGGGACGAAACCCAACACCCCAACGCCTTGTATATGTTGGGTTGCACTCCGTTCTAACGCCAGTTGCTACAACGGGGGAAACCCTCTCAACGCACTGGCTCCCCAACCTGCGTGTCTAACGCACCCTATGTATACAGCAAATACTTTTATTGCATCGGGATGGGAAACTCCAGCAGAAGAAGCGATGGTGCGATCGCGAATGATTGAACAGAGAAGTCTGAATTCATCCCGCAAATATGTAACGTCGAAAATTTTAGCAATTTTGTCCTGACTGTTCACAAGCACCAATACTCACCCAACTGCTAGAACCATCTTGCCAATGTTCTTTTTTCCAAATGGGGGCATTATGTTTCAGGGTATCAATTGCATAGCGACAAGCTTCAAACGCCTCACTACGATGGGGACAACCAATGGCTACTAAAACGCTGATTTGTCCTATCTGTAAACGTCCAATACGATGATGAATCACTACCCGATTGACAGCAGGCCAAGTCGAGCGAATGTCTGCTGCTATTTGATGAAATACACGCAATGCCATTGGTTCATAAGCTTGATATTCTAGGGCAACTACGGGTTTTCCGTCAGTTTGATTGCGAACCATCCCACTCATTACTACCACAGCACCATTAGCCGAGTCATCGGCTAGAGTGTAAATTTCTTCTAGAGATAAAGGTGCGAAAGTGATAGCAAAACTATCTTCAATTTTGGGTTTAATTGCAACAATGGGTGTAGATGGCAGCACTGATTCCATAGTTCTAAAATATCAATTGAATATATAATTATTATTACCAATTAGCAATTATACAAATTTACAAATAATATAAGCTTAGCAACAAAAATTAATTCTTATGCTGGACTGCATTAATTGTTTTTAATAGTTGGTTAGCAGTGTATGGCTTCGATAAAAACGCTTGGATACCCATATTATAAGCTGCGTTGACTTTATCATGAGCAGCCAAGCCACTGACAGCAATTATTTTTACATGAGGATTAATTTTTTGCAATGTCCGAATAGTTGTTAAGCCATCCATAGAAGGCATTACCATATCCGTCAACACCAAAGAGATTTCGTCTCGGCGTTCTGCATATAAGGCGATCGCTTCAATTCCATCACTAGCTGTAATTGCTTTATAATTATAAGACTCTAGAGATGTTTTCGTAATATCTCTAATAGCAGCTTCATCATCGACAACTAAGATTAACTCTCCATTTCCTGGAGGTAATTCCAACTCTGCTTCTTCTAAAAGCTCTAGGACTTACGCATTGACAAAATGGCAAAAGAGTGGATTGATAAAAAGTATCATCTACTCACTAGGTATCGAACAATCAGAGAAATCAGCAAACCCTCGACAGCACA
>NZ_JACJQL010000076.1 GCF_014696625.1 Nostoc parmelioides FACHB-3921
CTACTTATCCTCTATACCACCTACTTAGACAGAACCTTGCCGTTAGATATGCCTGCCTTTATCCCTTGCTTAGTATTCTTGTACTATATTTAGATGCGTTTGCCCTGATTTGAAGCCTACTTTCTCCACCGCCTCAATTACGCCATCTTCTGACATATAGCCCGTTTTTATACTCTCTTGGAGCGAAATACCTGGTTTGGCACGATGTTCTTCCACTCCCAGAATACCTCCTCGCTTTGCTAATCAAGAAAAAAGTACAACCTTTGATGAAAAATCTGAGATTTTAGCTCTCAATGGAACTTTATCGAATGAAGGGATACATCTGCATATTGCTCTAGCAGATCAACAAGGTAAGACTATTGGTGGTCATCTTGTCGATGGATGTATAATCTATACTACTGAGGAAATAATCATTGGTACTACCCAAGATTTTTGCTTTGGAAGAAGGTTTGATGAGCAAACTGGGTATCAAGAATTAGATATTCAATATCTTCCACTAATAGACTCTTGACTGTTGACGATACATCACATCTGAGCGTAAAACATACTTTCGTCCTTGAACAACAGCAACACCTTCATGCACAACGTCATGAACAAAACATAAAGCCATACCTGTAACTGGAACCACAGTAATATTAGGGCATTTTTCATAGTACCGAGGCGAAAGATGAAAACGGGTTTCACCACCTTCAAAACCTTCATTTAAGTAAATCATGAAAGTTAACAGACTTTCTTCCCCATTCGGTCGCCGATAAGAACCGTCATGATGTATCGCAAATCT
The DNA here is from genome assembly GCF_014696625.1 of Nostoc parmelioides FACHB-3921. Lineage (GTDB taxonomy): Bacteria > Cyanobacteriota > Cyanobacteriia > Cyanobacteriales > Nostocaceae > Trichormus > Trichormus parmelioides. Next base: position 782 of record NZ_JACJQL010000076.1, read on the forward strand.
CTGTCCTGGATCATAACGATAAAAGCGGAAACGCTCATTCAATCCTATTGCTTGCCACCTGCCAATGGTCTTAGGAATATGATCTGACACACGCTGCCATAAGTCAAAAGCCCGTTGGTTATCATCAAGGATAACACGTTCATTATTGCGGATATCGGGACGCATCTGGAACCCTCGAATCGTACTGATCGGAGCTTTTGTATAACCAATACTTTCCGTTAAACTAATATACTCAGCACACTCTTGTGCTAAAAGAATATTGTCTAAAGTAAAAATTTCGTTATTAAGTAAATTTTTCTTGATCATGACTAAAGCAGTTTCCTTCAGCAGCTTAGAAGCGATGACTGATTGGTGAAATAATACTTAGCTAACCAACTTCTAGGCTCGTCACAGCAAATACACGATTTATAAGCAAGTTAGGAATTTCTTTATTATACATCCGAGCGACTTCAGAAACTGGCTTCATGCCGTAACGTTGAACCAGTTTTATTGCTTCTAAATTAGCATCTGGCACATCAAGAAACACCAAAGCATCAGAACGAAAAGCAAGCAAGGCGAGTAAGAGTTGCTCGGCTATTTGTTCATTGTCAGCATTCAACGGCCCAATCCGCAAACCTGTGTGGCTTTGGCGGATGACTCCATAACCTACAATTTGCCCATCTCTAACAACTGCATATGCAGCACTGTTTGGTTGCTTTATCCAAAGTCGTAGAAACTGTTCGCGCTCTGCCGGAAAAAGCTTCTGCTCATAAACCACTAACTGATCAAACGGCACAGTTTTCAATTCTACAATGCCGTCCGGCACAACGCCGCCGCCTACAACCTGATAACGAATATGGCGGTAGGCTATTTGAAAACCTGATTTTTTGTAATTCTCCTGTTGAGCAATTACTCCATCTAAGCTAATGTTACGCTCACTACCAAGGTATGCCATTGCTGTCCTCCACATCTTCATGCCAAAACCTCGACCACGGAACTGCTCTTTGACAATATAAAAGCCAATAACGCCAAAGTGTTGAGAGTAGGCAACCGCAGAAATACTTGCTACAAGTTCATTATTCAATTCACCCACGAAAAAACCGCATTGGTCAGCTTGGTAAAAACATTCAGCGTCATAAATTCCTGGATTCCAGCCTTCAATCGCTGCCCAATCAATTACCACATCTAATTCTGACCTCTTCATTGGTCGAATGCTAAAATTGTCCATTGTCATCAGTGTGATTTGAGTCATAATATTTTTCTACTTTTATTTAAAAAAACTGCCATCTTTTCAGAGATTTATCAAAAATGTGCTGGAAACGCAAGAGCGTAGTTAAGCGCAAAGGAAAAATCATAAAGCAAATAGTTATTTAAAATCATGACTATGATTGAATCAAACAAACTGTATTGAACTACATTGAAGCGTTTAACTAAGGTGATTTAGCAACGCTTAATGATTGTAAAGTCTAACGCGCTAAACCCAACCGCTTAATCAGTATAAAGCTACAGATGCTGTTATTTCACTTTTTACTCACAGGTTAAATTAACTCTACTGGAAACATGAATTTTTGTTTCGGAAGAATATAGTCTACACGAATTATTCTAGACTTTTAAGTAATTAAATAATCAAAACTATACTTTAAGATTAAGCTTATATTCCAAATAATAGCAAAACTTTGCTGTTAATAACTTGATGGTGCTATTTGGGAATAAAATTAAGTAATATAAAAATTTTAGTACCTAAATTCGTAACATTTAATCAGAAATTTTAAATATTAGCTAAATCTAGTAGTTAGTAAAATTATTTTACATTTACAACGTTCAAAAATATGAGTAAAAGTAGGCGAATAGGCATTCTTACTAGTGGCGGGGATTGCTCTGGTTTGAATGCAGTTATCAGAGCTGTTGTTCATTGTGCTAGCGGTAAAGGTTGGGAAGTCTTCGGTATTCGGCAAGCAACTTTAGGATTAATGGCACGTCCACCACAAGTTTCTAAATTAGAAATCGACCAAGTTGATCCTTTATTAACCTCTGGTGGCACAATGTTAGGAACTACCAATAAAGGTGATCCATTTGCTTTTCCCATGCCTGATGGTAGTTTTTGTGATCGTTCATCAGAAATTATTGCTGGTTATCATCAATTAGATTTAGATGCGTTGATTGGCATTGGCGGGGATGGTAGTTTAGCAATTCTGCGTCGCCTTGCACAACAAGGCGCTATCAACTTAGTCGGTATCCCTAAAACTATTGATAATGATATCGGTATTACTGAACACGCCATTGGATTTGATACAGCTGTCAATATTGCCACAGAAGCACTCGATAGATTACATTTCACCGCCGCTTCTCATAGTCGAGTCATGATTTTAGAAGTCATGGGTCGTGATGCCGGACACATCGCCCTCGCTGCGGGAATTGCTGGGGGTGCAGATGTGATTTTAATTCCCGAAATTCTCTACAGCATGGATGACATTTGCTACCACATTAAACACCGTCAAGAAGAAGGCAAAAACTATTGTTTAATTATTGTCTCCGAAGCAGTACGAACTCAAGACGGTGAAATTCTCACCCTAACTAATCGTTTGGGTCAATCACGATATGGTGGAATTGGCGAATATCTAGCCGATCAAATTAGCGATCGCATTGGTGCAGAAACACGAGTCACAGTCTTAGGACATATCCAACGCGGTGGTATAGCTTCACCTCTAGACCGATTAGTCGCATCTGCTTTTGGTGTAGCTGCCGTCAATTTGATTGAGGCAGCTAAATATGATTACATGGTTGCTTGGCAAAATCGCCAAGTGATTACTGTACCAATAGAGGAAGCTATCGCTCAGTACAAAGCCGTTAACCCAGAAGATGCTCTGGTCAAAACTGCTCGTGGTTTAGGTATTTATTTAGGAGAGTGAACTACTTCAGGTGAGCTTGTAGCTTCTGCTAATTCAAGCTAAAAATTCATCATTACTGTTTTTTAGCCGATTCAATCCATCCATACCAAGGATTAGAATTAATCAGTGAAGTTAATTGTTGATTGAGTTCAAAAGTTGTAGCTGCATCTGCCTTAACTGCTACAAGATAGTCTCCAGAACTATATACAGCAAACGTCCACATAGCTCCAGTCTCGTTGTCTTTTGTTACGACAACCCATTGATTATAATTCGGCTTGTGCAAGGGGTAATAAGCAAATGCTATAACTCTAACCCCTTGCAAAAATTCGCTGATACCTGTTTGCCACAAAGACTTTTTGGTCAGTAAAATCGATTGCCGTATGGATGTAGTATCACCAAAAGCGACATTTAGCCCTTGTTGTCTGCTTTCAGCCCATATAGTTGGCAAATAAAAGAAAAACTGTCCATCGAAAACTTCATTAAACTCGATGGCATTCCATGTCCAATCAGGCATCTGGGCATTATGAAACAGCGAATCAAATGTAAATTCTTCAGCCTGAACTTGCAGCAAACTAGCAAATTCAGGGGCAACTCCTTCTATGGCTGACTCAGGTGCTAGACCTGATTCGAGCCATTGTGAAAAAATTGGATGAAATAAATTGTTAATAGCAGTTGTCATATTAGCTTTGTAAAATTTATTTTGTTCTTCACTCGTTATACTCAGCAAGGCATCAGCTCATCGCATATTTCCCTCTGTCATGCCAAATTTTATTGTCATCTCTCACAACCCACACCATCCCTATCCCTATTGAACCCATGCGGATCTGGCTGATTCACCCTAAATCTGCGGTAAGGAATATCACGGCAATCTAAATCTGCTGCATTAGGCGGAATGCAAAAATCTGGATAGGAAGGATCACACTGTTGTTGCGATCGCACCGTTGCAGGCTGAGTCTTCTTCCCTCGCCGAAAATCCCAAGGCATCACAGGCTGGGATTGGTTCCAAAAACCCAACTTCTGTTGTTTAGCATTAGCCTCAGCCTGGAGAAATTGTTCTTTGGTGTTAGTGCATCCTTTAAGATATTGCCGATACACCACAGCTTGTCCTTCTTGCACCATTGTCAGGTTGACAGAGCGGTTGTTGATAAATACCTCAGCCACCAACCTTTTATACTTATCGCGCTCAATTGAGCAAACTTGCACAGACTGACCCACTGGGAGTAGTTGACCAAGATGAGTTTTAGACTGCTGACCCCAGGGAGTTTGTTTCATTTCTGGTGCGTCAATGCAAAGTAGACGAATGGTAATTGGCTACCCTTGTTGATTGCGGACTCGTAGCGTATCTCCATCACCTACGCTTACTACTGTCGTACTGGGCAAGTTGCTTTGGGCTACAGCAGCTATTCCAGAGAGTATGCAGTAGAAATGCTGTAAGAATAGCTGTTTTGTTCATTTATCTGTATATAATTGTCTATCTATTGTATTAATAATAACTTTTATCTATGTATCAGCCTGTGATTTAGATCAGCGCTGAAAACTTAAAATACTCGCCACAATAGATAAAAATCCCACGAATTTATTTTTGAATCTGCATAACTCCGTCCTTAGCTTCTGATATCTCTATAAACATAAAATATATTTGCTTTGTATGCTGACTTTCACTCAAGTTAGACAAGGGCTAGAGGATATAGCTTCGTCAATTACCTGCAAATATGATATTTACTAATTTCTCAGGAGCCTGTATCATGACTCAAAAATTTGTCAAAACTTTTCTGGGGTCAAAAGAAACTGCTAAAGCGATCGCACAACGCACTCAAAGGTCTGTACCTGCATATAAGTCTTTTTTACAAAAAAATAATCTTACAGGGGAACCCCAATTTGAAGATTTGCCTTATTTAGATAAAAATTCATATATACTAGCTTATCCATTTTCCGAGCTATTAGCAGACGACAGTGAAGAAGCTTTTGAAATATTTCGGTCTTCTGGTTCTTCTGGTAATCCTTTTTATTGGCTAGGAATGAAGTCTGTCAGTCAGTCTTATCCTGCGGTCATGAAGACGTTTCTGGAATCTACATTTGCTATTCACCAAAAAAAAACGCTAGCAATCGTTGGTTTGAGCCTTAGCAGTTGGATGGGAGGAGAGCATTTATCTTGGGTGTTAAAAAATGTAGCGCTTAACACACCTTATCCTTTTGTGGTATTTTCGCCAGGGAAACAGTTAGAAGAGATTGTCCAAATGATCTCTCATATGGATTCCTTTGTAGAACAGATTATTGTGTTTATTGTACCATCAGCGATCGCTCATTTTCATCTGCAAGCTAAACAGTTAAATCAATCTTTACCTTGGCAAAAAATCAAGTATGTAGTTACGGGTGAACCGTTTCCTGAAAGCTTGCGAACTTCTCTCCAAAATAACGCCGAAGTAGAAGAAGCAACACCATTCATGTTTTCTATTTACGGTAGTTGTGATACAGGTAGTCTAGGGGTAGAATCTCTGGCAACAGTGACCCTGAGAAAATTACTTTATCGCCACCCCAACCTGGCTAATTCTTTGGGTATGAAAACACCAGTTCCGCACTTTTTTCATTTTATAGATAGAAACGCTTTTATAGAGACTGTAGATGGAAATCTTTGTATAACTCGTTGGCAAGGTATCCCATTAGTACGTTATATCCTCTTTGATCAAGTTGCTTTATATAGTTGGAAAGAATTAAAACAAGCTGTTCTTTCTTCTCAATTGCTGAACCTTCAAGATGAATCTCTAGTTAATATTCTGGCAAATACCAACGATGAATATCCCGATTTGATAGCTGTTACTGGTCGCTCTGACAAATGTTTGATTATTCAAGGGACTAATTTTACAGAATATATGCTGGATGCAGCAGTCAAATCTCCAGAACTTGGTCGTTACTTAACAGGTATGTACCATGCTCAGATTAGTCACAAAGAAGATAAACACTTTTTACAATTCGATTTAGAAACTCATCAAGATGTTAACGTCGATGAGACAACAAATATTTCTATTTATTATCATCTGGTGCAGATACTAGGACAAGTCCAGCCAGAATTTTTAGAGGATTGGAAAAGTGTTTATAGCCATTGGGATAACGATCCTCAAAATCGGATTTTGCAACTGAATTTTATTTCTTATCCAGGCATATCTCATCTGATGGAAAAGAATATCAAATATAGAAGTATTACTAATTGATGCTCTTAACAAGCACATTTTACAACCCTTATGCAGTAAAGCTTTAGTAAATATCGGTAAAATGTGCTTGTTTCATCTTTTGCAGGAGCGTGCGATCGCCTCCGTGTGAGGCTCACATCTTGTACCAAGAAAAATTGAAGCAAATTTATTACTCAGTAAAAAAGCGAAAACTTAGATTTAGCGATAAAAGCCTATAAGAGTAAGGTATTTTTATCGCGCATCTTTTTACTTTATCTGGGTTTATATGTAGAGATGCAAGATTTGGCACTCCCCGAATTTCTAATTCGGGGATTTTTGCTTCACGGGGATTCCAATGAATTTACCCACCCTGCGGGAACGCTACGCGAACACCAAGCATCGTAAATCCGCATCGATAGTAATCGCTCTTTTCGTAAAATTTTTGCTAATCAGGATTTTACTGTTGCTTCTTCCAACTTTTCGCCCACGGAAAAATAGTGAATGCAACTATACTCAGTAAACCCAAAACTGGATTTGTTTCTGGTACAGTTTGTGTTTGAATGGTTACAGTAACATTTTGATCAAGTGCATCACCTGAACTATTGATATATTCCAAAGCATCCTGATCATTAAGTGCATAACCTCGCAAGAAAAGCGCACTCCAACGGGCTACAATTTCAATTGACTCATCCTGAGATAAAGTTGGATTATTTGAATCTAATCTAGCACCAACAGGATTATTAACATTGGTAATACCGTAATGGTTAACCCCATTAATAGTAATTAGTGCTTTAGGAGGCTCTTGAACTAAATTGTAGCTTTCTTGCGCTAGTCCTATAGGTATTAATCCATCTAAATTTCCATGTAATAAAGCTATAGGAATCCCTTGATTTTTAATGGGAATAAATTGACCTGTTCCTACATTTATACTTGTGCCAAAAAATGCTGCTGCTCGTAATTGTTGAGGAAGTTGAAATTGTCCTTCACATACTGGGTAAATACAGGAATTATCTATCGCAGTCAGACCAACTGAACCGCCAAAAGAATGACCCAGTAATACTAAATTATTTGTATCAATAGTACCTGTGAGCGGTGAATTGGGATTTGAGTTCTCCGCTACCATAAAATTTAAAACATCATTAATTTGTGATGCCTCTGGTAACAGTCCAGTAAATCCAAAAGCTGGGAGGGTACGAATTCTTCTCGGAACAACTACTGTAAAGCCATAACTCGCTACAATGCTAGCATATTGAGAATATTGTAATGTCTCAACACGAGAGCCAGGTAAAAACAAGGCAATAGGATGCTTTTGCTGGTTATTAGCAGAATTAGCAACATTAGGAAAGTATATGTCTGCTGAATCTCCATTCGTTGTAACAGTGGTTTGATAACTATTTACTGTCGGAAATAAAGGAGATGGACTAAAACCACTTGCCCATGCTGCTTTTCCATTTGCTAGATATAATAATGTACTTCCTGCTAGTAGTAAGAAATATTTATTCATAAGTAAAAAAATATCTTAAAATCTTAGTAATATTACTTAAATAATTCACTCTAGTCAAGTATTAGCAATGCAAAATTATTAATTTAGTTTTACTCAATAGCAGTTGTTGGGCATCAGTCGGATATATTCGGTAACGATAACGTGCTTTCATAGTCCAAGCATCAGACAAATATGACTGCAACTACTGAAATATGTATTTTGTTTCCAAATCTGTAACTCAATCCTGATTCGTAGTATTCATTGGCTAACTTGAGATTGCAAGATTTACTGATATTTTTCAATCAATATTCTATGCTGCAACACTTTTCCCAGCAAGCCTTAGTCAAATCAACTATTATCGGATGTCTGCTTTTTTCTAGTTCCCTAATTGCCTTACAATCTACCGTTGCTAATCCGCAAGTTTTGACTACACCACAAGCAAAGACGATCACTCAACAACTGCTTCAAGATGTGCTTACCAAAGAGAAACTTGATAATACTGCAAAAGTCGTTCAAGTTGCTCGAATTGCTAAGGGCGATATCTGGATGTACAATCCTGTACCTTACTGGAAAATTGCGATCGCCGATCAACTTCAAAATTTGGTTTATTTCACCACTGATAATGGTAACTTTAGAGTCTTGATGCAAAGGAACGGACAAAACATCCATTCTCTGGGAAAACCTGCCGAAGAAATTCCCCCAACGGCAATGATAACAGTAGCGATTCGCCTGGCGAAAGAATGGGGCTATCCTGGACAACCAGCATTAACTAATATTTCATCTGCAAAGACAACTTGGGCAAGCGGTTGTGAAAATATTTCTGCCCCTGCTGCTTGCGATCCCATTCTTCGCCAAGGCTGGAAAATTACCATTCCCTACCAACGCCAACGCTGGGTGTTTCAAGGTGAAACAGCCGACGATTTACAATTAATTGCACGTAGTAATCCTGTGATGGAACGCGGCTTACCGATTCCGGTGGGTAACGAAATCAAGCGCATCGCCAGCTATCACTTGCAAATTTTACCCTCAGTTGTTCTGATTACTAAAATTGAGCCTCAAACCTTTACTGATAGCTGTCTAGGATTGGGGAATTTAGCTGAATCCTGCGCTCAACAAAGAATTCGGGGCTATCGGGTAATGGTGGCGGGAAAGTCTCCAGCACAGCAAATATATCGGATTAGCAATGATAAAGTTAATATTCGCACCGAAGCGATCGCCGGACTTCCCAACCGCACTGATGAGCTACCAACGGAGATCGCTCGCACAGTATTCAACGCCGCCAAATCAGACTTGAAAAAACCCATTGCCAATCTTAGCATTTCCCAAGTTGCACCAAGATTCTATTGTTTCCGCAGTCCCACTGCTGCACCCAATGAACCTTGCATACCAACGCAGCGCCTTGACGGTTGGAATGTCACGGTGACAAATTTTCAGAAATCACTGAATTACACTGTGAATCTCACTGGAAAGATTCTTAGCAAGGTATAAGTAGCTCGGCGTAAATAATTATTGTTGGAATCAGGCAGGAAGCAGGGGGAGAAAGACTTTGAGCCTTATTTACTTTTATTCATATAGTTTGGTTTTATTGCACCGACTTACTTACAAACTATTTTCTCTTATCTTACAGACCCCTAATTTTTAACACCTCACAAAATCGCGTTGCTCCCCTCTATCAATCCCTTTGCCAAAAGCCCACCTTCTGTTGTTTGGCATTAGCATCAGCGTGGAAGAATTGTTCTTTAGTGCGATCAGCTACACTCTTGCATTTATAACACTAGACTGCTAACAAACAACAGTGAGACAATCGAAATGCTAATGCAAAGATAATTGCTAAAATCTCTGGTAATGAGTGAACTACCCCAAATTCAAGACGAGGTTTGCCGCACAGCTTTGGTCATGGCAACTAAACGTGCAATAGAAGATGACAGACCAGACCACCTGTTTGATGACCCATTTGCCGCACTGTTAGCTGGAGATACAGGTAAAGCTTGGAGAGAGAAATGGGAACAACAAGACAGTGATAATCCTCTGGGTACTACACTTCGCATTCAGTTCGTTGCAGTTCGTACCCGTTTCTTTGATGACTTCATCTTGTCTGTGTTGCCCGAAGCTAAACAGTTAGTCTTTCTAGGAGCCGGGTTAGACACAAGAGCATTTCGTCTCTCCTTCCCACCAAAGACTCGTCTGTACGAATTAGATTTACCAGAATTAATCCAGTACAGAGAAGCAATCCTACAAGATCAACCTGCCAAGTGCCATCGTCAGGCGATCGCTGCTGACCTTACCCAACCTTGGTCACATTTGCTTTTAGAACAAGGCTTTGATATTAACATACCCACACTTTGGCTAATGGAGGGGCTGTTGATGTATTTAGACGAAGCCCAAGTCAACCAATTGCTCAAAACAATTGGCCAGTTGAGTGCAGAAGGTAGTTTCTTGGGAGCGGATCTAGTCAGTGTCAAGTCGTGGCAAGTTGGAGCAAAACACCCCAACGGAATGATCAGCAAGCACTGGCGTTTCGGCACAGATGAACCAGAACAGTTGTTTGCTGCCCACGGTTGGAGTGCTTCAGTGATTCAACCAGGAGATATTAGAGCAAATTACGGGCGATATGCAGTACAGTTGGCTCCACGAGAAATTAAAGGTATGCGACGTTCTTTTTTGGTGGCAGCAAGAAAGGAGGAAACGTGTTCAACTAATTCTATAGCTTAAATATCATAATAATTTTAAGGATGTATAAAAATGATTGCAGATGCTATTGCTTTAATTGAGTTTATTTCCAATCAATTTTCCAAAAATCAAGATAAGAAAGACAAATTATTAGAAAAATTTGTTGAACCAGCTTATTCTCAACTAAAGTTTATTCACGAAGATTATATGAGAGCTTGTCGTAAGTATTGGGAATCAATTAGATATGACCAGCCTCTCGATATCATGAAAGTTGTTAATGAAATGGATATAGATATAAGGTTTGCACCACATGAGTCACGCATGGAGTTACTATCATCAATACAATTGAATGACCCTCAACTTCAAGCTTTTATTAACAGTATTCGTAATTACTTAATGGGACAGACTCATGCTGCTCGCACACGTATGCAATATGACTTACCACCTAATAGGCGAGTAGGTATGAGAACAAGCTTATTAGAGAAACTTAATCAGCTTTCTAATATTAGATTTCCAATTCCTCAAGAAGATATTGCTCGTTTGAAAAGAGGAAAAATTTATCTTCGTATGGTAGGCTACACGATGGAGTTAGAGCCAGATAATCCCTTGCGTAATATTAGCGATGATCCCGAAGAAGCAATGAAAAGCTTTGATGAATATCTTCGTTATTTATCACTTGCTTATGTAGATTGTTTTATCGCTATTTTACAAAGAGATTATGCTAGAGTCAACGCTAGTTATTGGGAGCTAAAACGGAAACTGCAAGGCTTTTCTTAGGTAAGTAAAATATGAAACTAATCGCTATCTTTAATCTCTAACTGATAAATCCGCATTGAAGGGTGTTCGTCCATCATCCGCCAGTAAAGCCCTTCTGGCAATGGCGATACCCTACCACCACAGCGATACAGAAAAACTGGCTCACCCCGGCGCATTGCTTTCTTCATTACCTGCTCTAAACCGGAGTCTAAGCGATCGCCGTTACACCAAATAATATGCGACTTGCCAGAATACTCAGCATTGAGCAAACTTGCAAACAACCATTCCATTATTGATTGAATCTGCTGCTGTTCAAGTCCACTACTGGCTTGCCCATAGCTTTCAGTGACAACTCTCACCGCTAACTGCAAGCAGTATAGCGGGAGCATCTCAAATTCACATAAGAGACTTGCTGCTTCACAGGCTGACTAACGCCTAAGCCTCCACAGCCAGGAATCGGTAGTCCAACCGACCCATAATTTAGCAGATTAATTGCGCTGTTCCAGTCTCGGTCAATAACCAGTCCACAAGAACAGTTATGAACACGAACCGCCAAAGTTTTCTCAACTCTCTGTCCACAACCAGAACAATTAATACTTGTGCCTCTAGGGTCAACGCCTCGCGTATGCTTGCCGCGTCTTACCGAAGAAAGCTTGCATGATTTGGAGGAATGCACCCCAAGCAACATCTAGTATCGACTTTGCTAGTCGTGTTCTAGCTAGTCCTCTAATATTCAGGTTTTCAAAAACGATTAAGTCATAAGATTTAACCAACCAGTGAGCGACTTGATAATGAAACTCTTTCCTTTGTCTGGCAACGTGTAAGTGAATCCTGGCAACCCTGCTAGCTTGTTTTTGATAGTTCTTAGACCCATGAATTTTACGTGCAAGTTTGCGCTGCTGACGCGCTAATTTAGATTGTGTCTTACGGTAATACTGCGGTACTTCAATACTTTGTCCATCAGCAGTAGTTAAAAACTTTTCTAACCCAACGTCTATGCCAGTAGCAGTTTTAATCTCGTCAATCGGCAGCAATTCAGGTACAGTTTTATCCTCAAGAGAAAAACTGACATACCATCCATCAGATTTGCTTAAAATCGTTGCTTGCTTAATCTCAGAACCATTTGGTATCGGACGGTGCAAGATGACCTCGATTTCACCAATCTTGGATAATTTGAGAATATTACCTGTTAGATGTGCGCCTGCTTTTGGTGAATTAACACGCGGGAAGGTAAAAGAAGAGATATCGCCACGCTTTTTAAATCGTGGTTTCCCTCCTCTGTTACCTTTTTTGTCAGGTATTAACCACCGCTTCCATGCCTTGTCCAACCTCATCAGGTTTTGTTGTTGGCAGTCGGCATAGATGTTTTTGTAGTCGGGGAATAAGTCTTTAGTTTGTTGGAGGTCTGATGCTTGTGTATAGTAATCAGGTTTATCCGGTATCCCACCAATTGGCTCAGAAACCAAGCTACATCGGTCAAGGAGCGACCTTGTACACCTTAGCCAATCCAACCTTTCCCCTAGTGCATAGTTCCAATGACGACGCAGCAACTCGCCCCAAGTCTCAAGAATGACAACTTGTTCAGAAGTGGGGTTGAGTTTGAACTGATAAGTTAGTAGCATATAACTATTGTACAGCATTATTCTGTACTTGTGTATGACTACTCGTATCGATATCAGGCTTCCAGAGCAAGAATTGGAAGTATTAAAAGCCTACTGCAAAGAACAAGATAGAACTCAAACTGAGGTAATCCGTGAATTCATTCGTAGTCTTAGAAAGAAAATCAAAAACCAATGATTTGGCAATTATGTGGGCATCGAACCCACATAATTACCCTCCTATCCCCCATCACCGCCAATCGGAGTACCGATGTGGCGGGAGTACCCCGGAGGTTTTGATGGCGATCGCTGATATAACTATTCTTAGGATTCCCAGTAGATTAAATACAATTATCTGTACCTTGTTTGCCTTATTTAAAATTTATGGCTTGTAAGTTCAAGTTTTTCACAGACAGAAGTTAGCTGTATCATCGATAATATGCCTAAAACATCTGATTGCCATCGCTGCTTAATGTATTCTCATGACCCTCACCTAGTCTGTGCAGTTCATCCATCGGGGGTAGAGGGGAACATCTGCATCGATTTTAGACCCAACACCAACACTCAAGCAGAAGAACTTTGGCAACCAGAAGGAGCAACATATTACAATGGCGAGTTGATTCTACAACCTCCCCAAAGATGGACACCCCAACAGCAGTTTGAGTTACTGGATTGGCATCCGATGTTCACAGGCTTTTGTCCCCAATGCGGTGCTAAATATGAGCGTGATTACACAGCACGGGTACATTGGGATTGTAACATCTGCGGTTGGATGGATGATACTGTATAGAAAATGTCTCAAAATTTTGTTTAATGCTCCAATCAAACCCGCAGAAATTTCTCATTAACAATTTTTCTTAGTGCCATTCCAGTCTGAGCGATCGCTGCGTTTGCCCATCACAAAACACTTAATATCAGTGATGCTTCTCGTTTGATGGAGCGGTTTCAACAATTAATTATCTATTTACATCTATTCTGAAACTCTTAATTTTAATGTCACTTCCCCTGCACCTTTTTCTCTCCATAGCTCACGTTTATTCTGATCCATTGCTGTTAACTCTGCTTGGATTTTAGATTGAGAATTAATCCAAACTGTGGCATTATATATTCTATTTTCAAGCTGTGCGCTGTAGGTGATTTTATTTTTCTCTGATATTTTGTTGACTGGAACAGAAACAGCTAAATCCGCTTGCTTTTTGTTAGCGATATTACTATCAAAAACATTCATTAATAATTGCTCTGAATTATTTCTTGGACGATGAACTCGCACAGACTTCCTATTGTTGGTATGAAAAAGTAGGACTGTATCATTATCGCAATTTGTTGGTTTGTTATTCGTTTGAGCTAACAATCCTGATATTTGCAACTCTCTTTGAATATGCTCATTTGTTGATAAATGAGGCTCGAACTTAAATTGACCTTTCGCTGATGCAGAAATTGATAATATTCCTGAAAAAACAAGAAGAGATAATACGGTTCTTTGAATTAACATAGTTTCTAACTAATTAGACTTTTTATCCTGTGTACAACAGTAGTTGCAAGCGTATACTTACAACAAAAAGCGCTTAAATTGATATTACCAAGGGCAGTAAATTTACGATAGTGACTAAAGTTGAAAAAAAGATAAAATTTTGGCTAGATAATTGCTGTATGGTTATTTTCCTGCATAATTGTGTGGATATTAGAAACCCAAGTTGGTAGATACATATCGACTGGTACTCCCTCATCATCCTCCAGTAGAACCCTTGAGATAATGGCGATCGCCTATGGCGGAAGGTTATGCCATCACAAATGCAACTATTCTTCGGATTCCCAGTTGGTAAGGAGCAATAAACTTTGACACTCTCCGCCCTATAAGTGCGGAGATTCTTCATTCATAGACCCAACTTGCTCACACAAGATTTCTCCAGCATGAGTAGAGGTCGAATCTCCTGAAGCGTTCGGATCATAGATCCAGGTTCCTACGTGACCCGTAATACCCAAGGCTAGTTTCAGAATGTTAATCGCTGCGTTCCAATCTCTATCCATCACAAATCCGCATTCACAAACATGAGTTCTTGTGGATAGAGATTTTTTGACTACTGCGCCACAATTAGAGCATTGGCTTGTTGTGTACGCAGGATTAACAGCTACAGTTATCCGGCCAAATTTCACACCGAAATACTCCAACCATTTTCTGAATTGATACCAACCAGCATCATTAATAGATTTAGCGAGACAGTGATTCTTAACTAAGTTTTTAACCCTCAAATCTTCATAGGCGACCAAATCGTGAGATTGGATTACGCAACGCGCTACTCTCTTAGCGTGTTCTTCACGTTGCCTACTTATTTTGAGGTGTACTCGCCCTAATTTATTAATGGCTTTTTTGCGATTGGTAGAGCCTTTCTTATGCCTTGAAACGCGCCTTTGTCTAAACTTTAGACGCTTCTCTCCTGTGCGATAAAACTTAGGGTTAGGTTCTGTATGTCCGTTGCTATCGGTGTAGAACTCTTTTAAACCAACATCTAAACCAATGGTTTTACCAGTCGGTTGTGTTTCTACTTTGTTATCTGCGCTAATCAGGAATTGAACATAATACCCATCGGCGCGACGGACTAACCTAACTCGTTTTATCTGCTCCAATTGGTAGAAGTTTAAATTCCACGTTCCCTTGAGATTGAGTTTGCCAATACCTTTTTTGTCAGTAAAAGTGATTTGCTTTCTAGTTTCAGAAAGTGACCATCCAGAGGTTTTATATTCAACTGAACGGTTGTTTTTCTTAAACTGTGGATAACCTTTCTTACCTGGAACAGACTTTTTACAGTTGTCGTAAAAACGAGCAATAGAACTATAAGCCCGTTCGATAGAAGCTTGGCAAGCACTAGAGTTCAAAGCCTTGACAAAAGAAAACTCATGTCTGAGAACCTTGCTAAGACGATATAAGTCTTTCTGCCCTACACCTCGGTTATCCATCCAAAAACGAATAGCTTTGTTGCGAACGAATTGACAGGTTCTAATCGCCTCATCAATGGCTACATATTGAGTTGTTTTCCCTTTAGCTTTAAACTCTAAAACAATCATTTTACGTGGAAAACTCCTACGCAAATATTATACCATAATCAAAGCCGTCCTTGAAGGACGGGGCTTTAGACCCAGTTTCTTGGTAAGCTGCGATCAGCTACGCTGGGCGTTTACGCCATCGCTCGGCGAGATGTAGGCGATCGCCAGGACGTTGACGGAACGGAATCGCCTAGATAATTGAATTGAGTGACATTTCTGCTCAGTGTGCTACAAATGTACAGATAAATTTGCTAACAGCAAATAAGCTGTCAACATAGGTCAAGGATTACACAATAAAATGTATCATCCATATTTGAAGCTGATTGCACTTCCTACATTACTCACTTCAAGCCTACTTCTTGTAGGGCTTAAGCAAGATACCGCAGAGATAACTAATGCACAATTAAATGAACAGTCCGTACTGGCTATTAACTGGGTACAGCAGTCGGGAGAATATCAAGCCCTGACTTACCAAGCATTTAACATCGCCAAAATTGTCTTTGACCAAGCCAAAGCCAAAAGGGTAAAGCAACCAGCCGTTATTGTTGATATTGATGAGACAGTTCTTGACAATAGTGCTTACCAAGGTGGTCTAATTGGTACTAATAGCGGTTTTGAATCATCAACCTGGAATAAATGGGTGGCAGCAGCCAAAGCTAAGGCTGTCCCTGGTGCAGTTAAGTTTGTAAATTACGTTAATAACAATGGTGGTACAGTCTTTTTTATCTCTAACCGGGATAGAAGCAGCCAAAAAGGTAGCCCAAATAATGATTTAGAGATAGCAACAATCAATAATTTGAAATCAGTCGGGTTCAAAGGTGTCAATCCTAAAACCGTATTACTCAAAGGAGAGTTCACTAAAATTATTGATGGCAAAGAAAACACTTCAAAGCAATGGCGACGAGAAGCTATAGAAAATGGTAAGGCTGACGGCAAAAAATATACTGTAATTGCTTTAATAGGCGACAATCTCAATGATTTTGATGAGAAGGTTGGTGTCACTAATCAAGAACGGCGTAAATCTGTAGAAAAATACTCAAACTATTATGGAATATTTGACTCTGTTCCTAATAATAAAACTATAGAGCCTGCTTATATTGCATTGCCCAATCCCATGTATGGTAACTGGGAAACTGGAATGTATAATCCTCAAGCCTTCAAAAAGCAAAGCCCTTTTGAACTGAGTCCATCCGAAAAAGAACAACAGCGTAAGGATTCGTTAGTTCGCTGGCTATCTGGTAAATAATACATATATTTTAGGTTATAAAGGAAATCAATTTACCATCTTCACTTTTGTATTGTTTGATTTGCCCAGTAATTATGGAGTCATTTTGAGAGTCAGAATAACTTTTAGCAGGCTCAGTTGGTGATGATTTAGATGTTAGCTTTGCTGATGTCTCAGCCTGTAATTTGGATCAGGTTTAAGGTTTTAATTTGTGTTTGATATTTCTTCAACAGTCAAAGAACGAATTAACTCTCGAATCACATCTGTTGCTGGTCGTCCTGTTGTTGAGCAATGTTTTTCTAATCTCTCTACTTCACTTGAAGTGAGATTAATCGTCAGCCGTTTAACAGCCCATTTATTATTCATGGATAGCAAACTATATTGATGAATTACTCCTTCAATATCAATCATCTAAACTGTTACTACCAGGATATATCTAACCAAATTAGCATTAAGAAGCTATCAAGAAAATACTTTTATCTTTAAACTTGTAATGAAGCGCTTAAATAGATTCAAAAGTGTGAAGTTTAGATGCTTTAAAGGCAAAAACTGTGAATAGAATATAAGCCTAGAATCTTTCTATGAAGAAGCATTTAGTAGAATTACTTCACGAAATTGGCTATCATTATCTTGTAGCAAGCTGTGATAAAGCAAACATTGAATCGCACAAAGTCGCCCAAAGAATTGGAATGAATGAAAAAAGTAGACAAAAAATCGTTAATAACAAGCATTTATTATTTTATATCGATAAAATAATCTATGTTTCTTAAGAGTTAATCTTATGTATATTCGCAGCAGTAAAATCAACTTTCTTATGATCCATATCTGAGTCAAATCTAGCATTTTCTAAATTTGCACCCCTGAAATTAGTAATACCATTAGCGGTGATTTCTTGAATGGCCAATTTTAATGATCGCATGGTTACAGTCAGTAAAATCACAGTTAAAATTCCCCAAATGCTACCGATTAGATAATTTTGGGTACTCAAGTAGGCGAAGGCGACGCTACTAATTAAAAAAGCTAAACCGTAATTACAAACAAACCCCGCGACTGCGACAATTACTCGCATCAAATCATTCTTAGATACAAAACATAAAATTGCTACTACTATGGATGATATAATTGCAGATATTGCAGCAAATTGAGGGTTTTTATTTTGCAGCACACCACCATAATAACAACCAATTAATGCTGCTGAAGATACACCTGATATAGTTGTAATCAAATTTTCTAAGCTTGATTCTTGAGTAAAAACCCTCCTAAAACTTGCACCTAATCCAGAAATTGCCAAGCTGACAACTAGAGCTTTAGTATATGACCATGCCGGTATTTCTGGAGTGTTTCCTATTACGCCAAACGCCATTTCGCTAACTGCTACAAAAGTTAAGCATAAAACAATGAATGCAGTGATTCGCAAACTCATAAATATTCTAGATGACTGACCAAATTTTGCTTTCACAAAATTAGCTCTTTGTAATTGTGCATGAGAAAAATCACATCCACGCACATCAGCACCACTAAAATTTGCATCATGAAGTTGCATTGCTTTAAATGAGCGATTTTGCAAATTTTGGTGACAAAAATTGAAATTATCACGATCCATATTTCAGCTTAGAGTAACATTAAATTAATTTCCAAATTACCAATAAATTAGCAAATTTGGCAATGAAATGGCGATATAGTCCCAAAACATCTAACTATTGCTTTATTGTCGGTGGTTTTTTCTTGTTTTTACCAATATTAATGTATGGTTGGGGTCATTTTCGTCGTCCACCTCGTAGTGAAAACCAACAAGAATTATTTCGGGGGATTGTTTATCAGCGTTTGATCGAGTCAAAGCCACGTCCTTTAATCATTCATATCGTAACGATTGATTTAAATACACCTGGAATTAAACCATTTGTCACTCCAGCTATTGAGAATTTATCAAAAAATATCAGAGTTGCAAAACAAGCCATTATCGACAATGAAACCAAAGCGAGAACAACATCTGAATTTGTCGCAGAATTTCAAGTTAAACTTGCCATCAACGGAAGCTATTTTTATCCTTTTAAGGAGGTGACACCGTGGCATTATTATCCTCACAGTGGAGATAAGACAAAGGTATTAGGACAAACTATTTCTAATAGTAAAATATATGCTGGTAAAAAATCAAGTTGGTATGTTTTATGCTTTGATAACAACAACCAAGCCCAAATTCCCGGCGGTGAAGAATGTCCAAAAAATACTATTCAAGGACTAGCAGGAGATGACGTATTAGTTTTTCAAGGAAAACCCAAAATAAATATTTATGCAAATTCCTCAACCGACAAACCATATTCGAGAGTAGTTGCAGCTATCGACAAAACAGGTAAGAAATTGTGGTTAGTTTTAGTAGATGGTAAACAACCACTATATAGCGAAGGATTTACTAAAAGAGAATTAACTCAATTTATGGCAAAATTGGGTGTTTATAATGCCATAAATCTCGATGGAGGAGGTTCTACTACATTGGTAGTAGCAAATCCAGACAAAGAGGGGAAGCCAAAAATTTTAAATGCTCCTACCCATACTAAAATACCAATGCGCGATCGCCCAGTTGCTAATCATCTGGGATTTTATGCGGATTAATCTTTCACAGCAGTAGATATGATAGCTTTGCGTTTAGAAAAGGTGTCAACATGACTGTTATCACTCCCGAACGTCTTATCATAGAGGAAAACCCTTCTCACGCCGCGCACGAGCCAAATCGCACGCTCTGGATCAGCGAAGCAGGAGGGCTTACCCAGTTCGGTGCGTTCATCGAAATCCTGCAACCTGGCTCTCGTTCATCACTCAAGCATTGGCATAGTGCTGAGGATGAAATGGTCTATGTCCTCGAAGGCGAAATCACGCTCATTGAAGGAGACGCAGAGACTATACTACGTCCTGGCGATGCCGCAACTTTTCAAGCAGGAGTGCCAGTAGGTCACTTCCTTGAGAATCGCAGCGCCAAGGCAACGCGATGCCTAGTAGTCGGCAACCGAGCGGCAGTAGACACAATCACGTATCCTGACCTCGATCTGGTGTGTCACCGAGATCGATCACTGCCAGACGACATCTGGACTAACAGTGTGGGAGAAACTGCTCCAAGTCCCTACTAGCAGTGACATCAGGGCGGCCGCATCATATGAATATGCCAACACGCGGGATGTAGGTAATCAATTAGCTACTTACGTGAACTACCCACACTGACTTGGAGTACCAAGTACAGTGTTGGCTTCTGTACTCATAGGCGAGTGCCGCAACTTGGACTTTCGCCCTAGTTTTGGTCTTACCTCCCCTCCTACAGCAGAGACGGCTGAACCTTCCGCCTTTAGCATTCTGATTCCTTCTGCTCTAATATTTTGTGCTGCGTTTCCATCTCTGTCATGCTGAATACCACAACTAGGACAAGTCCACTCACGGACATCTAATGGCATTTCACCAATCTGATAAAAACAATTAGAGCAAAGCTTGGAACTGGGAAACCATCTATCAATCTCAACTAACTTTCCACCTTTGCGTTCTAGCTTGTAGGCTAGAAAGTTAGTAAACATTCCCCATCCACAATCAGATATTGCTTTCGCCAAATTGTGATTACGAACCATGCCCAAGACATGAAGATTTTCTACTATGACAGCTTGGCTATCGCTCGTCAGTTTGTAACTAAGTTTATGTAGAAAATCTTGCCGTGAGTTACTAACTCGCTCGTACACTTTGGCAACTACTTTTCTATATCTATTCCTTGAGTTACTCCCCTTTTGTTTACGGGCTAACTTCTTTTGTTTACGCTTGAGATTTTTCTCATGCTTGGCAATATATCTAGGGTTGTCGTATTTAGATACTTTTTCACCATCGGTTACAACAGCGAAATGCTTTATTCCTAAATCAATGCCGTAAATTGTCCCTTCTTTAATAGTAGGATGTTCGCCTTCTATCTCAATCAAGATAGATGCCAAGTATTTGCCAGAAGGTGTTTTGCTAACAGTAACAGTCTTTATTTTCCCTTCAATCAGTCTATGTATTTTGGCTTTGATTGCCCCAATATTTCCTGGGAGTTTTACATTGCTATCTACAATCTTGACGTTTTGAGGGTATTGAATTGACTGTTTACCATGCTTGGATTTGAACTTAGGAAAACCAGCACGTTTCTCAAAAAAGTTTTTATATGCAGTGGTTAAATTGAGTGTTGTGGCTTGTAAAACTTGACTATAACAGTCAGCTAACCAATGAGTATCTTCTGCTTTTTTGAGATCAGGAAGTAGTGCATTGAGTGCTGCGCGTGTAAGTCCTTTACCCGTTTCTTTGTAAACTTCAATAGACTTATTTAGCGCGTAATTCCACCACCAACGGGCAGATCCAAACGTTCGAGCTAATAGTATTTGTTGTTCTTTGGATGGGTATAAACGAACTTGTACAACCCTATGTAGCACTCAATATCACCTCCTTGTATAACTTATTTTACCACGATATATATTTTTTGTTAAGAGCGTTATACGTAATATTAGAAAAACCTCAAATGTTCTCCGTCTTTACTCGGCTATGCCTCGTATTGCTTGAGAACGATTTCGGTTTTTCTCGCCTTATATCCCGCCACTGATTCGGAGTACCGAATTCAGTGGGGGACTTACGGCGAACTGGGTTAAAAATATTATTGGTTAACCCTAAGCCTTTTTTCGGGGTGGTTATTTTGTATTGATAGGATTGTGTTAAGCAATTTCCCTTTTGGAGATGTTACGCGTTGGCGTTAGCTTCGCTATACTGCGTAAACGCGTAGCGTGTCGCTTGCGACTCAGCCTCTGGGAACGAGAATCGCTTTTGGTAAAAATTTAATCATCAAAATCAATAATCAGTCCAGTAGGTACAATTGTATTGGGATTAATAATTGGACTTTAGGGATAAGTACACCTGTTACCAGGCTAAACTTCCAATTCCTTCATGATTTGCAACCACTTATCTGGTGTCGGCAGGGCTTGTTGGAGAAATTTGCTTGTCAGATTGCTAGCATTAGCTTGATATAGTAGGATGGCGTAGGTAAAACAACGAGCTGGTTTTTTGAACCCATCGTTACCATAAACAGAAATCAATTCCGCCAGTTTTTCCTCTACTTTCAAGATTATTTTGGGAGCAAGGGCAAGTAAATCGTACATCCACTGTTCCTTCTGGGCAATAAAAGCCGATAATTCTGAATTTGCACAATTTCTAAACTCATCACAAATCGCCTGAATTTTTTCCCACTTATAACTACCCCAGGGTTTAGCCTTCATCACTGGCAACTGCCATTTAACTATTTCTTCTCGCCAATAGTCTTTAGCTGCTTGTACTTGAACAATTTCAAAACTAGGTAGAATTATGGCTGTCAACGTCCCACCATGACAGGCTCCAGTATCAATACCGTAGGTTTTTTGGGGAATTATGAGGGGATTATCTCCAACAACGCGATGACCAAAAATTACTGGCTTAACACCAGTATATAACTGACTCCAAGAACTATCTCCGTAGCGTTTTCCCAGGTGTTTTTCACCCGCAGTGCAACCACATAAAACCTCTTCCCTTTGTTCCTCGATGGGTATACCATCTTCCACCGCAGCATGAACGAAAATTGCCGATTCGGTTTCATGATAATAGGGTAGATGACTAATCCATTCTAAAAATTCGTCATAGCTGTCGCCAAATTGTAATTTGACAATTTCCTGGGAGTAGGAAAGAGTTTGCCTGAGATGTTTGCGTTCGTGATTACCCATCAAGACGACGGTATTAGGACGATTTTTGAGAAAATCATACACCTTTACTGAATCAGACCCACGATCCACAATATCCCCCAAGGAGACTAAACAATCTTCTTCTGTAATTTCTACTTTGGCTAATAGTTGAAGCAATTCTGCATAGCAACCATGAATATCGCCAACTACAATTGTTCGCATAACTCAAGTTTAATCGAATAAATTTAGTGTAGCCTATATACTACTTTTTGTAGTATATAGGCAAAAGTTGTGAAGATATGAAAAGCCAGCAGATGAGAAGTAAAAAGGTTGTTAATTTTATCAGTGGACACCTTGATATAACTCAAGCAGAATTTGAGATCCATTACCGTCCTTTGAGCGATCGCGCGATCGCTCAAAACGAATGTTTTGTTGTTGGAGATGCGAGGGGTGCGGAGACCCTAGCGCAACAATATCTTTGGGGACGGACAGAGGCAGTAATTGTTTATCATATGTTTACCAGTCCTCGCAACAATCCAGGATTTTCAACCCGTGGTGGATTTCAAAGTGATGTAGAGCGAGATACGCAAATGACGTTGGATTCTGACAGAGATATAGCTTGGGTAAGACCTGGAAGAGAGCAATCGGGTACACAAGCAAACTGCGATCGACGAAGTTTACTAATATAGTTTTACGTAAAGAAGTATACCATCATTAAAATACTGAAAATCCTAATAATAATGGCTTTTACCAACTGTCAACTGCCTGCTTATCAAAATTAATAATCAGTTCAGTAAGTACAATTAATGATGTGATTTTCGCCTATGGAATAAATAGTTAGGTAAAAATGCAGTATATGTCTTCAGCAATTTATTTTTCTATTTTGGTAATGATGGTAATAACGCCATTTGCAATGCCCTCTCTGTTAAGGCGGAAGGGTTATGTGACTAGTTTGCTATTAAGCAGTTTTCTATCTTTGATGACGTGCGTACTTCTAGTTACTTTGTTGGCATATTTACCAGATTTATATGCCGAGATGCGGCTTGATTATCTGGGTTTTGATTTTAATGGCTGGTCAGACGAAGACCGACTCAGAAAGATTGCTCCAGAATTCAGAGACGAAGCAATAAAACTTTATCGATCGATAATGGGCATTGGGTGGACTTTGAAAGCTATTACTGGGGCAGTTTTGCTCATTCCTTATCAAATTATTGCTTCTGGCTTAGTTTTCATGGTGAGTAAGTCGAAAAAACATGGCAGTTAGCAACTAAGCATACCTGAAAGTGGACGCGAGGGTGGTGGCTGTTATGCCAATAATTTTAGTAAATGCAAGAAAATGTATCATCGAAATTTCAAACTTCTGGTTTTTCTGACTACCCCATTTCTTGGTGTTGTAATTTTATTTTTACCAACTATTCCAACTTTGGAGGATGCTAAATTTCTATTCTATAGAATTATATGGTTACTAAGTTTAATTTTTTGTTTTTTATTATTTAAAAAGCCTCAAGATTTACCATTAACAAAAAAGCGAACTTTACGATACCATTATTTTTAGTCCCAATGAGGACACTTTTATCCATACTTGCTATCATTTTGAACACAAGCTATTGGTGACATAC
The DNA here is from genome assembly GCF_014696625.1 of Nostoc parmelioides FACHB-3921. Lineage (GTDB taxonomy): Bacteria > Cyanobacteriota > Cyanobacteriia > Cyanobacteriales > Nostocaceae > Trichormus > Trichormus parmelioides. The sequence continues at coordinate 24,911 of NZ_JACJQL010000076.1, forward strand.
CGTCGATTTAATCGTTCCCAGCTATTTAGCGATCGCAGTCATTGGGGAATAAATAATCATCCTACACCAACTTCTGTTCTCGATAAAGTTTGGGAAGTATCGCTACCATACATCGAACATCAGCATGATGAGGAAAATCTTTGGCAAAGTGATATTACTTTTCTCAATGACCAAACCCTAGTATTAGGAGCAGGAAAAACCCTCGCTTTGCTAAATATCCAAGATGGAGTTGTGAAAGCAGAGTACCAAACAGATGCAATTATACAGGCGATCGCAATAGATACTGCACATCAACAAGTAATTGCTGCTACCCGTAATGGAGTATTCTGTATTCATCTGTAGCACTTGGCGATCGCAATTTTCTTATCAGCAACACAAAGTTAGAACAGCGTTATCTCTTGTAGTTAATGAACAAACTTACTCCAATCTCAATGATTAGAATTCTAACACTTGTTATAACACTAGGTTTAATTTATTTTTTATTACGTTTTGCTTTCCCAGTAAACTTTTTAAAAACTCATATAGTTGACTGTAATCAAGCTCATAAAATCACTAAAATATCGGATAATTTTCTCAGTGCAATTGGCGACCCATCTCCAAATGAAGCAGAAATTATCGCACAACGCTATATCACAAAAGCCTTTTGTTTAAATGATTTAAAGGGTGACAATAGCTTCAGTCCTAAACCATATTTCTTTAATGTATCAAACTTAAGCTCTAAGTATCAAATTATTGGTTATCATGGTGCTGGTTTACGTAGTCCAGGTAGCTTACGAGTCAAATTTGACAACGGGACTCTCCTAAATTTTTGCTTTAGCAGGATGGTAATTAACTGTAACCAAGCTCAAGAATGCGATTGTCCCTATGATTTTAACTGGGAACCCAAACCAAAGTGATTTTAATAGTAAATCATGAGAAATATCACAAAAATATAATGTTTATTAAAAATGATTTTTTTAAATATGGATAACTTACTCCATGAAAATATTTAGCAAAATAGCAATATGTATAACCTTATTTATTTGTGTCGCAATTCTAATTATCAGTATTTATCCTGGTGCATTAAATAGTTTCTTTTTTCCAGTCATGCTGGTGTCAATTGTTTGTGTACCAATATTTGCAATATTGGCAATTCTCTTCTGGGGATTGAGAACTTTAGGAAGACAGAATTTGAAAAGTATTAGACTTAGAAGGCAAACTTTTGTACCCTGGAGAGAAGTTACTATCATTGCAGGTATAGTTTTAGTTTGTTATGTCCTGCTCAAGTTCTACATTCCCCGTCGTTTAGCATTTATGATATCGCAATCGGCGTTTGAACAAGTTCGGGTACAACTTCCTATTTCTGCAAAAGAAAAAATCACATTAAACCGCAAACTCGGTTTATATGAAGTTGATAAATACGCTATGGATTCTCGTGGTGGTGCATATTTTCGTGTTTTCTGGGGTGGTGATGGTCTAAGTCCTGATGTCATATCCTATGGTTTTGTCCATCAACCTAATCGTGAAGAAAGTCCATTTGGTGCTGCCAATTACCAAGTATTTTACTTGTGTGGTGATTGGTATTGGTTTCGTGTATCCGATGATTTTTAGGGATGACAATTGAGCTAGTTTTGAGCTATGGATAAGTGACATTACTACTTATGAAGTCACAAACATGCAATCTCATATTCACCATCCCTTGATTTTGCTAGTAGCGATAACTGGGCTAGCATTGTTTTCAACACCATCTATATCTAGTGATACTCATCAATCAATATCTCCCATCACAGTTAAGTCTGCAAAAGAGAATTCATTACCTCAGTTATGGGATGTAAAAATTAACGGGAGATATGGATATATCGATCGCAATGGTAAATTAGTAGTTAAACCCCAGCTTGATTATGCTTCGTCGTTTTATGAGGGATTAGCTCAAGTCCAAGTAGGTGAGAAATGGGGATATATTGACCACACAGGTAAATTGGTCATAAAGCCACAATTTGATAATTGTGATCGCTTCTTGAATGGGTTTGCTAAAGTCGAAGTTGCTAAAAAGTGGGGAATCATAGACAGTAGTGGTAAGTTTGTGGTTAAACCACAGTTTGATAGTCTTGAAGCTTTTGTCAATGGTTTTGCTTTGGTTGCTATCGGTAAAAAATGGGGATTCGTTGACAATAAGGGGAAATTAGCCATCAAACCTCAATTTGATAGTGCTTGGTCATTCTTTGAGAATTTAGCAGCAGTTCAAATTGGTAGAAAATGGGGATTTGTTGATAATAA
>NZ_JACJQL010000077.1 GCF_014696625.1 Nostoc parmelioides FACHB-3921
CCCTGCCCCCTGCCCCCTGCCCCCTGCCTCGTCATTAAGTAAATTCCTCAACACCAGCAAAGTTCCTAAAACTGGGTTACGTAAGTCATGGGACACAGCATGGAAAAAGACCCTCAGTGCTTCTTGGGCTTGTTTGCGTTGGGTAATATCTTCAACCAACCCTTCGTAGTAAAGGAGATTTCCTTGTTCGTCACGAACGGCGTAGGCTTTTTCGGAAATCCAGACAACGCTGCCATCTTGACGATAAATTTGTGACTCAAATTCCGGGGCTAATCCAGACTCTTCCATCAACCGGACAAATTCGGCTCTGCGTTTAGGGTCAACGTATAATTGATGCTCAATATCTGTAAAATTTTCTGTTACTTCTTCGGGAGAAGTGTAACCATAAATACGTGCTAAAGCAGGATTTGCTGTAATGTAGCGTCCATCAGGGCTGCTTTGAAAAATACCTTCAATGGCATTTTCAAAGATACTGCGATATTTCGCTTCTGCTAGCCGTAATTTATTATTGGCTGACTCCAGTTCTTTGCGGGCGTAAAATTCGGAGCGTTGCAGGCGATCGTATAAGTAAACCCCCAAATCACATATAATACAAAACCAAAAGATATAGAGAATAAACGTAACATTATATATTTCTGGATGGTACGGTGCAGGTGTACTGAGCCTCAAAGCTGTGTTCACACCAAAGTAGTAAACTAAAATCCCTAGCTGACACACTAAATGCAGTGTCCAGCGCACAGGCATGAGTGTAGCTTGACTTAAAAATAGCAACGACCAACCAAGGGTATCGGGCAGGGCAAAACCTTTAAGGGTTGCAAATAACTGTGATGCTAAACTCAGCGACCAAGATGAGCCTAAAAATAGAATACCTGGATGGCGATGACCGAACCGCGTTTTATGCAGGGTAAAACAAACCAGCAGACTCAACAACATAGCTGCATTGATCATTAGCCCTTGAGTTCTCATCACCTGGGGTAGTGCCTTCAACTCTCGGAGAGGAAAAAATAGGTCATATACATTCCTGAGGGTAAATGTTAATAGACAACCTAGTACTAGCCATAACCACAGATGTAGCCTCTGCCATAAAAAACGTTGCCTATTTACCAGCCATTCCTGTTGTTGAGAGCGATTTTGGTAAACAGTGGTGATTTCATCTAACGTGAGTGCAGACAGAGTCTTTCTCCACAACCTCTGCAATTTGATCAAAAAGGTAGTCATGAGAGTCTTACCAACTTCACCTATACGATTGTAGGTGTTTCCTATTTCTAGACTGTCATAATACCAATTCTGCTTTTAAGTTGAACAATTCATCGTGAGGGGTGTTGACGGCAGACAGTTGACAGTTAACCACTTGAAGGCAGTGTAAACCAGAAGGTTAGCCCTTGCCGAGGATTACTGGTGGCACCAATTTTTCCGCTATGTGCTTGAATAAATTGCTGACACAGGTACATTTTTAAGCAAATTGCTGTGGAACAGGGGGCTTGGGGATCACGGATTTGTAGATCAAAAAGGCGATCGCACTCTGACTTACTCATTGTGATACCGTTATCTTGAATCAGAGTCCGAATCATGCCATCTTCTACTGTGGTTTTGACCGTAAATTTCAACCCTGGGGGATTGTGTTGCAAACTATAACTAAACAAACTCATCACAACTTTCTTAAACCGAGTTTGATCAACCATCACCAAAGGTAAGCCCTCAGGAATTAAGCTCTTGCAAGTTGCCTGATTTTCCTTCAAAAGTGGTTGTAAGTCTGTGATGATATTTTCCAAAAGTCCCCTAAGTGGAACAAGTTCCCGATGCAGGGTTAATTCTTTTTCCTCACAGGAGTGGATTTCTAGCAACGAGTCTAGCATTCCCAATTGCCGATTATTACCTTGAATCATGCGATCGATAGTAGAACGCGGTACGGAAATGAGGGGTTGGGGATTGGGGAAGGTGGGGCCCCCTCTGGGGATAAGGGGTAATGGGGATTGGGGATTGGGGACTGGGGATTGGGGATTGGGAATAGTACTTTCTTCTAGTTCATGTTCGCTGTTTCCCCTATTTTCCCTACTTCCTACTTTCCACTCACCACTCCCCATTTCCAAATTCTCTAACACCATCAAATTACCAATCACCGAAGTACGTAAATCATGGGCTACGGTATGCAAGACAACATTTTTGATGCGTTGAATTTCTTCTAGTTCCCGCATTTTTTGTTGTAATTCGACGGTGCGTTCTTCTACCTGATGTTCTAAATTGGTGTTAAGGTCTGCGAGTTCCTGATATGTCAGCAGTAACTTGGCTTCTGTTTGTTTCCGTTCTGTAATATCTCGAACAATAGCTAAGACTTCATCCGTACCACTCACTACCAAACGCGCCTCATAATCTCGCATTTCTAAAGGTGTTGGTAACTGATATTCGCAAGTCTGCAAAGTTCCCGTATCCAAGGTTTTAGTAATGATTCCTTGAATAATTGTGGCAATATCAGTTGGTAAGACATTTTGGATATTTTTACCAGTGAACTCTTCCCCAGGGCAAGGGAGATTGGCAACTTCTCCGTTCAAAGATAAAAAATTTCCATCACGGCTGAGACGAAAGATAAAATCAGGAATAGCATTTAATATAGCTTGATATTGTGCTTCAGTAGCCTGCAAGCGATTAATTAGCTGTTGTTGATCTTGTTGATGTCGTGCTTTTACAGTTTCATCCACTCTCTGTGCCTTTGATGTACCAGCAAACGAATTACAGTTAACAATGATCATAGCTACTTTCACGATTTTTGCAGAGTTTTGATGCCCTGGATCTGATTTTCAATCTCACTTTGGCTGCTTCTTACTTCAGGTTAATTGCTACTGGAGCGATCGCATTCACCCAATCGGGTGAACCATCGATTTTTAGATCAATCTCTTGTTACTTAATGTAGTACTTATAAAACAATGTCTTATAATTTAGTAGTTTAGATGCCAGACTGATTCAACAAACTCGGCATTCCGGGTCAATTCAAGAATATAAAATAAAACCTAACGTTAACGCAAATAAATAAGTTTTAAATTTAAATTTAAACACAAGTATGAGATAATTTATTTTATGTAAATTTATAATTTATAAATAAACTAAGATAAAATAATGGCTCAAAAACTGCCTACTAGTTATTCAAATATAAACTCTTCTAATCAGGTTCCTATATTTCGCACAGCCAAGCCTAGTAATGAGTTCTACAAAGTTTTTTCAGAAGCAGAAATTTTAGGCATAATTCAGGCACTAGAATCTAGGCGAGAAATACCTCTGAAGTATTCATACAAAGGGCAAGGCGCAAAAATATGGGATAGTTTTTATCTAAAATATATCATCCCTACATGGTATCGAACATCAAACGTAGAAATTGATTTACTAAAAAGTAATTTTGCGTATTTAAATGGTGATTATCAGCAGTGCGACAAAGTTAATATTATAGACGTGGGTGCGGGTAACTCATATCCTGTAAAAGCATTTATTGGTAATCTACAAAAAATAGAGAAGATTGATAAATATATCGCCTTAGATATTAGTGATGAACTACTTAATGTCTCTAGCAAGAATTTTAAAAAATGGTTTCCTTTCATTGACTATACAAATTATGTAATTGATATAGAAAATAGTAGAATTCCAGAAAATATATGCAAAAACCAACGTAAAAATATAGCTAATATATTTTTACATCTAGGTGTCACAATCGCCAATCATCACGACAGACATCAAGTATTCCAAAATTTTCGAGACAGCATGGCGGAAAATGATTTACTTGTCTTTACAAATGAGATTGGTTCTAATTCTCAATGGGATGGCATAGCTAGGGGTGGTTGTAAATATCATGCAGATCAAGTGTATGGATGGCTGACAAACAACCTGGGGATGAAAGCAGAAGATTGTGAACTGGTGAGAAAATATGATCCAGCAAAAGACAGTATAGTTGCCAATCTAAAATTACAGCAGAATTACACGATCAATTTTAGTTATTTAGGAATAGATAAGAGTTTAGAAATATCTGCGGGTGAGGAAATCACTATTTGGCGACATCATAAGTTTGAAATACCCACCCTCATTCAAGAAATCGAACAAGCCGGGCTAAAACTCGTACATTACAGCACCAATAAATATTCATCACATCTCATGGTAATTTGTGAGACAGCCAGTAGTTAACAATTAAAAATTCAAAAATAGAAACAAGTCATACCAATTTGAAAAAAGAATGCGACAAATAAACCATCTGTAGAGAGGTGATTCATCGCGTCTTCATTTAAGTATGTGTTACAGTGATTAATTCAATTTGTATAAGTCGGTGCAAATAAACCAAATTCTGTAACAAAAAGTAGTGGTGTGGCAAGCTTACAATAGTTCATTAGATGTAGGTTCGGTTAAGCAAAGCGCAACCCAAAATTGATCTCGAAAACTCAACATAGATTCCTGGTGCTGGGTTTCCTTACGTCAACCCAACCTACAATTTTTTCGGCATCTTGTATTATAACATTTAAGGCTTGACACGCTACTACAATAATTTTATTTTTGCTTTATAAATAAACTCTAATTGTGTTTTCCTATTACTCATAAACAACTATTAATTACTCATCTCCATACACATTATAAGTGTTTCAATAGACACTTTGTAAAAAATAGTACACGCCTCATGGTAAAAAAATAACTGGACATGATTTTATATTTCAAAGTAATAAAATTTGACTGATGAGTTTTTTCATAAAATCCAGAAAAAACTGGCATTTTTCATATCAAATCTTTATCATAATCCGATATTAGTGGCTTATTATGTGATTTATGCTCATAGAAGAAAATAATTATATAGATTAATTATTCAACATTTTAAATGATGGGCATTGATTTTTATTGATAAAATTGGAGCTAAAATTGTTGCCTAAAATTTATTTACAAGAGCTACAAAAACTAATTCCTATTGTATGGCTTGAAAAAGTGCAGTACATTCATTCTTGGTTACTATTAAAATGGCTTTTATTTGGTAGTAGTAAGCCATTATTGTCTAACCAGAAATCAGCCATGATATTTTCTCCGCATCAAGATGATGAAACTTTTGGCTGTGGCGGTATGATTGCTTACAAACGTGAGCATGATATACCAGTAACAATAGTATTTATAACAGATGGAAAAGGTTCAAAACATCTCGATTTGGATTGCCAAAATAAGATAGTTCAAACTCGAAAAAAAGAAGCAGTTACCGCATTAGGGATATTAGGTGTAGATTCATCAAATATCCACTTTTTATATAAACCAGATGGGTGCTTGTCAGAGTTAAGTAATGCAGAATATCAACAAACAATTCGAGAGATATCCGAATTAATTCAGCATTATAAACCTGAGGAAATTTATGTGCCACATAGAAAAGATTGTCATAGGGATCATGAGGCTACTTATAACTTAGTTAAAACAGTAATTCATGAAGCCAATATTCCTGTGGAAGTATTCCAATATCCTGTATGGTTATTTTGGAGAGCGCCGCTATTTATCCTATTGAAAATACAGGACATTGCTGCCGCTTATCGTTTTTCTATTACTTCAGTACAAGATAAGAAAAAGAGAGCGATCGCCTCATACTCTTCCCAGATTGAAAACTTACCTAGAGGATTTATTAAGCAATTTCTAAATTCTCACGAAATTTTCTTTAAAAGTGAACTGTAAATAGATTTAATTCCTGACAATTGACACCGTACTTATGATTTTGGATAACTAAATAAAGTCATATTTTGTTTTTCATCCAAAATTAACAAATAATAAATAATATGGAGAGGTTTTAAATGAAAATATTACATCTCACCAATCATGTACAAGAAATTGGTAATGGAATAGTCAATGTTGCAGTAGATTTAGCCTGCTTACAAGCCAAAGACGGTCACCAAGTGGCTGTGGCTTCTGCTGGTGGAGGATATGAACCATTACTGGGTAGTTATGGTGTTAGGCACTTTCATTTAGATCAGTCTAGACAACCGCTAAATATGATTCAAGCTATTTGGCGTTTCCGAGAAATTATCCAAAAGTTTCAGCCGGATATAGTCCATGCACACATGATGACAGGAGTTGTACTGGCAGGTGTATTAAAAACAAGCTTTGACTATAGCTTAGTATCTACGGTACACAATGAGTTTCAGCGTAGTGCAGTGTTGATGGGATTAGCAGATCGAGTCATCGCTGTTAGTCATGCGGTAGCTAATTCGATGGTGCGACGTGGTATTCCCAGCAACAAACTGCGAGTGGTATCTAATGGCACATTAGGAAGCCCTCGCCATCGTCAACTTCAAGATTACCAACCATTACCCTTACAGCGTCCTGCAATTACTACTGTTGCGGGGATGTATTCCCGTAAAGGAATTGCTGAGTTGATAGCAGCTTTTAGCAAAATTGCCCAGGACTTTCCTCAAGCACATCTATATTTGGTAGGGAATGGGCCAGATAAATCAATTTTCCAGGCTATGGCCAGAAATACTCCTTTTAGTGAACGGATACATTTTGAAGGTTTCCAGGCAGAACCGCAACGCTATATGCTAGCAACCGATATTTTTGTCCTCCCTTCCCATTGTGAATCCTTCGGTTTAGTTCTCACAGAAGCACGAGAAGCTGGTTGTGCGATCGTTGCTAGTGATGTAGATGGTATCCCTGAAACCTTAGATAATCGTCAAGCTGGGCTATTAGTACCACCAAAAGATAGTCACACATTGGCAGAGGCTTTAACCCAATTACTCAAAGATCCCGTACAACTATATAAGTGGCAATGTCGCGCCAAACAAAATATAGAAAGATTTAGTGCTACTAGAGTCAACGAAGAAACACTAGCCGTTTACCATGAATTAGTTCCACAATACAACTTTAAACCCACAATGGAAGCGCGAGAAGTTTTAGTCAGCAAATAGCCAGAGGAAAAGAAGCAGGGGGGCAAGGGATCGATACCGTTGGCGAATTCCCCAAACAGCTAAACTGAACCGATTAGTTCAATAATGAACTGATTGAGAACCTTCTGAGCAGTTTTATACCCATTTTTAAGGGTTAATTGATAAGAAATACAATTCCATCAACGATTTGGTGCAGATTAATCAGGAAGTGAGATCGCTGTGTCTGTGTCAATGCCAATTTGCTGCTTCGCTACAGTTAGACAGGAAGCCAAATACAACCAAATACTGATTTTGCTGTACTCAAAAAACGTTGGGTCGTCCAGGGCACTTTGGGATGGCTGATGGGCTGTCGGCGATTAGTCCGAGACTATGAGTTATTACCCGAAACATCCGAGACTTTTGTCTATCTTGCCATGAACCGTATTATGGTAAGGCGATTAGCCTAAAATTTGACCGTTCAAAACTTTTCAAACATCCTCTTATGACTTTTTGGTTTGGCATCGGTATTATGCAACTTATTCCCAAGGAATACGATGACTATTATCCAGACGAAATCCTCAATCACCTCGTTGATAAACTGGAATCGGAGCTAGCTGATGATGTACAAATTCGTGAAGTTCTTATGAAACCTGGTGTAGATTTGTACACCAGAGCAGAACCTACTGACAGACCTACTGTGATTGCATCTAGTATTAATAGTGGGGGTGAGCTACCCGATAGAATTGCTCTCCCAATTCTCACCGCCATTCAAAACGTGGAAACAGTAGATTATGCGCCGTATGAATATTGCTCTAAAATGCCAGATCCAATTGCGGACATCTTGATACCTGGATTTGGTAAACGAGTACAGTCAACAGAGGCTACACAACAAATACTATACTCCCGAATCAAGTTAGAAGACTTTTGCGTTACCCCTTTAAAAGACCTTTGGGTAGGGGGATTAGAGCAATATCTTGCTGCTTTTACCGAATGGCGAGACAGCTTATATAATGAAGCTGATTTTGTACCACGCGGTAGAGTGCGTCGAGAGGAAATACTTGAGTTTTACGATGAACATTTGTTGCCAATGCTTCGCTTTTGCAATGATTATCGTCTAATTTTTGTGTTTGGCTTTTGAGTAATTGCTCAAAATCATTACTCTTTCAACAAAACCGACTGGGTAAATGGGGTAGAGCTATAAAATCTATTGGACTTTTTTGTCCAAAGTCCAAAACTGCACCTTTGAGGCTTAAAGTTTCCTGTCCCTGTATCTTGCTATCCATGTAATACACGAAAAATTCGCCGTTTTTTTTGTTAATTAATATTTCGCCAACGGTATCGGGATCTGGGGAAAACTATTAGCAACTGACAACTAACAAATAACAGAATACTTGTAGTCAATCCACAACAAGGCGATAATTGACCCTGATGTTTTTGAACAGGGGATTGCATTATGGGGAAAAACTTGCAAGCGCTGGCGCAACTTTACAAAAATGCCCTCCTCAACGACGTACTCCCGTTTTGGGAAAACCACTCCCTTGACAGTGAAGGCGGTTACTTTACTTGTCTCGATCGCCAGGGTAAGGTGTATGACACAGATAAATTTATTTGGTTGCAAAATCGTCAAGTCTGGACTTTTTCCATGCTGTGTAACCAGCTAGAAAAACGGGAAAACTGGCTCAAAATTGCTAGTAACGGCGCTAAATTTCTTGCCGAACATGGTAGAGATGACGAGGGTAACTGGTATTTTGCCCTCACCCGTGGAGGTGAACCATTAGTACAGCCTTACAATATTTTTTCTGATTGCTTTGCGGCGATGGCCTTTAGCCAATATGCTCTCGCCTCTGGTGAAGAGTGGGCAAAAGATGTGGCAATGCAAGCATATAATAATGTTTTGCGCCGCAAAGATAACCCCAAGGGCAAATATACCAAAACCTATCCCGGCACACGTCCCATGAAAGCTTTAGCTGTGCCGATGATTTTAGCCAACCTCACTCTAGAAATGGAATGGTTGCTTCCCCAGGAGACTCTAGAAAATGTCTTGGCTGCAACCGTTCAGGAAGTTATGGGTGACTTTCTCGACCAAGAACGAGGATTGATGTATGAAAATGTTGCCCCCGATGGTTCCCACATTGATTGTTTTGAAGGTCGGCTGATTAACCCCGGTCACGGTATTGAAGCGATGTGGTTTATTATGGACATCGCCCGACGGAAAAACGACAGCAAAACTATTAACCAAGCGGTTGATGTGGTGTTAAATATCCTCAATTTCGCTTGGGATAACGAGTATGGCGGCTTGTATTACTTTATGGATGCAGCAGGTCATCCTCCACAACAATTGGAATGGGATCAAAAATTGTGGTGGGTGCATTTAGAATCTTTGGTGGCGTTGGCGATCGCTTATCGTTTGACAGGTCGTGAAGTCTGTTGGCAATGGTATCAAAAAATGCACGATTATTCCTGGCAGCATTTTGCTGACCCAGAATATGGTGAATGGTTTGGCTACTTAAATCGTCGTGGGGAAGTGCTGTTAAATCTCAAAGGTGGTAAATGGAAGGGATGTTTTCATGTACCCCGTGCCTTGTATCTGTGTTGGCAACAGTTCGAGGCCTTGAGTTCCCAATCTACTGAATCTGGGAATCACTAACTCAATCTTTGGCGCAACCACAAAGCTAATAATGGCATTGCTAATAAATAACCTTGTTCTGCACCATAAATTAAACCCTTGTGGTGTAAACCTGTTAGCGCACCTTGGAGACTACCACCCCTAGAAAGACCGTGTTTTTGAATATAGTCTTTGCTTTGGGGTTTTTCTGTGGGATCTAAAGCTAAACATTCCAAAAGATGTACCTGATTTGCTGGTAGCAACATCAATAAAGATTCATAGGTCATGGATAAATCTTTGAGTAATCCTTCAATAGCTTGCTGGACATCATTTTCTGTAACTAAGCTATCAGGAATACATAAAGTTTGTAGACGACGAATTATTGCCATCGCATCACCAATATGACCTTGTACAGCATCTAAAAATAGTTGTAATGCTTTAGAACGGGAATCAAATGTGAGTTTTGAACCATGTAATATTTCCCTCGCCCATACTGCCAATACATCTCGGTTCAAGGGAGGCAATTGGATGGTTTCTAAAGGATAATTATTTTCGTCTGAATAATTTCCTGTCTCGGCGATCGTTGCAATCAGCACATAACTTACATGAGTGTGTTCTTTAATTTTTCGCCGGAATGATACTTCCCATAAACCGTTACGATCCCAAGAACGAATGTGGGGGAAACTTTGCAGAATTAAGACTAAACGTTTGTCTAAATCTACTGCCATAATTTGGGGCAATTCTAATAATAATTCAAAGGCTTGCCAGATTTGTTTTTGGCTAAGGGAACGTAATAATTTAAGTTTAGTCTCTGGATGAAATGTAAAAAATTCCTTGGCATTTTTCTCTACCCAATTTTCGATTTTTTCTGCTTGCCAATTTTGGTTAATCGCTTCTGTGAGTAACTGTAAAAATCGTTCGCCATCTATGGCGCGGATGCAGTCTATATCGAGAGCGATCGCTCTCACTTCTGTCACGCCCCACCGCACTAGAGTACGCCTACCACTACCAGGTACTCCAGTAATTAACAAGTCACCATCTTGGGCTAGCACTTCTACAACGCGCTGAAACTCCACTGAACGCCCAATTAATTGCAATGGAGTAGACAAATCCAGACTCACAAGTTTTACGCCTTCAGGTTCAATCCTCACTGTAAAGGAAAGCATACTCGATTTTTTGCCACCCATTGGGGTAAATAATGGTAAGTATCAGATTTTATTAGTGATAAATGCTTTTTAGCACGAAAAATTAGTGCTAACTTAATTACAACACTTTTTACAATAACTTAATAATTATGGTTCAAGCTGTAGCTACCGTTGCACCAGGAGAGAAACAGCCTACTGTTTGGCATTCCTTAGAGATATCCGAAGCGATCGCCCGTTTGCAAACTGATGCAGAGATAGGTTTAAGTCGCACCCAAGCACAACACCTGTTAACTAGTGGCGGTGCGAATGAACTGACTGGAAAGAAAGGTAAGCCTTGGTGGTTGAAGTTTCTGCTGCAATTTAACCAGCCGCTATTAATTATTTTGTTGTGTGCAGGTTTGGTCAAAGCGTTGAGTGGTAGCCTTGTCAACGCTGGGGTAATTTGGGGTGTGACCACCACCAACGCCATTATTGGATTTATTCAAGAAGCAAAAGCCGAAAGTGCGATCGCTGCTTTAGCTAAAGCCATCACCACAGAAGCCACCATCATCCGCGATGGGCAAAAAATCCGCGTCCCCTCACGGGAATTAGTTCCTGGTGATGTGGTGCTGTTGACTTCCGGTGATAAAGTCCCCGCCGATTTACGCCTCATTCAAGCGCGGAACTTGCAAATTGATGAATCTGGCTTGACTGGGGAATCTGTGGCGGTAGAAAAACATACACAAGTTTTAACGCCAGATACAGGATTAGGCGAACGGAAAAACATGGCCTATGCAGGGGGCTTTGTCACCTTCGGGCAAGGGGCTGGTGTTGTAGTAGCTACAGGAAATAACACAGAGACAGGGAAAATTTCCCAGTTAATGGAGCAGCATACAGACATTTCCACACCATTAACGCGGAAATTTAACAAATTTAGTCAGAATTGGCTATATATGGTCTTAGGGTTAGCTACACTCTGCTTTGTTGTGGGATTAAGCTTTCGGGGCTTTAACGAAGCCTTAGAAGCAGCCGTAACTTTAACAGTCAGCGCCATCCCGGAAGGATTACCAGCAGTAGTAACTGTTACTTTAGCAATTGGTGTTTCCCGCATGGCGAGACGGAATGCCATTATTCGCAAACTACCGGCTGTGGAAACCTTGGGTAGTGCGACTGTGATTTGTTCTGACAAAACCGGGACATTAACAGAAAACCAGATGACAGTCCAAGCCATCTATGCGGGAGGACATCAATATACAGTTAGTGGTGTGGGTTATGCGCCCGATGGGGAAATCCTCAGAGACGAGCAACCTGTAGATTTAAATAGAGAGAAGGGACTACAAGAATGTTTAATAGCTGGATTACTTTGTAACGATTCCCACTTAGAAACGAAAAATGGTAGGTGGGTAGTGCTGGGAGATCCCACGGAAGGGGCGTTAATTGCATCAGCGAATAAAGCCAATTTTAGCCAGCCGACCTTACTCCAGCAAATGCCAAGGCTAGATGGGATTCCCTTTGAATCAGATTATCAATACATGGCAACCTTGCACAACACACCCACCGGCAAGGTGATTTATGTCAAAGGTTCTGTAGAAGCAGTTCTCCAACGCTGTAGCCTGATGTTAAATACCGACGGACAACCCCGTCCCTTGGATTGTGTGGAAACCTTAAAACAAACCACCATTGAACGGGAAGTCAACATCATGGCGCGTCAAGGCTTACGGGTGTTAGCCTTAGCCAAAAAGCTTGTAGATGATGAACAAAATGGTGTAGATCATGCAGATATTGCTGATGGGTTAATTTTCATCGGCTTACAGGGGATGATTGATCCTCCCCGTGAGAGTGCGATTAAAGCAGTGCAAGCCTGTCAAACAGCCGGAATCCAAGTGAAAATGATCACAGGAGATCATGCTATCACAGCCCAGGCGATCGCTCGTCGTATGGGCATCAACAAAAACGGCTCAGTTCTCGCTTTCACAGGTGCAGAACTCGCCAAGATGGATAAAACCGAACTCGCTCAAGTGGCGGAAGAAGGGGTAGTCTTTGCGCGTGTTGCACCAGAACAAAAACTACGTCTAGTCGAAGCCTTACAATCAAAAGGCGAAGTCGTCGCTATGACTGGGGATGGTGTCAACGATGCACCCGCCTTAAAACAAGCAGACATCGGGATTGCAATGGGTGGCGCAGGTACAGAAGTCGCCAAAGAAGCCTCAGATATGCTACTCACCGATGATAATTTTGCCTCCATTGAAGCTGCTGTAGAAGAAGGACGAGCAGTTTATAAAAACCTCTTGAAAGCAATCTGCTTTATTCTCCCTGTCAACGGTGGGGAATCAATGACGATTTTAATTAGTACATTATTGGCTAGAGACTTACCCATTCTATCCTTACAAGTCCTCTGGCTAAATATGCTGAACTCCATCACCATGACAGTACCTTTGGCATTTGAACCCAAAGGACAAAATGTGATGCAGCAAGCACCGCGTCACCCCAATGAACCCTTACTATCAGGTAGTCGGATACAGCGAATCTTAGCAGTTTCTCTATTTAACTGGATTGTGATATTCGGGGTTTTTGAATACATCCGCCAAACCACAGGCAATATAGATTTAGCCAGAACAATGGCGATTAACTCTTTGATTGCGGGACGAATATTTTATCTGTTGAGTATTAGCCAATTAATCCCCAATCTCATTGCCAAAATGGACGGGACAATGAAAGAGAATGTAGATATTCCCGCCATTGGATTTGGTATTGTCGGTGCAATTCTCCTACAAATTGTCTTTGCTCATGTGCCATTAATTAATGATGTGTTTGAAACAGCACCCTTAAGCTTGCAACAATGGTTATTCTGTTTGGGTGTAGGTTCACCGATGATTTTATGGGCGACATTGGTAAATCGTTTAGACCCACCCAATTAATAATTTAACCCCACAGATACCCGACTTCTCAAAGAAGTCGGGTATCTTGATTGAAGATATAACAAACCACCCAAACTATCTACTGGCAAACCAAGCCTCTAAATCAGCAGTGCTTGTAAAATCCAGTAAAGCCTCACCTAAATCTTCCAACTCAGCAGTTGACAAACCTTGAATCCGTTCTTGCAATTGCGGATTAATTTCACCCAAACGGCGGTTAAGTTGGCGTAGAATTAGCGTCAATTCTCCCTGCTGCACACCTTGTCTCATCCAACTAGTAACAATTTGCATAACTCTTTCCTCCTGCCTTGGTTCAATAGTAGCAAGTTGCTCTTGAAATATGCTTTCTTCTTGAGCGTTCAAATCGAGATATGTATCAATAAACCCGGAGATTAACTGAATTTGTGCTGGGTTGAGTCCCAAATTTACCAGTAATTGTAGGGACATTAGTTTTACTGTTGGACGTTCTTGAACATCCATTTGCATTTTCGCCATCAAAGCACTAGCAACAGGATTATTCTGATTAACAAAATCCCGCCATCTTAATTGATTTAGCTGTACAACTTCATAATTAAATTCCAGTACTTTCTTATTGGGAAAATCAATGCAATAGGAGTTTGGTTGTATAGTTTTTGGGGAGTCATGGGAATAAATAACTATGGGATATACCGGAAGGGCATATTTTTCATGAAGTCGAGCGAAGTAGGTAAACATTCGCTGATTAAAATTAGCCTGTGGATAAGATTGATGTTCGGTATGGATGATAAATAAAGTATTTTGGTTCTGAAATGCAACTTTGACGATAACATCAACTATCTTCAGTTCTCCCTCGGTTACGTCTGTGAGAATTTCTTGTGGTAAAAACTCGATAGAATCTCTTTCCCAATATGCAGTGACATCTGGGAAAAATAACTCGATAAACTCAGGGAAGAAATTGGAAAGTAGTTCTTTAAATAGGCGATCGTGGTCAATCATGGAGATTTTACCAGCTAGATAGGAATTTTTCTATACTGGTATTTCATAGTACAATTTTTTGCGTGCGATGATTATAGTCATCGCAGCAATTAAAATTACATTCTCTCTAATACCTGAATCCCCAACAAAGACAAGCCGAGTTTTAAAGTTCTCGCTGTCAAATTACACAGAACTAAACGGGATGTCCGCAGAGGTTCTTCTGCACTCAAAACCTGCACCCCTTGATTGCGGTCATAAAACGTATTAAACTTCTTACTCAATTCGTAAAGATATTCACATAAGCGATTAGGTAATAAGTCTGCTTCTACAGTACTAATCACTTCACCCAATTGTAGTAAATACTTGGCTAATGCAAATTCCATTTCATGCTGCAAGATAACTTTGGCATTATCTCCCAAATCTGCAAAGTCAATCCCGCCCTTACGGCTAATCCCTTGAATTCGGGCGTAAGCATACAACATATATGGTGCTGTATTGCCTTTCAAATCCAGCATTTTGTCATAGCTGAACATGTAGTTACTTGTGCGATTTTGACTTAAGTCAGCGTACTTAACTGCACTAATACCAACTACTTCCGCAACTTTATCAATGAATTCTGGTGTTTCTTCCCGTTCTTCGGCTTTTAATCTCTCTTCTAAATCTGCATGGGCGCGAGAAACTGCTTCATCTAATAAATCTCGTAACCGCACAGTATCGCCAGAACGAGTTTTGAATTTTTTACCATCTTCTCCTAATACCAAGCCAAAGGGAACATGAACCAATTCCACATCATCAGGAATCCATCCGGCTTTACGTGCTACTTGGATGAATTGGGCAAAGTGGTTGGCTTGTCCTGCATCTGTTACATAAACTATGCGTTTGGCTTCATCTTTTTGAATCCGGTAACGTAATGCAGCTAAATCTGTTGTGGCGTAGTTATAACCACCATCAGATTTCTGCACAATCAAGGGTAAAGGTTCACCTTCTCTATTAGTAAAGCCAT
Organism: Nostoc parmelioides FACHB-3921; assembly: GCF_014696625.1. Classification (GTDB taxonomy): domain Bacteria; phylum Cyanobacteriota; class Cyanobacteriia; order Cyanobacteriales; family Nostocaceae; genus Trichormus; species Trichormus parmelioides. Next base: position 15,456 of record NZ_JACJQL010000077.1, read on the forward strand.
CCAAGAAAACACATTTTGCACCTTGGTTTTCTACCAATAAACCAGATTTCTCTAAATTTTCTACAACTGTTGGTAGTAAGGGATTATAAAAAGATTCGCCTCGTTCAGTTAATTTGACATCTAACAAATCATAAATTACCTGAAACTCTTGGCGTGATTGTTCACACAACAACTTCCAAGCGTGGAGGGTATCTGCTGCGCCTGCTTGTAACCTGACAACTTCTTGGCGCGCTGTCTCTTGGAAGGCTTCATCAGTATCAAACCGTTGCTTGGCTTGACGATAAAAACTTACTAAATCACCAATATCTAAAGCATTCGCAGTGGTTAAGGCTTCTGGGGAAACTTCCCGCAGGTAAGTAATTAACATCCCAAATTGCGTTCCCCAATCACCTACATGATTTAACCGCAATACATCATGACCGCGAAATTCGAGAATCCGGGCGATGGAATCACCGATGATGGTAGAACGCAGGTGTCCAACGTGCATCTCTTTGGCAATATTCGGACTAGAAAAATCAACGATTTCCCGTTGTGGGTGTTTGGCTGTAGGAACGCCTAGTCTGGTATCTGCTTGAATAGCGTTCAGTTGCGCTTCTAGGTAGGCGGTTTTTAGTTTCAGGTTAATAAAACCAGGCCCAGCGATTTCTGGTTTTTCGCAGATTTCGGATACATCTAGTTTTTCTACAATAGCAGAGGCGATCGCTCGCGATTGCTGTCCTAACTTTTTACTCAGCGATAAAGCAACGTTGGCTTGATAATCACCAAACTTAGGATTGCTAGCAGAAACCAAAATCGGGTCTACTCCGGCGTACTCATCGCCAAAAGCAGCAACCAAAGCCTGCTCAAGTTTTACCTTTAGTTGTTCTTGTGTAGCGTTCATATATAAATGTTATCTGTCACAGGCGGAATGCGGCTGTTGAGTGTTGGATATTCTCAAAGGCTTGATTATTTTAACCTTAAAATATAGTCAGATAATCTCACTGAGGACTGTCATGGTACAGTACAACCCCTTAGACTGTCTTCCATCCTCGGCAGAACTTCCCGACTCCGACGATACGCCAGTGGATAACGAACTACAAAATCTGATTCCCAATTTACTAGATGCGATTTTGGCTTTAGCCTGGAGTCAACGCACCGATTGGTTTTTTGGTGTTGATATGGGCATTTATTATGCACCCAGCAACCCGCCATTAGTACCTGATGGGTTTCTTAGCTTGGGTGTAGAACGTTTTATTGGTGAAGAGGGACGCTTAAGTTATGTTTTGTGGGAAGAAGATGGTATTGTTCCCATTTTCGCCTTAGAGGTTGTTTCTAAAACTTACGGTGGCGAATATGAAAAGAAAAAAACCGATTATGCGAAATTGGGTATTTTATATTATGCAATTTACGTACCTAGTCGCAAATATCGGCGTAAACGAGAATCCTTAGAAGTTTATCGTTTAGAAAATGGTGAATATATTTTACAACCAGGTTCCCTGGTGTGGATGCCAGAAGTTGGTTTATCACTGGGACGAGAACGCGGTACTTACTTAGGACGCACGCGGGAATGGCTGTATTGGTATGACGAAGCAGGACGAAGATTAGCTACACCAGAGGAATTAGTAGCGCAAGAAAGGAATCGCGCTGAACGGCTGGCCCAAAGGTTGCGGGAGTTGGGTGTTAATCCAGATGAAATTTAGAAAATTGAATGGTGATTTTAACTATTTTGCTGTTGTTATTTTAATGATTTACCTTTCTCACTTCTGCGACAAAATTTTCATAAAATTGTTTATGTGAACCCTCATAGTTATCTGTACCCTTCCTTGTCAAATATCCTTTTTGACCAGTGTGAGGATTTGGCACATGACTAAAAATCCAAGATTTTTTCCGCTCTGGGTTTTCAGACCAACTAATATTAAAAGCAGCATAATTATAAAAAAATTCAATACTTCTATAGTTATCAATATGGTCATGAATCCACCACGCTAAAGCTGTCCAATCAGCAGTTTTTTCATAATATTCAATGAAAGAGTTGACGATAATACAAGCTGTTGCACCCATATAGCCGTCACTATCTCGAATGTCCCAGATATGTCCGGCGTAGTTAGATTCATTCTTGGCACAGTTATATTGATTTTTGTTCTCTGCGCCTTTAGCATTGACAGCAGATGAACGAAACGCCGAGCGAATGCTGATTCTGCCCAAAGCATCTTGAATTGGCTCTAGCACTTGTTCACAGAGGTTTTTACCGGCCGATATCGCCACATCAAGATGATCTGGTATGTTGGGGATACCTTCCATTTGGGAAATTTCAGAATAAAGAAAATCCCTCATAAAAAAGTTTTTGGAGAGTCTTACTCTACCTAATTCTTCTAAGGCCTTAACAGTCTGTGGCTTTCTCATTTCGTTTTTCTAGTGTATAAACTATCAATATTGTTCCCCTCTGCAAGCGGGAGAAATATTCTCTGAATATCTACTTTGACTTGAATGCAATAGCTCCAACATTTGCAACATTTTTATTCAGTTAATCGTCAGGGATATTTCTAGAATGATTCCTGTGTAATAAGTGAATCTAACCCTAGATTTAGATTTTTCAGAACGAAATAGATTTCTTTCGCCAGAATTACTCAAGGTCATAACTCAGTTACAGTGGACTCAGCATTTTTTAGGTAGTGTAGGAGAAAAGCATGAAAAAAGTAACTATAGTAAAAACACTCATTACATCATTAGGATTTTTAGCTTTATTGACCCCAACTCAAGTCTCCGCTCAATTGATACCACAACCTTGGGTTTCTGTGGGCGGCAAAGATGGTGATGTAACTTATGCTGTAGGGGCTAGAGCGTTAAATTTGGGAGTAGAATTAGGTGTAGGAACTGATGGCGCTACTGGCGTAGATGTGTTGAAGTTTATCAGCTTACCAGTAATTTCACCTTATGTAGGGTTGGGATATTATTCAGAGGATAAAGGCGTAGCTTTTTCTGGTGGTGTGCAAGTAGGTGCGACTGATAATGTTTTTGTGGGTGCTGGATATAATTCTGTCCGTGGGATTAACGGGCAATTGGGTATTAGATTTTAAGAATAATTCGTAATTAAGAATGTTTGGTACTGTAACGCTTAGGACTTACGCATGAAAAGGAAAGATCAAGGGTTTGGAGGTGTAGCGGTATAAATGTTTGAAACCCTTACACCCTTACATCCGGTCTCAAAAGAAAATCTAGGTGCGTAAGTCTTAATGCTGTTGAGTGGAAAGAATACGGGATACCCGACTTTTCTATACATTCAGGTATCCCGTGCTTCTAGAAATTTATGCCGCCGGATAGCCAGCAGCAGCTAAAGCATCTTTAATGGAAGTTTCTGAGGCTTGCGTTTCTACGTTCACCAGCTTAGTCTGTGGATCAGCCTGAACGATCGCATCAACATCAACTGTCTTTACTGCATTAGTAATGTTGTTTGCACAAGCAGAACAAGCCATGTTGGGAACTGTGAGTTGGATTGTCATAGATTTACGGTGTGAATAAAAGAAACTATCAAGACTCAGCTTGACAAGTAAGGCGATTGCCTGGAACTATCCTAATCTCTCTAGTTAGGTGGAGAGTCTAGCGGAAGTTACAAGTTTTCTGCTAGATGACAATAGGGGTTTAGGGGTATGGGGGTTTAGGGGAATACAGTTCAGATAAGCAGGGGAAAAAAGAGGATTATTTTGAGAATTCTTGTCTTACCCTACCTTAACCAAGAAATTCTTTAACTTAACTGTAATTGGGGTTTAGGGGAAAGAGTAAAACTAAATTCTTCCCTCAAACCCCTACACCCTTACACCCCTACACCCCTAAACCCTTACACCCGGTCTAAAGTTGCATAAGTCCTTGTCTTCTTTAATCTTTCACCGCTACCCATTGTGTTACAGGAGCCATTGCTCGCCAACCCAAAAATTTACCAATTGGTTCGGCTCGTTGAATGGCAATACGGGTAAAACTGCCACCCACTTTTTCGTACCATTGAAATAAGGTCTGCTCACCTTCTATGGTGACTACATTAGCAATTAACCTGCCGCCTGGGCGTAGTGCTTGCCAACAAATATCAAACAATCCTGTGGCTGTAACTCCACCACCGATAAAAATGGCATCGGGTGTAGGTAAATCTCGGAGGACATGAGGTGCTTTTCCCGCAATGATTTTCAGGTTGGGAGTACCTAAAGCAGCCGCATTATCTGCAATGTATTGTAGTCTAGATGAGTTTTGTTCAATAGCGATCGCCTGACATCTGGGATGAGTCCGCATCCACTCTATCGAGATGGAACCACAACCCGCCCCCACATCCCAAAGTAACTGTCCTGGTGTAGGTGCTAAAGTTGATAGGGTAACGGCTCTAACTTCCCGTTTGGTAAGTTGTCCATCGTGGTGATAGGCGTGATCTGGTAATCCTGGTAATCTAGCTAAGGCGACAACATCAGCATCGGCGATACAATGTAGGGCGATCGCATTTAAATCTGCTAATTCTGTTTCCTGCCAAGTTGCGGCTGTCCCTGTTAATATCCTTTCATGAATGCCGCCCATCCGTTCCAAGACTGTGAGTTGACTATTCCCAAAACCTCGCTGTGTCAGGATTTCGGCAACAATACTCGGTGTATTTTTCCCCTCACTTAAAATTAATAACCGCGCACCAGGATATATATAAGATTGCAGCAAAGCGGAGGGACGACCGCATAAACTTAAGGTTTCTATCTCTGTTAAAGACCATCCTAATCGGGCGCAGGCGAGGCTGAAAGATGAAGGTGCAGGGATAATCGTCATTTCCGATATGGGAACTTGTCGCGCCAAGGTGACACCAATACCGTAATACATGGGGTCACCACTAGCTAACACACATACAGATTTACCCCGACGCTGGATAATTTCTGCTACTGCGGTAGTAATAGGAGAAGTCCAAAGGATTTTTTCGCGTGGGTCGTTTGGAGGTAACATTGCTAAATGGCGATCGCCTCCTACAACGATTTCTGCTTGATTGAGTAGAGAAAGAGCGATCGCACTTAACCCCGATAATCCATCTTCACCAATACCGATAATAGATAGCCATTTCTGCGTCATAAGCTACCTAAAATTACGTGATTTGGAACTGGTTATATTTTTTGTATCGACCGATTTTGTCATAATAAATTTTAATTTGAAAGCAAAACCCTTGACCCTTCTTAATTTACTATCACTTTTCCATCACATTTATTCTTCATAGTTGTCATGATTAGCCCAAGACCAGACAGCTAATGCTCTACGTTTAGCCTGCCTATGGGAAATATTGAGGCAACAAAATGACAGCAACAGTTAAAGAAATTATCCAGTCACACCAATGGCACAATTTATCTGCATCAAAAGTAGCTCAATATTTAGATGCAAACCTAGACACCGGTTTGACATCAAATCAGGTGGCAAAACGGCAGGAAAGCTTTGGTGCGAATGAACTCAAAGGCAAACAGGGAACCAGTCCCATAGTAAGATTTCTTCTACAATTTAATCAACCGTTGCTGTACATTTTGCTGATTGCGGGTGCCATCAAAGCTTTAATTGGTCAGTGGGTGAATGCTTGGGTGATTTGGGGTGTTACTTTAATTAATGCCATTATTGGTTTTGTGCAAGAATCAAAAGCTGAAAGTGCGATCGCAGCTTTAGCTTCTTCAGTCCAAACTAATGCAACTATCTTTCGCAACGGTCAAAAGGTACAAGTTCCTTCACAACAATTAGTCCCTGGCGATTTAGTACTACTGACCTCTGGTGATAAAGTACCCGCCGATTTGCGTCTGATTCAGTCCCGCAATCTACAAGTGAATGAATCTGCCCTCACTGGTGAGTCAGTTGCTATTGAGAAAAATACCGAACCTGTGGACGCGGATGCAGTTTTAGCAGAACGCAGCAACATGGCTTATGCTGGCAGTTTTGTGACCTTTGGCACTGCGAAGGGGGTTGTTGTAGCCATTGGGGAAGCTACGGAAACCGGGCGGATATCCCAACTGATGGAGCAGGGTACAAGCCTTAAGACTCCCCTAACGCGGAAATTTGATAAATTTAGCCGCACATTACTATACATAATTTTGGGCATCGCTGCCCTGACGTTTGCCGTTGGACTGGGATACGGTAATTCCTGGGCAAGTATGTTTGAAGCGGCGGTGGCTTTTGCTGTCAGTGCCATTCCTGAAGGATTACCTGCCGTAGTGACGGTAACATTGGCAATAGGTGTTTCCCGGATGGCGAAGCGACACGCGATTGTGAGGAAATTACCAGCCGTGGAAACCCTCGGTGGCGCTACAGTCATCTGCTCGGATAAAACGGGTACACTCACCGAAAACCAGATGACTGTACAGGTGATTTATGCAGGTGATGAATACTATACAGTTACAGGGACAGGTTATATTCCCGGAGGTGAAATCTTATTAGATGAACAGCCAGTAGATTGGCGTAGTTCTCCCGTATTGGCAGAATGTCTGCAAGCCGGATTGTTATGTAATGATTCCCACTTAGAGCAGAAGGAAGGAGAATGGCAAGTTATCGGCGATCCTACTGAAGGAGCGTTGATAGTTGTGGCGAATAAAGTGGGGCTGACGAGTAATAACTTAGAAGCAGAAATGCCCAGGCTAGATGTCATCCCCTTTGAATCTGAGTTTCAATACATGGCAACTTTGCATGAAGGGGGAAGTGGAGAAAATTCTGCAAAAGTCAGGACTATCTACATCAAGGGTTCCGTTGAGGCAATTGTACAACGTTGTCAGCAGATGTTAGACGCTGGGGGTAATCTTGTTTCCGTGGATGCCCAGACTCTACATCAAGAAGTTGAGACAATGGCTCATCAGGGTTTGCGGGTGTTGGCGTTTGCACGGAAAACTGTATCTGTTAGTCAACATTCCCTGGATCATGCAGATATCGACAAGGATTTGGTTTTCTTGGGATTGCAAGGAATGATCGATCCCCCAAGAGCAGAAGCGATCGCTGCCGTAGCTGCCTGTCAAAATGCGGGGATTGAAGTAAAAATGATTACAGGCGACCACGCTGCCACAGCACAAGCGATCGCTCAACGGATGGGCTTTAAGCAAAATGGGGAAGTTCTCGCCTTTACTGGCGCGCAACTAGCCCAAATGTCACAAACACAACTGGCTACTGCTATAGAAGATGGATCTGTATTTGCCCGTGTTGCCCCAGAACAGAAACTCCGCCTTGTAGATGCCTTGCAATCAAAGGGCGAGGTTGTAGCGATGACGGGGGATGGTGTGAACGATGCACCAGCCTTGAGACAAGCCGATATTGGCATTGCAATGGGGGGTGCAGGTACAGAGGTAGCCAAAGAAGCCGCCGACATGATTTTGACTGATGATAACTTTGCTTCCATAGAAGCGGCTGTGGAGGAAGGACGGACTGTTTACCGCAATTTATTAAAAGCGATCGCCTTCATCTTACCTGTGAATGGCGGCGAATCCATGACGATTTTAATTAGTGTTTTACTTGCCAGAGAATTACCAATTTTATCTTTACAAGTCCTCTGGTTAAATATGGTTAATTCCATCGCTATGACTGTACCCTTGGCTTTTGAACCAAGGTCTCAACGGGTTATGCAGTTACCACCCCGTAGCCCCCGTGAGCCATTACTCTCCAAAAGTTTAGTCAAGCGCATCTTCGCAATTTCTATCTTTAACTGGATATTAATATTTGGTGTATTTGAATGGATTAAACAATCTACAGGCAATATTGATTTAGCCAGAACAATGGCAATTCAGGCTTTAGTATCTGGAAGAATTTTTTATCTTTTAAGTATTAGTCAATTAGGAATTGCTGCCATTAACTTCCTGCGGGGAGTTAGGCAGAAACTTAGCGATATATCAGCCATAGCTATCGGCATTGTAACTACAATAATTTTGCAGATAATTTTCAGTCAATGGAGCTTGATGAATCAGTTATTTGCTACCGCCCCATTGAATTTAACTCAATGGTTAACTTGCCTACTTGTAGGTTTACCAATGATTCCCGTAGCACTTATCGTCAATAAGTTCGACCCCCTCGACTGAATCCCATCCTCAATAGCTTTTTAGTCTACTTGCATGGCATGATCTGTATTTTGAGATTATCCCCACAATTAAGATGACTACAAATACAGATTTTCGTATTGAACGCGATTCGATGGGCGATCGCCAAATTGCTAGTAATGTTTATTACGGTATTCAAACTCTCCGAGCCATTGAAAATTTTCCTATTAGTGGTCTTAAGCCCTTACCTACTTACGTAGATGCTGGTCTTCTAATTAAAAAAGCTACAGCAATTGTCAATGGGGAACTAGGTTGTATTCCCCAAGATATTAGCCAAGCAATTGTGCAAGCAACCGATGAAATTCTGGCAGGGAAGTTAAGAGATCAGTTTGTCGTTGATGTCTACCAAGCTGGTGCAGGCACATCCCACCACATGAATATTAACGAAGTCCTAGCAAATCGGGCTTTGGAAATTTTGGGTGCAGAAAAGGGTAATTACCAACGAGTTAGCCCTAATGATCATGTGAACTATGGGCAGTCTACCAACGATGTTATTCCTACTGCAATTCGCATCGGCGGCTTATTGGCACTGACCAAAACATTACAGCCAGCATTAGAAAAAGCGATCGCCGCCTTAGAACACAAAGCTGTAGAATTTCAAGATATTGTCAAATCCGGCAGAACCCATTTACAGGATGCCGTTCCCGTGCGGTTGGGTGATAATTTCGCCGCTTGGGCGCACATCCTCTCAGAACACCAAAACCGCATTTATACCGCCTCTGGAGACTTGATGGTACTCGGTTTAGGTGGTAGTGCGGCGGGAACAGGCTTAAACACCCATCCCCAATACCGCGCCCGTGTGGTTGAAGTACTGGCAGAATTACTCAACTTACCACTCCAACCCGCACCCCATCTCATGGCTGCTATGCAGAGTATGTCCCCATTTGTGAACGTTTCCGGGGCAATACGCAACCTAGCCCAGGATTTAGCAAAAATCTCTCACGACTTACGGCTGATGGACTCCGGGCCAAAAACTGGCTTGAAAGAAATTCAACTACCCCCAGTACAACCCGGTTCCTCAATCATGCCAGGCAAATATAACCCCGTCATGGCAGAGATGACATCGATGGTGTGTTTCCAGGTGATGGGTTACGATCAGGCGATCGCTCTTGCAGCCCAAGCCGGACAATTAGAATTAAACGTGATGATGCCGTTGATTGCCTATGATTTAATTCACAGCATCGAAATTCTGGGGTCAACCATCGCCGCCCTCACAGAACGCTGTATTCAAGGAATTACCGCCAACAAAGAACGGTGTTTAGCCTACGCCGAAGGCAGTTTAGCTTTAGTTACTGCCCTCAACACTCACATTGGTTATTTAAATGCCGCAGATGTTGCCAAAGAATCTTTAAACACAGGAAAATCTCTACGGCAGATTGTGTTAGAAAAAGGACTGATGAGCGAAGCAGAGTTAGCCACTGTGTTAAATCTGGAAGAAATGAGTAGTATATTGCCACTCCAGGCAGAGTAATTAAGGGACTGGGGACTGGGGACTGGGGATTGATTTGTCTTGAAGCTAATACGTGTATAAATTACATAACTACTAAAAAGGACTGTCAACAGTCAACAGTCAACAGTCAACAGTCAATAGCCATACTTACAAAATCATCTATGCAGAACCAAAAACCATCTGTCAGCCTGATCCGGGCTACTTCCTACGAACGGGAAGCGTTAAAGAACTCTCTTGTCACCTTGCTAGAACCTTTTGGGGGGATGGCTGCTTTTGTTAAACCAGGACAACGGGTTTTACTGAAACCTAATTTACTCACGGGTGCGCGTCCCACTAAAGAATGTACCACCCGTGCCGAACTAGTGTATGCTGTTGCCCAAATGGTAATCGCCGCAGGTGGTAAGCCCTTTCTGGGGGATAGTCCAGCTTTTGGTAGTGCTAAGGGTGTAGCGATCGCCAACGGTTATCAGCCACTTATTCAAGAACTCAATCTGCCAATCATCGATTTTCATGGCAAACGTTACGAAACTGTTAGTGAAAACTTTAATCACTTGCTACTGAGTAAAGAAGTCATAGAAGCAGATGTGGTGATTAACTTACCAAAAGTCAAATCCCATGCTCAATTAACTTTAACTTTGGGCGTAAAAAACCTCTTTGGTTGTGTTCCCGGCAAAATGAAAGCATGGTGGCACATGGAAGCTGGGAAGGATGCTGACCGATTTGGGGAAATGTTGGTAGAAACTGCCAGGGCAATTAACCCAGATTTAACTATTTTAGACGGCATTATCGGTCATGAAGGCAATGGCCCCAGTGGCGGCGAACCTCGTGCCTTGGGTATATTGGCAGCCGCATCAGATATATTTGCCCTAGATAGAGCAATGGTAGAAATTCTGAACGTTCCACCCCATCAAGTGCCTACCGTTGCCGCATCCCAAAGGCTAAGGGTTTGCCCAGAACTTGCTGATGTTGAGTTTCCCAACTTACATCCTGATTTATTAAAAATTTATGATTGGCAACTTCCCGATAAGTTGATGCCCATTGATTTTGCTATGCCCCGTGTTATTAAGTCCACTTTTAAACACTTCTATATCCGCTTTATCAAAGAACCCATGAGTGCCTATGGTAAACAGTAACCAAAAAAACCGCCACTAGATTAGGGCGGTCTGGTTAAGCAATCGGAGGGTAATATCTAGCCTATTCTGCTCATCAAGATGTTGCTGTAGCAGGATTTGCAGTTGTATTTACTCAAAAGCTCAAGTTAATCATTTTTAGGCTGTTCAGTCCAATAAGGTGCGTCAGTGCGATAGAACCTAAATATACTTAGAAATTATTCACACTGACGCACCCTACTAAGCTTGGAACAGAGCTTGCTTATGTCAACTTACAAAATGCCCCAAAAATGGAGAAAGCCTTGGCCTGAGAAAGCTTCAATCAACACGATAGATAGAAACCCAATCATTGCAAAGCGACCATTCCAGCTTTCACTTTCAGTCGTGAAACCAAAACGCACAGCATTAGGACTGTCGGCAACAGTAGACTTAGGATTTTTGAAACCAGACATAAACAAAACTCCAATGTATTGCGTTGTACAGCTTTCACTGTCTGTAACGTAATGTAACAGATGTTGAAGGGAATGGAAGATTTATAAGTCTTTTTCTGTCTAGGTTGCATCATCTATTGATGTCCTAACACTACTGGCGATCGCTAACAATACCAATTCAAAATTCAAAATCCAGAAAGAACAAGCTTTTGGGGCTGTACATCTGTTTTCAAGTGGGTATTACCTTTTATATAACTAAAGCTAATAAAGCATATATATTTTACTGATATTAATTAATCACCCAATTTTTGTAAAGCAGTGTAAAGTATTGTTACAGGCAAAAAACACCTGCCTGATTTATACAACCAACGTAATCATAAAAACATGACCGCAACCTTACAACAGCGCAAAAGCGCCAACGTATGGGAACAGTTCTGCGAGTGGATTACCAGCACCAACAACCGCCTATACATCGGTTG
>NZ_JACJQL010000078.1 GCF_014696625.1 Nostoc parmelioides FACHB-3921
GACAAAAATTGATGCAGTTATACATCAAACAGATGCCAACGCAGGAGCGTCCCTTGTTAGCAGGCGACCACACAGCCTGGTCGCGCCCGGATGCGCCCACGCTACAGAACGACCTGATGCCAATGATGACTTGGGAGTTGTGGTTAGCTCGTGATATTGTTGCGGATAACCCTTTACCTTGGCAGAAGTCCCAGGGTAATTTGACCCCTGGAAGAGTCGCCCAAGCTATGGGAGGAGTTTTTGCCGCGATTGGTACTCCAGCCCAACCACCCAAACCTCGCGGAAAGTCTCCAGGCTGGAAGACTGATCAACCACGTAAACGTAGAATTCGCTACCCCATAGTTAAAAAAACTACAACAAAGCCCCGCAAAGAGCAATCAAAATCTGCTTAGTACTGTAGATTTTCATATCTGAAGTCTGTTTCTTTTCAACTCAGCAACGCTGAGTCTTTTCTTGTTGCCTAGTCTAAACTCCAGTAAGATAAAACCCTTACAAAACAAAGCTTTCAAGTCTGTCAACAGTCAACCGCTATAATGTTCCAATATTAAGAGCGATCGCTCCCCTTACCCCTTCATTGCTAAACTAAAAAACAACCCATTACCTTTGCTTTGAATCTCTTTCCCCATTTATTGTTTTAGAGTTTACTTATGGAGATGGTGCAGAGGAACGAGACAAAACCCCTTTTAAAGGCAAATTTTGGATTTATGAACAAGTAATTCGTCCACCCTTCTATGGCATTTATGAATTAAACCAACCTAGTGTAGAAGTTTATACATTAGCAACTGGAAAATATCAACCCATAGCAGCAAATGAACGCGGACACTATCTAATAAATCCTTTAGGTGTTGAGTTAGGTATATGGCAGGGACAATACCAAAACATGGAATTACCCTGGCTACGTTGGTGGGATTTGCAGGGTAATTTGTTGCTGACTGGTGAGGAAAGAGCGGAACAAGAACGTCAAAGAAATGAACGCCTCATAGCACAATTACGATCGCTTGGTGTAGAACCAGACGCTTAGATATCCTACACTCTCCAATTACAAATTACAAATTACGAATTACGTTGGTACACTTGCTCGGTATGATATTTAATCTGCAAGCATTTACCAAATGAAAATTCAGCTATGACTCAGAACTATCGAATTACCCTACTCCCTGGCGATGGTATTGGCCCTGAAATTATGGCAGTGGCGGTAGATGTGCTGAAAGTCGTAGGGCAGCAATTTGATATTCAGTTTGATTTCCAAGAAGCTTTGATTGGCGGTGCAGCGATTGACGCGACCGGCGAACCTCTGCCATCGGCTACTTTAGATACTTGTCGCCAAAGTGATGCTGTATTACTCGCTGCTATTGGTGGTTATAAGTGGGATTCCCTACCTCCTCACCAACGCCCGGAAGGGGGCTTGTTGGGATTGCGGGCGGGATTAGAATTATTTGCCAACTTACGCCCAGCCCAAATTTTACCGCAGTTAATCGACGCTTCGACTTTGAAGCGGGAAGTTGTGGAAGGTGTAGATATTATGGTGGTGCGTGAACTCACCGGTGGGATTTACTTTGGTAAACCCAGAGGCATCTTTACTACTGAGACTGGTGAGAAACGCGGTGTTAATACGATGGTTTATACAGAATCGGAAATTGACAGAATTGGCCGGATAGCTTTTGAAACTGCGCGCAAACGTCGGGGCAAACTCTGTTCAGTAGATAAAGCCAATGTATTAGATGTATCCCAATTGTGGCGCGATCGCATCACCAATCTTTCCCAAGAATACCCGGATGTGGAACTTTCCCATCTATATGTAGATAATGCTGCCATGCAATTGGTACGCGCTCCTAAGCAGTTCGATACCATCGTTACAGGCAACTTATTTGGGGATATTCTATCGGATGCGGCTGCTATGCTCACGGGTAGTATTGGAATGTTACCTTCAGCTAGCCTTGGGGCTTCTGGGCCGGGAGTATTTGAACCAGTCCACGGTTCCGCCCCAGATATCGCCGGACAGGATAAAGCCAACCCCCTCGCCCAAGTGTTGAGTGCGGCGATGATGTTGCGTTACGCTTTAGACCAACCACAAGCAGCAGACAAAATAGAACAAGCTGTGTTACAAGTTTTAGAGCAAGGCGATCGCACAGGAGATATAATGTCGGTGGGTATGAATCTTTTGGGTTGCCGGGCTATGGGCGACTCCCTCATTAAGGCATTAGCAAAATCATAATTTCCCGGTGAAAACAGGCAAATTGGCAACCATTCCCGGATGTTTCGGCTAAACTGGAACCAAAATCTAGCAATCACATAACAGCATAGTGTACGCTTTAAAACAAGGACAAGGAAAAGCTAATTTCACTGCCCCCAAGAACCAGTCCCCTCTGGTTGATCCAGCCATAATTAGAGCTGCGGGGCAAATTTATTACACCCACTGTGAGGTACATCCTGAAATCGCAGGCCAGCCTTCAGGAGTAGCTATTAATCGTGTTACTCACCGGGGTAAAGTAATTTTTACAAATCAACCCGTTTTGTTACCCCAAGAATGTTTTGTGCCATTGAGTCAAATTGAATCCTATATGTATTAGTCAATTGTCAGTTGTCAGTTGTCAGTGGTAACCCTCGACAATCAGCGAAAAATCAACGACAAATGACACAGGAATCAAGACAATTGACTATATGGAAAATTTGATAGTAACCCTGGCGAGCGTGTTTGTTTTCGCCTTGGGTGCGTCTATTGGCAGCTTTATTAATGTTGTAGTTTATCGGTTACCGGCGGGGTTATCAATACTGTGGCCGCCTTCCCGTTGTCCTCATTGCCTAAACCAACTGAAAGCTTATGATAATGTGCCTGTGCTGGGCTGGATTTGGTTAAAAGGGCGTTGTCGTTTTTGTAAAAATCCCATTTCCATAAGATATCCTGTCGTGGAAGCAATGACAGGGATAATTTTTCTTTGCATATTTTTGATATTTCAAGTTTCCATTCTGACTTTAGGATACTGGACGTTTTGTAGTTGGTTGTTAGCATTATCCTTAATTGATTTAGATACCATGACCTTACCTAATGCCTTAACAAAGTCAGGATTAGTATTGGGTTTGGTGTTTCAAATGGTTGTTGGCTATGCCTCTGACCCTAGTTTGCCAGGATTAATTAGACACTTAATGATGGGTATAGTTGGCGCTGTCTTGGGTTTATGGTTATTTGAAGCGATCGCTCTTTTAGGAGTTTTCTTACAAAAAGAAGCGATGGGTGCAGGAGATGCCAAGCTTGCTGCCATGATGGGTGCTTGGTTGGGTTGGCGATATTTACTGTTAGCTGGATTAATTGCCTGTACCTTAGGCACATTAGTGGGTGTTGGGGCTATCATGCTCTCAAAACGCAAATGGGGTCAAAAAATCCCTTTTGGCCCTTTCCTCGCCTCAGGGGCTTTTATTACCCTCTTTGGTGGACAACCAATCTTATCGGCCTATTTACAGTTGTTTTTTTAAGATCAAATCCCCGATTTCTTCAAGAAGTCGGGGATCTAAATAAAGTCTGTCAACAGTCACCTGTCAACCGTCAACAGCTATAATCTCAAACAATCTACCCTGGGGAAAAGTCTTCACTAATTTATGTTTGGCTTCTAGTTGTTTGAGAGTTTCTGCTGATACTTCCAGAACAAAAACCTTGTTAAACCCATCGGGAATTGTCAAATCATCTCGAATCAGTTTAAATTTAGTGTCTGAGTCAACTAGATAACTCATGGATAATGCCCTGTCTAGATTTGTGCATAGAACTAGTGGGCGATCGGCTGAACTGATGATTGCCGATATTTTGGGAAAATGGGGGCTACCAAAAGCATTCCATGATGGTGTAGCAGAAATTACCAGACAGGAACTCACACCACACAAAATTAAAACTGATAAAGCAAACTGTCCCCATCGCCTGCGTGAAGATTGGCTAGCGGTCAACCAACTACCAACTAAGTATGCAGGTATCAATTCCACGGCTAAAACGAAAGGAATCAAATAGCGCATTCTGGTGGTGATCGAACTACCACTGATGACATCTTTCACCATCAAGCTGACTCCAGTGGCGATCGCCAATGCTAGGAGAAAGTTTCTGATTTTTCTCGGTGCATATCGACAAAGTGTATAAAGAGAAATTGCGGCGATCGCTAATATAATCGGAGTCAAAAACCACTGGGTTGCTTTAAGAAAATTAGGCGAGAAAAAGGGATGATATAAATCCAGAAAAATGTTCTGTATACCCTTCAACCAAGCATTAATTAACCTAAATAAAGAACTTTTGTCAGATACTTGTTCAACCGAATAATCCAGCATACCGGAATTAATAAAAGCCCAAAGCCAAGGTAGAAATGTCAAGGTACTAATTCCTAAGGTCAGAAAATATGCAGTTAGACTTTTTAAATCTCTCAGGTTCTCATTAATCAAGACATACACTGTATGAGCTACTAAAACAAATGCAAATAGCAAATTAGAGTAAAGCCCAATCACAAGACTTAAGCCATAAATCAGCCACCAGAATACAGTTTTAACCCGCATAGCTTTCAGTAGGCATCCACAGGCAATTACTGTAGTCGCTATCAAAATACTATAAGGGCGGATGATTTGAGCATATTGTAAATGAAACGGAGAAATAGCTACAATTACCGCCGCTACAAATGCGGTAGTTTTAGATGCAAATAACTCCAACCCTAACCAGTAGATTCCCCAAATGGCAATTACATTTAGTAGAGCAGATAAACTTCTTTGAATCACCAGCCCATCATCAAACCAATTGTTAAAAAAATATGACCACAAAATTGTCAAAATTGGATATACTGGAGGAAATACATAAAGTTTACCAATTACTTGCTCGACTGATTGAATTACAGTTTTATTTGCATCAATAAAGAGATATTTTTTCAGTTCACTGATACTGATAATAGAATTATCAAAATTTTGGTAGGCTTGGGAATGTTGCCCATAAATATACGTCGATGAGAAAGTCTCATCAAAAGAATAAACTTTTTGCTCAAGATGATAAAATCTTAAAAATATTCCTAAAATAAGTGCGACTGTTGATATAATGAGCAACCAATTAGGAATTTTATAGCGTTCTTCTGATGTTTTGTTTTCCATAAGTAAATGAGGTTTTATAACTAGAAACTACTTTAAGACCTAAAATTTTTGTTATCTATTGATAACAATTAATAATTGTATATTTAAATCCTTGATTTTCCCCTCAATTAGGAATCACCATCACTATCTTTTTGGTATCCATTGCGTTCGCGGTTCAAACTTTCTTCTAAAGCTTGAATTTGCTCTCGACGAGCTTCTAATTCTAGAGAACGGCGAGCCAAGTCTTGATTTTGTATAGTTAGGGACTGTCGCCACTGTTCTGCTCTTTCTACTTCTTGTTGCAACAATTCTGGAGTCATACCAGTGCTGAGATAGGTTTGCAAGATATTCAACACCCAGCTACTAGCATCCTCTAATCTTTCGATTTCACCGGTAGAGGAAAGTTCCACTAAAACCAGCAAATTATCGCTGATGGTATTGCCTTTACCCAGAAGAATAAAAGCTTCTTCTGGAATTATTGTCCATAGATAATCAGCTTCTTGACGCGCTAATAAGCGTAGTTGGTACTGATCCAAAAACTCATTTTTATGCACCTGGGCTAGATATAGCATGACTTTAGTTGTGCTTTCATTTCAGATTTTAAGTTTATATAGTATTGTGAAGTTTTAATTTTTGAATAATTTTTAACTTTGCAAAAGGTAATGAGATAGTTACAAATTTCTCATTACCTTTTGCAAATATGTTGAATCTCGTAGGTGCAGCCTACACCAATGTCTGAAGGCGCAGGCGCAAAATTTCCACTTGTTTTTCTGCCTCAGCTAAAGCATCTCGCGCAGCTTGCACTACATCGGCTGGTGCTTTATCGACAAACTTAGGATTACTTAACCGACCTTTGAGAGATTGAGCTTCAGCCTCAGCTTTGCTGATGCTTCTCTCTAGTTTGGCACGTAGAGTTTCAATGTCCACTACACCAGCTAGAGGTATAACAACTTGTACAGTCCCTACCACGCCAGCAATGGATTTTTCTGCTGCTTGCGGCGCTTGTGGTGCTGTTGCTGAAAGATTCTTCTCAGTGGGTGAAGCGAAGAACTTGGTTAAAAATCTTTGTCTAGCTGGGGTGGATAATAAGTTACGGGCAACAAACCAAGCAGAGTAACCCAACCCAACAATTTCAAAGAAAGTCCCCAGGAAAGGAACATTATCAACTGTATCCGCTACAGCCAAGGCTACCCTGAGAAAAACAAGGCCGGCGATAACTAAGCCGATAGTTTTTAAGCCCCTTTGGGGTTTCTTTTTCGTAACCGTTGATGGCTGTTGTCCAGCAGCAATAGTCAAAGTCTCCACCTTGGCTAAATCTTTAATATAAGATTGACCAGCCATGAGGATTTGTCTTTCTGATTCACTATCAGTTTGTAAATTGGCAATAATTCTTGCCCCTGGTTTCACTTCCGCCTCAGCGCGTAAGTTACGAATTGTGCGGATAGTGCCAATCAACAAATCAAACTGTGTTTCCAAGGCTGGATTTATCCAGTCTGCATCGACTTGGGGATAGCCTTGTAAAGCTAATGTTTGGGGAGAATCTTTTGGTTGTTGGGTGAGAGTCTGCCAAATTTCCTCCGTAATGTGGGGCATGAAGGGATGCAGTAGCTTGAGAATTCCTTCGAGGACGTAGGCGAGGGTTTGTTGTGCTGCTTTACGTGATAAAGGGTCTGCGTCCTTTTGCAGTCTGGATTTGACTAGTTCAATATACCAGTCGCAGAAATCGCCCCAAATAAATTCGTAAATTCCCTTGGCTGCTTCCCCTAAACCGTAATTGTCGATGTAATTGGTAGTTTGCTTGATAACTTGATGATAGCGGGAAATAATCCAGCGATCGCTCAATTCTAGGGATTGGGGATTAGGGATTAGGGATTGGGAATTCCCCGTACCCAGTCCCAAGTCCCCAGTACCCAATCCATCCAAATTCATCATCACAAATCTGGCAGCGTTCCACAATTTATTGGCAAAGTTGCGGGATGCTTCTACCGAGGGTGATTCATCCTTTTTACGGTCATATTCCAAGCGGATATCTTGACCAGCACCGGCTACTTCCCTAACTAAGGTATACCGTAGGGCATCAGTACCGTATTTATCAATCAGTAACAGTGGGTCAATTCCATTGTTAGCCGACTTGGACATCTTTTTATTATTTTCATCCCTGACCAAACCGTGAATATAAACGGTCTGAAACGGCATTTGTCCTGTGAAATGACCAGCCATCATCGTCATTCTCGCTACCCAGAAAAAGATGATGTCAAAGCCTGTAACTAAGGTGGTGGTGGGGTAGTATTTGGCTAAATCTGGGGTTTGTTCTGGCCAGCCTAAGGTAGAAAAAGGCCACAATCCTGAGGAAAACCAAGTATCTAGTACATCTGGGTCTTGTTCTAGTTGGACATTATCCCCAAATTGTGCTTTGGCTTTCTCCCACGCCTCATCTGTGGATTTTGCCACTACAAAAGGCGTGTTATCGGTAATTTGTCCATCGGTTTCACTCACCGCATACCAAGCGGGGATTTGATGACCCCACCATAATTGTCGGGAGATACACCAATCCCGGAGATTTACCAACCAGTCACGATAAACTTTTGTCCAGCGTTGAGGAACAAACTCTGGGCTATTTTTTTCGTCGAGAAATGCTAACGCTTTATCTGCCAGGGGGCGAATTTTTACGAACCATTGAGTAGATAATAAAGGTTCAACGGGAACCTTACCGCGATCGCTATAAGGTACGGTATGCTTATAATCTTCTATCTTCACCAAAAAACCATCTGTTTCTAGGCGAGATACCACATTTTTTCTCGCTACAAAGCGGTCTTGTCCAGCAAACTCCCCACCGTTGGCGTTGAGCGTACCGTCTTTATTTAAGATGTTAATAAACGGCAGATTGTGACGTTTACCCATTTCAAAATCGTTGGGGTCATGGGCGGGAGTCACTTTTACGCAACCTGTACCAAAAGCGGGGTCAACTAATTCATCACTAATAATAGGAATTTCCCGTTGTGTAATTGGCAGTGTGAGGGTTTTACCAATCAGATGTTTATATCTGTCATCATTGGGATTAACAGCCACCGCCGTATCACCAAGCATGGTTTCCGGTCGAGTCGTCGCTACTTCCACATAACCAGAACCATCAGTCAGTGGATAACGGAAATGCCAAAGATTCCCCTCGACTTCTTTTGATTCCACCTCCACATCAGACACGGCTGACTGAGTGGCAGGACACCAATTTACCAAATATTCACCACGATAAATCAAACCCTCATCGTAGAGACTGACAAAAGCCTCCGCTACAGCCTTAGACAAGCCCTCATCTAAAGTAAACCTCTCCCGCGACCAATCTACCGAAACACCCAAACGCCGCAGCTGATTAACAATGGTTCCCCCTGATTCTGCTTTCCACTGCCAAGAACGTTCTAGGAATTTATCACGTCCCAACTCTTGGCGAGTTTTGCCTTCAGCCTTGAGTTGTTTTTCCAGAATTGTATGAACTGCAATACTGGCGTGGTCAGTTCCGGGTAGCCACAATGTATTACGCCCCTGCATTCGGTGATAGCGCACTAGGGTATCAATCAACGCACTCTCAAAAGCGTGACCCATGTGCAGACTACCAGTCACATTTGGTGGCGGAATCACCACACAATAAGGTTCACCACCCTTGTTAGGGTCAGCTTTGTAAATTTGGTTTTCTTCCCAGAATTTTTGCCACTTGGCTTCAGTGGTAAACGGATCATAGAGACTGGGAAGATTGGTTATAGTTGCGGTCATTCTGGGAAATTTCAGTTTGGAAGGACTCTAATAAATTTTGCCACAGGCTTGGGGATTGAAGAGAATAACAACTGTCAACTGTACGGGCGGGTTTACAGATATCCTCACTCTCAGACGATGATCTTCATAAACACGCCCCTACTAACAACTGACCAATCCTATTTCTCCCATCCAAAAACTTGAGTTGATGGTAGAGACAGTTAATTTGCGGTAAGTTTACACCAACTTCTTGAGCTTTGCGTAATGGATTGCCAACAATGGCTTCTACTTCTAAGGGACGGCACTCATCATAGTCGATTTTCATACTGGTGCGGTAAGGCTTCATTTTCACTGTGTAATCAAGCATGGTTTGAATAAAACTATCAGGAAGATTTCGCCCCATACTTTTCGCCCCCGCTTTGACTTCATACATTAATTGTTCAACTAATGTGCGAGTATTAGTGTCTGCCATTAATTCGTCAGTTCTGGCATTGAGAACCACAGACAACCCATTGTAGGGAATATTCCACACCAGTTTTTTCCACCTTCCCAGTAATAAGTCTTCGACTAATTCAATGGAGATGCCGGCCGTTCGAAAGTCATGGGCTATTTGCCGCATTCCATCCGTAATACCCATATTTGAGTATCCATGAGCATATTCACCCAAAGTAATTTGTCCATAATCTAAGTGATGAATATGCCCTGCGCCCAATTTATTAGAACATAGAAAGCATAACCCACCAATTATATGAACTTTAGGGAGAATCTCGGCAATTTCTTCTTCTACACCAAGCCCATTTTGTAATACCAAAACTATTCCATTATCTTTAACAATAGGTGGTAATAAATTTGGCAGTAAATGATTTTGTGTAGTTTTCAAGGCAACAACCACCACATCACATTTTGGCATCTTTGCCACATCGTTATAAGCGTTAACTTGGGGTAGGATAAAGTCACCGTCTTTAGACTCGACCAATAAACCATCCTGACTGACTTTTTCGTAGTCACTTTTGAGTAAAAAATGAACCTCTGAACCAGCCTTTTGCAATTTAGCACCGTAATAACCGCCTAATGCACCAGTCCCCACGATCGCATACTTGCGTTCACTCATAAATTGTCTGCCAGAATTTTTCGATAATTATCATAGAACAGCGTCCACAAATCGGCTGAGATCTGGATTATCTTAATGTCATGTTTTTAAACAAACTTTGTGATAAAAATTAAAACAGTTTTAATATAATTTAAAATTTGTGGCAGAGATTGAGGTGAAACAGATGGCTGATATTGTTGATATTGCAGTTAGTGCTGATAGTTTTAAAACTCTGGTGACGGCTGTACAAGCTGCTGGTTTAGTAGAAACCTTAAAAAGTCCAGGGCCGTTTACTGTTTTTGCACCAAACGACGATGCTTTTGCTAAGTTACCCCCAGGAACTATACAAACTTTGGTGCAGAATATTCCCCAATTAACGAGAATATTAACGTATCATGTGGTACCTGGCAAACTGAAGCAGGCTGATTTGGCAAAACTCGGCACAGTGACATCAGTAGAAGGTTCACCGATTAAAATTGATTGTACTGACGGTTTTGAAGTGAAAAATGCCACAGTTTTAGCAGCAGATATCGAAGCGGATAATGGTATAATTCACGTCATCGATACTGTAATTTTGATGGGTTAATGTTATATTAGGTGGGCATTACCCACCTAATGACTTATACTTTGGAAAAAGCAGGCGGGTAGATAACTTTTCCTTGATATTTCTCTTGATAATTTTGTAATGTTTTGACCATAAATACATCGTCTGGTACTGGAAAAGGACTGGCAATTTTATAATTAACTGACGGCACAAAACCAAAGCGAGAATAAAACTGTGGATGCCCTAATACAATAACTAAACTTTCTCCTCTTGCATCTGCTTTTTCTAATCCTGCTTTAACTAAAGCGCTGCCAATTCCTTTTTTTTGAAATTCAGGATGAACAGCCATAGGTGCTAACCCAAGCACTTGTAGTTTCTCGTCTCCTACTAACTCAATGTAACTAAAAATAATATGCCCGACTACGATATGATTAACTTCAGCTATTAATGACAATTCTGGAATATAAAACTCGGAAATCCGAATTTCATCAATTAGTTGTGATTCATTTTCTTGACCAAAAGCTAATTTATTGACTTCCGAAATAGCTAAATAATCTGCGGGAGTTTCACAACGTATATTCATGATGTTTCTTAAAATTCACTCGCTAAAAACTCAACTGGTTTGATATAGCTGTTGAAGGTTGTCTGTTGACGGAATTGAAAGCCTTTTATAGTCAAGGTTTTATATTAGCTTGATGTTCTAATCTATCTGGCTACGGCTATATTTTATAAGCTGTTCTGCTTTTAAGTTGTAAAATCCATCGTGAGGACTGTTAACAGTTAACAGCCCTTGTTAGTAGTTATACAATTTAGCCGCGCATTCGCTTAGTAGTTCGGTACGGGCAAAATAAAAAGGGTTTCGTGGATGAATCATAATCTTCGACGAAACCCTTTTTTATCTAATGCTAAAAGTCGGCACAAAGATTTACAAGCAGGCTAGAGTCCTGCTAATTGGCTACCTGACTGTCTAGCATTGACGAAATACAAGTAATCACCGCGTCTGGGTGTGAAAACGAAAGGTTGGTGACGTGCTTCTTGTTGTAGGCGAGGAGGAAGATAAGCAAAGATATTTTGGAAATCTGCTGTAATCTTCTGGGTGCTGCCATCAATTATGAAACAATCTGTATTGTTTTGGCTACTTTGATAGCGATCGTATAAGGCTTCTAGTGCTTTAGCACTCAACTCTTTAGAAGGAGAAACGTAAACTAAGTAGTTCCTTGAATCTAGCTCTTTTGCCTTTCGGATAGCTTGATTTACATCTGTAAAGAACGCAATTTGAGTATCTTTAATTTGTACAGGGCATGATAACTGAGGATCTCCCGCTACAACTGTATAGATTTTTCCTCCAGGTAGAGCATTAACACTAAACAATTCGTTGCCAATTGTTTCAGCCCTTGCAGCCTGAAAATCAAACCAAGCTCTAGTTACAGAACCATCTCCTATTTTTTCTACTAAACCAGGCAACAGTTTTTGAAACTCTTCCTTCGTCTGGGGAATGGGAACTCCTTGAGATAATTGCTGAGCCGGAATAGCCACTGCGTATTGGAGTATGTCGTGATATACGGCATATCCTTGTTTCTGTTGATCTGCGTTCATGTAAAGGGTCGTTACCCCTAATGCTGGTTTGGAGGAAGACTGCGCTAGAGCAGGACTTAATCCACCTAGCCAGACAACAAAGCTGAGAATAGCAGCTAAAAAGCAAGTTAACTTTTTCACAAAAATCTCCCTTTGTAATTTTGACTCATTATGAAGTTCGGGTCTATCCACCAAAATCTGCAAATACTCCCGATGGATTATTTGGGTGAATTGGTGCGATGAAACACTTTACTGGCGGGGAATTTATACTGACAACTTGTATACCAAAACAAGCGCCGAACAAGATATATTTGGCACAATAGAGGTCATCTATTACATTAGGTTTATACAAGTTTTATGCTGTTAAAGCGTAGCATCTGAGACATACTTTATTCGCGTTTTTTTCAGTGGTCAATCTTCTTCATAAAAATTTGTATTTAGTTGAATACACTTAAGTTATATCGAGATTACGTCCATGCTTTGCGGTAATTACGGAGAAAAGTTAAAGACTTCTTGAAGCTAATTGACAAGTCAGTATCTTTTTAGTACATATATACTATTGTGTTGTATAAATTCAAAACCTTCAACTAGACCTATAGGAGAGCAAAATTCATGAAGCTATCTAAGATAGACTTAACTAATTTAGTGGCTATCTCTCACGCTGACGGATATTTGCAATTATTGCTCGACCGAGGTGATGAATTTGAGTTTTTAGAAATTCCTGCGCCTATTCAGGCTTACGAAGGACTACAAGAACTAAACGAGATTGTAGCCGAAGCCAATGCACTACCTTTTGCAGAAGAGGCGATTGCCATGTTACCTGTTAGCTCATCAATGGCAACTTCTGCCGGCTACGATGATGAAGAACAAGTATTACAGATTGAATTTTATAATGGAGCGGTTTATCAATATTCAGGAATAGAGCCAGAGACTTGGCAAGATTTACAATCAGCAGACTCTATTGGTGAATTTTTTAATCAGGAAATTAAAGGTAGATATGAGTGTGAACGTCTGTAAAATATTGTTCGCATTTTCTTGAACAATTACTATGGAGTTGCAATTAATTGTTTAAATTTTTCATCATCTGCAATCTCATCAAAATCTATATCAGTGGCAGCATCTTCTTTATATTTGGGATTGAGAATTATGGCTTGTTGCAGATTTTCTAGAGATGATTCAACGTCTCGTTGTAGTGCATAACAGGCGGCTTTATTATAATAAGCACTGGCGTATTCTGGTTTAATTTCTAAAGCTTGATTAAAAGAGGTGATTGCTTCATCATCACGACCTAATCTGACTAGAGTGTAACCGCGTTTATCCCAAATTTTCGGAGAGTTTGGTTGTAATTCTAAGGCTTTATCAAAAGAGGCGATCGCTTCTTCATATTCTTCTAATTCTATCAAAGCCAAGCCGCGATTTAACCAAGCTACGGCATCATCAGGTCTAACCTGCGTCGCTTTATCAAAGGCAGCGAGTGCTTCTTGATGTCGGCGGATATTTCCGAAGGCCACACCGAGATCACACCAAGCCTGATGATAATCTGGTTGAATCTTAATAGCCTGATTATAAGATTTGATAGCATCTTTGAAGCGTTTTAACCTTGCCAGAGCCAGACCAAGCTTAAACCGAGCTACAGCGTCATCTTGTTGGATTTTAACAGCTTGTTCGTAATACGCGATCGCTTCTTCATAATTTTTTTGAGAAACTAGACTATCTCCCTGTTCAATACATTCATCAAAACTTAATTGTGGCTGTTTATTTTCATTTACTAAAACTTCTGACTGAGCTTCCTGTATAGGCTGAGTTTCCACAATCACAGGAGGTTTATTTTCCGTCAATTCTTGCAGAATTATATCCTTACGTCGTTGAGCATCTAATTGTAGCTCTGAGAGTTGGTTTACAAAATCTGTTTCTAATTTCTCTAGCTTTTCTAAAATCAGTAACTTTTGTTGTTGAGCATTATGCTGTAATTCTGAAAATTGGGAAACAAACTCTGAACCGGATTTTTCTAATTCCTCAATAATTTTCTTTCTGCTGTTTTCAGTATCTATTTTGAGTTCAGATAGATATGATGCTAACTCTTGCTGAGTTTGTATTTGTAGTTCAGCAACTTGAGATTGAAATAAATCTTTCAGTTCTTCTAAACTCTGGATAATTTTATCTTTATGTATTTGTGTATCTGTCTGCAATTGATTTAAATTATTATCTAGTGAATCTTTTTGCTTTTGGGCTTCTAATTGCAATTCTGAGACTTGGTTATTAAAAATATTGGCGACTTCTTGAATATTTCCTAGCTGAACATCTTTCTTTTGTTGTAAATCTCTTTGTAATTCAGCTTGCAAGTGCGAAAAATCATCAAAAACACTATTTTTATATGTCTGAGTTTCTACCTGTAAATTTATCAGATAATTATTAAAATTAACCCCAGTATTATCTATATCCCCTAAAACTGCTTTTTGGTGTTCTTCCGCCTCCTTCTGTAGTTCTGCAAGTTGATGCTTAAGTAGCGACTCTATCTTAACTATATTTGCTAAAGTTATATCTCTCTGCTTTTGAGCATCTGACTCAGATTGAGTTAATTTATAAGCAAATTCCCCAAATAAATTTTCTAGCTTACTTTGAAAAGTAGTAATCTCTGCTGCTATTTGTGCCAAGTTTTCGGTTTTTGTTTGCAGTAACTCAGATGTTAAAAGAGATAAATTTTCTTGCTCAATTTTAATTTTTTGCTGTAACGATTCAATTTCTCTTTCTAAAAGACGATTAATACTTTTCGCTTCTTGAATGAGATTTTCAGCATCTTGTTTAACGATAATTAACTGAGTTTCTAGTTTTTCCACTCCCTGAAATTGTGACATTGCTCTATTCACAATTTCCCGAATGGCTACTCGTCGTAACAACCAAAATAGAGCAATAATGGCGACAGGAAATAAACTGAGAATGACTAACCATATATTGAGCAGGACGGTTGTACGGCTAAAGGCTTGCTCAAAATCAGCTTGTATTTGTGCGCGATCGCTTTTTTCTGCACGTAATCTTATCAACTCTTGTCTTTCTTGATTTGTTAATGCTTGAGCAAGTATTTTTGGTTGAGAGATGGATACTGTAGCTTGTCCACGGTTAATATCAGCACACAGCAGAAAAGGCGAAAAGACTAAAGCGCTTTTCAAAAGAAAGGATACAACAAATTGATTTTTCATCACAATTATCCCGATTTGTTGGTCAATTTTTGAAGTGGCGTGCTTATCTCCCAATCATAATCCAAATAAATGAGCCACTGCGTTGGGTAGCAGGTGGCGTTTATACCAATTTTCTATGAAGTCGCACCAAATAAATGATGTAGAGACGTTGTATGCAACGTCTCTACACTCCAGAATAAAGCACATCTTCATTAAAAAACGGTTATGTTTTCAGTATCCCCCCGTGGGTGGTCGAGCTTGCATGAACTACCCCTGGCTCAACGCAGTAGCCAGGGGTTTCTACATCCCCTAGCGTAGCCTGAGATTTTTGACGCTTCATTTGACCCAGTTTCTTCATGCTTCCCGCAGTTTTGTCAAGCAATTGTATTAGGAGTCATTCGATATATCTTTGGCAACGGGCAATGGTGTTGTGGCGGAAAATCTCATTACCTAGCACCATGACTACCCAGCGTTGTGTGACAAAATCGCTGTGGTCGTAGGTGATGTATGCGATGAATTGTCTACCTGCGTAGATTTCAAAGTGCTGCGAGTGGATTTCTACTGTGGTCAGTTCTTCGGGTGCTACAGCTTGGGCTTGCTGGTTGATGTACTGGTGTAGTTCAGCTTGAGCTAGAAGTTATCACGATTACGCAGAAGTCCTGATCTAGCGGATAGTGAACCAAGACAGGATGCGACGATACCCCGCCTGCGATAGCTGCCTGAGCAGATGGAAAAATCCATTCAGCCTAGTCAATAGGAAGTACAGGAAGTTTTGCAGCAGTTACGGGAGATTCATTGTACTCCGTAGTTTCGGCTAAACGGGGAGATGAGAGCGCATAGTTAGGCGGTGTTGGGAGAATGTGCCAGGGGCGCTCGCGTTCGCATAAGCGTCTGCTCTGTGGAAGCGCTGTTAGATAAGCCCGTAAATTTACTGTGGAGATACACGCCAAATCTTAACAGTGCCATCTTGCCCAGCACTAGCAAGTGTCTTACCATCGGGATTAAAAGCGACAGACCAAACTTGCAACTTGTGCGCCGTAAAAGTGCTGACTTGTTTGCCAGTGGTAATATTCCACAATTTGACAGAGCCATCCCGACTACCACTAGCCAGTAGTGTTCCATCTGGGCTAAAGGCAACAGTTCTGACTTGACCTTGATGACCAGTTAAAGTGTGAATGAGTTTACCATCATGAATATTCCACAGCTTAATTGCATTGTCCCGAATGCCAGTAGCTAGGGTGTTTCCATCTGGGCTTAGGGCGACAGCATTAATTAATGATTTCGCATCAAAACTGCCTGTTCGTTTACCAGTTTTTACATTCCACGACTGGAGCATAGAACCAGAACCACTTGTAGCAAATAATGTCTGACCATCCCGGCTAAAAGTAGCTGGTTGAGTCTTGAAGTTCCGAAATCCTCTTTGATAAGCGTCAGGATCATCCTTTATGCGGATGATTTGTCCAGTACGCCAATTCCATAACCTGATGATAGAGCCGAGATCAAGATTACTAACTAGAGTTTGTCCATCCGGACTAAAGACTACACCAATCACTGGTTCTGAGTGTTGGAGTGTACGAATGAGTTTCCCTGTTTGAACATCCCACAAATTCAGGCTGCCGTCCTGAGAACCACTAGCGAGAACCTGACCATCCGGGCTAAAGCTGACAGTCCAAGCTGGGACTGATAAAGCACGTAATAGTTTACCAGTGTTGGGATTCCAAAGCTTTACACTTTTAGCACCAGCACTGGCAAGAATTGTTCCAACAGGGACTGGAGAATAAGCAACCGAATAACCTGAATCAGACTGTGTTGATAAAGTACGGACTAAGTGGCTATCTTTTGGCGACTTAGCAATTAAATCTTGAATGTTGGGAGTCTGAGTAGTGCAACCGGAAACAGCAATAGTGATTACTGTCGGTGCTATCAGGTAATTCCACCAAATACGGTTGAGAGTCATTGTCGAGAATGCCTTCAGCTTGATATCTGACTCGACTGATTAAACTACACGCTGTTCCATCAACAACGTCAGTGATTAATTAGTTGCATAGTTAAACAGCCGATCCCATTCCCAACGCCATGCTGTCTCTATCTTGATTTCTTTTCCGTTGGTGAACTTGATAAACTCTGTGCCTGCATCATAGAAAACGTCAGCCACAAGTTGATTACGGACATCGTATCCCCAGATTGACGCGGCTGCATTCCACCACCTTTGCCCCGGTGATTCTAGATTTGGTAGCTCTAGGTACTCATCGTTCCATGCCATAGGCTTCCATTGTTCCTGCAAAGCACGAATCAGAATTGCATTTGGGTAAACTTGTTTTTCGTTTTTTTGCAACCACAGCGCATAGTCGATGGTGCTTCTAAACGCATCTTCTAGCCCATAAGTGCAGGCTTCCAATGCTTCTTGGACTTGCTCAAGAGAAAAGTTTACACCAATGGTAACTAATGCCCGTTCGTATTTCTTAAAAATTTCGTATTCAACTGAATCTGCTTCCCAAAACCAAAATCTTGTCATACATTTTAAAAATATTATTGACAGATTCAATTGATTAGATTGTAACAAGTGCCTCGTTTCAGTAGGTGAACTACAGCGATCGCTATATTAAATCTCACTGTAGCAGGGGCGGCGTTAACGGCTTTAATTTCTTCCCTCACCACAGCTATTCTGATTGTTAGTCAACGCACCTTAGAAGAAATTAGATTTTGGTTGGCTGGTTCTTTGGCTGGACGGGATTTTGACATCTTATTACACCTTACCTTTATCAGCCTTTGCAGGTGCTTTACTGATGGCTGGTTTAATTTACTCCTTAGCTTGGAACAATGGTAGTTCCCCCGTTTTGTTTATTTTAATGGGTGTGGGATTATCTGCGATCGCCAGTGCCTTCACCAGTTTATTAATTACTTTTGGTGATATTTATAGCGTCAGTGATGCTTTGGTATGGTTAGCTGGTAGTGTGTATGGACGCACCTGGGAACAAGTTTTTTCCTTCTTACCTTGGTTAATCGTTTTTGTTCCGATCGCGTTGACATTAGCCAGACATTTGAACGCCTTAAATTTGGGAGATGATGTTGCCAAAGGTTTAGGTACTCGTGTGGAATGGCAACGGGGTTTGCTGGTACTAGTGGGTGTCGCTTTAGCCGGTGCAGGAGTCGCCATAGCCGGAATGATTGGTTTTGTAGGATTAATTGCACCCCATTTAGGTAGACAGTTAGTAGGTACAAATCATCAAGGATTGATCCCTATCTCTGCATTGTTGGGAGGAATGCTTGTTGTTGTGGCAGACTTTCTGGGACGAACCCTCTTTGCACCTATCGAAATTCGGCGTTGCATAAATGCGGGATGAATTGGGACTTTTGTACAAAGCAGAATATTGATTCTACCCTGCGGGAACGCCTTGCGGCGAATGCGTCTTTGCGCCTTTGCGTGTTAGCGAAGCGGGGCGTAAGCCCGACAAAAATCATCCCACTAATCAGCAACGCCAGATATTTAAGCCCCTCTCCGACGCGGAGAGGGGTTGGGGAGAGGTCATCTAGCTTACCTCATAAAAACTGACGCAAAAGTCATTACAAATTACAAATTAGGATGAACTCTTTTCATCTGTTTCAGCATTATTAGTGTTAGTTTTTTCCGATTCTTTCTTCTCTTGCTGAATCTCACTAGCTTGCTGTACTTGTTGGAGATGAATATTATTTACCTGCACAATAAATTGTTCTATAGCCTGATTGGCTTTTTGTTGCTGCTGGGTAGTGTCAGACAAGTCATAGCAACGATAAGCTGGTGTCACTCCCAAAATAAATTTTTCTTGTTCAGCCTCTAATAATTCTAAAGTTGTGTTAGCTGCTACCCAATTTTTTTGGAAAGGAAATGAGGTGACAATACTCGCCACAATTGAGGCAATAGCGGGACAAATCACAGGTAGCCATTTTAGCCAAGCTTGTCCTGCTTCTAGTTTATCTACCAAAACTAAAATCGGGGTGATTCCTGATAAAATAACAGTGGAAATTTGCAAAACATAATAAAGATTGCGGGAAAGGTTGCGAGCCTTTTTATAATCGTCAATTAAATCTTGGCAATACTGCAAAGCTTTTTCTCTGGCAGGAACTATCTGATTACTATCAAAAACAGAATTATTATTGCCTAATAAATAACTGTAAAGTTCTGCCTTTTTGCTAATACTATACCGATAGGCAGTATTTTGTGAGTCTTGAAACAATTGTCTGTTGAACAGAAATAAGAAACTGAGAATCGTTAAAGCAATGATTCCACTAATTAGCAGGTTTTTGTTATCTGCATAAACGGTGAGAACGATACCGGCGCAAACAAAAGCTGCTGCTAACAAATATTCAAATAGTTTGAGGATAAACAGTGTTTTCTGTCCGGTTCGGGAGGAAAAGGTTTCTAGACTGGGGGAAATACCTTTCTGGGGTTGCTGTTCAAGACTAGTGATGTCGGAAGTAATCATGATTGTGTCTTCAGTAATTTACACGGTAAAATACAATACGTCTTAGTAAGTACGGAAATTAAAATTAATTTCCATAAACCTTTTGAATAAGGACTATGAGAATAAATTTTTATTCAGTCCTGATTCACAAAGAGTGTTTTAAAACACATCTTGCGTAACAATTTAGTATGTTATAACACATCAATTTTGCAACCGTGTAGAAAAGTCACCAAGTCTCTTTACCCACTGGTAAAAAAGAATTGTCAGAGCGTACTCATGTTTGTTCAAATTGCGGATATACCACTGATAGGGATGTGGCAGCCGCACAGGTAGTTCTAGTTAGAGGACTTGCAGCCGTAGGGCATACGGTGAGTCAGCCCTGAAGGAGGGTTTTCCTCCGT
Organism: Nostoc parmelioides FACHB-3921; assembly: GCF_014696625.1. GTDB lineage: Bacteria > Cyanobacteriota > Cyanobacteriia > Cyanobacteriales > Nostocaceae > Trichormus > Trichormus parmelioides. The sequence continues at coordinate 20,058 of NZ_JACJQL010000078.1, forward strand.
AGGGGACTGCGAACCCGAAGGGTCAAGATGCTTGCTGAGGGTAAATTCATTGGAATCCCCGTGAAGCAAGAATCCCCGAATTTCTAATTCGGGGAGTGTCAATGTGCGGTTTGTCAAGTAATCAAAAGCGATGGCTCCGCCAAAGCTAAAAGCGAACGCCTAGTTGTTAACTTACTATTTAATGAATTGTCTAAAATCCATTAAACTTTCAGTTACCCTGAACGATAACTTACCTTTGCGATCTAAAATTACACTGTGAATCGGCAAACGGAAACCAACCAATTTCAGTGTATGGCGCGTCAACGCTCAATTATTTCATTACTTCTGGTATTATTAGCAACTTTCCTAATTAGTTGTGGTAGTCCCACTACCGCAGTTGTACCCCCAACCTACACAGCTGCACAACTTGAGAAAATTCAAGGATACGCGCCTGATATTCAGGCTGTACGCGATCGCGCGGACGAACTGAAAAACCTGATCCAGAAAAAAGAATGGATCAAAGTAGGTAATTTTATTCACGGCCCCATTACGGAAGCCAGATTAAACATGACCTACATCACACCCAACCTGCTACCTAAAGACCAAGCTACAGCACGGCAAATAAACAAAGATTTTCTCAACCACTTAGTTAAAATCGATCAGGCCGCTAGTGCTGGAAATTCTCCACTTGCCCTAAATAACTATCAAGCTGCTGTTGCAGATATTGATAAGTTCATTCAACTGCTACCTGATACCAGTAGTCAGTCAGAAGAAGGTTAAGACAAGGGAAAATAAGAGATGAGGGAGAGGAAGAAGTTGGAGAATAAGGTGCAGGAGGGAGAATTTTCTCATTTTCCTTGGCTTATTTCCTCATCCTTCCTCTTCTCCTCCCAATCTCCCATTCTGTAAAGAAAACTCATGGATGTAGCGATTATTGGCTGTGGCATAGTTGGTGCGGCGATCGCCTATGAACTCAGTCAAGTCCCAGGAATCAAAATCACAGTTTTTGACAAACAACCACCCGCCCAAGCTTCTACAGGCGCAGCCCTTGGTGTTTTAGTAGGCATCATTAGCCAAAAAATTAAGGGTAAGGCTTGGCAGATGCGACAAACTAGCATCCAACGTTATGAAACTTTGATTCCTGAATTGGAAGCTATTACAGGGCGAAAAATCCCTTTTAACCGTCAAGGGATTCTCAGTTTGTGCTTAGAAGCAGAAAAATTAGAAAGCTGGGAAAATTTAGCAGCCGTTCGCCACACCCAAGGCTGGAAATTAGAAATTTGGGACACCACTAAACTCAAACATATCTGTCCCCAAGTTGATCATCCGCAAATTATCGGCGCTGTCTACTCTCCACAAGACCGCCAACTCGACCCCACAGCTTTGACTTTAGCTTTAGTTGAGGCCGCCCAACATAAGGGAGTAACTTTTAAATTTGGTGTGACTGTGTTAGGTTCTCCCACTACAGAAGCGACCCAATGCACATCAGTCGAGACGACGGAAGGTAAAATCACCGCAGATTGGATAATTATCTCGGCTGGTTTGGGTTCCACCGCCATCACAGCACAACTGAATCAAAAAGTAGATATTCGTCCTGTGTTGGGACAAGCTTTACAAGTACGATTAGGGCAATCATTAGGGAATCCCGACTTTCAACCAGCGATTACAGGTAATGACGTGCATATAGTCCCTGTAGGTGGTGGAGACTATTGGATAGGTGCAACAGTGGAATTCCCCACAGATAGCGATGAAATCCCGCCTAATCAAGAATTACTGGAGTCTGTCAGACAACAGGCGATCGCTTTTTGTCCAGAATTAGCCACAGCCGAAATCATTCGCACTTGGTCAGGATTGCGCCCCCGCCCCGAAGGTCGCCCCGCACCAGTCATTGATGAATTACCAGGGTTTAGTAACGTGCTGTTGGCTACTGGACACTATCGCAACGGTGTTTTACTCGCACCCGCCACTGCAAAGGCAATTCGTGAGAAGATTTTCAAATAGGCATTAGGGAGAACTGTTGACTGTTGACGGTTGACTAATGACCCAATATTTGAAAAACTTTTAGGAAAATCGCGTGTCAATAACAGAACATAAGATAACAGTAAATAATTTAGAGTGGTTTTATCGGCAATCTGAATCAGTTGGCAGAAGTGACTTACTACCAGTGTTGTTACTGCATGGTATACCATCACAAAGTTACAGTTGGCGCAATATTCTACCAGCTTTGGCAGCTCAAGGAACGCGAGCGATCGCCCCAGATTGGATTGGTTCTGGCTTTTCTGCCAAGCCGGAGAAACACGAATTTGCCTATACTACTGAAGCCTACATCACAGCCTTAGCGGGATTTATTCAAGCTTTAGAAATTGAGCGTTTTTCTCTGGTTGTACAGGGATTCTTAGGGTCTGTTGGTCTACAATACGCCTTAAAATATCCCGAACAAATCGCCAACATAGCTATATTAAATACACCAATCTCAACGGCTGCCAAGTTACCTTGGAAAATTAAACAAATGGGTCTACCTTTTGTCGGTGACATGATGACTCAAGACCCATTATTAATTGACCGGACTCTAGAAGGTGGTAGTCGTTATCGCATTGAAGATAAAGATTTAGATGTTTATCGTAAACCTTTTTTGAAAACCTCGGCTGTGGGACGGGCGCTTTTAAATACAATTCGCAACTTGCAACTCCCCGCAGCCATGACAGAGATTGAATCTGGCTTTAAACAATGGCAACAACCAATTCTGGTTCAATGGGGTATGATTGACCCTTGGTTACCTGTAGAAGTAGCACAAAAGTTTGTTGAGACTGCACCCAATGCCGAGTTAATCAAACTCAATAACGTCGGTCACTACCCACAAGAACACTACGATAAAACAATCCTAGAAGACCTTCTGCCTTTTGTGCGTCGTGCTGAATCCTGATTTCTCAATTGTGAATTGATGAGTTAGGAATATACTCAAATCGGCGATCGCAATTAATCGGTTCTGCTAAAGCTGCGGCTACGGCTTCTATACTCCTAAAATCTCTCAGCATCCATGAATGCAAGGCTACCGGAATGATCAGTTCTTTGCCCACGGGCATTTTTGAACTGTGGGTAGGGATAATCATCAAATCATAGGGTGTCCAAATAGAAGTAAAATTTAACTGCTCTAACATTTGGACATCACGATTCAAATCTTGAAGGAAAAGGCTACTGGGGCGCATTTGCACACAGCCAGGACGCTGAGAAGCATAGGCAAGCACAGTACCATAATGAGGAGAAGAAATCGTTAAAAAACGTTGTACTCGACTAATTCCCCCCAATCTCTGCACATAATAACGGCTGACAATTCCGCCCATACTAAAGCCGACTAAATCGAATGGTTGTTCGGGCGTAATGGTTGCAGCAACATAATCAGCTAGCTGCTGTGCTAGTACATTAAGCGGGGCTTCGCCGTTGTTAGGTACTAAATTCAGTGTGTATACAGTCCAACCCAGTTGTCTTAAATAAGCTGCCATTGGATTAAATACGGCTTCTGTATCCGTAATGCCATGCACTAGCAATACAGGGTTGCGTTGCAGATTTTGAGTTTCCATTGACAAAATTGCTTGTATTCGAGTCTGTAGAAAATTTAACTGAGTCTGAATACTGTCTGCCCAAAGATTATGACAGTCTTCCCACTGGTTTAGAACAGAACCATTATTTATATCGATGTATAGCTATAGAAGAAAATAATGTTAATTTTTATTAAGCAAGCTTTCAGGATCTTGCTCTAGGTTGGGGTAAAATTTAATAATTATTATTGGTATCTACAGCTTGTAAGTATTTGCCAATAAGACCTGAAAACACTTAGCCTGTATTATTAAGGTTGATGAAGCTCAAACCTACTAGGTTTGTTACTAAGTAGCTGATAGTCAAAAACATAGTATTCCGACGTAATTTTTAACATTACGGTCAATTGAAAAATATAAAACTTCAGGAGCCATTCTAATGTTCGGTTTTATCAAAAAAATCATCGCTGGGATTTTGAGTTTCCTTACCGGATTGATCGGAGGTAAGAAGGGTGGTAGTTACTACCTAGAACTCAAAGAAGATACCACTGATGAAAAAGCAACGATACCAGCCCCAAAAGCCGCACCAGCAGAATCTAATGGTACAAAAGCTGCTGTGAAAGCAGAAGCACCACCAGCTACAGAGAAAAGCTCTGCACCTACCCCTGCCAAAGCAGCTAAGGTAGCACCATCCACAAATGGCAAGAATGGCAAAACTGCCCCTGTTGAACCAGAAAAAGTGCCAGTTGCTAAAACTACTAAACCATCTGAAACTACATTTGCCCCTAAATACCTAGCTCCTTCAGCTTCCGGTGCTAATGGTCGTCGTCGCCCTGGTGCGAATATGAGTTCTTATTTAGATATGGCAAGTCAAGTAAAAACTCCTGGTTAAGTTTTCGGCATTCCTCGAATAAATATCAATCCACTATATAAATGAAATGCTGGATCCCAGTTAGTCTTTTCCCTGCGATATAGGTGAACATGAGACTGAAGGTTTTCCAGCATTTCTTTTTGCTCTAGGACTGTCTCAGCAAAATGTGTAAAATCTGCCCAAATATTGACTTGTGGTAAGTGGAGGTTAATCCAGTTTAGTAAGTTATTCCAATTGATTCTGATGGTGTTTTGATTAGCTGTAGGAGAAATTTCTACACCTTGCTGAAATTCATAGCCATGATCATGGAGTCTCAAAATACAACGTCTGTTAGGTAAATGTAAATCACAAAACTGAATGTAATCTTGGGTTTGAGTTTTGCGTTCAAGTTTGCGCCTAGCGTCAATGTCTACAACTTCCTCAAAAATGGGTAAAAGTCCCATCACTTGTGCGGAAACTTCTGACCAATCAAATGTGAGTGAACCAACTTGATTTGTTTGGTTGGAGCAAATCACAGTAGCTTTTGGTTGAGATGCTGAAAAATTTTTGACTTGAAAAACTTGTATTTGTTCAATGGCGCTGATGGCTGTCCAAAAACAAGGAATATCTGCTTGCTGTAGCTGTGTACCGTAAAACTGGAGTTCTCCCACACGCCCAATACGGTAAAATTTCCAACTACGACTAGGCAGCACTAGCCTAGCACTGTAGGGGTCTAGCTGCATGATTTCTGCAAACTTGGCTGCTGCTTGGGCTTTTAGTTCATTGCTGAGAGGTTCTAGTATAAGTATGCCTTGTTCAGTATTGCAGGGTTCGGCTGTTGCTTGAGCGATCGCTCTTTGTCTTTCTTCTTGCTCAATTTCTTGTATGCGCTGCAACCCTTGTCGTGCGAGGGTGACGATTTTGTTATTTTGTGTGCTGCGTAATAATTGCCGATAAATATTTTCTGCTTCTCGGCGCTTTTGTGAAACTTCGTACAATCGCCCTTGATAAAATTGCACCCAAGGATTTTCTGGCGATTCTTTTAGCAGCTGTTTGAGTAATTTAGCGGCTGTTTGATAGTCTTTATGTTCAAAGGCGATCGCAACTTGCTCAATCATAAGATCCTAGGACTTACGCATTGACAAAAAATTTCATTCATGTGTACTAAGCAACACAAGTATGGGTAAGATTTTCTACAATGTAATCACGCAAAACTAAAGTGAATAAGTTCCTTTGCA
>NZ_JACJQL010000079.1 GCF_014696625.1 Nostoc parmelioides FACHB-3921
AGCCATGAAGCAAGTCGAGTCGAGATTGCAGCGAAATCCACTTCTACCCAAATGGGATATCTTGATTCAACCAATTTAGGTGGTAAATTCTTTTTCGGAAATCACCTAAATGCCCAGACAATTGATCACGGGTTGGGAACTGCCCACGCAACTGAATGAACCAATCAAGTAACCAACGGTAAGCATAAAACCTTTTTCCCGGCTCAACGACGCTCAAGTATTCACACACCACATGAGATGATTGCTTGAGCATGGCGAACTCATATTTCTCCATTGGCTCTAAGTGGAGCATCAAGTCAGCCAGTTCATTTTTGTTAGCAAAATATTCGTCCCTAGCAACGCTGTCACCCATTGCCGAGAGGAACTCAACAAAGTTACCGCGAATAAAGGGGATAGGAGCGAATTGGTGAGTGTCGTTGATGTCTTGCACTATTGACCAGAGATACCCAATTCCAGCCACTACCGCACCGATAGGAGCAAGCGGGGAAGTGGCATAGCAAACAGCACCAGTGGCCGCCGTCGCCAAAGTGATGAACTTGGCAAGGTTCATGCCATTACGTTCATCTCTAGCACGGATGAGTAGTTGGTCTTGACGCTCCTGTAACCAAGAAGCGATGTTGCCAGCTTCCAAATACTCAATACTGGGATAATCGCCACGTAACAGTGCCGTTTCTTTTGTGCCTAGCATTGGTATTGTTTGCTGCATCTTCGCCCCTCTTACTTAGTAATTTTCCAAATGTTGTAGCCAATCTCGCCAGCCATCATTGAGGCACAGTTATACGCAAAACAACCTAAGATTGTGCCTGGATCAGTGTAACGGAAGGGCCAACGACCTACGAATGTGGTGGTGATGTCCAGTACCCAGAAAAATAGTGCGATCGCTCCCCCTGCATTACGTTCTTTCATGCCAGCACGTTTGTAATCACCCCATAAAGCCACAGTCAGGTCGATATTTCCGGTGGGTTTGCTACCTATAGCATATTGCTTGGATTCCTCAAACTCGGATCTCGCTTGGATGGGGTCTTTACCCCGCAGAGTTCGAGCTTCCATAACTTGTACCAATGCAGAGATACCAAAACTGATCCAAAACAATAGATTAAATGGTAGTTGCAGCCAACCACCCCAACCAATCCATTCGGTTTCAAACCAGGGAAAAATCGGTTTTCCTTGGAATAAAACTTGCCAAACACTATCAGTAGAAAGCAGTGTCCCAATCCAAAAACCAATTGCACCGACTAATTTATACCCCGGTGTGCCTGGGGTGACAAATTGAGCAACGATGTGTGAGACAAACACAACTGGTAGTGAAATTAGCTCAACAATCCATCGGGCTAAAAGCTCTAAATACTCACCTAACCCCCGTTGAGGTTTATTTTGCTCTTTTGGTTGTGGGTTAGGAGTAGTTGGTGTGGGATTGCTCATAAATTAATTCCCTGCATCAGAATATAGTGGTGAATCATTACAAGCCCCTTTAAATCGATATTTCCATTTCCATTGACGTTCTTCAATTCGCCCAATACACCTTCCTGTAGAGTCGTAAACAAAAACTAGTTCATCCTCTAAATAACCTGTAGTATTGGGTCTGGGATTACGCTTAGAAATATCTAAATAATTTTGCATCCGCAATTTTTTAAAACTAGGGCTAACTCCTAACTCGTTAATTTTTTGGGATGTTGCTGCCCTTTCTTCGGCTTTAATCCGCTCTAGTTCTTCGGATTGTTGAATAGTTGTGGCCGTGTTGTAAGTGTTGAATTGCGCTGGCAGTTTAGATAACCAAGGACTGGCTATTAAACCCATTCCAAATAATCCTACTAGTGCCTGTTTTTGGTATTTCATCTAAGCTGGTTCATACTGCTCCAAAATCTTGCCAAAGTTGTCAATTGTATTAGCAACTGGCGTTTGTTCGACTACAACTTGTTCAACTACAACTACTGGTTCTGGTTCTAGTTGTGGAGTTTGAAAACCGATTGCATCCAAAATTTGTCTTTCCATTTGTACTCACTTTTGTACTTATCGGAGAGTTTGGGTTTGCTCATCAAAAATTATTTGTGTTGGCATTGAAGCTTGCAGTACACGAATCCCTACAGATAGCCCAACACAACTGATGAAGAAAACTATTGAGATAGCCCATTTGTACTTCTCCCAAACCTTATTTACGCCGAGGCTTTGGCTTGGTGTGGTTGTCGTTTGAATAACTGCTTGGTCAACAAGTGTAAATCCTGTATTGTTTTGGGTTGCACTGACTTTTTTGCTTCGACTGGTAAACCTACCTCCTCAAAAAACTTCAACGGGTCAAACTCAGGTGTAGAAGTTTCGGTCAAAGTTTGAACTTCATTCTTAAGCTGTTGGGCAGTTTTTAACCCGTACTCAGAGATGATTTTCTCTTTAGTTTGAGGATCTTTAATGATTTGGTAGATCAGCGAAATTTCTTCGACACCTGCTTGTGTACGCTCTTGCAACAGTTGGACATCTAGTCCCTGTGAAATGTCATCAAACAACTGTGATTTGAAGTTGTGAACGGCAAACGCTTGAGCAACCGTTGTCCCCGCCGCAATCTCTAAGAATGCGCGAAACGTTTCTCCTGATATACCCTGAGCCTTCAATTGCTCAACTGTTTTATTAATGGCTTGAGTTTCTAAATTTGTCAGGCTTCCTCCTGCTCCCAATAGTTTGGCTTGGTCTATCACTGTCTCGGCTAGGTTAAATAACCTCTCCAAGCGATCGCTCACCTCTACATCAAACTCTTCTCCATTTGGATCAATGCTTGCGTCTGTTTTGGCTAACTCTTGTAACCCAGCTAAGATTTTGTCGGGTGAGTAATTGGCGCTTAACAGTTCAAATAATTCTTGACGGGTGAATTTGCTATCCGACATTTTGCGTTTCTCCTAATGCGTTTGATGTGAATACTAATTGTTCTTGTTCAAACTTTGTGCGTGTGTATTCGGACTTATTCGCTTCAACAATTGCTTCAACAAGAGCCTTTTTATCAATACCTTGAGCAATATCTCCAAACAATTCGCCAATCTTTCCTACTACCCACACCTGATAGGGTGTGATTGGTGGTGAGCGTAAGTTCTTTTCTTGAGCAAAAGTATTCATCCTCACAAGTATTAACCTATACTCTGGGATGACTTGAGCTACCCCTGTCCAACGTTCTAATGTACGGGGGCAAATACCCAAAATCTTGATTGCTTTCGCCTTTGACATGGGTAAAACCAATGGATTTACCCCTGACTGGCTCGGTTTTTGATTAAAAAGTAATTCTCTCCATCCTGATTCCATTCACCTATGTCAAATCCGTGTCAATAGTCTCAAAAAGACAGTCAATATGCGTGTCACCTAAGTGTCAATATTGATGTCAATGAGTTGTGTCTATTGACTGTCCCTTGACATCACTCCTTTATAATAAAAAACTCGCACAACGCGAGTCCACGGTTTTTTATACGAGTTTTTATCCGTCAATTTGCCGAGGTAAAAATAAAAGGTGGCGGAGTTACTCCATGAAGTAAAAACCATTGGTCTAAAAACCAACAATATCCATATACCATTTCTGAAATATCCGAACCGCTACAATATCTTTCTACAGTTCTCTGATCTCGGCACAGAAATAGTGCCAGCATTGGATAACTTAAATTCCACTTTTCTTTGAGTTCTCTTGGTGTCATACTTTTAATTGCCCTCCATAGGCTCTTTCTTTGGTGGGTAAAGTCCTCCGGTGTCTCACCACCGGGGGCATTAGGTGGAAAAATATTACTGTCGTTTGGTTATTTTCCATCATATTCTATTATTTATATGTCATTCTTTTAGGAGAAAAAAGGCAACCTAAATATAGGTTTTCTCTACTAAAATTCCAAATATAATTAATTTTAAAGTTGCTCAATCACTATAAAATTATCCACTATTTTTATGTTTGATAACATCTGTAAATTTATTGCTGAAACAAATTCCCCTGATTTTGCTACTTGGTTATTAGGCGAACCTATTACCTTAACTAAACTAAGCCCAACAGAATTATCTTTAGAACCGATTCGTGCTGATGCCTTAATCATGCTCCAATCAGACGATGTGGTGTTACACATAGAATTTCAGACTAATCCTGATGAAGATATGCCATTTCGTATGGCAGACTACCACTTGCGTGTTTATCGACGCTTTCCTAATAAGCGAATGCGGCAGTTTGTTATTTATCTAGATAAAACTAAATCTGATAAAGTTTATCAAACAGCTTTCACTACACAAAGTATGCGTCATGAGTTTTCAGTTATCAGGCTTTGGGAGCAACCACCAGAAATTTTTCTAAATAACACAGGGTTGCTACCGTTTGCTGTGTTAAGTGCGGCTGAAAATAAGGCTGGTACATTACAACAAGTGGCAGAAACTATTGATAAAATCTCTCCACGACGAACACAAAGTAATATTGCTGCTGCTGCCGCTATCTTAGCTGGGCTAGTATTAGAACAAGATGTAATTGCACGTTTGTTTAGGAGCGATATTATGCGTGAGTCAGTAGTTTATCAATCCATCAAAGAAGAGGGTGGCGACGAAAAAGCCCGTCAAATCGCTCTCAATTTATTAGCTGAAGGTATTACCGTTGATGTCATAGCTCGGTCTACTGGTTTATCAGTGGAGGAAATACAACAATTACAACAGCAACATAGCAATCAGCAATAAATTATCAGCATATTAGTAGTATGACTGAATAGAATTTTTCCTCAGCCCGTAATATTTAAGGTCTAGAAAAAATAAAGCACATAGCTCAATTGAGTTAAGGTTACTTGTACATCAATTACCGTGGGTATACTAAACTTTCCTGCTTCCTTTGGATGCCTCATAATCAGGGCAACTATTGAACTCCACCCCAGACGGATGAATCGCACAAACCAGCATCTCTCCCCCGTAGCTTGCGCCGTGAAAATTCCGACAGCCCCGGCAAGGCTTGGGAATCTCTTCCAGGCGCTGTTGCAGAATACGGTCAGCCTCTTCCGAGGCAAGGATATCAAACAGACCGTTCAGTCCCCAGAGTTTTAACCTCCCGCCAGTTAACATCAGCGACATCCCAATTGCCCAGCTTTTCATGCCACCCTCAGTAATCGCCCCCCTTGCACCGACCACCACACCGAACATCAGCATTGCAGCGCCAGATGTGGCAATGGCAATATACTTGAGCTTATTCACTCGTCCACCCCTCCTAAAATCCCTCCAACCAAAGCAGTCCCCAAAAATCCAGACACCCCAACCAGCATCATCCCCATGCAGATATTCTTCCGCGCTTGCCAATGCTGACTGCTGCTCGTCGTCGGGTTGGCGTTCTCCGCTATTATCTCGAAACCCCAACAACCCAAAGCCCCTACTCCCGAAAAGCAAATGCTCAGTAGGCAAGCGACCGTCACTCTTAACAACAGACTTTGGAGCAAGTCGCTCTTTCTGCGGCGTTGTATGGGCCGCAGGATGATTTTGTGATTGTCGTATTGCACTTGGTATTCGTGGGTGATTCGTTTTTGTTGCATATACACTCCTGAAGAAAAAAAGACAGCGTGAACTGTCCATTATGTGAAGCGATTCCCATTTGCACAACTTCAAGCGCTTGCTCGTAATTCCAATGTGCGAATGAGTTCCCGAATTACATCTGTCGCGGGTCTACCAGTCATTTGACAATAGGTTTCTAACATCTCTACTTCAGTTGAAGCTAAATTGATGGTGATGCGCTTTGCTGCCCATTTTTTATTGACCATAACAATTCCTTTTGATGTTTAAGAAAAAAAGACAACCTGCTAGGTTGTCTATAAAAATGTAAATTCTTACCGTGAAGCCACAGGCGCTCTTTGCCCGACAAAATAATTCATCCAAGCCCTGATAGCGGTGACTTCATCAGTACCAGAAGCGATACCTTCGGCACACTTCGTGAACGCACCCAACACCTGCTGCTGATAACTACTCTCAGCATGGTAAGGATCAGCTTTGTCTGCAACCCAAGCTAGACACATAGTTTTCACCAGTTCATCCACCTTAGACTGTGGCAATTGGCTTGGTGCTTTTGCATCTTGAAACTGCAAATACTCTTTGATGAGGTCAACTGGATAATCTAATAGGGTGCGGATTTGTCTGACTCTCGCATCTTGTGGATGTGCTGGTGGTGGAGTCTTTGACTTAAATGCTGGAGCTTTTGATTGAGGTTTAGTTGTGCTTCGTTGTTCTATAGTAGGAAGTATATCTTCGTCATCAATTTCATATTTAGTAGCGAAAGCCAAACTTGATTGGATATCTTGAATCATGCCTGCAAAATCAGCATTAGCATCCCAATCTCTACGAATCTTAGTCTTAGACTGAGCATCATAAAGACTACAAAAAACAACAGTTTCATTACCAGGATTAACCACAATCGTTAAAGGTTTTGAAAAATCTTCTACTACGGATGCAGCGAGTAAGAATGATTTAGCAAAATTGGTATTGATGCCACTTCTGATCACATAAAGTTCGTCTGCCGAAATCACAATATCTAGCTTAAGGTTGTCTTGACCTTTATAATCTTTCTCTGTGAGCCTGAGTTCACAAATATATCCAGTTAATGCTCTCTGGTGGACAGGGATTTTTTCTTTGCTATTGATAATGTACTTGTACCAGACATACTGTTCACCGCCCATTTCTTCATTTTTGATATACAGATAAATGGGATGGGGTGGATTACCTAATCCTAACTTCACTTCAGTTACCATAAGATTGTCTCCAACTTGATTTCTCGTTTTCCTTCAGCGTAGCTGTTTATTATTTGTAGTTAGAAAGCAAATCATGAAAACTATACTAATATTATAATATTTGCTTCATTATTCTTTCCTGAGTATTTAAAAGCAATTGTTGAACAACTCACATCAAATTACTAATTATTTTTCTACTTTTCGGTGTCTAGTTAATTTCTAGAAGTCATGCACACAAAAAGGTAATATTTATGCCACAATGATTTTGTAGTTGAATCGATTTCCCAAAGTGATTACTGATTTAGTATCACTTTGGGTTTAACGGTAGCCTTTAGAAATGCCGCCAGAGATTCTTATGTATACCTCTCAGGCTGACAACCTTCTCTTGTGATTCTGGCACTTGTTTAGCCTGACTCACAGCTACAGGAGTTGCAGGAATTAAAGAATTGAGCAACTGCCGTTGATGATCTACATTTACCACACTTGTGAAAATCCTATAAGGGTCTAGCTGCATTCCTAACGGGGTAGGAATGATTTTTAGATATTGATTCAATAGGTTAATGTAATCAGCATTGAAATTTCTATTAGTTACGTAAGAGCGTAAACCATTTAATAGTTGCATTGCTCTCCTTATATCCACAACACCACATGATTCTATCTGGGGCTGACTCTCTTGGTAGCCTTTAGCCTTCTTTTCAAAAACTAGATTATTATATTTATTTGCAGCTTGCGCTTGACTTGTGAATTGATGAACTTTCATTTGGGCTTTGTACCCCACTCGACCCCATTGGACAGTGAGATGATTTTGTTCAACTTTAGCTGTCCAAAACTTATTGCTGTTACTGGCAGCATCAACAAAAACTAAATATATTTCCACAAGATTAATCCTCTAATCATCACTTTTGCTTTTGCCTAGCAATTGCTTCTCCTAAATTCAGCAACAGTTAATAAATTATTCAGTTTTCGTATCTAACCAATCTTCCCGATGTATCTGAATTTCTCGCTTCTTTTTGAAGTTTTGGTGCGAGATCGTCATTCCCACAAAATACCCTTCAAACTGCTTTATCGCTGTGATTTCCCCTTTGAGCCAAGCTCGTTCACCTATGTCCCAGAACTTAATAGTTTTCCCGACAGTGTAAACAGCGTCTTTTGTTTCCAGAGAATTGACTTTAGTAAATTCAGGCATTTCTGGCATTTTCCTATTCCTGAATTTTTGTATTGAAACAAGAAATAATTGCTTCTAAGTTATAGGCGATGTTCAGAATTTTGTAATCAGAGCGATTGCTATCTTATTAAAAATAGCAATTGCTCTCGTTATTAATTCATATTTCGATATCGTGCAGTTTTAATCGACTGAGTGGGTTTTGTATCCGCGATCGCCGTTGATGCCGCCCTTGCCGTTTTCGCCCAAGCTTGCATCCGTTCTACAGCCGCCGCATCTTGGACAGCAAGTGGTGTAATTGTTTGACGACATTCTTCCAAGTCTCCTAGAGTCACCTGTTGGGGTCGCTCTTGCTCAAATGCCAACAATGCGGCTTCAGAGGCTAGGGTTTCGAGTTCAGCGCCGGAGAATTTTGCAGTATTGGCGGCGATCGCTTCCAGGTATTCCTCCTCAACGCTGATACCAAATCGCTCCAGGTGAATCTTGAGGATTTGCGCTCTCTCTGGTTCTGAGGGTAAATCTACAAAGAAGGTTTCATCGAAACGACCCTTGCGTTTGAGTTCCGTTGGGAGTGCAGTCACGTCATTGCAAGTTGCGACAACAAACACCCCCGAAGTACATTCGCTCATGAAAGTGAGGACAGTACCGAGTATTCTTTGGGAAACACCGCTTGTATCACCCTGCCCGGATAAGGCTTTTTCCAACTCGTCTAACCACAAAACGCAGGGTGCGATCGCTTCGGCTGTCTTGAGTGCGCGGCGGACATTGCCCTCAGACTCCCCTACCAAAGAGCCAAGCATCGAAGCAATATCAAGCTTGAGTAGTGGTAAATTGAGGATATTGGCAATATTCTTTGCACAATGACTTTTTCCCGTTCCGGGTGGGCCAGCCAGCAGTATGCCTTTAGGTTGTGGCAGTTGCAGGTTTCTGGCTTCTTGCGTGAACAGTTTGCGCCGCCGATTCAACCACTCACGCAATAAATCAAGTCCGCCGAACGAGTAGAGTGCAGGTTTACCTAGCTCAATACCCATTTGAGAGAGTAGCCGAGTTTTATACTCAACTACCATCGGTGTGATCGTAGCATCAATAGTAATACCATTGCTACTCAAACGCTCTTTGACAGTCAAGCGCAAGAAATCACTAATTTCCTCCAGAGTTAATCCCAAAGCTGCCCTTGCTAAAGTTTCACGAGCTTCAGTATTTAACAGGACACGAAATGGTACATCTTGTTCAGTGGCAGATTCAGACAAATAGTTGAGGTAGGAATATATATGCTCTTGCACTTGTTCTACGGTTGGCAATGGCACTTCACCATAGGGAATCAGCCGAATTAGCGACTCGTGCAGTTCGATATTTTGACCTAAGAAGATAATGCGTTTTTCCGTGGGTTTGAGTCGGTGATAGAGGTTCTTCACCTGTGTGAGGATTTCCCAACTCAGTTGAGGCGAGTTCTTGCCCACAAATGGATGCACATCACCGAGGATAAATACACCTGTACCATCAAAATTGTTAATGTACTCGAAAATGTACAACAACGGGTCAGCGTGGGGTGGTTTTTTGTACTCTGGTACTGGTTTAAATACCAACCCACCATCAGAGGCAATCTCACACTGTTCCAATCCCGATACTCCCAGATTCCAGAAGAATACCGCAGATTTCAATTTCTCGTGTGCATTGGCTGTTAACCACTGGATGATTGTGGCTTCTTCTGGCGAGAGAACTTCTAATGCCACAATAGGTATTTGTGAATCTAGAGTGGCAAAGATATTATTTAGGTTCATTGGTGTAATTCCTTATACGGTAGTGGTGCAAGTTCAGAGTGAGTCTTAACTATTTGAACTCTCACTTCAAAAACTTCGGCATCGCCGTCAAATACTTCAGCTACACCGTTACAGTCTCGGTGTGCAATTGCCGTAACTATGGCGTTCAGAAGCACACATAAGCCTTCGGTATTACCTTTGATGATCACCGGCTGATGTGCTTTTTGCTGTGTATAAACGTGGATAAATGGGTATTCTTTTGGTAATTCGTTCATGATGTTGAGGGGATTTTCACCCCTCTTTTTCTTAACTACTGGCGCAAGCGAGTCTGATGATTATTGTTAGTCCGTAGTTGCTGAGATTGCGCTTCGGGCTTAAACTCTCGTTCGCCCTCAACAACCCCCAAAGCTTCCTCAAAGGGCTGCGTCGCTTCTAAACACGACAACCCCTCGAAACCTTCGGCTTCTACTCGTACTTCACCAGTTTTGTTATCGAAATGTATCAGTATAGAACGTTCCATTGATTATCTCCTGGCGTATTGTTTAACTTCCTGATGTCCGGCAAATGTTAGGCGTAGGGTTTGCACTTGACCTTTGGTTTCTTCGCTAATCGTGCATTCGCCAAACTTTTCGCGTAATTCTCCAGTTTTGGCTAAAACCATCCGCCGCCCGTAAGTCTGCATTAACTTGTGGCTGAAGAAATCTTCACCAAGCCGAGGAGAAGTTTCGTACTCGTCATGGATGACATCATACACACCACTGGTTTGATTCCACCGAAAACCAATGTCTGCACGGGCTTTAATTGTGTGACCACTGACTATGATCTCTGCTCTTTGCCCTTGAGAATCCCCGTAGTACCCCCTGAGTGGCTGTGCTGTTTCGTGGACTTGGGGTTTGAGTTTTAGATCCTCTAGAGCTTGAACTAAGCACTTACTGTTGGTTAATTTGGTTTTGACTGTTGAAAAATGTGACATAGTTTTAAGAGAAAAATACTAGCATTACTGCAATGCCCCGAAATTCTCAGGGCATCGCTTTTTTCTAACGGAACTTGAACGACTTCACAGTGGCTTTCGCCAAACCAACATCGCCGCTTGCCAACTGTTGTAGATTGCGTTGCTCATCCAACAATTTGGAGTAGATTGCATCCACTTTCGTCTGGAGTTGAGATCGCCCTTCTGACCCCAAGTTCTTCGATTCAATCGCTGGGTCATTCACAATCGAATCCAGATGTTCCATCATTTGAGCAAGACTACCGCCAGCTTCGGGACTAGCATTCGCCAGCAGCACACGCACTTTCTGAAGATGTTTCTCCATTTTGCGTTTGAACTGTACTGGCTTGCGTCCTGGCTCCCAATCGGCTAACTCTTCTAGCAACTGTGCGGCTAGTTGTTCACCTCCAGCGATCGCTGATTCCCTCAACCTTTGCTCTAGGTTTTGGTCATACTGCTGGATGAACTGGGTTATCTGTTGAAGGCACTTGGCTTGCTCGGAGTTGAGTTGTTCAGACAACGCCGGGATAATTACCGGACGACCAATGATAACTTGCAGATATTCTTCCAAATCTGACAGTAGTGGGAAAGCTTTGATGAGATTCGCCTTAACTTCATCACGCTTTTCTACTGGTAAATCCCAGACGTTGAGCGAGATGAATTTATCAATCCGTGCGGTGTAATCAGCTAATCCCTCCTCATAACTGTCAGCAAGCCCAGCCCGTAAAGAAGGTGCGATCGCATCCCTAATATTGAGCAACTGACTCCACACCAGAGGCGCTAGGTCTATCGGACAAATCCAATCACCGTTGTCATTGCTCATCCACTCTTGCACTGAGGCGATTTCTGAGCGTAATTGTGATGCAGCTTCATCTAACGCTTTAAATACTTTGATGCCCTTCAACCCAACTTCAGAGGATTTAACTTTTAGTAAATCTGATTCTTCTTCGTTATCCGCTTGTAAAACATCAGTCCACTTCGGCGCGTTACTTTTAGTGGTTTTCTTGAGTTGAATTTTGAAACGAATCCGAGTTTTATTTAATTTGGCAAAGTTGTAATGTTCAACTACTGCATCTGTTAGAAATGTTTCGTTAACTATTGCTTGTACCATTGTTCATTACCTCATTTTTTTCACTTAGCTTGAGCGCAGCTTTCACAGTATTTCGGTCATCAAACTACGTTTTGTACAACATCAATTCGTAACTACACCACAACCCAACAAGTTGACTCTTTGCGAACCATTACCGATTGCTTATTGATTGTGACTGTTCCAATCTGAGAACTATTTTTGAGTTGTTGAATATCTCTAATCGTCCGGTAGATTATTTTTTGAGCGTTATTCTTTTGCAGCCGAACAGGATGCTTGATAGTGCGGGGTTTGTATTTGCTCATACTATTAAAACAACTTCAATTGTGTTGTATTCTCATCGATAACTGTGGCTTTCAATACCATCCCCACAACTTCCTCACACCGATTAATCAAAGTTTTATGATTAATCACCAAATTAGTTTTCTTACGCTGTCCTGGCATGGGTTTAAAGTGATATTGGGGATGGTTAATTGTCCCTGTTTTGTAGAGATACTTGTACAATGTGCCTTGAATCTGGTAAACCTTTGAACACGATAATAATGTACTGTCGTAAACTCGATTTAATTGCATATTTCTACCTCTTTTAATTCCAGGTAGTAGCCAACTTCAGTCTTCTTTACTTTTACCAATTCCTGATTCAACAACTTCTGCACTATATCTTTGCTAAAGCTGATTTGACTGAGCCTTACTTTTCCACCAGAAAGCCGCAGAAATTGCAGACATACAGCCGTTGAATCCTGCCTAATGTGCTTTGTTTTCGCCATATATTTTGGTAGTTTAATTCTTGAAAGAAAACAGGAGAGTTTTTCGCTCTCCTGTTGGATAATGAGGTTTGAGTCTCATTTGGTTTTGGCGTAGCCGTTTTAGTTAGCCAATAATTTTAAGCGCTAATTTTCTTCCTTCTCGGCTCAGATAACCTAGATGTGCCGTTAATAGAATTACTTGGTTTCCTTGGTGGTTGAATTTCTCCAACTAAATACAGCAATGGGTCGCCCGTTATACCTGTAATGGTTCACGGGTGAGAAATTGCTGCTAACTAACAAATTGAGCAATAGCGAATCATTGCTTTGAAAAAGCATATTCGTAGCCATCAGCCTTATGAATGGTTCTTAGATATTTAGGATGAACATCAAATCGCCTGTCAGGTAGCAGCAACATGAAACTAGGTCGAAACCGAATAGCAATTCGTCCTATATAACTACCTGCATATTTTCCAGAAGGAATGTCTGCTTTTACTATGTCCCCAGTGGTAAACTCCATAAAGAATTTAGCTTTTGGGGCATGAGCTTTTGGAAATCCGTATTTATCAGTGCGGCATCGTTGACGAGTGCCATGCCCTTTAGCTTTAATTATCAACGGTTTCACCCCATTCAAAAGTAACTTAGCTGGAGTTGATGCGCCGACACAAGCTGCATCCGTCCAGTGCTGTTTATCAATTCCTCTGGTTTGACGGTTAAACTTTGTTCTGCCACCAGAGCCTAGTTCAACAGGCAGATCAGTTAATTGAAGTCTGCGGTGCAATTCCCATCTTGTTGTATTAACGGCTGTCGCGTCTTTGAGTGGTGCTTTAGCTTGAGCTAAAATACGCTTGAGTAATTCTGGTTTTTTAGCTAGAAATTGCTCAACTAGCTGATTTCCCTTAGCTTGGTTGCAGTCATGACAAGCAATGGTCAAATTACTAATGCGATCACTTCCACCTTTTGACTTGGGATAAATATGCTCAACCTCAAACGGCACATTGTCTACACCACAGTAGGCGCATTTTCTACCCCACTTTTGGAGTAAGTATTCGCGCACTTCAAAGCCAAATAATTCGCCCTGTTGATATTCGACACCCGTTATTTCAGGGTTTTGGAGTTGTTGCAAATCAAACCGTACTAACTCTTGAGAGATTGCTGTAATTAGACAAATTTTTCTGAGTCGCCACACCCAAGTTTCAATGTTAGTGACACGGCTTTCAAGTGATGGTGGTAGCCATCCTGCCCTGCGTCGTCTGTTAAGAAACCTGGGTTTACGGTAACGAGTTTTACGTGAGCGTCGCCCTCGGCGCAACGCTCTACGTGATTCGAGAGCGTTTTTGATTTGTTGTCCTCTGTGGTGTATTTCAAATGCGCCTACTACCCGTCCTGTATATTCCTGAACGATAGAAATACCTGTTATTTTACTGCCAGGGTCAATTTTTAAACGATGGGGATGAGTTGTGGAGTTTTCCTCTACTCTATCCTGCATCACAATGGTAAACGGGTAGCGGCGGTAAACTTTAGCCCTCCTTTTTTTGATTAATTCTCTTGCTCGTGCTGGGTGGCAAGGGTCAAGTGGTTGTAAATTTTTGTCTAGTACGAAAACTCGCATTACTTTGAACTCTCAACAAATGTTGGTAAAGTTAGCCTCGACAATGTTACTCAGCTTTGTCATGTACAACTCACTTCCTTAACTCGTTACAGATGTTTAAAGTTGTACGAAAGAGCTACAAACTGGCACGTATTCGTAGGTTTCATGCACTGAATAACGTAGGTTTTAAAAACCTGAGTCTGGTCAAGTTAGAGCTTTTTACAAGCTCCCGTCATACCTTAACGGGTTGACGGTGAGTTCTTGACACGGTGTGCGAATTTCTAAATCAGTGTTTAACTCTTTTTGCAGTAGTGCTAATTGCCTCAAATGTGAATCAACTTCGGCTAAAATTCGCGCTTCTCGTTCTTGGTGCGATAACAATTTAATTTCCGATTCTGCTAGTTTTACTGTTCGCTTAGAATCCTCATTGAATACCGTGTATTGCCACCCTCTCATCACATAGTTTATACCTATGATTCTTCCCTGCTGCACACGCTGTCCAATGGTGTATAAGGGTTCGGTAAATGAACTGGATATTTTAGTTGTCGCTTGCATGATTTTCTCCTGATTATCGGTTGAATTGATTAACTTAAAAGTCCCAAACAATCCGCTAAAGCTTGGATAGCATCGCCCAATGTTGCATCTTGTCCTTGAGTGCAGAGATATTGATAAGTTGTGGGATAAGCTTGTTAAAAATCAGTCAAAAGCCCAGATATTTCTACTAATTTTGAACTGGCTTCTTGTTGTGAAATACTATCTGCGGCTAATGCTTCAGTTAATGTTTGCTGCTGGCGTTTTTGGGTCATAGTGTCACCATACAAAAAGCGGTCTGTTCTAGACAAACCGCTTGCAGTTCTTATGTGGTTGAGGAATGTTTTTGTTAATGTGCAAATCTCGCTAACAATTCTTCACGAGATAAATTAGTTAATTGCAGTATGAGGCTGGCAAATTCTTCTGGAGATAAAGGTAGTAAACTATCAATAACTCTAGACAGTTCTTCGTCTACTGAACCGAATCTAACTTTGAGCAAATTTTCTACGACTTGGCGACGTTCTTGTTGTACTCCCTCCTGTACAGCTTGCGCTCTAGCTTCCTGATACGCTTGGGTTAAGTTCATAATTAGCTCCCGTTCATCTTCAGTTAATTCTGGTTGTGCCATTACACTAATACGCCATCTATAAATTATCTCTAGTACATTGCGGCGTACAAGATCCTCTGCTGGTAGTGCCACCAGTTCTTCTACTGCTAGCCTTTGAACCTTCCCTCTACCTAATAATCTAAACCATAGCGTTTCGGGTGTCACTGGCAACTGATTAATCGCCACTATTGCCGCTCTCAAACCATCAGGCAGAAAGTATACTCCACTTATCCAGTTGTCTAAATCTAGTGTAGCCTTAAAAGTTTTGAGTACACCCTTTGAAACGCTTGGTGCAAGAATCCAAAGATGCGGTAAATCTTGCTCACGTATTCTTCTCTTCTCTCGCTTGGCTTCGCGTTCCACATCGGCTATCAGTATAAATACTTTTGCTATACAGTTACGTATCTGTGACCTGCTTGGCTGATTGCGAAACGGTTCTAGCAATGCAGTGTTCTGTGTGGCTACTTTACCCAGCAATCCTAACGTTTGGGCTTGTGTAACAGATGTTGGTGTTGGGGAAAATAACACATCTACAAATCTTGCTTCATCTGTAACCTCATTACCAACGGATACTTCTCCTAATGGCGAAAGTAATTCTTGTAGAAACTGTTTGGCAAATCTATCGTGCGGTTTTGTTGTCATAGCTTTAGTGTTAACCGGGAAGTATTATACTCGTCCATTTGCTCGATTACCTGTTGCTCCTTGGCGATGGCGTAACGCAAGAGTGTAGCTGATCGCCTCCTGTTATCTAGCATCTTGATAAATTCCTCTTGCACATTTGCGGCTGGCTCTGTTGGAAGCAGTAGGCTCTTGTCTTCTCACTTTTCCCAATGAACAATTCCTAAGTTTGCTCCTGCAAATGAGTCAGTTCGTGTAGAGTGAAGCTGTGTCATATGGATATTAAATACTTTGCATGTAATCACTAAGCGATCGCTTGTTTCTACTTCAGGCGATCGCTTTTTATTCTTGGGTATTGATGCAATAACTCTGCCTGTGCTTGTTTACATATTCTTCTGCACAGCGAAAGCCATGATAATATGCTTCTAAGCTGATATAAGATGCTTATCAAGATTTGTTGCTGGTGCGATTGCTTGTTATAGAACTCAAGCGGTCGCACATTTTTATTTCAATGCGATCTCCTCTCCCAAACTCACGCCGCCAGTTCCTCACCCGCTCCAAACATCATCTTCCTTTGCTCTGGCGTAAGCTGACCTATCGGCACATCCAGTAAATCAACCGATTCACACGAGACTGGCGGTTGTTCTGCTAAGGTCTGCACATAATAGCATTGACCATTCCCGTAGACGAACTCGACCAGCTTTGTTTGCTGGTGATAAATCCCGTCTTTTAGTAGTTCTAGCCCCAAACTTTCACACCCCTGCGCTATCTGCGCCATGATTTCATTTCCTGTCGCATCGGGCATAATTGAACTCTTTTTAAGCTTAAATTGCCGTGATGATTGTCTTTTAACTGTTGTGTATCACCAGCCCGTGAATGTAGTATGCTGTTGACAAACGGCTATTAAATTGTAGTTACGTTATTCATGATGGTGCGATCGCTTGTTAGAGAACCCAAGCGATCAGCTACGCTGGGCGGTTACGCCATCGCACTTTTATTTACACCATTGTTAACTGTCTAACACCTAACTTTGCCAGCGCATCAGAAGCACTACGGGCGTATCGATCAGGTTCCGTCGCTCTGCGGCTGTATGTCCACATCTGGCTGAACCTGTGGAACCCAACAAAGCCTACCAAGTCACGACCCCGATAAACTTTTGTGGAGAACATCAAATAGTCTATCTCGCCGTGCTGTAAGCCGTATTCTGTACAGGCTTGTTTTAACTCGGCTTCTAATCTTTGGTTCTGCCTGTGGAGGTTCTCTTGCGCTTCTAGAGAAGTCTTCTCTTCGGCTACTCTTTGCGCGAACCAATTGCGATCAAATGCTAATCGTCCGCCGTCTTGGAGTTGCACCCAGACCGTAATTCCGCAGTCAATCCAGAGGGTTTTGATTTCGTCTGCATGGCGTTGGATGATGGTTGCGATGATTCGTTTGTCCTGCTCGGTCAGTGGACTTTGGACTTGCTTGTTTAATGCGGTATAAGTCATAATGAAAACCTGATATTGATTAAAAGGCGATCGCTGAGTTTTCCAGACCGTAGCGATCGCCTTTGTTTTTCTACGTTGTGGGGCAGCCACAACGCATCACTTTCACTTCGGCGTAGCCGTTTCTTAATTAGTCACAAGCAGTAGTAATAGTTGAGAAGGCGACCACAAATTGCAATCGCCTATGTTTCGGACTCACGTTGTGAGGGAGCCACAACCCCACTTATCTAGTTTTGGCGTAGCCACTTCTTTTCTTGATGTCCCGTGTCAGTGACCGGGGCTTGCTACAGCAGCATATATGCTTGATCTGACGACAGTCGGCAAATAAGCTTCAAGCGACCATCGTACTGCTGTGGCAATTTTTTATTCATGCAAATCCATTTCCCGGCTGTGTACCCCTCACCTTCTCTGGTTGCGCCAGTGCCTCGGTTACTCATCAAGCGGTCACTCTGGATTCACTGTCAAGGTTCTGTGCTTTGCACCCCTTTATTTACTAAGAGGTTGGTGCTTGTTTCCTCTCTACTTATAATTTAACCTCTGAGGTTATACTTGTCAAGTTAGACTTAAGAGGTTATTATAAAAACGTGTGAAATATATCCCAACAAAAGATACTTAAGGAGTAGGACTTGTGGGATTAACCTTGATGCGTGTGACCTTTAGTAAGGAGTACCCTGGTTTAGGAGAAAAAATTAAAAATCTTAGAAAAGCTTCGTCCAAAACTATAACTGAGTTAGCCGCAGAAGCGGGAATTAGTGCTAATCATTGGAGCCGAATTGAACGTGAACAAGTTCAAGATTTGCCCATAGAAACACTAAGAGGCATAGAAAAAGCACTAAAAACAGAATTAGGCGTTGAAATATAAGTATTTTCCCTAAATCATGAATTATTAAAAGCGATCGCCTCCGACCAAGAAGAACGATCGCCGTAACTAACCCATGTAGGTATAGCCATGTCTAGCTTACCATTTGAAAAACTGCTTCAAGACAACCCACAATTATTAACCTCAGAGGGCTTATCTGCACTGCTTGGCGATTGTATTCACCTCAAATACACCCAGCACCACAGATTTACCTATCCGTCGCTACTTCAAGACAAAAACGTTTACCTTGGACTTGCCCAACTAAGTAATCCTGACCCGCAGACCGAACAAATCATCCGTCGCTTCAAGACAAATCCCGCAGCTTGGGATACAAACGGCTGCTTAACAGAACAAGAAGCCTTTGATTTCTTATTCCTTTACCGCAGAATCAACGACAACATCCACCAACTACAAAAGAACTTGGGCATATCTGGAGTTTGCCTCCGACACATCGCCATACGCGATCGCCTGTTCTCTTACCCAACCGCCGACGATCAGATGCTACTGCTTGAGAGCGATCGCACAACACTTCAAAATGCTGTTCCAGGGATTATCAAGTATTTTCTTGAACTGGTGCAAATGCCACCAGCTTATAACTTGTTCTTGGTTGACCAGGACGAGCAAAAAATTTCTGCTAACCCCGCCGCAGTGCAAGAAGCAGCAGCCAGGGCATTACGCGCTGAGATTTACTGCGAAAGCCACGAGTGGATACAAACGGGCGCAAACTACTGGGAAAGCAAACACGCTAGTAAAGTTGATCCTGACGAAATGCACCTGTGTTTGCATCTCGACTGGGAAGAAGACGAGTTCATCTTTTTCGACGCACATCACTCAGACCCTGCGCGATGGCCTTGGGGTAATGATTGAATTAATTTTTGGAAAAACAGGAGTCTAAACAATGAAAGTCTTAGTGTATATAGACTTTAATTCAGGTGATTTCAACCGTCATCAACAAGAGTTTAAACCAATAGAAAAACCAATGAGTGATGAATGTAAGGAGTATGAAATATATTCAGAAACCGATAATAAAAGACTTTGGTTTGTTGCAGATTATCAGATATTCCCTCAAATTGGTTGGTATTTGTCAACTCCATTTGGTGTACTAAAACAGGTCAAGGTAATCACTTTATGCGCTCCACAGGAAACTGCTAATATCTGTGCGCTTATCAGTGCTTCTTAGGTTTATTTGCTTTTGAGAAGCTGCGATGGCTTTTATCCATCGAGTAACTATCACGCTACTGTCAAATCTCGCTCATCACTCAATAAGCCAATTAAGTTGGCGGCATTCTTGCAATGCCGTGACAGTTCTATTTGTCTAGTTGTTAATTCTTCCCTTTGTGCATCCCATCAATCTTTACTATGAAAATCCTCATTACTGTAGTCGCAACTATTACTAAAAAAGCTCACATTGATATCCCCGATTGACAATTTTAGCAAGCCATCAGACAGGAAATAGTAGACAGACACAACTCTGGTCAAATAACCCCCAACTTCAAAATTACACAAGTAAATTTTCAATCACTCAGCGCACAGATTATTCCAGAAAAAGAGTAAAAACGTATGACTAAACAGTTAACTGACCCACATTACAAGTGCTATCAAATAGCAAACATTTTGCATCTGAATTTATCCACTGTCAGATTATGGATAAATCGGGGTTGGCTCAAAGTAAACAAGTGTTCCCCAAAGCATTACGAAATCGGGATAGGCCATCTCAGAAACTTCTTGAATAATCCCCCACAACAAATCAAAAAACGGATTGATGCGCTTGATACAGAGGCTATTGATTATCTCTTGGGGAAGAAAGTATGACAGAGCAAATCACAGAACTACAAAGATGTTGGTATCTCTCTCCACCTTGGCGTGGGGAAATGCCACCTGTTGAAATTCAATTGTTTGAGAAAGTTTATCTCAAGAGTCTCAAAACCTTCGGCTATTGCTACGGTATTCAGTGGCATCAGGATTGTTGGCATTACATTATCGAAATTACCGATGATGCCGTACACGCCACCAAGCATCAAATTATCGGCACTGGTCGGTTTAAACCTACCAACTTACAAAAACCAGCTTTTACGCTTGGCGATCGCGTGATCCTCACGTCCTGCTGTAACGCCCCAAAGCAGAGGCTAGTCTTGGGGGTTGCGCTAGTTCGGGGTGAGTTGGTTTATTTAATCGAAACTATATCTCCAACTCTTCCACAAATAGACATGATGCCCCGCAGATTTTCATTGGTGAAGGAAGCAGACTTAGTGCGGGTGATGGTTTGAACAGTTAACTCAAGTTTTGAAAAATAGTTGAGAGAACAATTATGTTGACGCACTTTTGGCATGACTCGGAAATCAACCAGATGCCCCATGACGGGGAAATAGGCAAGTACACCATCCCCAAGGCTTATGTAAATGCCAGTCAGATGTGCAAAGCCAATGGAAAATTTTTAGCTGACTATCTCAAGTTGAAGTCTACAAAGCAGTATTTACAAGCACTCTCTAACGATATGAACATCATCATATCGTTGTTGGTGATAGAAATTCAGGGCTATGGCAGCGAACAAAGCACCTGGGTTCATCCCGAAATCGCCATTGATATCGCGCGTTGGGTATCAGTTGATTTCCGCATCTGGGCTAACCGGACTCTTATGAGAGTATTTTTAGGACAAGAAATTGTACCCCAGCAATCTCTTACCCAAATCCAGCTACTTGCTGCTATTGCCCAACAAATGGCCCAACAAGAGCAACGGCTGTTAGAGCAAGAACAACGTCAGCACGAAATATTGTACCGACTCAAAGCTGTAGAAGTCGAGCAAGACCGCTATGCTACACCCTCTGGACACAAATACAGTATTGTTGGTTTCGCCAATTTGCAAGGACTAGAGATATCAGTTAAAGAAGCGGGTGCTAAAGGAAAAAAGGCCAGTGCATTGTGCCGCAAGAAAGGCATTGAAATAGAACGCATTCGTGACCCCAGGTTTGGCAGAGTCGGACTGTACCCCGAAAGCATTTTGATTGAGGTTTTTTCTACGGAGCAAAACTGAAGTGCCATGTGGTAGTTTTTTCCACTACTACTACATTGCCAACGCTGTGAAAAAAGCAACCGCAGCTTTGCGCGTTGGCGTAAGCCTTGTCGTAGACATCGCTTCAAATACCCTTAAAAATCCATTGAACACTTGTCAACAGGATAACACCGTTTTTACAAAACTTCAGCAATCTCACCCTGTAACTTTTGCAAAACTCGTTTAGTTCTTTTGTACTAGTATAACCTTTCCATCATAAACACTCTCTAGCGGTATGGGGTCATACCGCTAACTCTCTCATGCGTCTATAGGAGGGGAATATGAATCTCGAACCTCATCACTTACAAGAATGGCTCAACAGTGGCGTTGATGAAGAATTGATTCGGCTGAATGTGCGATCGCTCATAGGAGACGAAATATACGAATACTTGTTGTATGCTTTACCCCAAACTGCCAGAAGAAACGACGGACGGCTACGAGAAGGGTACTTACGGCTATACGCCCACATCACTAATGCTTGGTGGGTCAGTGGACTCGACCCGCTCAACGACTGGCTGCCGATGTACTGGGGACGGTTGAAGCCTGATTGTCTGCGCCTAGAATGGGACGGGGAAAGGTTAAAGGGGAAAGGGGAAAGGAATAATACCGCACCTTTTCCCCAATCCACTCCCAAGCCCATCAAATACGAATCGCCACCCAAAACTCCCAACCGCCTCGGCTATTTCCGTGTGACCCTAAACATTTGGCAGTTAATATCTCTACGCTACGACGTACCAATGCCAGAAAATATCGTTATTACTCAAGAAGGTGAAGCGTTAGGATTCTGGGCTTGGGTGATGGCACACCCCGACCTTCCCATTATTCTTACTGAGGGTGAGAAAAAGGCAGCTTGTTTGTTATCACTGGGGTATGCAGCGATCGCTCTCCCCGGCATCTGGAATGGTCGCGTCGGCAAGGAAGATTTCGAGCGCTTGCACCCTGACTTAGTACCAATGGCTCAACCGGGGCGTAAGTTTATCATCCTGTTTGACTACGAAACCAAACCCAAGACACAACTGCAAGTCTTTCAAGCCACACGCCGCACCGCCCATGTTATCTTAGACGCTGGCTGTGAGTGTAGTATCGCATTATTGCCGGGGCCAGAGAAAGGTATTGATGACTGGGTGGTAGCCTTGGGTAAAAAAGCAGACAAGGCTGTATCGGCAATGATTGCTGATGCCCTCACCCTGCAAGAATATCACCAGAGGTTTTTCTTCAAAAAACCCAGAGGTTTGCATAAGTATAAGCCCAATGTCACCGTTAATACTCGTTACCTCTCCCAAGCAATCGGTTCCTTGCCTCAGTCTGGTTTGGTTGGCTTGGCTTCGGATATGGGGACTGGCAAAACCGAGCTTATGTCTATCGTCCGAAAAGATAACCCAGACCTCAGCTT
Source organism: Nostoc parmelioides FACHB-3921 (assembly GCF_014696625.1). Taxonomy (GTDB): domain Bacteria; phylum Cyanobacteriota; class Cyanobacteriia; order Cyanobacteriales; family Nostocaceae; genus Trichormus; species Trichormus parmelioides. Next base: position 22,565 of record NZ_JACJQL010000079.1, read on the forward strand.
TTTGAACAATGGCCATCGGGTTAGTTTGTTAAAAAATCTCAGCGATCGCCTGCTCACAGCCATGTATTCAGCGATCGCTTGCGGTAACTGGGCAACAGTCCAGGCTCTCAGCATCACCGTAGACTCTTTGTATAAGATGGTAAATGATTTACGGACTTATGACGTTATATTCATTGATGAAGCCTGCCAGTATCTCGCACATTTGCTCCAGTCGAAAACCTGCAAGGAACACCGAGGGCTTATCTTGGAGGTGTTAGAGTATTTGGTCTACAACGCCAAGCTTGTGGTTTTGGCTGATGCTCATTTGGACGATTTGACCATTGACTTCTTTAGGGCAATGCGACCAGAAGGTGAGAAACCATTCATCATCAAGAACGAGTTTCGCTCCGGCGATCGCCAAGTTTACTGGTATGAGGGTCAAGATAGTAGCGCCATCGTTGCCCGAATTCATCTTCAGCTGATGCTAGGACTGAAGCCGATTATCGTCAGCGATAGTAAACGATTTATCAAAAAGTTAGAACGCGCTTTGAATGAAGTAGCAGCGCAGATGTACAGAGGTAAAAAGGACAAGGGGCAGAGGACAGCGACAATTCCCAGCTTGGAGAATTGCGAATTACCCGAAGACAATACGCCGGAGTCGGAAGATGACCGACAGCTTAGGATTTGGACTATTCACTCAGAAAATAGTGGTAGTGAGGAAAATATCATCTTCATCAGAGAAATTAACACCGCTATTCAATCGGTTGACGCGCTGTTAACTACTCCCAGCCTTGGCACTGGCGTTGATATTTCCACGTATCATTTTGATGTGATATTTGGAGTGTTTCACGCTGTTTCCCAGTCCGCCACCGAATGCGCTCAACAGCTTTGGCGGTATCGTCCGAATGTTCCTATGCACGTTTGGGTTGCTCCTCGCCCTCCCTTTGGGTACGCCGAAACCAATCCCCGCTACATCAAAGAGAAAATTCTTCAGAAAAATGAAATGACTGCGTTTTTAATCCGCATCGATAAAGAAACGGGCAAGCGTGGTGCAGAGAAAGGCTGGGCTTTGGATACGTATTGTCAGATTGAAGCGCAAAGGAATTGGTCTATTAATAATTTACGGGCTGATTTGCGATCGCTCCTCGTGGAAATGGGCAATACCATTGTCAGCGCCGGGGATAATATGGATGAATCTGCACGGCATTTGATGAAAGCGGCGGGTAATGCCATTGACTCTGAGCATTATTGTCAGGTTGCTAATGCCAAAGATATTGATAGGAAAACTTACACTGCTAGGCAACACCAGGATTATCTTAAACCCGAAGAGGCGTTGGAATGTGAAAAATTCCGCATTCGTGATACTTATGGTATGCCTGTCACACCTGAGCTAGTTGAGAAAGATGACGGCGGACGGCTCATCAAGAAGATTGTCGCGCTTGAAGCAATCTTGGCAGCGCCGGGGGAAGTTGTGACTGATGAACAAGGGCGAGAATTTGTCACACCGCCTGATTTGGTGGTCGAACGCGATAAGACGGAGCGCGATCGCTTGTCCATTTGTACCGACTGGGGTAATCACTCTACATCCTGGCTCATGCGTCATCGGTTGGGTTTGAGGACAGTGTTGACTGATTTGATGGATGGGGTGGAGATTAAGGGCGATGAACCGACAATTGAAGCACTGGCTCATTTTTCCAAACGCAATGCTACCCACATCAAAGGTATCCTCAACCTGACTATCCCGCTTGATGAATCTTCAGTGTGGATTTTGAGTCAGTATCTTTCGCAGCTTGCTCTATCTATGCAGTCGCGGCGGCCTGTTGAGGATGGTAAACGGGTAAGGTACTATCGGCTCAATGCTGATGACGTTGCGTTTGCTCAAAGGGTGTTGGAGTATCGGCAACGGCAGCGTGACGACAGGGAAAGGAGGCGACAGGAGGATCGGGAACAGCAAGCGGCGTATGCGGCTAGGATGCAGGCTATGTATGGAGTTAATGCCCCGTCCAACCCCCCTAATAATATAATTGGGAATAATAATTGTGGGGGTGTGGACGGACAGGTTGATCCCTGTGATTGCTGGTGGAAACAAGTAAAATATTACGCTTCGTTAGCGATGGAACGAGTAGCGCATGGGGTTGATGCCGTCAAACAGTTCCTTATTACCCTCACTAGTGATGAAAGATGGGGCGTGATGATGGCAATTGATGAGGCACAGCCGCAGGTGTTTGAGCAGTTGGTGGCGGTGGCTCCCGATTGGGTGACGTGGATGAGGTGAAGGGTTGGCTTGGGCGATCAATCTCCTCTCTTCAGATTTGTGCTTTTACCCTTTTCAATAATTAAATTTTGCGACTAAGTTTTGCTCCTAACTGTCCCTCCCTAAACCCCAGAGAAGATGTTGGTCGCAAGCGAGAATTTGGGTGCGACGTTTTTGTGCTTTAATCCCAACATTTTCTCATTTTAAGTGGATGTTTGAGTGGTTCATTAAAAACACTACCTTTGATTTCCCGTTTCTCCTGATTTACGGAGCATTTGCAAAAATCAAATACTAGTCTTATAGCTCATCACGAGGAACATTAATGCTATATTTTTTTTGTTTTAAAAGCCAATTACTAGAGTTGAGATCGTATGGTGCTTTCTTACTAATAGCTCTGCCAATGCTTTCAACAGCAGCCCTTCCAGAAGAGCTATTGTTGGTTGATAACAAGTATTCTCTAATGTATGAATTAGCCTGATTTAAATATCCAAATGCTGTAGTGCCGACAATAACAAAGGCATTACTTTCAAATTCTTCTCCTGGATCGTCGCTTCGCTGATAATCAGAACTACCACCTCTTGGGCCAATAAATAGATTACCAGGCAACCATTCATAAACTTGTGCTAGATTGTCGAAAGCATCATGATAAGGAGCGCTTTGGTTGTGCCGAATTCGTCCATCTACAATTCTCTGTAAAAAGTCTATAACTTGGCTTCTATCACTTGGAGTTAGGTTTATACTTAGGACTTACGCATTGACAAAATGGCAAAAGAGTGGATTGATAAAAAGTATCATCTACTCACTAGGTATCGAACAATCAGAGAAATCAGCAAACCCTCGACAGCACA
>NZ_JACJQL010000008.1 GCF_014696625.1 Nostoc parmelioides FACHB-3921
TTAGCAAAAGCAATTGAAAGTGCTTTTAATCAAGTTTCGTTAAATGATATTTATAATTGGTTTACCCATTCTTGTTACTGTACTTCACCAGACTGAGAAAGGCTATAATTCAATATTAACTGCACTCTAGGGTAATTATTTCAATAGGAAAAATAGCGATTTTGCTATTATTAATCTCTCGATAATCTAATTTTTGCAGGGATAGATAGAATGTGAGTTAATTTATGGCAATATTGATGATCTCAGCTAACATATGGTGACACTTGATTATTGATTGATTTTTTATAGATAATTTGAAGTTAGGGAACACTAAAAAATAAATTATCCGAAATTGATGGCGTGGTAGGGTGTGCTACTTGCGACAGAACCTAAATAAAAACTTCTCCTGGCAAACTGACAATCAAAAAAATTGAGTGGATAAACTCTACTGGCTTGACCACATTAAATTACAAGACCGGGCTAAAGTAGGTGACAAAGCGTTCTATTTAAGTAGAATCAAGCAGCGTGGCTACCCGGTTGTTCCTGGCTTTGTAGTGTCTGAAGAAGTTTTGCGATTATTTCTAGAAACTCTCAACAGTTCAGAATCATTAGTCGCTAACTTACCTAATTCTTCCTTACACTTGGATGTAGCCAACTGGCGACAACTCCAGCAGGTGGCTGGGCGTTTACGTCAGGAAATTATTCATGCAACTGTACCATCACAGTGGGTGAATACAATTCTGACGGCCGCTAGGGAATGGCAAACTAACTTTTTAATTTTCCGTCCTAGCTTAACGCTAGCAACAAAAACCTACAGATTAGGAAACACATCTGGATTATTGGATGCTGCTTTCTGTTACTGCAATGAAGACGCGATCGCTCACACTCTCAAGCATACCTGGAGTCAACTGTTTCGCGCCAGAAGCTTGCTATATTGGCAACGTATGGGAGTTAACCTCCAAGAAGTTAATCTAGCAATCTTAGTACAGCCAGTCAAAAATGCGATCGCCAGTGGTTTATTAATCGCTAACTCCTCAGGCTATAAAATCCAAGCTACGTGGGGATTAGGATTAGCCTTGACTCAGGGCGAAGTTATACCAGATACACACCACATTCAACAAGAAACAGGTATTGTTTTAGAAAGACATCTGGGAAATAAAATGTTCGCCTATCGTCTAGATAGTTCAAAATTGAATGATGCCGAACTAGCCGATAAAGAGTTATTCACATTAGATTACCCTTGTGTAGGCGCGTATTCAGTGGAAGAGTCTCACCAGCAACAATATGCTTTAACTGAAGAATACCTACAACAAGTAATTACCTTAGGGCATCAACTAAAAAGCGAACTAGGTAATAGTTTCACTATTGAATGGACAATTCCTGAGGAAAATTCCACCCCCTGTCTCTACATTACGCAAGTGAGTACTCCCCAATCTGCAATCCCTAATATACCTTTCATCAAGGGTGCTGGGGCGGCTAGAGGACGTGTCACCGCTAATGCTTATGTTGTCACTGACTCCCACAGTAAACCAGAACAACTACCCAAAGGCGTAATTTTAGTAGTAGCAGCAATTACACCTGATTGGTTGTCGTTACTAGAACAAGCCGTTGGTATTGTCACAGCCCAAGGAGGAGTAACCAGTCATGCAGCAATTTTGGCTAGGGAACTGGGCATTCCAGCCGTTGTCAATGTAGCAGATGCCACCTTATTAATTCCTAATGGTGAACGATTGCTAATAGATGGCGATCGCGGAGAGGTATATTTACTAAAAGCAGATGAAGCCACTACGGTAGAAAATTCACACCAGCAACCTCTGACTCTACCATTTCAACCTGTTGTTAGCAGGCAAATGCCAATGATTGCTACCCAACTGCTGGTTAACCTCAGTCAACCTAGTCTAATTGAGCAAGTACAGAACTTGCCTGTAGATGGGGTGGGATTATTGCGTTCAGAGTTGATGTTATTATCTTTACTCAAGGGACAGCATCCGAATTTTTGGCTTTTGGATGGGCGGAAATCAGAATTATTAGAGCAACTATCTGAGCAGATTGTCCAGTTTGCCCGCGCCTTTGCTCCGCGCCCAGTGTTTTATCGCTCCTTGGATTGGCGATCGCATGAGTTATCAGCAAATAATTTCCAATCTGCGCCCCAGTCAATTTTGGGCGATCGCGGTACATTGAGTTATGTCCGCAATTCTGATGTTTTTGAATTAGAACTTACAGCGATCGCTAATGCCCAGAAAGACGGCTATGATAACATTCATCTTTTATTGCCCTTCGTTCGCAGCGTCGCCGAATTTACCTTCTGTCGCCAAAAAGTTGAACAATTCGGACTCACCCAAATTCCCCAGTTTCAACTCTGGATGATGGCAGAGGTTCCTAGTGTATTATTTTTACTACCAGAATATGTCAAAGCTGGGGTAGCAGGTATATCTATCGGTACAAACGATCTGACACAATTGCTATTAGGTGCAGACAGGGAACAGGGAGACATCACCAAAGTTTTAAATGAACGCCACCCAGCTGTGATGGCTGCTATTGCCCAACTAATCCAAATGTCCCAAACAGCCGGCATCCCTTGTTCTATCTGCGGACAAGCGCCAGCAATATATCCAGAAATTATCGATCAATTGGTGCAATGGGGTATCACATCGATTTCCGTGGAACCAGAAGCAGTAGAGAGGACATATCAGGCGATCGCTCGTGCTGAACACCGCTTATTATTACAAGCAGCACGCCGACAGATGGGACAGCGTGGTTGAAAGGTGGAGACAGTTATGCTTTCTCAAACACTGGTCTTAGGGTGTAAGGGACTTCCAGTTAACAATTCAAAATACCCTACGGGAAGGCAAGCCTACAAAATTCAAAATTTAAAATTAAAGACATTTTCAGATGGGGATTTAAACCCCGCCTGAAAATGATACTACGTATAGACGTAGGGGTCTTAAATCCTTTTATTCACTATAAAAAAATATCCAAAACGTAGGGCGCGCTACTTGCGAGAAAACCTAGCTGCACCAGAAAATTACTCATACTGACACACCCTACTAACTATCAATAAAAATTATCTCCAGACACTTAAATAGAGCCGTGGAGATGTGATCATGAGTATTTTAAAATTTTTCAGCCTTATCAAACTTCACCAGGAATACAACCTGTCTTCAATTTGTCCAATCTTCAATAGATAGTTATCTTTAAGCACTACGCTTTTTAAAAGTAACTAATCCTAAACCAGCTATGACTATTCCTGCCATTGCACCTGGCTCTGGAACCTCGGCGACGTTAGCTGTCACTAGTTTCACATCATCGATGTAAGAACCATAAGTATCTAAGCCAGTATTTAAGTCATTCGGGGTGTAGTTAAATTGCACCCGTGATAGTTGACTGGTAGCAATGAAAGTCCTAGTAAATGTTGTCCAAGCAGTCGTTTGACCGCCAGCACCAATGGAAATCCTTTCACGGAGGACATTACCAACATTGGCAACATCGCCAACCAATACATCAAAGATATTATTTGCTGCGCTGGTGTTTGGACGAGCAGAGTAGTCAAAAGATAGAGTGTATGTTTGACCTACTACAGTTGCGACATCTTGGTATATGCCCAAGGGATTTTCTGCTGAAAATTTAGTTTTATCGTAACCATGACTATCCAACTCAACTAGGTTACGATCATAAGCGTTATTAGGATCGGAAATATCTTTATGGGGAGAGCCAGCTATACCACCACGTTGGACTTCGATTTTACCGTTTGGTGTTGCAGACCAACCATTAATCCGATCATAAATGTTCCAAGTACTATTACCTGTTAGTTGAGCTTGGTTAGTACCAGTTAAAGTTGTGTCTTCAAAGCCGCCATTAACAATTAAGTTCATTGAAGAAACTGGTGTTGCAATCGCATGGGCAGAACCAGTATTAGCAAAAGGAGCGATCGCGGATACAGAAATAGCTGTGGCACAAACAAGTTTTTTCAGAATCATTATTTTGAACTCTGCTTTTGTCTAATTAGTCAACACAACTTAATTCTGTGAGTAATTACAGTTAAAAGACAGGATATAAATACTAGACTTTAGCTAAAAGCATATATGCACAACTTAGTACTTTATTGCATAGCATCAATAAGTAAAAACATTGATTATCCTGAAAGATTCTGCCAAATAATTTAAAGGAAATATGAAATAAAATTGTACGGAGATAAAATTCTGGCTAAAAATGAAAAATATTGAAGGTAGTATGAATTTGATAGTTAATAACTAGGTCAGAACCTATATCATTTTCATAAAGACAAAATAAAAATTGAAGTTTTTGACAAAAAGACAAGTATCAATTAGACTACCCCTGACAATTAGCAACAATCAATCATGTATTCTTCTCAAGCATCTGCCCTTCCTCACCGTGTTATCGGTTTAATCAGTGGCACATCTGTAGATGGTATAGATGCCGCCTTAGTAGAGATTACTGGCACAGAATTGGATCTGAAAGTTGAATTACTAGCAGGAAAAACATATCCTTATCCTGCGGACTTAAGAGAACGCATATTGGCAGTTTGTGCAGGCGAAGCTATTTCTATGTTGGAACTTGCAGATATGGATGATGCGATCGCCCTAGCTTTTGCCCAAGCAGCTCAAAATATTCAAATAGGTTATCAGCCAGCAAATTTAATAGGCTCTCATGGTCAAACTGTATATCATCGACCACCAAAAGAAGCAGGAGTAGGGAAGACAACCCTTGGCTATACTCTCCAGCTTGGTCGTGGTGAGATGATTGCCTATCTGACAGGAATTACAACTGTCAGTAATTTTCGCGTTGCTGATATCGCTGTTGGTGGTCACGGCGCACCTCTTGTTCCCAGAGTCGATGCCTTTTTACTGAGTCATCCCCATGAGAGTCGCTGTATTCAAAATTTAGGTGGTATTGGTAACCTTGCTTATATCCCAGCGCGTACTGATGACTGGCTTTCACAAATTCGTGGTTGGGATACAGGCCCAAGTAATAGCCTATTAGATTTAGCAGTAGAACGTCTGACATCTGGTACTAAAACCTATGATGAAGATGGTCAATGGGCAGCCAGTGGAACTCCTTGCTATCCTTTAGTCAAAAAATGGCTCACCCACGAATATTTTCATCTCTCACCTCCTAAATCCACTGGTCGGGAATTGTTTGGCGTGGCTTACCTAAATCAATGTTTCCAAGATGCCGAACCATACCAACTCAGTCCAGCTGATATGCTAGCAACACTCACAGAACTAACTGTAGCTTCCATTGTTCACAGTTATCGTACTTTTTTACCACAAATGCCACAACGTGTATTTTTATGTGGTGGTGGTAGTCGTAATTTGTACTTAAAACAAAGATTACAGTTAGCGTTAGAAACCGTCCCAGTCTTGACCACTGATGAAGCAGGCGTGAGTGCCGACTTTAAAGAAGCGATCGCCTTTGCTGTTTTAGCTTACTGGCGACAATTAGGCATTCCAGGCAACCTACCAACAGCCACAGGCGCACCACATGAAGTTTTGTTGGGAGAAGTTCATCAAGGGTGAAGATAGAGAATGGGGAGTAGGGGTATAAAGATAACTACTGACCACTGACTAATGACATTTCGACTTTGCAGAATATATGTTTATAGTCTGAGGACTACTCGATCAAGGCAAGGAAGATACAAAGTGGCTCACACTTTTTTGTTGGAACCAGGACGCTGGAAAATACAAGGCAGTTGGCTAGAACGGAATGGTATGCCAATCAGCGTCAAGGGTATGACCTTGGTAGCTTGGAGTCGAGATAACTGGTTTACTATGGCAGCAAAGTTGATATTTCCAGGTAGCGATCGCCCAGAAATTTCACTACAGTATAAGGGGCGTTTACATCAAGAAGAACGCCAATATACTTTTTTACTGCAACATAGTCTTTTAGGACAGGTTGAAGGTGAGGGTTGGATTGGTCTAGATACAATTGTGCAACGTTATTGGGCAATGAGCGATCGGCAACGCCGGAGTGGATTTGAAACCATGCACCGCATTTCTGACGATGCCTATTATTTAAGTAGCGGTGTTATGTCAGGTCATTTTTTAACAAGCACAATGGAAGCAAGCTTAGAGCGTCAGTCTTAATCAAATAATTAGTCAATCGTTAGTTGTCAGTAGTTATCTTTTTCCCCCCATAATTTTTGATATCCCTATAAGTTATCTACTACAGAAAAATTGGGCAAACTAAAACTACATCAAAATCCCAGTGCAGAACATTAGGATACATCTACCTATTGTTTTTTGTTTGCGCTCCTCAACCACAGAACTGAGTACTCATATCCTGAGTATCCATAATGAACTGTGTACATCAGGATGAAGAGGGGACTAGAGGTTTAGAGGTAAGGGGCTGGTAAATTTTACGGGCTAAACACCCCGCTACCGCTAACATAAAGCTGCTTATCGTCCTGCTAATACTACTCTGCACTTTTTCAGTACAGGTCTAGCTCACCACTGTTGAATATTGGAGTCCAATTCTCTATGTCAGACCCCAACATAGGTCGTTTACTTGGCAAACGTTACCAGCTTCAGGAATTAATTGGTACTGGAGCAATGGGTAGAGTTTACCGTGCCAAGGATGTTTTGTTGGGAGGTGTACCCGTTGCAGTGAAATTTCTGGCTTTATCAATGCAAAATGAGAAAATGCGTTTGCGAGAACGCTTTGAGCGAGAAGCAAAAACTTGTGCTTTATTAGGGCAGAAAAGTATTCATATTGTACGCGTGATGGATTACGGCGTAGATGAAAATAAAATCCCCTTCTATGTCATGGAATATCTGCAAGGACACAGCCTCAACCAAATAATTCGCCAGCAAAATATATCCTTGTCTCGCTTTGTGAGCATGGCGCGTCAAATTTGCTTGGGTTTACAGTGCGCTCATAATGGTATTCCAGTTGATGGAACTGTCTACCCCATTATTCACCGTGACATTAAACCTAGTAATATCCTAGTGATTCAAGATCCCAGTTTTGGAGAATTAGTTAAGGTCTTAGATTTTGGTATTGCTAAATTACTACAGTCCAATAGTGACCAGACGAAATTTTATTTAGGGACACTAGCTTATTCATCTCCTGAACAAATGGAGGGTAAAGAATTAAATAATCGCTCCGATATTTATAGTTTGGGTGTGATGATGTTTGAAATGCTCACCGGTAAGATGCCATTAGTTGCACCTACCCATTCTTTTGGCTCATGGTACAAAACTCATCACAACCAACCGCCCAGAACTTTTTCTGAGGTTGCACCTGATTTACCAATTCCTAAGGAAATAGAAAATTTAGTAACGAACTGTTTAGCTAAGGCAGCAAAAAACCGCCCATCCAGTATCAGTGAAATACTACAAGTTTTAGAGTCAGTGGAACAACGTAGTAAACGTTTATTGAAGCAGGAAAATTACGACAGTCGTCAATCTACAGCTACTTTAACAATCAATACTATCCCTGAACAAAAGATAAAACCTGATGTGCTGTTATCCGTACCTAAGGATAACAGTATTTACAGTACTTCCTGGCCACAAAATAAACCTATTGCTGATATTGTTTTTCCTCAGTCTATCAATATTAATGGAGAAGTCTTACCTGCATTATGGGTAATGCTGCCGGAGAAGGAAATTTTCAAGCGCATCATTTGCAGTCGTTACAATCAATTTCTGTTCATTACAGCGCCTCATCCCATGCTGCTATGGATCACGGTTATCTATAACCGTAAATATGGGGCTAAATGGTTACCTTACTATCTCGATCTCAAAACTGGTATCGGTCAAGAGATAGCCAGCTTGTTAGTACAAACAGGTGGCTATCGTTTATTATTTTTTGCACGAGAATCACCAAATCGCTGTTCCCATGTTTTAAGTGCTAGTGTTGCTTCAGCTCAACGTCAACGGCTGCAACAGTGGATTATGACCGCGAAAACCTTTGTCTCTTGTGTTGATCCCCAAATGAGTAAAAACCTCCTCAAAGGAGAATATGAAAAACTTAAACCCCAAATTCTCGCAAAATTGGCAGCTATTGATACGGATTCTCCCATTGACTTATCTGGCTAGAACCGCTTGAACTATCTGTAACATCTGTATTAGCGAAACATCTTGTCTAAAAATGTAAATTTTTATAAATAAAATATATAACGTAGTTGTAACTATTATTGGCAATAAATATAATGATCATCAGTGTTAGTGAAAAATACGATCCTGGTTAATTACAAAAATAGGGTGTCTAAGAGTACTTACGGGATTTAAAAGCCAAAGGTACATAGTAATGTAACCAGTAGTCATTTGAAGGTTGAAGTTTACTAATACTATCAGCTTGGTAAACAAGAAGCTAAACAAGTTAAAGGAAGACAGTACTTAACAACAAAAGTAGATGCCATGTTTAGTTTTGAGTTATTTACTTACTAGTCAATGGGAATTTATTCGGGTCGTAAGTTGACGCCCCAGCATCCCCAGCTCTTTTCCTCCCTGGAACTGAGCAAGAGAAGGAGGTCGCCCACTGCGACACATAGCGACTCTATGCCGGAGTGGAACCAGAATCTAAGCCCCACTGATGCTTGAGTAGCTCTTGATATGTGGCTTCACGGACAACCATTTGCTCGTAAAGTTTGACCAAAAAATCTTTGGCTTGGTCATGACTCATATTCTGTACTTGGGTGGCAAATGAGCGAATGCTGAATTGTTGTTCCAATGACAATTCGATTGGTTGGTTCATAACAGACTCCTAAAAGACAAGGCGTAAAGGTTATGTCGGTTACAGAAGCCCCACAGGCATAGGACTTTAGTTAGTACCTGCCCCATATTGTTGATTATTCCTCTGTATTAAGAAAGATAACAACTATTTGACAGATTGCCTATATCCTTAATGGGTAAAGTTTGTGCTTCGTTGTTTTGCACTTGAGCCTACTGGTATATAACCCAAGTCTGCTAGAGCAGATTTCGGTTAAATTCATAGATTGAATAAATTTACAGCAGGTTCAACACCTAAAATTGACTACCTAGTCGCAACTATTCTCTGGCGGGAGATGTTAATGACTGGGTAGTAAATTAATGGTAGTAATATCGCATTATATGCGTCATACCTTATTATGTGCAAGATGTCAACAGACAAAATTTATGTAAACTAAGCTGGCAGTGGGGAAATTTGCTGCTAAAAATATTTGTATCAAGTTGCAAATGGGAAAAATGCTCAGGTTGAACAAATTGCTGAGTATATTTACTAAAAATGCGGTTTTTGGTTGTGAGTTGCTAGTTGGCAATTAGCTATTTTGGGGACATTATTCTAAAGCAACAATAACCACGGTGATGTTATCGTGTCCGCCTTGGTCTTTAGCGTCTTCAACTAAGGAAAGAGCAGATTGATCCAACAAGGGGTTAATTTGTAAGTTATGAGCGATTTTCTGATCTGGAAGTTCTTCTGTGAGACCATCACTACATAGCAATAGGCGATCGCCTATCTTCGTATCCAGTGGTTGCACATCTACTTGGTGTAAGTCTTCTCTGCCTAAACACCTGGATAAAACGTGGCGAAATGGATGAACTCGCGCTTCTTCGGCGGTAATGTCGCCAATTTTAATTGCTCTGGCTACCCAGGTATGATCTTCCGTAACCTGTTCTAGTTGTGTTTCTCGCAAACGATACAGACGAGAGTCACCAACATGAGCGCACCATTGTTCTTGGTTACGGAAAATAACGACTACGGCTGTTGTGCCCATATCAGCCCGTTCAGGATGATTCTGCTGATCCTGTAGAATGGCTTCGTTTGCCTGCCATAAAGCTTGTTCTAGTAATTCGGGCGAGGGTTTAGAAACATCCCAATTAGCGGTCAAATACGCCTTAATTTCCCTCGTGGCAATGCGACTTGCTTCTTCACCTCCTGCATGACCACCCATACCATCAGCGACGATGAAAAATCGCCCCTCAGGGTCGATATAGTAATCATCCTGATTGTTAGAACGAATAAGCCCCGGATCTGTGTGACCCGTGAAGTTGAGTTTCATAACTTTTTATCACAACAATTAATACATACGGTCATAACGATCTAGGCGCAGAAGCAGTCGAATCAGTATTACTGACACTGCTGCGGCAACTAAACCAGCCAGCAGTGCTAACCATACATAATGATTAACTAACAGAATAGTTGCTGAAAGGGTAAATCCACTGATTATCAGTGCATAACCTATGCCTATCTGAATATTGCCTTGTCGCCGTAGGAGTCGTTCTGATTCTATAGAACGTACCCGCAAGCGCATATCTCCCCGCTCTAATTTTTCTAGTGTATCTTCCAATCTCCGTGGTAATCCGAAGGCAGTGGTACTAACTTGGACTGCTTGTCGGCTCAATTCGTTGAGGAAGCTATTGCTATCAGAACCATTCATATCGGTCATAAGCTGCATTGCGTATGGTTGGGCAACTTCCATAAAGTTAAACTCTGGATCTAAACCTTTGCCTACCCCTTCTAGGGTGGAAAAGGCACGCATCACAAAGGTGAAAGTTGCAGGAAATCTAAATGGTTGATTATAAGCTATTTCGTATAAATCATCACTAATCGCGGCTACAGATTGATTTTCAAAGGGTTTATCCATGAAATTGTCAAGCATATACTGCACCGAACGTCGCACTGGCCCCATATCATCTACGGGTGCGATCGCTCCCAAATCTATGAGAGACTGGACTACGCGATCGCCATCTTTTTGAGCGATACCAAACAACGTTTGCATTAGCCCTTCGCGGATATTTGATTTAATCTGCCCCATCATACCGAAGTCGTAGAAAATTAAGGCTCCATCGGCACTAACCGCAATGTTACCTGGATGGGGATCGGCATGAAAAAATCCGTTATTGAGCAGTTGCAATAGGTAGGCTTGAGCGCCTTGACGAGCGAGTACCTTCCGGTCTAGTCCTGCGGCTTCTATGGCTTCGTATTGGCTGATTTTGATCCCTGGTAGGTACTCCAAAGTTAATACCCGTGGCGAAGCATAACGCCAATAAACTTTGGGGACTTTTACCCATTCATAGCCGCGAAAGTTCCGCCGAAAAGTGTCAGCGTTGCGACCTTCGTTGAGATAGTCAATCTCTTCCCAAAGAATCCGGCAACATTCTTCGTAAATCCCCATCCAATCCCGTCCCCGTCCCCATTTGGGATGGCTTTGAAAGTAACGGGCAATGCCTTTAAGAATTTGTAAATCTATCTCAAATAACTTTTTTAATCCTGGTCGCTGCACTTTAACAACAACGGATTCCCCACTATGCAAGACAGCTTTGTGTACTTGTCCCAAGCTAGCAGCCGCCAGAGGGATTGGCTCAAAACTGTGAAAGAGTTCGGGAATTTTTTTACCTAATTCTTGCTCAACTATTTTTTCAACTTGCTCATAGCCAAATGCTGGCACTTTGTCTTGTAGCTTTGCCAACTCTTCTACGTATTCGCCAGGAAATATATCTGCACGGGTAGAAAATAGCTGCCCGACTTTAATGAAAGTTGGGCCTAAATCCAGCAGAGTATTACGAATCCAGACTGCTTGAGCTTTACGTCTTGCAGCCTGTTTTGCTTCCGTGACACCGCCAGGATAACTCCAAGATTTGTTGTATCGCCAAAGCTTGAACATTAAGGTCAAGACAAAAGACCAAATGTCCACAAAGCGCCGCTTGCTAGAGTAGTTTTCCCGATTCCAACGGTAAGCCTTATCTGAATAATTGGTTTCCATATCCTGCGCGTACCGTTGGGTTTTTACTGAATCACCTGGAAGAAAAGACACTCTGATTCCTAAATTGTTTTCATAAATTGCCACTCGTCAGTTAACAACTGACCCTTAGGGGTGACGCTCCTAACGTCGCTACCGCTACGCTAACAGCAGTTGCTACAAGTCGGGGAACCCGACGACAGTCGCTTCAAGTCGGCAAAGCTGCCCACAGCGCTGTCTCCCCAACGCACTGCTTCAAAACTGACAACTGACCACTAACTAAATCTATACAGAACTACTGCGATAACGTTGTAATTCGTTACGCAAGAGGGCGATTTCTGCCCGTAACTCATCGATGGTGGCTTGTAAGTCAACTGAGTCAGCAGCCCCAGTTTGTCGTCCACTACCTGTAGTTGTTTGACCTGCATCAGCCGCCGCCGAGGCTCGGTTTGCTCGTTCTATCACTTCATCGGTGAATTGGCGTAGCTGTTCTCTAGCTTCCGCATCAAATTTACCGATTTCACTCAAAGCATCGGTAAAAGCGACTTCTAGACGTTCATTAATGACTTCGGCTACAGCTCTACCGACAAAAAAGGCCTGTACAAGGGGGTTACTCATAAATTTTTGTTACGCTCATCCGCAAGAGAATTATAACTTGCCCGTATGCTTTGCGGCTTCCTTCTGGCAGGTGCTGTTAGGTTTATTTAGTTAGCCGGGTTGCTATCCAGCAATTATATCTATATAGATATATAATCAGCTAATAATAAATGATGGATTAAATATTAAAAAAAGCTAAAATTTTTATCTATTTTTTGTGGCTAACTTCATAAGAGAATCGCGTAGCCTATTACAGGCGATCGCCTGTTTTTTCCACAATGATAAAATAAACCCAGAAATAATTGATGCCGGGTTGATTCTATGACCATTGCCCAAGAATTAGAATCTCAAGCAGACATCTCAGAAGATGTGATCTTTCCCCCTGGTGATTTATATAGTGATGAGCCTCCCTTGGAAACAGAACTACATCTACGACAGATAATCCTACTTTTACAATGTCTTGAGTGGCTATGGCGGGATAGAAACGATTTTTATGCGGCGGGAAATTTGACTATATACTACAGTCCGCGTCAACTCAAATCAGAATATTTCCGGGGGCCAGATTTCTTTGTGGTGTTGGGAACTGAACGCAAAACCCGTAAGAGTTGGGTAGTTTGGGAAGAAGAAGGTAAGTATCCTAATTTCATCTTAGAAATTCTCTCTGATTCCACAGCAAAAACAGATAAAGGTTTAAAAAAAGAAATATATCAAGATACTTTCCGCACTCATGATTACTTCTGGTTTGATCCTTTTACATTAGAGTTTGCTGGGTTTCATTTAGTAGATGGAAAATATCA
Source organism: Nostoc parmelioides FACHB-3921 (assembly GCF_014696625.1). GTDB lineage: Bacteria > Cyanobacteriota > Cyanobacteriia > Cyanobacteriales > Nostocaceae > Trichormus > Trichormus parmelioides. The sequence continues at coordinate 13,054 of NZ_JACJQL010000008.1, forward strand.
ACCTCTACAAGCAAATGAACAAGGATATTTGTGGAGTCAGCAATTAGGCTTATATTTAGGGATTTATCAGGGATTATTACGGTTTTTTACAGCAGATGGTCAATTAGTAGGGACACCAGAAGAAAGAGCAGAACAGGTAGAACAAAAACTAGAACAAGCTGAGGAAAGAGCAGAACGGTTGGCTGCCAAACTGCGAGAGTTCAATATTGATCCAGATATGATATGAAAATGCTGGTAATTCCTCTGGTTTTATAAAATCTCCATTTTTTTAAAGGAGGAGATTTTAATTTTTTATACTAGTGCTTGACTCAATAATTCTCTGTGCATAAAAGCGCCTTCTACTAAGGTTGTAATTTTCTCAGATGCTAAAGGTTGAGTGTTGGTGTAGAAATCTATCCATGTTTGACTAATTATATTGGCGTTATCTGGCAGATTTATTAAATCCCATCCAGGTATTGCCAAATCTTCCATTAAACGATTGATTTTGGGATCATAACTCAAGGCAAAACAGCGACAACCTTCACTTGCTGCCATAATTAAACTGTGTAACCTCATGCCGATCGCCATTTCAACGCCACGAAATACACCTTTTAAAATCTGTGGGTCTTCTATACACACAATTTCGCTAACATCTTTTAATTGTGGTTGTATTGCTTGAGCGATGGCTAAATCTTCGCTTTTTTGAAATGGCAGTAATAAAATAAAGGCTTGGGTAGATTTTTGCAGACTCACCAAGGCTTGAGTTAAGTTAGCTAACCGTGGCGCTGTTAATTGGGGATGGTTTCTTAAGGTGACAGCAATTCTAGGGTTAGGTAAATCGGCAAGTTCTGGAAATGGTTTTGCCTGTAACGCCCACACAGGGTCTGGTGCAAGGATATGGGGAATCTGCCAATCAGCTAATAATGCAGCACTCGCGCGATCGCGTACACTAACTTTAGTACAACCAGTAAAATTCTGTTGTGCTAACCAGCGAGTCTGGGGACGCACCAAGGGGCCAATCCCTTGCGCCCAAGCCACAGTCTTTAAACCCATTTTCTGCGCTAATGTCATCAGCCCCCCATAGTAAAAAGGACTGATACTGCTGGTAACATCCTGAATTAGACTCCCGCCACCCCAAATAAAAGCATCACAAGAACGTAAAGCTGGCAACACAGATGTAAGAGACATCCGATTGTGAGATTCTACACCATAGTGATCGCTAGTTTCTTCTGGATTCCCAGACAGAACCACAGGTGTAACATGAGATGGTAACATTTGCAGAAGCGTTGCCAATAAAGCTTCGTCACCACCATTTCCCTTACCGTAATACCCAGATAATAATGCCCGCATTCCATTTAAAATTTTGGATGTTGGATTTTAGATTATCAATATTTTCTCAATTGTTGACGAGATGTCAGTCATATCGCAAAAAATATGAATTTACCTATGGGAAGATGAAGGAAGTGTTGACGGTTGACAGTTAACAGTTAACAGTTAACAGTTGACTAATAACTATTGACTATTTTATGAACGTTCTCTCAATTCCCACCTGGATTATTCATGTTTCTAGCGTTATCGAGTGGATTGCCGCTATTTGGTTAATCTGGACTTATGGCGAACTCACTGCTAACCGCAGTTGGTGGGGATTGTCCCTAGCAATGTTACCAGCCTTGATTAGTGCTATGTGTGCTTGTACATGGCATTATTTCGATAATCCCGAATCTCTAGAATGGATAGTGACATTGCAAGCAACCATGACTTTAGTAGGGAATTTTACCCTGTTGGCAGCAGCATGGTTGATTTGGCGTTCTGCGAAAATAGAGGTTAGGGATTAGAGAATGAGGAAGAGAAGGTAAACGAGTGCAAATCTCTCCCCCCAATTACCAATTACCAGTTACCAAATGAACAGTGATTATGTCTAAAGAAACCCTATTTGCCCTATCCCTATTTCCCTATTTGGGTTTCTTGTGGTTTATCCACCGCAGTCAGCTGATGCCTCGTTTAGCCCTATATGGATTTTACGGTACTCTTGTTTTTGTAGGCGTTACTATTCCCGCCGGCATTTATGCCAAAGTTCATTATGGTGAAGCCTTAGCAAACGTAGACTGGTTACACGGTGGTGCGGAAGTATTTTTGACTCTTTCTAACATCTTGATTGTAGTGGGTTTCGCACAAGCTATCAGACAACTGAAAGCGAAAAACTAAATCGGGATTTGCACAAAATTAGTACTCTTCATGGCATTAAATACAGGGGGATGGAGATGGATGTTATTCCAGCAATTGATTTACTAGAAGGTCGTTGTGTGCGACTCTATCAGGGAGACTACGATCGCTCACAAGTGTTTAGCGAAAATCCTGTTGATGTGGCTAAACAGTGGGTAGATGAAGGTGCAACACGTCTGCACATAGTAGATTTAGATGGTGCAAAAGCAGGTAAAGTAGTAAATCTAGAAGCAATTGAAGCGATCGCTCAAGCTATTTCTATACCAATTGAAATTGGTGGTGGATTGCGCGATCGTTCTAGTGTGGAACAGGTGTTTAATTTAGGTGTACAGTGGGCAATTCTTGGTACTGTCGCCGTAGAACAACCCCAGCTTGTACAAGAACTCTGTCAACAATACCCCAGACAAATTATTATCGGTATTGATGCTCGTAACGGACTAGTAGCTACTCGTGGTTGGTTAGAGACATCTGAAGTTTTAGCCACCCAATTGGCAGTACAGATGCAGGAAATGGGTGCAGCCGCCATCATTTATACAGATATCCACCGTGATGGGACTCTTGCAGGCCCGAATTTAGACGCACTGCGAGAACTAGCAGCCGCCATTTCTATCCCTGTGATTGCATCTGGCGGGGTAAGTTCTGTCACCGATTTGTTGAGTTTGTTGGCATTGGAACCCCAAGGCGTGACTGGTGTGATTGTGGGACGTGCATTGTATACAGGTGATATTAGCTTAAGGGAGGCATTGCAGGCGATCGGCCCAGGACGTATTCAAGACATACCACCTAATTTAGACTTCTCTTCCTTTGCCTAAAATAATTCAACTTGAGACTGATGGTGTTTGCGTAGAGTTTTTACAAGATGCTATGTGAACACAAGTATCATCTGTAAATTGCCATAGCGTTTTTTAATTTCCGGAATCCCTGATACCAGATTGTAGTTAGCTATATGAGTTCATCGACAGTTAGTGTTTCCCCTGGACTGGTGTAAAACATCTGGTTGCAATCAAATTAACCTACTAAACAACCATCTATAAAGAGTAGCTTAAAATACTGAATAATTTATTCTGGCAAATCTTTCAGTTCTCAAAATAACTACAAATAATGGGTTTCCTTTGCCATAGAGACGTAAATATTGTAACGTCTCTATTTTATTTTACTATGTAAATTTATTGACCGATTTCTGGAAATAGTAATATGCTAAATGAAGATACAATTACTACTCATTAGCAAATTGCGTTCTATGGCTAGCCAACAACCTAATCCCAATCAACCGTCCAATAAAAATTTAAAGGTAAGCAACAAGAATAGAAAAAAACCACTAAATAATGGAAAACCCGATAAAACAGACCAATAATATCTTTAATTAAATGTATTTACATCTTAAAAAGACGTAATTATTATTACGTCTTTTTATTTATAGCCTTAGCCAGATAGATTAAGACATCAAGCTAAGAAAAAATTATTACAAAACAAGGCTTTTAAGTTTATCAAGCTTCAACTGTCAACACCTATATTTTAATTATTTATAGGAACCTGATTTGATGATTGCAATTATCTAAGTGTCTGTAGGGCAGATATTGCCCACCGCATGACGGTTATAGTGGGCAATGACCCAGTAGCGCCCCTAATTATATTTCAGAAATCAAATACCAGTCCTATAACTTCATTTATTTTTCACTTGACTTTTCGCTTGTTCTAAAGCTATTTCCTTGATTGCTTGATAAGAATTGACATTAGCAGTACCTTCAATAGCTTTCACCGCTAAATCTTGAACTTGCTTGAGTGCAGAATCAAGCTGTTTAAATAAGTTTTGTAGTCGTGTCTCTTGATTATTAATTGTTTGTTCTAAAGATTGAAGCCTCTGTTCATAAAAGCGTTTCTGTCCTTCCACTTCTTTAGCGTATAAATCAGATTTAACCTTGGCTTGGTAGTAAGCAATTCCTTTACCTTCTTCTGTAGCTTTCTTAACGGCAGCTTCTTTCTCTTTAGGAAATACTTCTACTTTCGTTTTAAAGTCTTCAAATTGCTTTTCTCTTTCAGCAATTACTTTTTCCCGTTCATTCCACTGTTTTTCTGCATCTTGTTGTAATGCTTCTAATTGGTTATACAAAGCTTTCTGCTGTTGTTCATATTCATCAGTTGCCAATTGACGAGCAAGTTCTAAATCATATTTGTACTCTGCATTATCTCTTTGTCGAGATTTATTTTGATTTTCATTCCGTTCTTTGATATTGCTTTGGTATTCTTCTTGTTCTTTTTGCCAATTTATTCTTTGTTCGAGAATTTCTTGTGATAGTATTTCATAGCGCTGATTAAACTCATCTTGATAGGCTTTTGCGTTTTCCTCATAAGTAGTGATAAGTGTATCTAATGTATTTTCAGAAACTTCTAAGCCATGTAAGTTCTTTAATTGCTCAACTTCTGTCGCCACCGCTTCGCTAATTCCAGATAATCTTGAAGCTTGTGTAGTTAGCTTTTCCGATAATTCATTTACCGCACTACCAAATCCCAACTGAATTTTTGCTAGGCTCTCAATTGTATAATTCATTTTTTGTTGGATGGTATAAGGCTGATTTATTATTTGAGTTTGTTCTGATTTTGGTTGTTCCGTTTTGATGGTTGGCGTTTCTTTAGGTGCTTGGCTAAGTTGAGATTTAAGAGATACAGTTTCTTTAGTTAAATCCTCATAAGCTTGTAAAATTTCTGCTTTTGTGTTCTTATCAGTTAACTTTTTGACTGCCATAAAAACCTCTATTTACTGCCACTATTTATTGTAAATTTCCAAATTTATTTAGTTGTGGAACTATCAAAAGCTCTCATTGCCAAATCTTGTGATTGTTTTAGTGTTGTTTGCAATTGAGTAGAAATACTTTCTATTTGTTCCGTTTGTTTTTGAATAGTTTCTTCCAGTGATTTAATTTTTAATTCGTAACTTTGCTTACTGGATCCCCATTCTTTTTCAAATAAATCTGCTTCAATTTTAGCTTTTTGACTTGTATCTTTAATTGCTTCTTCTCTAGCTTTTTTCACAGCCTCTTCTAATTCTGCGGGGAATGCAGCCACTTTTTGTTGATATTCAGCAAAGATAGTTTGACGTTCTGTGTTAATTTTTTCTCTTTCTGACCAATCTTTTTCTTTTTGTTGAGTTTTTTCTTGAATATCTCTTTCTAAATTACGTTTTTTAGATTCGTAGACATCGGTATTGAGTTTACGAGTTGTTTCTAATTTATATTGATATTCTTCTGCTTCTCGCTGGCGTTCTTTGGCTAAAATATCATTGTATGCTTGTAGAGATTCTGCATATTCTGCTTGTTCTTTTTGCCACTCTTTCCGTCTGGTTAATATTTCTTTTTCTAAAGCCTCTTTTTTACTAGCCGTATCTTGCTCTAGAGTTTTTAATTTTTCCTGGTGTTCTTGTGTCAAGATATCTAAAGCATCTGCAACAACTCTAATTCTTTGTAATTCTTGTAAATGCTTGGCTTCGATTTCTATAGATTGATTCAATTCATCTAATTTAGAGTTTTCTTTAGCCAATTTTGTAGAAAGTGCATTAACAGTACTACCAAATTCTAATTGTAAATCTGCTAAAGATTTGACAATACTATCAACTGTATATTGAGAAGCAATCGCTAAAATTTCTTGATTTTTTGCCTTGTCTGCTTCTTCTTGTTTAGTGGCTATTTTGGATTCTAGTTTTTTCTGTTCTGCTAAAATTTGTTGAAATGCTTGCATTAGTTGCTGCTTACTATCTTTGAGTGCAACTGTGGTCATATTTCAACTCCCTTGATTAGATAATGATTAACTTGGTAGTCAGCAATACCAGTAACTACCCTATGCACATATGATGGTAGCCCCTAAATATACATTTAAGGTGCAGTGCAAATACTGTAATAAAGCAATAAATATTACTTGGCATAAAATCAAGCTTATGCCGTGGGTTTTATTATTGTTTGGTATGCCTTTACTTAGTACTTTTGTACTAAAGAAAATATACCCAAATCAATTGACCTCTGTCAAGCAATTTGTGATTTTATTTGACAATATTAAATTCAGGCTCAATCTAAAATCCTGTAGAATTTTGGAATTTTGGATCTCTTGGGGCTATCTGTGGTGTATTTTAAATTTTGTGTAGAGCTATTGCACCCCAGAAATTGCTCTGGGCGTGTAGCTAGAGCGATTTATGGTATATTTGGCAGTGTTACATATATTACTTGCAGAATCATTCACGATCGCCAAAGTGTGAATGTAGTGAAAAACAGATAATCAACTCTAACCACCATATTGATACAACCACAGGGCCTGAACTTTTGTGATATCAATGTACACCAGTGAATCGATCAAGTATTCGGCTAGAACAGAGATTGGACAAACCAGTCGGATTCTGGTAGTGGAAGATGAAGAACTCATCCAAGAAATGCTAGCAGTAGCACTGGAAGAGGAAGGTTATGGGGTAGTAACTGCCGCTGATGGTAGGTCAGCTGTAGAGTATCTCAAAAGTTTTGAACCAAACGGAGGAGATTTTCCCTTTGATTTGGTGATTCTTGATTTGATGTTACCTCAAATAAATGGCTTAGATATTTGCCGTTTGTTGCGTCATCAAGGCAACCCAGTACCAATTTTGATGCTCAGTGCCAAAGGTAGTGAAACAGATCGCGTGTTAGGTTTAGAAGTAGGGGCAGATGACTATTTAACTAAGCCCTTTAGTATGCGGGAGTTGGTGGCACGTTGTCGCGCTTTACTCCGTCGTCAGCGTCTCATCACTTTACCCCAACTACCTGTACTGAAATTTAAAGATGTGACTTTAAATCCTCAAGAGTGTCGGGTATTGGTACGAGGACAAGAAGTAAATCTTTCACCCAAAGAGTTTCGCTTGTTGGAACTGTTTATGAGTTATGCCCGTCGAGTATGGTCACGGGAACAGTTGCTAGACCAGGTTTGGGGGCCGGATTTTGTCGGCGATAGCAAAACTGTAGATGTCCACATTCGTTGGTTGCGAGAAAAATTGGAACAAGACCCCAGTCACCCAGAATATATTGTGACTGTAAGAGGATTTGGATATCGATTCGGATAAGCTATTGAGATAGTTGTTAGTTTTTATTAATCACCCGCAACTAACAACTTAAACTCAAATGCTCTTATTGGGATTTTTTCTGGGTTTGGCGGTAGGTATTGGGTTATGGATTTGGCAACAGATTCAACTAAACCGCTACCTGACGCGAGTTACCCAACCTCTGCACTCCCATACTTCTAAGCTGAAAGTGGTGTTGCCGTTGCTTCCTCGTCTGCAACGAGAAATCGCTACTCTCAAACAGCATCGACTAGATTTGCAACAGTCGCTGCAAACTTACCAAGACCTACTGGAATTTGCGCCAGTGGGCTATTTGCAGGTAGATGAAGAAAATCAATTGCTGTGGTGTAATCAGCAAGCAAGAGAAATCTTATATTTACAAAGATGGCAACCGGGACAGGTGCGTTTGTTGCTAGAATTGGTGCGCTCCTATGAACTTGATCGGTTAATCGAGCAAACACGCGATCGCCAAAAACCCCAGACTAAAGAGTGGGTATTTCATCCCTCTTGTGATAACGCCGCAGAAATGCCCACCATCAAATCCATGATGTTAAGGGCATTTAGTCTACCACTACCCGATGAACAAGTGGGAGTTTTTCTGGAAAATCGCCAGCCCCTCCTAGACATGAATCAGGTAAGGGAAAGGTCTTTTTCTGATTTAGCCCATGAATTACGCACACCCCTAACTTCCATTCGCTTGGTGGCAGAAACCCTGCAAAATCGCCTGGAACCGCCCTTAAATCGTTGGGTTGACCGTTTGATGCAGGAAGTAGACAGATTGGTTAACTTAGTCCAAAGCTGGTTAGAACTGACTCAAATGGAAGCAAATCCTACCATGCAGTTGCAGATGGAAACGGTAGAATTGCGATCGCTCATCACTTCAGTGTGGGAAACCCTAGAACCTCTAGCACAGCGTCAAAATCTGTCCCTTTCCTACTCCGGCCCAGAAAAACTATTGATTAAAGCCGACTCAGCCCGGATTTATCAAGTATTTCTCAACTTGCTAGATAACAGTATTAAGTACAGCTCACCCAATACCAGTATTCAAATTCAAGCCGAAATCTTATCCTTTAAGAAGAATCATGAAGCTAATTCTGCTCCTCCCATCCTCGAAATAAATTTAATTGATGCTGGTAAAGGTTTTGCAGAAGAAGATTTACCCCATGTTTTTGAGCGATTTTATCGGGGGGATAAAGCGCGGACACACTCAGCCTTGCAGGATACTAATATTGTCGGTAATGGCTTAGGTTTAGCGATCGTCAGGCAAATTATTTTAGCTCACGGTGGTTCTATCAAAGCCATGAACCATTCAGAAATCGGTGGCGCATGGATACAACTTCATATACCTGAAGTAGTGGCAAACTGACAACGCCAAGACTATAGTTAAAGATATCTTCACGTTTGAGACTACAAGTGTGAAAGCTGTCGTTTATAGTCCCAACCCTGAAAATCCCCAGTTAGCACGAGCCATTAGGCGTTTAGAACGGGATGTATTACGCATGGGAGCTTTGGTAGAACAATCATTCCGCCTCAGCCACCAAGCCCTATTCTCCCGTGACTTAAAAGCAGCTGAGGAACTTCCCCGATTAGATAAAAAAATAGACCGTTTTTATAGACAAATAGAATCAGATTGTACATCCATAATGACATTACAAGCACCTACAGCCCAAGATTTGCGCTGTTTGAGTGCTTTTATGCAATTAGTCAGAGATTTAGAGCGTATTGGTGATTATGCCAAAGATTTAGCTCAGATAGCAGTCAAAATCTTTCCCTATCCGCCTCACTCATCTCTACCAGAAATTGCTGTGATGGCCCATCACGCCCAAGCTATGCTAGCCACTAGCTTAGTCGCTTTGGCCGATTTAGATGAAGCCGGTGGACGTAGTATCAAGCATTTAGATGATGCTGTAGATAATGCCTATGATCACCTCTATCAAACTTTATCCCAGCAACGAGATGTGCAAGGCGTGGTTGAGCCAATTATACTGCTAGCACTGGCAATTCGTTGTTTAGAACGTATGGCAGATCATGCAACTAACATTGGTCAAAGAGTGGCATACATTGTTACTGGTCAACGTGCCTAATTATAGCTTGGTTATTTTGAAGCTAATCCCATCCCTCCCAGGGCTGGGATTTTTTTTATTAAAGGTGATATTTTACCAATCGTTTATCTTTTCTTAAACTTACAAAACTAAATTAGGCTGTAACGACAGCTAAACACGTAGTAAAAATTATTATATTTGACCAAAAAGTCTTAAGTAAGGCTTTGGTTGGTTATCATCACCAGACTCTGACCTCAACGTAGGAATTAGAGACTGTTAGAAATTTTCATTGTCTTGTTGCGTAATTTATCACATGAGTTTTGAACGCAAAAGGAAGAAAAAACAACATTAAATAATCTTATCTCATCTATCAGCAAGGATTATGTTTGCCTTAGTCTTAGGTGTTTAAAATACAGCTAACTGATAAATGTTAATACATAAATACCCTATGATTTAACTCGAAAATAGCGATTCAAACATTTCTTACAAGCGGTAAATATGCATTCTTAAAGTAAAATATTTTGCTGCGAAAATATTTGCTAACATCTTATTTTTAGGCGAAAAATAAAAGGCAGACTTATATTTTGTAAATAGCCATTATTTAAGATAATCGCAAAAACAAATATTAATCTTTAAACTTCGCTTTTATATTGCAGTAGAGCAAATTCATTAACAGCTTCTTAGTTGCAATACATATCATAGACTTATATAATTGCCAAACCCAATATTATTGGAAAATTCATTATTTTTATCCAGAAAATGCTCATATAATGTCTTCTACAATTCTTTCTCAAACTTCTGCTGCCATCTTGAATGACTCTACTCTAAATGAGCATTTAACACAAAGACTATTTACGCGTAAAGAAGTCATCCCACCTTGTAAAGACATACTTTGGCGCATTGAGAGTGGGGCTGTCCGGACTCTTACCTGGAGTGAAGATGGCTCATTTATTACTTTAGGGTATTGGGGAGTAGGAGATGTGATTGGTTATCCTTTATCCAAAGTCAACCCATATCAAATTGAATGCTTGACAAGTGTAGAAGCTATTACTATACCCCAGCATCTTTGGCATCAATACACTAATAATCTACTGACGCATATTCAACGTTCAGAGGAACTGTTAAGCATAGTCCACCGTAAACCTCTTTCCCTACGTTTATGGCAATTTCTGGTTTGGCTAAGTCAAAAGTTTGGGCGTAACTTAGAAAACGGCAAACTCATTGAGATGTATATTACCCATCAAGAAATAGCCGAAGTCTTGAATACAACAAGAGTGACTGTAACAAGGTTACTACAGCAGTTTGAAAATGAAGGCGTGCTGGTACGTTATAAACGTCGGATTATTCTATGTTTACCAAATAAAACAATTATGAATATGAACTTAAAAAATAAGTAACTATCTTGTCTTTGGTACTTCTAAAGATGTATAGTGATTACAGATATCTTGTGTATATACCCTGAAATGTAAAAGGGTCAAATATATCACAATGAGTGTGAATTAGTTGGTGTGAGTGATTTATAAACCATGACAAAACTATTCTGGAACGCTTTAAAATTCAGTCCAGTTGTTTTTGCTGCGACCTTTTTCGCTACTAATAGCGCCTTAGCAGTTGAAGCTGGCGAGCCAGTAATGAGTGTTTCCCAGTTAACACAAGCTTCTGAATCTCAAAACATTGGCCAGGTAACATCTGTATCACAATTTTCAGATGTGCAACCTACGGATTGGGCATTCCAAGCATTACAATCTTTGGTTGAGCGCTACGGCTGTATCGCAGGTTATCCCAATGGCACATACCGTGGTAATCGTGCTTTGACCCGTTATGAGTTTGCTGCTGGTTTGAACGCTTGTTTAGACAGAGTTAACGAACTGATTGCTACAGCAACAGCTGATTTAGTTAGCAAGCAAGATTTAGCAACTTTACAGCGTTTACAAGAAGAATTCTCTGCTGAATTAGCGACTTTACGCGGCCGGGTTGATGCTTTAGAAGCTCGTACTGCTGAGTTAGAAGCTAATCAATTCTCTACTACTACAAAGCTTTCTGGAGAAGCAATCTTCAGTGTGTCTCAAGCTTTTGGTGATAGAGTAGCGGTTCGTACAGGAAATCCTACACAAGATTTGGATTCCAACCTGGCGTTTGCTAATCGGGTGCGTTTAACCTTAAATAGCAGCTTCACCGGAACAGACCAATTACAAACCCGGTTGAATGCGGGAAATATTATTTCCAATTCGGGAACCACAGGTACTGGGACTAACATGACCCGTTTGGGTTATGACGGTGGTACTGATAACAGTGTTTCCATCGATAAACTCAACTATGCGTTCAATCTGAGTGATTCTATCCGCGTCAAGATTGATGCAACTGGTGCTGAGTTGAACGAGAACACCAACGTCTTTAACCCTGACTTTAGAAGCAGTGGTTCTGGCGCTTTGTCTCGCTATGGACGTTTTAGTCCCATTTATCGTCAGGGTGGTGACGGTGCCGGGATCACGGTCAATGTTAATCCTAGTGGGCCTTTGACCTTTACGGCAGCTTATATTGCAAGTGGACGGAATAATGCTGCTAACCCTGCTGAAGGATTTGGTTTATTTGATGGTAACAACACCATTTTTGGTCAGATAGCTTTTAAGCCAAGTCAAGCTTTGAATCTTGGTTTCGCCTATGCTCGTACTTACCAGCAAGGTGGAGACCTATTCTATGCTACAGGTGGTCTAAATGCTAACAGACCCTTTGGTAATAATGTGAAAACTGAAGCCAATCACTATGGTTTCCAAGCTACATTCCAGCCTAGCTCTACCATCACCCTTGGAGGTTGGGTAGGTTACACAACTGCTGATGCAGTCAATACTGCCACTCGTAGTGACATAGATGCTTGGTATTGGGGTACTAGTGTTGGTATCAAAGACTTTGGTGGTGAAGGTAATGTCTTGGGTGTGATCTTTGGTCAACCACCCAGAGTTACTGATGCTAGCGGTGTAGCTGTCGATGATAGTGATACTTCCTATCATTTAGAAGGTCTTTACAAGCTTAAGCTCTCTGATAACATTCTGATCACCCCTGGTTTGTTGGTAATCTTCAACCCAGAAAACAATGATAATAATGACCCAATTTATGTAGGTACATTGCGTACTACATTCACTTTCTAGGTTCAGTACTTAACTGCTGAATATAATCAATCTACAGCCCTCTAGCAAGAGGGCTTTTTTATTGCAAATCAGCATCTTGTGATTTAGACAAATCGGACGGAGGCCGATCGCTACTCCAAGCCCACCAAACACAACCACATTGGCAATTGTAGAACTCTTGCCATTTACGTCGATGGTCTGTTGTTAGTACGGGCGATCGCCGATTAATCCAAACTTGTGAAGCTTCTAAACTACTGGCGCGGCAGGTTGGACAGCAAAATTCGTAAGCATGAACTGCCTTTTGTGTCCATTCGGGCGGGGTGGGAGCAAACGCATCCATGAGATAATTCGTAATTCATAATACTTTGTGCTACGCAACGCTACCCTGAACAAGAAGGCTAACGCCAACGTAATTTAGACATTTTTACGGTGTTTTTTCATACACTATATCTCATCATCATAGAATTAATCTTTTTAACTGGTCGCGGCGTTAGCAAGTTTGCGAGCGTCGGATCTTTGTAACTTAATTACAAATTACCAATTATTCCTATGGAGCCAAAAGTTGAAATACGTCGTTTATTTGAAGTGATGCCGGCTTCTGGTCGGATGACGATTAAAATTGTCAGCAAACCAGAACAAAATCAGGTAATTGACCCGATGTTTCCCTTGCCCTGGAATCAAGAGAGGCTAATATATATAAACTTCGATTTATGGGAGCGCTTGACAAAACCACAACGGGATTTACTCATCCTACAAAAGGTTGCTTGGTTGACGGGGGTCAGGTGGTTTACACCAAATATTTATCAGGGTGTGGTGTTAGCAGGGCTTTTGGGCGGATTGGTGGAATCTGCACAGTCTGATGTGGTAGGGGTGGCGATCGCTGGGGGATTGAGTGCGATCGCTTTGTTGCGGATCTGGCGCAGCAACAAATCGCCAGAGTCTGAGTTAAATGCGGACGCAGCAGCGATCAAAGTTGCTCAACGCCGTGGTTATTCCGCAGCCGAAGCAGCACAAAATTTGCTGTCAGCAATTGAGTCAGTAGCTAAGATAGAAGGACGTTCTAGCTTAGATTTTATCGCTTTGATTCGCTGCCAAAATTTACGAGCGATCGCTGGTCTTTCGCCAGTGGGTATACCAGAAAATTTCTCATAATTGACCACAAGATTTAGTTTCTTGCTGGTTATGAAGCTGGTTTGTCATCTAGAATAGAAACCGACTGAAAAAGCGATTATTTAAGTTAGAAGCTAGTAGTTAGTTTTTTTATCTAGAATCAACGCAAGACTCGGCTAGACTAACAGGATTCTGACAAATAATCAGGGAAACTACTAAAAAATCGACAAAATACTTGTTATTTGCTACTAGCAAGTCACCATGTAAACATTCATATCAAAACTACTCAAACACCATGAAGTTATGCGAAGTATCTAAAAGGTGAATTACTTATATTTTTATCAACAAAGATAATACAAGTGGTTATCAACATTTGTAGTAATTATACAAATGAAGGTGGTTTAGTGGTTTTTGCGGGAGGGTAAGGAGATTTGAGGGATGCAAACTCAACAGCCAATCCCTGTTGACAGCAGTTCAGACGGCAAAGAAGTGTCATTAGAAGAGCCATCAACATCGACAGACGAACTCCCAACTATAGAATTTCCTTCACGAGGGAAACTCAAAGCAAGTTCCTGGCGTATCCATCAGAAAATTGGGTATGGATACTTTGTGGCCATTGGCATAGGCTTTTTTGGCTCGCTCACGGGATTAGTGATTGCCAACTATTACCGAGGCAAAGAAATCAGGGAATTTAATCAAGCTCAAGAACAAAGACAGTTATTAACCGATTACAAGAATGCTGTTATGGGAGCGCAACTGCATAGCTCCAATATTGTGGCATTTTTGGAAGATCCCCAGCGCTTACCCATGAAAAAAGGCGATTTCTTGAGAGATGTTAAAAAAGCCGAAGCTGGGGAACAAAAAATTGCCAAGTTTATAGAGGGTAGACCTAAAGACTTAGCTGCAACTAGCGTCAACTTAAAAGCTCTCTTACAAGACTATGCGTTTTATTTAGATTCTTATGTGCAGCAAATAGATGCTGTCGTCGCAGAAATTCAGCAACCTGTACCACCAAAACAGGTAGCTCAAGTTAGAGCGAAGTTACTGGAGATTATGCGCGGCGAAACAGCCATGCAGCTAGAGCATCTCTCACGGAAGTTATCCAACATCTTACAAACTGCTGAATCAAAAGAGCGTCAGAGGCAAAGAGATGTGGAAGAAGCCAAAAGCGTTGAGAGATTAATTGTGATGGTGAGTATGCTGGTGTCAGTAGCGATCGCTGCCATCGTAGCATGGCGGACTAGTCGAGCGATCGCGGAACCAGTCATTACTGTCACCCAAGTAGCAGAACAAGTGGCCCGTAAACCGAATTTTGATTTACGCGCTCCTGTGACTACAGAAGATGAAATTGGCTTACTAGCTAAATCCCTCAATCGTCTCATTGAGCGTGTATCTGAGCGTACCAAAGAACTAGAACAAGCTAAAGAACTAGCTGAAGCAGCCAGCAAGGCAAAAAGTATATTTCTCGCCAATGTTAGTCATGAGTTGCGTACACCTTTAAACGCTGTAATTGGCTTAAGCCAACTCCTGAAAGACGATGCGGCTGACCTGAGTTTGTCGGGAGAATTCACTAGTGACCTAGAAACCATCAATTCTGCGGGTAGACATCTATTGGAACTGATTAACGACATTCTGGATTTGTCGAAAATTGAAGCGGGTAAAATGACCCTTTATCCAGAGATATTTGATGTTGTCACACTCATCAACAATGTTGTTTTAACCGTCAAACCAGCGATAGAAAAAAATAACAACATTTTAGAAATGTATTGTGATGAACACCTGGGTACAATGTATGCTGACCAAACCAGGATGCGGCAAGTATTATTAAATCTACTCAGTAATGCTGCTAAATTTACCACTAACGGCAGAGTCAAACTGACAGTTAGGCGAGAAAAAGAAGACTTTTTAACGGAAATGCCCTTTGGTGCGATTTCCTTCACGGTTAGTGATACAGGTATTGGGATGTCTCCTAGTCAGCAGCAACAATTATTTCAACCTTTTACTCAAGGTGACACCTCAACCACAAAAAAATATGGCGGTACCGGACTAGGTTTAGCGATTAGCCGCCACTTTTGCCAGATGATGGGAGGGGAAATTCTCGTCAAAAGTCAACCAGGTCTGGGTTCGACTTTTACCGTCTATCTGCCACTTCAGGAGCAAAGTTGAAGGTAGAGTAATAGATGGGGAGGTCAGGAGAACAATTCACATTAATTGTTGACTACTGACTACTGACTACTGACCACTGACTAATAACTAATGACTACCGACTTTCTCAGTCATCTGAATCCCAGCCAACGTCAAGCCGTGGAACACTATTGCGGCCCCTTGTTAGTTGTTGCTGGTGCTGGTTCCGGTAAAACACGAGCGCTAACTTATCGGATTGCTAATTTAATACTGAAGCACCGTGTTGCTCCCGAAAATATTTTGGCGGTGACTTTCACCAACAAAGCCGCCAGGGAGATGAAAGAACGGATTCAACGGCTGTTTGCCGAACAATTAGCCTTGACAGAACACGGAAAGCGTTTAGACTTACTACCAGAACACGAACAAACTAAATTGCGATCGCGCGTTTATAAAAATACTATTAAAGAACTGTGGTGTGGTACTTTCCACAGTTTGTTTTCCCGTATTCTCCGTTTTGATATCGAAAAATATCAAGATGAAAAAGGGCGACAATGGAATCGTAATTTTTCCATTTTTGATGAATCTGATGTGCAAGGTCTCATTAAAGAAATCGTCACTAAACAATTAAATCTAGATGATAAGAAGTTTGAGCCGCGTTCTGTCCGCTACGCCATTAGTAATGCCAAGAATCAAGGACTTTCACCACAGGAATTTGAAAAAGACCAGCCAAATTATCGTGGGAGAGTAATTGCTGATGTCTATAATCGTTATCAAGATAAACTAGCAGAAAACAACGCCCTTGATTTTGATGATTTAATCTTAATTCCCACTAGATTATTTCAGCAAAATGAACAGGTTTTAGGTTACTGGCATCGCAAGTTTTGTCACATTCTTGTAGACGAATATCAAGACACTAACCGCACACAATACGATTTAATTCGCCTGTTGACAACCAATGGTGAAGAGAAAAAAAGTGCATGGGAATGGCAAAATCGCTCGGTTTTTGTTGTGGGTGATGCAGACCAATCTATTTACAGCTTTAGAATGGCAGATTTCACCATATTACTAGATTTTCAGAATCAATTTGGTGATGGTTTACCAGATGAAGATACCCGCACAATGGTGAAGTTGGAAGAGAACTATCGCTCATGTGAAAACATTCTCCAAGTTGCTAACGAACTGATTGAAAATAATACTCAAAGAATTGATAAAATCCTGAAGCCGACGCGGGGAGCAGGCGAAGAAATTTATTGTCACAAGGCAGATAATGAATTAGAAGAAGCTGATTTTGTCATTCGTCAAATCCGCACATTAGAGCATCAAAACCCGGAATTAGATTGGGGTAGCTTTGCCATTTTGTATCGGACAAATGCCCAATCTCGTCCCTTTGAAGAATTGTTAGTCAGAAATCAGATTCCTTACACAGTTGTGGGTGGGATGAAGTTCTATGACCGCAAAGAAATTAAAGATGTTATAGCTTATTTAAGAGCGATCGCTAATCCCTCAGATACAGTTAGTCTATTACGAGTGATTAACACCCCTCGGCGTGGTATCGGTAAAGCGACTATTGATAACTTAATCAATGCTTCCCAGCAATTAGGTACAACTCTCTGGGAAATATTAAGTGATGAAACATCAGTCAACACGTTAGCTGGGCGATCGGCTAAAGGGGTAAATAACTTTGCCCAAATGATTAACCGTTGGCAAGAGCAAATAACCACAGCCCCAGTTACAGAAATAGTTATGGGGATTTTAGAAGATTCTGGTTACGTACAAGATTTACAAAGCCAAGGAACAGACGAAGCTGAAGACCGCATCCAAAACGTGCAGGAACTTTACAACGCTGTCTTACAATTCCAAGAAGAGAATGAAGATGTTTCTTTAACAGCGTTTCTGCAAAGTACAGCCCTTAGTTCTGATTTAGATAACCTCAAAGAAGGTCAAACAGCCGTTTCCCTGATGACTCTGCACGCTTCCAAAGGTTTGGAATTTCCTGTAGTCTTCTTGGTAGGCTTAGAACAGGGATTATTCCCCGGCTACCGTTCACTAAGTGACCCCGCAGCCTTAGAAGAAGAACGCCGCCTATGTTATGTAGGGATTACTCGCGCCCAAGAACGGTTGTATTTATCCTTCGCCCGTGAACGCCGCTTATATGGCTCACGGGAACCAGCCATGCGATCGCAATTTCTCGACGAACTACCAGCCGAATTAATCACCACCCAATACCAAGTCCGACAAACCTATACTAGACCCCCATCAACAACTACCAATGGTAAGCAAGCAGCCAATCAAGATTGGCAAGTAGGGGACAGAGTTTTACACAAAAGTTTTGGGATTGGGGAAATAACCCACGTTTTTGGTGCTGGTAGCAAGCTTTCTGTAGCGGTTAAATTTACAAGCTTGGGTCAGAAAATTATTGACCCCAGAGTCGCCCAGTTACAAAAGGTGGATTAGTCAACTCGCTTCTCTACGAGACGCTGCGCGAACGCTCCAATTCAAAATACCCTACGGGAAGCTAAAGCTACAAAATTCAAAATTCAAAATTAGAGACAATGAGTGGGGGTAAGAAAGCGCCACTCATTGAAGACCGCTAAATTTTAAATTTAGCGGGGGCTTGAAACCCAGAATTAATTCAAAGATAACGAGATAAGACTTCACTCGTTGCTTTACCTGTCCTTTCCCAACTAAATTGATTGGCTCTAGTGATTCCTTTGGTAGACAGATGGGATTGCAATTTAACATCATGAGCTATAGTCTGCATCGCATCTGTGATTTCTGCTGTGTTGTAGGGGTTGATGAGAATGGCTGCATCTCCAGCCACTTCAGGTAAGGAAGATAAATTAGAGGTGATGACAGGAGTACCGCAGGCCAAGGCTTCTAACACTGGGAAACCAAAGCCTTCCCAAAGACTGGGAAAAACAAGTGCGATCGCTTGATTAATAATGACAGGTAATTCACTATAAGAAACATAATCAAGAAACTTCACACGATGAGTTATCCCTAATTCCTCAACTTGTGCTTGCAACGTCGGAGTATAACGTGCATCATTTGGGCCTGCTAACCACAGTTCATAATCCTTGTTCGGTAACGCAGCAAAAGCGGCAATAATTCGATTTAAATTTTTATAAATATTATGTCGCCCATAATACAAGAAATAATTTTTTCTCGGCAAGTCCAAAAAACGAAAATTTCGCCGATCAATAGCTAAGGGAATTACAGTTACTTTCTTTTCTGAAACACCTAAAAAACGCTGGATATCATGAGCCGTAATCAAGGAATTACAAATAATATGCTCTGACTGCTTAATCACCGCAGGTAGATAATTACGGCAATAAAAAAGTTGCGCCGTAGAAAATTCCTGGGGAAATCTTAAAGGAATTAAATCGTGAATAGTAACAATACTGAGACAACTAGAAAATAAAGGAACTTCGGGAATAGGCGAAAATAATAATTGAGAGTTTAGTTTTTTATAAAAACTGGGTAATTTAAACTGCACCCACATCAACCGTTGAAAATGTCCTTTAATTCCACATTCTGTTGTAATGTTAGCTGGAGATTGATAAACTTTTACTTCAGGAATTTCCCTGGGACTGAGAACATTAACACCTAAATATTTAATATGCGGCAATAAATTCAGGCTATAAGTTAACCATCCCGTTGGCTTTAAGGGGGCAAAAGATAAGTTTACCAATACAGTCATAACTAGCTAAATTAAGTATCAAAATAGCTTAGTATATTTAAGCTATTACGAATAATAATTTTATTATTTCTAAACTGTAAGGATTTCTTGTCACCAAAAACTCAGGTACAAATTTAGCCAATAGATATATTTTTAAAAGAATTATCTCCCATAAAGGACAATGTTTTTTATAGTAATAAATTTGGCTACGTCTATATTCCATCGCCGTAGCGTTGGCATTTTTTTTCATAGAATGGCCTCTTATGTGTATTAAAGACACTTGAGGCGTATATAAAATTTTATATCCTTGATTTTGCACTCGTTTACATAAATCTGCATCTTCAAAATAGATAAAAAACTTTTCGTCAAAACCACCCAAACTATGAAATAAATCTGCACGAATAAATAAGGCTGCTCCAACAACAATATCCACCTCTTTAATCGTGTTAAATTCCTGCTCTAAACTATTTAACTTAGATTTATCCTCGGCGTATTTATGGAGTCTTCTAGATTTATATTCGCCCTTAATACCAACTGTATATGCAAAAGAAACTTGAAATGTCTCATCTGGAAAAAGTAATTTAGTACCGATAATACCCACATCTGGATTTTCTCTCATCAAATCAATCAGGTGTGGTAAAATATTAGTAGTTAGGATAGTATCAGTATTTAATAATAGTAGAAATTCACCTTTGGCGATTTTTGCACCAGCATTATTTCCTGCACCAAAACCATAGTTTTTCGGCAACCTAACTATTTTGACATCAGGAAAATCCTTAGCAACAAACTCATAGCTATTGTCTTGAGAAGCATTATCAACTAATACAATTTCACAGTTATCTTTAGGAATAAATTTATCTATGGAATTTAAGCAATCTGGTAGAACATCAGCGCCATTATAATTAACTAAAATAATTGATACTAGAACATTTGACGCTGCGTCCATACTATTGACTGTTTTTATAATAACTTTTAAACGTTTTTAAAGAATGGGAAAGTATAATCTTATAACTTCTTTGGACATCGAAAATTAATTTTAAAACACCAATTCTTAACGCCGTACCTTCCGAATTATAGCCTATAAGCAAACTTTTATACAATAATTTAAAGATATGCCAACCAAAATCTAATTTTCTATCATCAAAAGGGTTGGTATGACCTAGCTCATTCAATTCTCGTTTAAATCGACGATAAAAGGCTTTACTAAAGTCTCGGTGAACTAAATAACTATTGCCATTGATTTTAAATTTCTTGCGACATAAAATCAACAATTCACAATGAATTTTACCTGAGTCTTTGAGAACGCCGACATTATTGGCATTATGAATTCTATACCAAACTAAGGGTTGATGGATATTTACAATTTTGCCTCTATGTGATGCAACTAGTGCTATCCACCAATCGTGATACCACCTAATTTTATTTTGTGGTGGAAATGGTAGTACATCCGTGAGCAGAGAAGTACAAAATAATACAGAGCATCCTGTCACCACGTTGCGAAGTAACAATAAATCGTGAGACAATTTGTGAGGTCTACGTCCTTCAAAATCCCAAGCAGAGGGGTGAATAGTCTGGTCGTAACTATTAATTAACTCTAAATCAGAATGTATTAAGACTGCTTTTTGTGAACGTAGTTTTTTTAATAAAATTTTTAACTTGTCTTCATGCCAAATATCATCTTGATCCGCAAGAGATATAGCAGTAATAGATTTATCTTGAGCGCAATATTTTAGACCTCGTTCAAAGTTATAATAGTGGTTGAGATTATGACTGTGGAAATGGCAAATAAAACGCGGATCGTTATCAATAATCTTCTTGATTCCCATTTGATATTCTGAGTTAGAACAGTCGTCTACAACGTGACAAACCCAGTTTTTCCAACTCTGTTGTCTAATAGACTGTATTTGTTTCTCAAAATATTCCAGATTGGGATTGTATGTGGCTAAAACAATACCGATTTTTTCTATAAACTGCATTATCTTAAGTAAAACAACCTAGATAATTGAGAGTTGGTATTATCTGCTACATAAGCAGGATATGGTCTACAGTCGCTTAGGAGAGTGTCGCAGGCTGAACCCTACTACAAGCCGATGTAAAAACCTTGTCTTGCATAACATAGCTTTATTTTTGCCCTAACTTTATTAGGAGTTATGTCAATTCGATTTGACAATCATCACCAATCAGAAAGCGTAGGGCTTTTGGGCGACGGGGAGCAATTGTTAGTTGCGCGCGCTGTCCAATTACACTATCAATGATTCGCTGATCGATTCCGGATATTTTAGCACCTTCTAAAATTACGCTGTGTTCTAAATCTGAGTCGATGAGTGTTGCATTGTTGGCGATGCTGCTATAAGGGCCAATAAAGCAATTTTTTAAATAACAATTATTGCCAATAACTACGGGGCCACGAATTGTACAATTGATAATTTGAGAATCGATTCCAATTTGAACTCGTCCAATGATTTGACTTTCAGCATCCACTTCCCCTAAATTAGACGTTGTTAAACAGGTATCAAGAATTAAGCGGTTAGCTTCTAATAAATCATCTTTTTTGCCAGTGTCTAACCACCAACCATATAAATTACAAGCTAATACTTGTCTTTTATCGTCTATTAAGCGTTGAATAGCATCAGTAATTTCCAACTCTCCCCGGTTTGAAGGCTGGATACGAGCAATAGCATCATGAATAATTGGGGAAAAGAAATAAACACCCACCAGCGCTAGATTAGATGGAGGAACTTTGGGTTTTTCGACTAATTGTAGTACCCGCCCGGTGTCATCCACCTTAGCCACACCAAAGGCAGTAGGATTTGCAACCTCACGCAACAGAATTAAAGCATCAGGTTGTTCGTGGATAAACTGTTGTAAAAAGTTGCTTAAGTCGCCTTGTTGAATTAGGTTATCACCCAGGTACATGACAAAAGGTGAATCTTCTAAGAAGGGACGAGCAACGGTAACAGCATGAGCTAGACCGGCAGGCTGTTCTTGTAAAATATAGGTGATGTTAGCTCCAAAAGGTTTTCCATCTCCAGTTTTACTTTGTACTTCTGCCCCTGTTTCTGGGCTGATAATTATACCGATATCAGTAATACCAGCCGCGACCATTTCTTCAATCCCATACCAGAGAATGGGCTTGTTCGCAACTGGGACAAGTTGCTTTGCTCCAGTATATGTGAGCGGGCGTAAGCGTGTACCTCTACCGCCGGAGAGAATTAGTGCTTTCATAGTGAAGAATATTTGGATAGCCAGTCTTGAAGCATCAACCGCAGTCTTTGTTGCCAATGGGGGGGAGCAGTTCCCAAAACTTGTGACATTTTCTCACAAGCCAGGACAGAATAGGCGGGGCGGGGAGCTAAAGTCGGATATTCGGCGGTGGTGATAGGAATAATTTGTTGGACTGTGAGCGGAAAACCTAGTTTTTGGGATTCTGCAAAAATAGCCACTGCAAAGTCATACCAGCTAATTACACCAGTGTTTGTGTAGTGGTAAGTCCCAGAAATTTCCGGTATTTGAGGTATCACCTGGGCTATGGTGTCAGCGATATCTTGCGCCCAAGTAGGGGAGCCAATTTGATCTTTGACTACCCGAATTTCTTGGCGTTCTGCACCCAGTCGCAGCATAGTTTTGACAAAGTTACTTTTACCAAAACTGCCATAAACCCAAGCTGTACGGAGAATAAGGTGCTGGGGGTGAATTTGTTTAATGGCTATTTCTCCAGCTAGTTTAGTTTTACCGTAAACACTTAAGGGATTAGTGGGGTCAGTTTCTTGGTAAGGGTGACTTTGCTGACCATCAAAAACGTAATCTGTGGAGATGTGAATTAAGAACGAGCCGAGTTTTTGGCATTCTTCGGCGATAATTTGGGGTGCTGTAGCATTGATAGCTGTAGCTAGTTCGGGTTCAGTTTCGGCTTTGTCTACAGCAGTGTAAGCGGCGGCGTTAATGATTATCTGCGCTTGGACTTCTTTGATGATTTGACGCAGACTATCAGCTTGAGTTAGGTCTATCCTGGGTCGTGCGACCGAGATAACTTTGTATCTAGGTGCAAGAATTTGTTGAATTTCTTGACCTACTTGACCGTTACTACCTATTAGTAGGATTGATTCATTCATATACTTCCGCGCTTTTCAATGGCTGACCCTGGCTATCTTTAGCCGATAAAATTGGTGGTTCTTTGAGAGGCCAATTTATTGCTAAATCAGGATCATTCCATAGAATAGTGCGATCGCCACCAGGCGCATAGTAATCTGTAGTTTTGTAAATAACTTCGGCAACTTCAGAAAGTACAACAAAGCCATGAGCAAAGCCTGGAGGTACCCACAATTGGCGCTTGTTCTCGGCGCTGAGTACATAACCTACCCATTGTCCGAAGGTGGGAGAGCTTTTTCTAATATCTACAGCTACATCAAAAATTGTCCCCACGACAGCGCGGACTAATTTTCCTTGGGGTTGAATAACTTGATAGTGCAGTCCACGCAGAACATTTCGCTGGGAAGATGAGTGGTTATCCTGAACAAAGTTTACGGTAATACCCAGTTTATCTATAAACTTTTGCTGATTGTAGGACTCAAAGAAAAAGCCGCGTGAGTCGCTAAAAACTTGCGGTTCGAGGAGAAATATATCAGGGATTTCCGCAGGAATAACTTTCACAGATTTTTACTGAATTGGTTGTTGGCAAGATAATCTAAGTAACTCATTTTAAATTAGCTTGTTTGTCTAGATACTTGAGCATAATAAATCTCCTCTAGTATTTGTTGAAGATTATATTTATACTCCCATGTGGGATAGTGAGAGCGAAACTTGCCCACATCTGAAATATACCAGATGTGATCGCCAGAACGATTATCATCTGTATAAACATATTGCAGCTTTTTGCCAACGATATTTTCGCAAATTGCGATCGCTTCTAACATAGAACAATTGCTATGCCGAGAACCACCAATGTTATAAATCTCTCCACATCTGGGTTGTTGATAGAAGTGATAAAAAGCGTTCACTAAGTCGTAACTGTGGATATTATCTCTAACCTGTTTGCCTTTGTAGCCAAAGATGGTGTACGTATCGCCCGAAATAGTACATTTCATTAAGTAGGCGAGAAAGCCATGCAATTGAGCGCCAGAATGATTAGGCCCAGTCAAGCAACCACCTCTAAAACTGGCAGTTTTCATGCCGAAATATCTGCCATATTCTTGAACTAGTACATCTGCGGCGACTTTGGAAGCACCAAAGAGGGAATGTTTGGAGTTGTCAATGGTCATTGACTCATCAATACCTGCTTGATATTGATGATTGGGCGCAATTTCCCAGCGAGTCTCTAACTCCTGTAAAGGTAAATAGTTAGGTGTATCTCCATAGACTTTGTTAGTGGAAGTAAATATGAAAACTGCTTGCGGACAGTATTGTCGAGTTGCTTCTAATAAAACTAAAGTGCCGTTGGCATTGACTGTAAAATCTGTGTGGGGATCTTTTGCAGCCCAATCATGGGATGGTTGCGCTGCTGTATGGATAATGAGAGAAATATCAGTAGAATATGCTTGAAAGAGGTTTTCTATAGCAGTGCGATCGCGGATATCGATATCATAGTGGCGATACCTCTCACCATATTTATCTTCTAAAACTTGACGATTCCAGTCTGTCGAAGCAGATTCACCAAAAAACACCGCACGCATATTATTATCAATGCCCAAAACCCGAAAACCTTTCTGGACGAAAAAGTGAACGGATTCTGAACCGATTAGACCAGATGAACCAGTAATTAGAACAGTAGGCATAATATTATTTCTCACATGAAAGTATAGTAAATAGATTAGGATAAAATAGGCTGGAGAAATTCCTCATAGTCAATAATCCATTTATATATATCTCGAAGAGTTTGTTCTGGATTTATGCTTGGTTTCCACCCAGTCTTAGAGATAATCTTGGAAGAATCTGTAATGTAAATGGGGATATCACCTTGTCTGGCTGTGACTTCTGATTTAATAGGAATGGACTTACCCGTAATTGATTCACAGATCTTAGTAGTTTCTAATAGAGATAGACTATTATCAGCACCTCCACCAACATTTAATACATCCCCATCTAGTTCCGAAAAATGTTCTAATTGGTAGTTAATTAGTCTTAATAAATCTTCAATATGCAATAAATCTCTCACTTGTTTACCTGTACCGCCGTAGCCGATATAACTTAAAGATTTTTCAAAGTAGTGTGCAGCTAACCATAAAACAAAAACACCTTGGTCAACTTTCCCCATTTGCCAAGGCCCTGTAATTACGCCACAACGATTAACTATTGCTTGAATACCGTAAGCTTGTCGATACTCTTCAATTAGCATCTCTGATGCAAGTTTAGTAGTACCATATAGAGAACGGTAGCTTTGAAGAGGAAAGTCTTCGGCAATACCAAGATTAGATACTCCGGAAATTGTTTGCTCAGGAGCAATAGTCAATCGGGTTGGTGATTCTATCAGATTAATGGACTTCAGTGTTTCAATCGGATAAACACGACTAGTAGAGAGAAAGAGCAAGCGAGCATCGATTTGTCTAGCTAATTCCAGAACATTAATAGTTCCTAATAAATTTGTTTGCAGGACGTATTGTGGAGAGGAAAATCCTGCAAGAACAGAAGGTTCAGCAGAACAGTCAATAATAGTATCGATATTGAACATTCCTGGTTCTAAATCGCTAGGAGAGCGAATATCACCGTGAATAAACTCAATTCCTGATTTTTTGAATCTAGTCAGATTTAATTCTGAACCTCGTCTCCGTAAATTATCAAAACAACTGATTTTCCATGAAGGATGCTGTTGTTTGAGACTGATTGCTAAAGAACTGCCAATAAAACCAGCCCCTCCTAAAATTAAAATACGTTCAGCCATTTGATTCAGCCTTTGATTTAACGACAGTTCTTTTTTTACTAAGATGGTAATCTCCACGGGACAGGTGTTTTTCTAACCAGATGTAGAGAACTATAAACAAATATCGACTACCCATCTCTTTTAGCTTGAGCTTAGAAACACCCGTAGTTCTATTTCTCCAAATTATAGGAATAGTTGTAAAAGAATAACCTCTAACTATAGCTTTAAGAGGCAATTCTACCGTTAAGTTAAAATGATGAGAAATTAATGGAGAAATACCTTCAATTACTTCTTTGCGATAAACTTTAAAAGCATTAGTAATATCATTAAATTTCAAACCAAATAAGATTTGAATAAATAAGTTTGCTAAACGATTTACTACCAGTTTGTGACCAGGATAATCAATTACTTTACCACCTTTAACAAAACGAGAACCAAAAACGCAGTCATAGCCCTCTTGTAACTTATAGAAGTAGGATACTATATCCTCTGGTGCATCTGAACTATCTGCCATCACCACAGCTACAGCATCACCTGTGAAGTTCTCCAGACCACAGCGAACCGCAAAGCCAAAGCCATTAGGATAATAATTATTCACATAGCGCAGCTTACTATTCTGTGAAGTAATTTGCTGTAATAATTCTTCAGTTCTATCCTTACTATTATCGTTAACCACTAAAATTTCATAATCTATTTGTTCACCTTCTAAGGTTTTACTAATCGTCTGCATTGTCTGCACTATGCAATCTTCTTCATTGTAGGCTGGAATGACTATTGATAAAGTAGTAATAGTTTTAGAAACACCTACAACTTTCGGTTCAGATTCTCTGGTTCTTGAGCCGATTGATATAGCTGGAGCTAATGCTTCTGGATAATATGAATCTAAAGGGGTTTCTCCTTGTAAGTCATCTCGATTTTGTTTTCTTGGTGTTTTAAATACAAAACTGTCACTAATAAGATAGTTAATAGATGCGCTCAAAAGTGCGCCTATTAGAGTATTAACTGCATAGTTAACCCGCAACCAATCTAAAATCGGAAAAATCAAGAAAACACGCGTAATAACTGCTAGTCCAGCAGAAACATGATAAAGAGGCAGTTGACGTAAAACTACTTCTCTCAAATTCCAAATACCACCAGTCCATACCCAAGTTCTGTATATAAAAAAACTAAATATTAACGATATTTCAATAGATAGTACATTGGCAATATTTCTCAGAAAGGCAGTGTCAAAATTTAACTTCTCAATAAGTAAGAAAATGAGTACTAAATTTAGCCCAGCAGCTAATCCACCACCTAACAGAAATTTTAGTATTTTTGCATAAGAAGTTTTTTTGTACATAGCAGATTATCAGTTGACAAATAGAATAAGAGTATTAAAAGTTGATGATTTATTTTCAATTATTCATTTCATATCCAGGAGTTAATTGCAAAATTAAGTTCCTTTTTTAATTTTTAGGATATGATTACCAATAATCGGTTTAGCGGTTTTATTTTCGGGTTCATAAATCCAAAACTTAATAAAATAGGAATCTTTCAAGATGTCATCTGCTCTTAAAGAAAGAGACCAGCCAGATTGATTATAGCTTTGGTTCTTATAAAATTCTGCAACATCATATCTATGTAAACCTGTTTTGGTAATGGCAACAGGAATATTTGCTGCACCTTGTGTTACGAATATCCATAGAGGTTTTTGCGGATTCGATTTAGATATCATCCATCCATTTATATCAATAGCCTGTGCTTTTACAGACTTAATATTTTGATAATCTACTGACCCAATATGTTCTTCCGTTGGCTTTTGAAGAAAAAGGATATCTTTTAATTTGGAAATATCAATAAATTCATCTTTGATAGAGATAGATGAATCCAAAATTCCATAATTATCAAGTCTTACCTGAATCTTTGGTTTGTACAGGATAGGATTACTTGTGGAGAACTTAAAAGACTTAACCTGTTGATTCCACTTCCCATCGAATAAGGAGAAAATTTGATTATCATTTATCGGTAGAGGACTTACTATAACACCATTTTCTGAATTTTCAGGAATTATCCTGAAAAAGGGATGAGAACCATTTTTAAGCTCAATATCAATAGTTACAGGCGGTATTCTAAACAAAGTTTTATAAATTTTACCTAATAAAGAATATTCAAACTTGATAGATGCACGAACTAAAGAAGGATTTTCCATTAACTTTACAGATTGATTCCAATCTACTAAAGATAGTTTATGATTTAAAGATGGGGTACATATATTATTCTCGCGTTTTTGTAAAAATATCAAATTAGAAAGTGCAGGTGTGTTTATAAATTGTTGCACTTTTGAAGACAACTTATAATTACAAACTACATAGGAAAATGTTGCTGGTTCATCAAAGAAAGGATGTCTATTATCAATAGATAAAAAATCATATATTATATTTTCTGGAGACTTTCTTGATATGCTATGCAAATTTGCATTATCGAGAAACTTAGTATATGCAGAGTAAGATTGAAATATAGGTCTGGGTAGCCAGTTCAATTTATTTGACTCAACAATTGAAATTTCCCAAGGAAAAATGTCTACTGTAGCATCATTTAAAGTTTGTAATACAATCTCAGGTAATTTAACTTTTGATAACTCTAAATTACTACTTTCATTTATTTGAGAAAATAGCTTTTCTGGATTGAGTATCATTGATACTTGATTAATTACATTAATAGGGTTGAAATTATTAATTAACTTAGAACTCAGATTGGCATCTGCGTTTCCAAAAGGTGATGCAGTCAAAGAATATATAGAAATTAAAGAAATTAAATAAAATAAAGTTACATTTTTAACAATTTTAGAATGATCGCTTAATTTAGTAATAGCGATAGAAGAAATAATAGGCCAACATTGAATAAAAAGATAAACATGGCCATCTTGACGAACGTAACCATGCTTGAAACTCATCCATAAAGTAAAACCTAAAGCTAATCCTAGCCCTAAAAATTCTCCATGTATGAGTTGGATAAGCGTTAATAAGAGAACGAAAACTCCTACAATAGCAAACCCTAATTCCCAAGGAGAGCCAACTATACTCATCGCACTAGAATATCCAGAGGAAATTTCTAGTGAACCCTTAAGAAAATTGATTAATTGGGGAGAAAAATAAAAATTTGTTACTAAAATAGCCAATATATATGCTATATAAAAACCATTTTTAAAGTTTATTTTAGGATATATTTTTCTATGTATAATGTTAGGATTTACAGAATTATTATCTTTAAGTAAATATTTTTTAATAAAATCAAAAAATATTCCAGAAAAACTGGCAAAAAATATGCAGAAAATAAATTGCTTAAGATGGTTAATATCACTAGTGTTTAATAATAAAAAAGCTGAAGTTAACGCAGCAATTATGGAATCAGACAAGGCAAATATGTTTGTAGATAATTCAGCTTTATGCTGAAAATCCCAGGATATTCTACCTATAATTACGAAAACAATAATACCTAAAGTACAAACTCCGATATTAAATTTTGTTAGCAAACAAAAACCTGATATTGCACCAATTACTAAAGCCCACCATCTAATATTTTTTTGATTGATAATATTATCCCAAGATAATACCATTATCAATGCAAATATGATTTTGTAATCGATCGAAGAGCCAATTAGATACGTAAAAAATATACTAATGGAAAGTAATATTTTGTTAAATTTTGTTTTTTGAAGGTTAATCGTTGCAATACTAATAACAAATGTTATCAATTCAACCATTAAGCGAAATAAAAATATTCCATAAAAGTTTTCTTTTAATACGGCTCCATGAATGAGATAGCCGAATGGGCCATATGTAAATATAATATCCTTACCGAAAACAAGTTTATCAACTGCTGCACGACTAATTGCGTATTGCCATGATGGATCAAGCCCTACTTTTATTCCTGAAGGCAAGGGTAAAAAAGCCAAAAAAATGTAAAAACATAAAAAAATAACTAGTATATTTATTTTTTTATTTGATGAACTATAGAACATAGAGATTGCAATAAAAATCCATTTCTTAAGGTTGGCTTAAAATAACTTCTTTAGCTAATGACCAATGCTGCTGAAGTAAATTATTGTTGTCAAACATCCGGCATACTTTTGCATAAGCATTTTTCGCCAGGCGTTCCGATATTGCTGGCTCTTTTATGCAGTGATAGATTGCAGCAGCTAGAGCTTTGGGGTTTCCTGGTTCTACTAAATAACCTTCACTCCCATCATTGATAATTTCTGGTATACCAAATACATCAGTACTAATGATTTTCAATTCAAATGCCATTGCTTCTAGCAATACTCTGGGAAAAGATTCTTCAAAAGATGCACAAACAAAAATGTCACTTAGAGTATAAAAATCATAAACATCTTTAGTTTCAAAGTAAATAGAGATGTTTTTCAAGGACAATTCTTGTATTTTACGTTTTAATAATTCTAAATAATTTTTATCTATGTAGGTAGTATTTCTAGCACCTACTATGAGACAAGATATATTAAGAAACTTATCAGCACAAATTTTTTCTAACTCTTTAATAGCCTCTATAAAAATATGTTGACCTTTTCTTAGACATGTTGTACCCACTATAGAAATTACTAAATGTTGTGGATTTATGCTGTATTTTTGTCGCAACTGAGATTTTCCATGAGTACTCCGAAAATCATTGATTTTTGGTAAATCAACTCCTCCAGAAATAGTACGAAAATTGTCTTTGATATCGAATTGATGAAAAATTCTGCGTGTAGCTTCGGCTTGGAAAACTACTCTGCTTGCATTTAAAAAACAATCAGGCAATATTTTTTGCATAATTTCCCTAGATGCCTGACCAAAGAAATTATCTATGCTAGCATCGATATCCTGACTTTCATGAATATGCCAGATAGTTGGCATGTTAAAAAGCTTTGCCATTGCTATACCCCAAAAGCTTAGCAAGGTATTGCATATAACTAAATCATATGATTCTAAGTTTATTTTTTTCGCAACTTCTTGAAGACGTTGGTGGTATTCCTCTAAGCTTTCTTGATGCAACGGCAAGATATCTTGGACAATTTTTATTTGTATATTTAAATTCTCATACTCTTTCCGCAAAATACCGTCTTTAGAAGAAATAACAGATATCTCACAACCAGTTTTACTGGTAAAGTAATGAGCGTAATTGTAAACAATTAATGGCGCGCCTTCTAAGTTTAGGTTGTGAGTAATAAAGATAATTTTTGCTTTTGATATTCTATTTACATGACTATAATGGTAAGGATTAATAGCCATAAACATAGAATTTATATCTAAACTTCTACTGAAGAAAGGATCTACAAAGTTCTTATATTTTTCAATAAAGTTAATATGTTCTTGAGGGTTATAACTTCTACCCCTAGAAGCACTAGTCTCGTGCATCAGGACAG
Source organism: Nostoc parmelioides FACHB-3921 (assembly GCF_014696625.1). GTDB lineage: Bacteria > Cyanobacteriota > Cyanobacteriia > Cyanobacteriales > Nostocaceae > Trichormus > Trichormus parmelioides. The sequence goes on from NZ_JACJQL010000008.1 coordinate 44,655, forward strand.
CTTGAGGTGAGCAAACAATACGTTTTCCAGATTGCACTACTCGTAAGCAGTAATCAACATCGTTATACTCGACTGCAAAATTCTCTTCATCAAAGCCACCAAGTTCACGATACAGATTGGTTGAAGTTAAAAGACAAGCACCTGTTACTGCTGAAACGTTGCGTGTTGCATGGGGTAAACAAATATAACCAACTTCATCTTGATGTAAACGATGAAACAAGTGGTCAGCTAATCCATTATGAGGGCCTACTACGACTCCAGAGTGTTGAATAGTATTATCAGGATATAAAAGTTTAGCTCCCACAACGCCTACACCATCTATAGACATCCAACCAACCATGTCTTCTAGCCAACCTGGCTCTAAGGCTTGTATATCATTATTCAGATGAAGCATATAAGGTGTATCAATATGCTCACAAGCTAAATTCATTAACTGGGCATAATTGAAAGTATCTACTTTGCGTTCAGAGCGAATAACTCGACATTGTAATATTTGCTCTTGTTGTAATTTATTAAAGTATTGGTGAGTTGATGGTTCTACAGAGCAATCATCGATTATTAATAGTTTGACAAAGCGCTTATCTACCGTTTTCTCAAGACTAGCAACGCATTTTTTTAAAAGGTCTATTCTATCCTTTGTGGGGATAACAATTGTCACAGGATTTTCTGCTATTAGTGAATTATCCCATTTGAGTTGATGTAAACATAAGCCATGTTTTTGAGCAATTGGTGGTAAAAATGTTTTGGCTCTTAGACCTCTGCGTTGAATTGCTTCTTCTATGGCATTGTAAGCACTATCAAATACATATTTCTTTTGAGTACCGCGTGAAGCCGTGCTGCCAGAGTGTGTTCGCCAGTGATAACAGATATGAGGAATATGCTGAACCTTATCTGGTGTTATTTTTTCACTCACACGCAAAAATAGATCGAGATCTTGCGCTCCCTCAAATCCTTTTCGCATTCCTCCAACTTGGTCTATCAAGGTTTTGCGGATGATTGTGAGGTGGTGGGTGAAGTTGTGGGTAATTGCCATTTCGGGACTCCACGCACCCTTCATTTGTGGATCAAAGTGGTATCCAGATTCGTTGATTTTGTCTTCATCTGTATACATCCAGTCCACTTCAGGATGTTGGTTTACGCATTCGGCAACGTGTAATAGTGCATCACAAGATAAAGTGTCATCATGATCAAGTAAGGCTATGTAATCACCTGTAGCAATTTCCAAAGCTGAATTAGTAGCTTCGACAATATGACCATTTTTTGGACGAAAAACCACTTTAATGCGTGCATCCTCTGCCGTTATTTGTTGTAAAATTTCTCGAACATGAGGTTTGCTAGAGGCATCATCAGCTATGCACAATTCCCAATTTGGATATATCTGATTTTGTACGGAGTCAATCATTTCTATCAGCAAATGCCGAGGAGTATTATAAACTGGCACAATAAGGCTAATCTTGACTCCGTGTGGGGCGAGTGTTTTAGCATCATCTCTCATCCTATTTAAAAGATTTGATGACAAATTATTAGTCTGAAGCCATCTTTGATATGGATCTTGCGTTTGCCAGGGATGAATGATGCCTGAGTATTGTATACCTGTAGTGTGATAGTTCTGTAAGTACTGAGTTTGTCTATAGTAACGCCGTAGATAATAAATCCATAACTTTGGAGCTAGCGGTAATCTTCCCTGTTTGTAAGCAGTTATAGCTTTGATTACTACACCACGTATAAATAAGAAAAGATTTATTTTGCTTTCTTTACCATTCACCTTTTTATTCCGGTTTGGTTGTATAAATTGAACACGTCGAGTAAAACAGCAAATACTTTCACCAGTTTCTAAAATTGCCCAAATTTGAATACCTATATAGCCAGAAGTTGGATTAGTCACAATTAAATTAGATGTAAATCCTGATGAACTTGCATTTTCTATATCTGAATAAAATTTAGCTACATCAGTGCGTGTAAAACCATATTCAATTTGCTCTTCTTGTAAATCTTCTCTTACTAATATTAGAGAGTTAATTTTAGTTTTTTTACTAAAAATCCAGCCAGAAATTTGTAATATATTATTAATATTATTTTCTTGAACATTTGGTGATTCTAAATTACCTACCAGATATCCATTAGGGGAGATTTCACGGATTCTCAATATTTTAGTAAATAGTTTTAAAAATGGATTGTTAAATAATTTTATCCTTAGGTTTATTTTCTGATAATCCAGTTTTCTTTGTGTATATTTTAATTTAGATTGTAATCTTTCTAACTCAGCGTGTAGTTGAGACTGCGATCGCTCTAATTCTGTTTGAGTTTGCTGTAGTTGAGACTGCGAGCGCTCTAGTTCAGCCTGTAGCTGAGACTGCGAGCGCTCTAATCGTATCTGAGTTTGCTGTATTTGGGACTGCGATCGCTCTAGTTCAACCTGTAGATGAGACTGTGATCGCTCTAATTGGTCTTTAATTTCTTGTACTTCTAATTTTAATCCTTCTATTGCTTTATTTTGGCTTTTTACTTCTATGTTCTTAATATAATATTTCAGAGATTTACTAACTTCTTCAATATTTTGAATTGTTTCATTAATGGGCAAAATAAGATTTGATGGTGTTTCCAATATTTCAGCAATCTTATCAAAATGATCATCAATTTTTTTGATAATTTCTGATAGGTTTCTATGTTCTCTTTTTTGCTGCTGGATTAATTGATGCAACGAAGTTTTCAGTATACTAGCTTGATTTATAATATTTTGCTCAAGCCCCATGATTTTTGCAATTCCTTTAATTTTCTCTAAATCAGAAAAATTGATTAACAAATTAGGAATTCCATAAGCATAAGCTGTGATATTACCATGTAAGCTAGTACCAGCAAAATAATCTGAATAAGCAATTACAGTAGCGATTTTTTTAATATCTATATCTCCACATAATAAAAACGTTCTCTTGTCTATTTCTGCTTGTAATTTTTGTAAAATTACTTGATCTTTATGACATAATCCAATAGGTAAAAATACAATTTCTATCTCAGGACATATTAAAATTATTTCCTTAATCGCTAATACTAATTCTGGCAGATACTTCATAGCATCATAATTAACTTGAAAGCACAAAACCTTACCAGATCCTGGAAATTGGTTAGTTTGAATTAGATTTCTATGTATCTCTGTGAGATTAGTTTTAGGATAATAACGAGAAATCAAAAATGCAGTATCTGGGACTAGATAAATTTCTTGATCAATTCCAGCATCAATTAATTTTTGCCTAGACAAATCATCTCTTACGCTTATGTAAGCGATTTTTTCAAGGCTTTTTCTTAAAAGTAATGATTGTTGCTCATTAAATCGAAAAGGTATTCCGACTGAATTCCATATAACTGGAATCCAGGAAGATAGTTTGCCTAAATCCTCTATGAAAACTTGATATGAGCGTTCTTGTTCTGCTGTTTCTTGAGAAATTCCATAAACTGATACCATTGCAGAATCATCAAATCTGATGATATCTCCCCCACCCAAAATAATTCCTTGGTAGTTTAATATTTCCCGAAAAAATCCATCTTCCTCTAATCTAATAATTTGTTTTATATCTCTGCTTTCTTCTGGCTTAAATTTTCCACCTTTAGGTGAATAAAGTGTTATTTCTATGTTAGAAATTCTTTTACTAATTTCAGATTCAAGTATTAGCGGAAATATTAAATCACCATAGTTACATACATCGAAAGTTCCCCAATGTTGAATTTTTAAATTACTAGGTGTGAAGATTCCGGTTTCTAGCATTAATACTTACCTCAATTCTTGATATCATAAACGGATTAACGAATTAACGAATTTTGTACTATTTTTATAATTACGTTATTTATTATTTATAGAATTTAAATATTTAGCGACAACATCATGTGTTTCTCCCGATACTTTTATTTTAGATTGATCTAACCATATGGATTTATGACAAAAGTTTTTTATAAATTTTAAATCATGCGAGACTACTAAAATAGTCACATTATCATCCCAAAATTTTTCAATTCGCTGTTCACATTTATTTTTAAATTTTTCATCCCCTACTGATAAGACCTCATCTAATATCAAAATATCTGGTTGTACATCTGTAGCAATGGAAAATCCTAGACGTGCGATCATTCCAGATGATAAACCCTTTACTGGAACTAAAGCATAGTCTTGTAATTCAGCAAATTCCAATATTGAATTGGCTCTTTTTTTCATTTCGGCCCTAGAAAACCCTAGTAACACCCCATATAACAGGATGTTATCCATCACAGATATTTCGACATCAAACCCAGCACCTAACTCAATTAAAGGTGCAACTTGTCCTCGGACTCTGGCTATTCCACTTGTTGGTTGCAGTATACCAGAAATGACCTTCAATAAAGTTGATTTGCCAGATCCATTTGCGCCAATAATGCCTATTTTTTCACCTTTTTCTACAACCAAATCGATTCCGTCTAAAACCAACTTCTTGGCTGGCTTGCGATATTTACCCTCTAAAACAGATAGCAACGTTTTCTTCAAATCATAAGAAAACTCTTCTTGGGTTCGCCGCCATAGCGACACTTTATCCAGACGAATTACTTCCATCTACAGCAGATCCATAAATTGATGTCGCCACAACTGAAAACAAACCCATCCCAGGGACAACATAATTATGCCACCAAGTAGACCGCCCCAAATTAGACTTAAATCTGGTAAATTTCCTGATATTGTGATTTGACGTAAACTTTCAATAATGGGAGATAGTGGATTTAAGACTAAAAATGGTTTGACTTGAGGTGGTACAATAGCGGCCGGGTAAAAGACTGGGCTGCTAACCCAGAGTACAAACACAACTAACTCGTAAAAGTAAGGTAAATCCCTAAAGAAGACATACAAGGCGCTGACTAAAAATCCCACCCCGGTAGAAACTAAAGCTAAAGCCAGACAGGGAAAGAATAGTGCTAGAACGTTTATTATACTTTTAGAATTAACGAATGTAATTATCACCAGTAAAGGGAAGGCTCCGACTGCGAACTGAAATATATTTGCCGCAACCATTGATACGGGAAACACACTAACAGGCAAGCGGATTTTATTCAACAATGCTCCGTTGCCTACTACACTGGACAAGGCTTGGGATGTGGAGGATGAAAAAAAATTGATGACCACCAAACCAGTAAATGCTGCCAATATATAGTTCAGGATGGAATTGCCATAATAAGAAGCGAATGTTGTGCCAAAAATGGCGCTGTACAGTCCCGTCATAATCAACGGGTTTAGTAACGACCAATATACGCCTAACAAGGAACCCCGGTAGCGTACTTTGAGATTCCTCATCACTAAAACACGCAGCAGTTCCCAGTAGCGCTGCACTTGCAGCCAGTTTGAATTATTTTTAATTACAAGAGCCATCTTCAAACACCACCACAGACCACAAGCGAGTTATTCGCGCATTTTATACTATCAGAGTGCATTTTTCTGCATGGAGTTAGTATTGGGATTTTATATTTTCTTATATAGGTAAGTTGTCTGGATTTATTCCTTGCGATCGCATATACTCTGCCAGTCTATCAGCCCGTTGACGTTCCTGTTCAGCCCGTTGACGTTCTTGTTGAGCTTGTTCTTTGAGTGTTGGCAACCAACCTGCTGCATTGTACCAGCGCAACCATAGTCCAGTGGTCTGTTGATAAGTACCATGCCAAAGACCCAAACCCAATTCTAATTCTTCTAACCAAAATCGCTTTTCTGGTAAAGGAATTGCCTGATAACGAGCGCCATTCAGTCGAAAACCTCGTAAGTTATTCTCGTAGCGGTCATAGACAACGTAGTAAGGAACGCGCAAAATCCGTTCATACACTTCCCATTTTGTTGGGGGTTTGTTCACTTCTCGTAGGGTTTGCCCTAAATCTTCTGGTTCTGTCCCTGGAGAAAGTAGTTCAACTACTAAAAAAGGAGCAACTCCTTCTTGCCAAATAACGTAACTTAAACGTAAGTTTTGCTGTTGAGTAGCACCAGGTACTCCCAAAACCATGTACCAATCTGGGCGCTTGTACCATAAAGTATGGCGGGGGTCGTAGTAAAGGTTTAAGTCGCTGGCCAGTAAAATTTCCTCCGGTGGATAATTGGGAAGCTGACAAGTCTCACTGAGTAAATCTGCCTGGATGCAATGAAATTCGTCTGGCAAGCCTGATTCCCCTACTAATTCACTGGGTAAATCATACATTGTCGGCATGGTTTCTTGTGGTGGGCGGGGCGGCTCAGTTTGATACATGACTTTTACCTCAGCGAATTTGCTTAACTCAAACTATCTGGGTCAACGCCTAGAGAACGTAAATATTCTGCCAACAGTTGCGATCGCTCCTGTTCTTGCTGCAATCTTATTTCAGCCTCAGATAACTGTTGTTGTGATTCAGATAACTGTTGTTGTGACTCAGATAACTGTTGTTGTGATTCAGATAACTGTTGTTGGGCTGCTATTGCTTGTTGTTGGGCTGATATCGCCTCTTGTTGTATCGCCATAGCAGCTTCTTCTGGCGTTGGTACTAAATTACCCTCGGCATTAAAATAGCGAAGTTTACCTTCTTGTATACCTAGATACAGACCAAGTACCTCACTCCAACGCCAGCCACGGCTATCAGGTAGGATTTCTTGATACCTATTACCTATCAATTCAAAACCAGCAAATTCTAGACTTTCTGGGGAAAACCAAAAATACTCAGGTGTATGAAATCGATTCTCATACAAGCTTTTCTTTAAATTTCGGTCAACATCAGCCGTACTGTCAGAAAGTAACTCAATAATTAAATCTGGATAACGACCATCTTCTTCCCAGACTACCCAAGAATTGCGGGGGCGCTTTTCAGTATCCTTCACCAAAAAAAAGTCCGGGCCTCGGAAATCTCGATTTCGCAACTGCTGACGGCTAAAGTATATTGTCAGATTGGCACCAATAAAATAGTCATTTGTATCACGCCATAGCCATTCTAGGCAAGTTACTAGCAGTAATAGCTGCATATAATGCAACGAAGTTTCCATTTCCGGCTCATCACTTAACAACCGAGTTGCATCGGGCATTTGTTGTTCTAGCTGTTGCGCTGTGACAAACATGGTTTTATACCTGATTGCGGATTATTCTAATTTTAAGCTTTGGCTCAATAGTCATTAGTCAATAGTCGTTAGTCAACAGTCAAAAGTTCTGTCCCTGGTTTCTTCTCCCCAAATCGTATAACCGATGAGTACCGGATTCAGCTAAACTGAAACTTGGTTTATTGCGTTTTATGTAGGCATGGAAATCGGACAAAAGGTTAAGGTGTTTCGTTTGCGCGATCGCGTTTCTGCTCCAATCGCCAAAAAGCTCGGAGAAGTCGGTATCATCGAGGGTTACAAGGTAACTGATGGTGCTGGTATCGGTGTAGTGGTGAAGTTTAACGACAATACTTCCACTTGGTTTTTTGAAGATGAAATCAAACCAGTGTCATAGAAGCAACTCTAGGTAGAAGCTAAGAGTATTTGCCTAGTGTTAAGTTGGAATTGAACAGACCTGCGGTAATTGGAAATCAAGATAATGGCCCTGATATTGACATTTTTGGGCAAAAGTGGCGTAGCGCGAACAAAAATAGCGATCGCCACAGCCAAGTCATTGGCAAGTCAAGGCAAGCGGGTACTTCTAGCAGGATTGGCAGAACCAGTATTGCCCCTCCTGTTAGAGCAAACCCTAACCCCTGACCCCCAGCAAATTGCCCCCAATCTAGAAGTTGTACAGTTTCAATCTTCTGTGTTGCTGGAACGCAATTGGGAAGAAGTGAAAAAACTTGAGGCGCAATATCTCCGCACGCCCATTATCAAAGAGGTGTACGGTCAAGAACTGGTAGTATTACCGGGGATGGACAGCGCCTTGGCTTTGAATGCGATTCGTGAATATGATGCCAGTGGTAAGTATGATGCGATCGTCTACGATGGCACAGGCGACGCTTTCACTTTACGGATGTTGGGGTTACCGGAATCTCTAAGCTGGTATGTACGGCGCTTTCGGCAATTGTTTGTCAACTCTGATTTAGGTAAAACTATCGCCGAATCACCCTTGATTCAACCGTTAATCAGCAGCTTTTTCAACGTCAATTGGACAGCAGATAACTTTGCTCAACCTACCAATCAAGTCAATAATTTCCTAGATAAGGGAAAAGAGGCACTGGCTGACCCCAAGCGAGTTGCTGCTTTTTTGGTCACTACAGCAGACCCTCTAGAAGTTGTCAGTGTACGTTATTTATGGGGTAGCGCTCAACAAATCGGGTTAACGATTGGTGGTGTGATCCAGTTATCCTCACAAACAGAGGGCGACTTATCGGCAGAATTTACACCCTTACCTGTAACTGTTGTTCCTGACGTTGCTAAAGGTGAGTGGCAACCTTTAATAGATGCCCTCCCCAATTTTGTTGAGCAAGCAGTAAAAGCTCCCCCTCCGATTACTATCGACACCCATAATCGTCAGGTACGCCTCTTTTTACCCGGATTTGATAAAAAACAGGTCAAACTCACCCAGTACGGCCCGGAAGTAACAGTAGAAGCCGGTGACCAACGAAGGAATATTTTCTTACCTCCCGCACTCAGTGGTAGACCTATCACTGGGGCAAAGTTCCAAAATAATTATTTGATCATTTCTTTTTAAGTTGTGGGGACTGGGTATTGGGGATTGGGGATTGGAGATGGGGAAAAATAAATTTTCCTAATCGCTAATCTTCAAGACCTAAAGCGTTTCTCTGTATACCCTAATTACGAATTACTATTATGTCTGAATCATCTCCCATTACTCCCGATTCCAATCCATCTGAGGCTTTAGCGAATCCCAGCCCAGATATGATCGCCTCTAGTGACCGCACTGCCAAAACCCGGCAGTTGTTGGGTATGAAAGGTGCAGCGCCAGGGGAAACTTCCATTTGGAAAATCCGCCTGCAATTAATGAAGCCGATTACTTGGATTCCTCTGATTTGGGGTGTGGTTTGTGGTGCGGCTTCCTCTGGTAACTATACCTGGTCATTGGAAAATGTTTTGAAGGCGGCAACTTGTATGTTGTTGTCCGGGCCGCTTTTGACGGGTTACACTCAAACCCTCAACGATTTTTACGATCGCGAAATTGATGCCATCAACGAACCTTATCGCCCCATCCCTTCCGGCGCAATTTCTGTACCCCAGGTAGTGACCCAAATTGTGGCGTTATTTCTCGCGGGGATTGCCGTTGCATTTACCCTGGATTTATGGGCGGGTCATGAGTTCCCCAATGTCACAGTATTGGCGTTGTTTGGTTCCTTTATCGCCTTTATCTACTCTGCGCCTCCCTTAAAGTTGAAGCAGAACGGCTGGTTGGGTAACTACGCTTTGGGTGCTAGTTACATCGCCTTACCTTGGTGGGCTGGTCATGCTTTATTTGGCGAACTCAACTGGAAAATAGCTGTTCTCACCTTGATTTATAGTTTGGCAGGATTGGGAATTGCCATTGTCAACGACTTTAAGAGTGTAGAAGGCGATCGCCAATTGGGATTACAATCGCTACCTGTAATGTTTGGTATCAACACGGCTGCCTGGATTTGCGTGGTCATGATTGACGTGTTCCAAGGATTAATTGCGGCTTATCTTGTGACCATTCATGAGAATTTGTACGCTGCCATCTTGGTACTGTTAATCATTCCGCAAATCACCTTCCAAGATATGTATTTCTTGCGTGACCCCTTAAAAAACGATGTGAAATACCAAGCCAGCGCCCAGCCATTCCTGGTATTAGGTATGCTTGTAGCTGGTTTAGCATTGGGTCATGCGGGAATTTAAACCAATTCGCAATAGCCTACGGCTTCTCTAAGTTCCCTGCGGGCAGCTAACGCTCGCTTCTTCTCTTCATTTTGAATTTTAAATTTTGAATTTTGAATTCAAAAAAAGTCAAGTACATGATCAATTTTTTGAACATTGACCAGCTGCCAGAAAATATCAAAATGGCGATGGCAATCACCTATGAGAGTTTAACGGCTGGACAGCCCCTTTTCCATCAAGGTGATTTAACCAGAGCCATTTTTGTAGTCATATCTGGACAGATCAGACTTATGCACTATACCGACACTGGTCAATCTATCAAGCACTATGAAGTCAAAGCTGGAGAAAGTTTTGCGGAAGCTGCTTTGTTCAACGAATTTTATGATTGTACGGCGATCGCTGATATTCCTTCCCGTGTTGCTACTTTTCCTAAACAGGCGTTTCTAGCAACTTTACGCCAGCATCCAGATTTATCAGAAGCACTCATAGTACAACTGGCGCGAAGATTTCACCAAGTAAAAATTTTACTAGAACTGCGGAGTATTCGTTCTGCCCGCGATCGCGTGCTTCGTTATTTGGAAATTGCCGCCCATCCACACGGAAACATTGTCAATTTGGATAAACCTCTGAAGGAAATAGCCGAAGATATGGGGTTGAGCCAGGAAGCATTGTCTCGCGTTTTGAGTCAACTGCAAAAAGACGGGGCAATTACCCGCAAAAAACGACAAATTGTATTAGTTCAAGAACTATATCGGACTTAATCGTAAAATTACGGATTATTAAAAATCATCTCAAACTTGATTTCAATCAAAGAAGTCTCTGTGCCGAAAGCATAGATTTAGCTACGGAAATCTGAAGCTATGCCAACACAGAACAAATCATGACTTTGAATCAACCTGAATATTTCACTAAATACGAAAACCTGCATTTCCATCGAGATGAGAATGGCATTCTAGAAGTGAGAATGCACACAAACGGTGGTTCACTTGTTTTCACAGGTAAAACTCATCGAGAGTTTCCCGACGCATTTTATGACATTAGCCGAGACAGAGATAACCGCGTTGTCATCCTCACAGGTACTGGTGATGCTTGGATGGCTGAAATCGATTTTGCTAGTTTAGGAGATGTCACCAATCCTCGTGAGTGGGATAAAACTTATTGGGAAGGTAAAAAGGTGCTGCAAAACCTCTTGGATATTGAAGTACCAGTCATCTCTGCTGTCAATGGTGCAGCATTACTTCATAGTGAATACATTCTGACGACCGACATTATTCTTGCATCTGAAAACGCCGTATTTCAAGATATGCCTCATTTAAATGCAGGTATAGTACCTGGTGACGGAGTACACATACTATGGCCGTTGGCACTTGGTCTTTATCGCGGGCGCTACTTCTTGCTTACTCAAGAAAAGCTGACGGCTCAACAAGCTTATGAACTTAATGTTGTCCATGAAGTATTACCGCAAAGCAAACTCATGGAACGGGCTTGGGAAATTGCCAGGACACTTGCCAAACAGCCCACATTAAACTTGCGATACACCCGTGTGGCCTTGACCCAAAGACTGAAGCGGTTGGTTAATGAAGGGATTGGCTATGGTCTAGCATTAGAAGGTATTACCGCCACCGATCTCCGCAATATAGCTGTTGACGGTTGACTGTTGACGGTTGACAGATTTGAAAGCCTTGTGTTGTCAGCGTTTGATCTTAGCTTGTTGTCCTAATCTATCTGGCTACGGCTATACTTGACATTTTTGATACTTGACCGGAAGAGGCAGGAGGAAAAGGAGGGACTTTTCCCCTTTTCCCCCCGCACCCTGCCCCCTTTCTTCTTGTTGACAGGTGAATTTAACAGGAATAATTCACCTGTCTAAAAACATCCAGAGGTATATGACGATGGAAGATTTTGTTACCCCTCCAGCTTTTGGGGAAAAAATCCGGGAACGCTGGACATTAGCCGGACGAAAAGCTTTGATTACCGGAGCTACAAAAGGAATTGGTTTAGCGATCGCCCAAGAGTTTTTGGCTTTAGGTGCAGAAATCGTCATTGTTGCTCGCAATGCTGAAGCGATTGAGCAGCAGATAAAGGCTTGGGATTCTGCGGGGAACGTTCACGGAGTTGCCGCCGACGTTTCCACTTCTGAAGGTCGTCAAATGATGCTTGAGTACGTTAGCAAGACCTTTGGAAGACTTGACATTTTGGTGAATAACGTTGGCACAAATATTCGCAAGAAAGCGACTGATTACACGGAAGAAGAATTTGCTGCGATATTTCAAATTAATCTAACTTCTATATTTGAGCTTTCCCGACTGTTTTATCCTTTACTCAAAACAAGTAAAAACGGCAGTATCGTTAACATCGGTTCTGTTGCTGGATTAATTTCCGTTCGGACTGGCGCACCCTATGGCATGACCAAAGCCGCACTTGTGCAGTTAACGCGATCGCTGGCGGTAGAATGGGCAGATGATGGTATTCGCGTTAATGCGATCGCACCCTGGTTTATCCAAACTCCTCTAACCGAGCCTCTACTCAACAATCCCGAAACTTTAAGCGCAGTTCTTTCACGTACACCAATGAAACGCGTGGGTCAACCCGAAGAAGTAGCGAGTCTTACAGCTTTTCTCTGTATGCCTGCCGCATCATATATTACAGGACAATGTATCGCTGTTGATGGAGGATTTCTGGCATTTGGTTTTTAAAATGAGCTAGCTGCCAGAACTTAAAATAGATTGAATAATACTTAGGACTTAGAACTCTACACTCCGTATTGCGATAACATAACTTCTAACTCGTCACTTTTATCAGGACTGGCCGTGTTGGAAGCAATTATATTTATCATTCTGGGGATTCAAAAGTTTTTAGTACCGATTTGTTTTGTCGGTGCATGGGGTTTGATGATTCTCATCGCTTGGAGTTTGTGGAGTGCTACGCGAGATAGTATCAACACAGCCAAACAAATGCACCAAATACCCTGTTCTGGCTGCCAATTTTTTACAGATGACTATCGTCTGAAATGCACTGTACACCCATCCCGTGCTAACACAGAAGAAGCCATCAACTGTATGGATTATCAAGCAAAGACTAATCCTTACTTATACTAGTGTAGGCAGGGGAAACAACTAATTACCAATCTCTAATAATACCTTTAACACGCCTCGGCGTTGGGCTTCCTCAAAAGCCAAAAGCCCTTGGCTGAGTGGGTAGTGAGCATGAATCAGAGGTTCTACGTCAACTTTTCCTGTAGCTAATAGTTCCAGTGCAGGGGGAAAAGAGCCACAACGAGAACCGATGAGAGTAATTTCGTCTACAACTAAAGAAGAAGCATCAAGGCTGAGATTACCAGCATAGGTACTTTTCAGAACTAGAGTACCACGGGGACGCAAAGCCCGACGAGCGATCGCAAATCCTTCTGGATTACCAGTACACTCAACTACAATATCAAAAGCCCTATCTTGGACAGCATCAACTAAACCCGTTTGAATGCCCCTTAGCTTTAAATGAGCGAGTTTTTCTTCGTGACGACCAACAACCAATAATTCACAACCAGTTAAAGCTAGTGTTTGGGCTACTAATTGTCCCAATTTGCCATCTCCGACTACTAGCACACGGTCATCTTTACTCAATATTACCTGTTGTTGAATTTCTAGTGCTGCTGCCAAGGGTTCGGTAAAAGTTGCAGCCTCTGTTGACACATTTTCGGGTACAGGATGGAGATTTTTGACTGGTAAACAGAGGTACTCAGCAAAAGCCCCATGACGATTCACAATACCCAAAACAGTCCGATTTTCGCAATGGGTTGGTTGTCCTCGCCGACAAAAACGACAATAACCGCAGACAGCGTTAATTTCCCCAACAACTCTTTGATTAATTAGATGTTCTGGCCCTTGTTCCACAACTCCCACAAATTCGTGTCCGAGAATTCCTGTGTAGGGATAATAGCCCCGCAGCAACTCCAAGTCTGTATTACAAATTCCTGCGCGTAAAACACGAACTAGCGCGTCTTCTGGTGGTGGTTCCGGAATGGGAATATTTGTAAGCAGTTGTAACTGGTTATTTTCTAGCCAGATTCCTTTCATCTTTCTATCTCAGTAGTGTTGGGGAACTTCTGCTCAATCTTGCTTAACCAAATTACTAAGTCATCAGAGTGAACAGCAATCTCAGTTCCTAAAGTTTTGATATATAGCAATCCGTCGCTGATAGTTAAATCCCTAACAGGATACCAAGAATTGCGGGTACGGATCAGCAAATCTAAGGGAATTCCTAGTTGCAGGGTATTTTTGCGATATTTCCACCAAGAACGCCACAGATGCACTGATTTCATACAGTGCATCTGGTAACCTTTGGGAATTTGGCAATATTGATATCTATAACAATTACGACTATCTATTTCTCCTGTAAGCATATAGTTATGTTCAGCCAACACCTCGTTCATCAGTTCCCAATGTGATGAAGTTGCTTTAACCGAGAATTCTAGGGGTGTATGAGTGAGTGGGGCGGTAGCAATCACCCCCTCGGTTTTAGCTATAATTTGGTTGATTTTATAAGCTGTTTGAGCTTGTAAAGTGCTGTTAGCTAACAAAATTTCTTGCTTTTGGATAGATTGAGTGGCAAACTGCCGTAATAACTCTAAATTAGATAACATTGCTTATTTATACTGAATGCACCATGTTTTATGTAAGATGTAACCAATTGTAAGTGAGCAATTATCAAAAAACCATCAGTTCTTACAAAATTGGCAAAACTTTCACTATACTTCAATCTCTTCTTAATCTATATTTATAGGTTGCTGTGCATATACTCGCGCAACAGTTTAATCTAAGCTAGGCATTTTTAATTTAATAGCAAACCTTGATTAATAATAAACATAATTCTCATAATCGCTGTTATTTATAAGTACCTCTACTTCTACCTTGAAAAGTTGAGCCACTTACTTGCTGGGGTTCCCTTCATTGTGCAAAGCAGCGTTCCTACGGAGGGAAACCCTCCTCCAGAACTTTTCGCTGCACTAACTTCCGCGTTAAAAAGCTAAAAACATATTGATCTAAGCTTGAGATTCTAGCTCATTTTTACTCAACCAAATTACTAGGTCATTAGAATGAACTGTCATCTCACTGACTAAGGTTTTAATATAAATGAGACCATCACTAATAAATAAATCTTTGATGCCGTACCAAGAATCTCTTGTGCGAATTAAAATATCCAAAGGGATTCCGGAATTGAAGGCTGTTTTCCGATATTTCCACCAATTTTGCCACAAATTAACAGATGTTGTGCATCGCAGTTGGTAGCCTTGGGGTACAGAACATTGTTGATATTTATAAAAGCCTAGTCTATCAACTTCCCCTGTAAATATATAGCTGTAATCAGCTAATGTCTCGTTCATAACATCCCAATAAGATGAAGGCGAAGCTATGAGAAAATCGGATGGGTTAGTATTCAGTTGTGTGGTGGCAATTATTCCTTCTTTCTTAGCAATTAATTGGTTACTTTTGTAAACCATTTGGGCTTGCAAAGCAGAATTAGCTAAAAGAACTTCTTTCTTGGCGATGGATTGAGTAATAAATTCGCGGATTAAAGCTAAGTTAGATAACATAACTCTTCATTCAAATACTTAGAAAAAACTTGTATCAAGGACTTTAAGAACGACCACTGTCAATGATTGATATTTCTCTGACTGTGCCTAATTTGTTTAAAGTTTAAGTATCTGCATCGTGTATCAACATCATGAGTGAGTTGTGATACTAGTCAAATACAATCACCTTGATAAATACATATACGTCGAAAAAATCTCATATCCAGAAAAATTACCCAGGTCGCCTGTAAAAATTTTTGTGATTACAGGTGACCTGGGTCGATAAAGAAGTATGTGGCGAGTTAAATTTTTACATCCTGTATTAATGCTGTAAAAAAGGATACCATCTCCGAGCGACTGACAACGAGAGTGGGGAAAGAGCGATCGCTATAATCTTCCCCGTTTGACAAGGGAAATGGTTCTGAACCAAGGGAAACCCAGCTACCACCAGCAGCTTGGACAATTACCCAAGCACCTGCTATGTCCCAAACTTTTGGTGTTGCTTCTATTCCTCCTAATGTTGCACCAGCCGCAACCGTCAAGAAATTGTAACTAGCTACACCCAGCATCCGAATTTTGCAGGGAAATCCGTTCTGGACAACAGCTAAACTGCGGGAACAAAGGTTAAAAAAGTGATTGCTACTGGGAGCGTCACTACTGGTATGAATTGGGTGATGATTGAGAAATGCTCCAGAGGGTGTGCTTAAACCAGATTTACCAGGCCAGAAACCATGAAAGGCTTGATTGAGGGGTGGTACATAAACATAACCGAAAATGGGTGTTCCTCGGTAAAGCAAAGCCAGAGAAATCGACCAGATGGGAATACCCCGTGTAAAATTTGTTGTCCCATCTAAAGGATCGATGACCCAGCACCACTCTGTCCCAGGAAATGTGCGATCGCTTTCTTCGGTTAAAATTCCATAACCAGAAAAGGTAGAGGCGATCGCATCCCGAATTTCTTGATCTGCCCATTTATCGGCTTGGGTTACCAAGCTACCATCGGCTTTTTGTAAAGCCTGCACTTGCCCAAAGTCCTGCATTAATCGCGCGCCCACTCTGGTGGTGGTAGTTTGGGCAAAATCGAGAATTGTCGTCCAAAAATCATTCATTAATAAGTTCTCACGTTCTAATCTAAATCACTTTCTAAAACAGAAGCGATCGCTTGCTTGGTAGTAGTTTGAAATTCTGTCACATTCACACGGTTGAGAAACCAAATCGACAGCACCATCCCCACCGCTTCCAAAACAAATACTGATGCGTAGGCTAGTTCTAAGGTTGGTAACAGTCTTTTACTCACGTCCAGGACTGCACCACCAATGACTACTGCTAATCCCCTAGCTAAGGATTGCGCCAAACCCCAAGCCCCAATGAATGTACCGGCGGTTTCTGCAACTGTTAAATCCAGCATCAAGCTAATTGCAGCTGTAGTTAAGAAACCAGTAGCTAAACCAAAAATGACCAAACCAAACTTCAAAAAGGCGGGATTAGCTGAGAATCCTGATGCACCCAACATTAAAGCGGCAAATGCGACCAAAACACAACCCAGTCGAGCAGTCCGCCGCTTACCTAAACGGGGTACAACAAAAAAACCAGTTACACCATAAGCGATTAAAATACCTATGCCATAAAATACATTCAGTCTGGTACTTTCTGCCAAGGGCATCTTAAACACCTGACCCGCATAAGGTTCGACAATTGGGTCTTGCATAAATAAACTGATGCTCATCACCACCAAAAAAGTGAAGAACAAAGCAGTTTGGGGACTAGCTGTCAAAATTTTCCAGGCTGTAGCCAGAGTAATACTATCTTCTCGATTCACCAAAGTGGAACGGCTCTTATAAAGAGAATACTTTTTCTCTACGCCCACTGTTGCCACAATCGATAACCCAAACACAATCGCTGGGACTATCATAAATAGTCGGTTGACTGCGGCTTGCAAAGTTACTGCATTTGCGTCTGGGGTTAATTGTTTGAGCAAACTAGAACTGATAATTGCCCCAACAATAATTCCCACCATCAACATTGACCAAACAATACCCACCACTTGAGAACGGTTATCTTCTTCCGAGATATCCACCAACAAAGCAGCAAAAGACGTACCACTAGCACAAATCGCTAGACCATATACCGCAAAAACTAAAGCCAGAAGTGATGTCCAGCCAACAGTTTGAGTAGTCCACACCCAACCACTAGAGCTATTGGCGACACTATTTAACTGCCAAATTACTTGGACAGCCAAAAAAGATGCGATCGCAAATATTGCCGCCCCCACCCAAACATAAGCTGTGCGATGATAACCCCACAAAGGTTTGGCATCAGAAATCTGACCAAACCAGATGCGAGAAGGAGAGACAAAGGCAGGTAATGCTAAAACCAACGCCACCAACGTCGCCGGAATTGCTATCTCTTGAATCATGACTCTGTTCAGTACACCCAGAGTCAAAATTGACATCATACTCAGACCCATTTGAAAGAGTCCGAGTCGAAACACGGTCAGTAAGTCAACTCTCTTGACTGACTCAGGCTTGATTGATTGACCTGATTCGGGATCTGGTAAAAAATTGCTAGTCGCCATTATAACTTGGATGAGAAACAGTACAGGATTTATACCAATTCAAAATTCAAAATTAAGAAACCTATATTTTGCAAAGGTTTCTGGGTTCGGATTTGTATCAGAATTTTAGTGAAATGGTATTAGCCTTTCTTTAACTTAAGATAAACCCTGATAACAATTCAGGAACCACTGACTATTAACTGTTGATCAAATCTTCTGCTAACAACTGTTCTGCGGCTTCTAGCATGGAGGCTGATATCTCTTTGAGGTCTTCACGATTTTGTAAGTAAGTTTTTAATGCTTCCATTGGGTCGATGCTGCTACTTGCACTTAATTCAGGAATCCGGGGTCTAGCCAACTGACTTAATAATTCTGCTTGAATGGTGTAGGTGTGAGCGGAACTTAACGCAGAATGTAGGGAGGCGTTATCAATCACATCCATCTGTTCGGAACGGAGTTTGTAAATTAGCCGGACTACAGCATCTTGAATATCATGTTTAGCGATCGCCTTTACAATAGCAGCTTGTGGATCATCTGCTTTTGATACATCCACTTCTATGGTGCGAAAAGTCCGGACGGGTAAGGGACAAAACTCCCACTCCACATTACCCCGTTCCAGTTCAATCATTACATAACCCTTATCCTCTTTCTCCTCGCTAAAATCTACCCGTTCAATACTCCCCGGATAAATCACTGGCGGGTTATTAGATTTATTCAAATTTTGATGACGGTGGACGTGTCCCAAGGCAACATAATCAAAGCAAGGACGAGTCAGCAAAGATAAAGGTAAAGTAAAACCTTTACCCACAGCTAAATAGCGTTCAGCCCCCAACGTCGCGTTATCAGCCATCAGATGAGCTAAAAGCACAGTTGGTACATCAGGGTCAAGACGACGAATTTCCCCTTCCATCACCACTTGCAGACGTTCTGTTAATAGTTGATTGACTTCAGCCAACCCCAAACCTTCTGTTTCTTGGCGTGTCATCAGTGTGGAACGAGTTAGCCAAGGTAAAGTAATCACCTGCACTTTGCCGTTACGAGTTTGGATATGATGAGTCATTAACCTATCACCAACCACAAACCCCGGCACTCCCAAAGTGCGGTAAATATTTAAACTAGCGCCTCCTTGTCCTTGGGAATGTTGGTCATGGTTCCCCACCAACAACACCGTCGGAATTTCAGCATCCACAAGACGACGAAATTGACTAGCAAAAGCTTCTTGCACATAGGGCGGCGGCGTAGCATCAGGAAACGCATCACCACCAAATATGACTAAATCTACAGCATCTCCCAACGCCCGATCAATACATACAGATAAAGTATTGACAAAATCCTCCAATCGCGTGTTTAGTCCCGTGGCGCTGTTAATGCGTCCGTGAGAAAAACCGCTTCCCATGTGGATATCGGAGAGATGGAGGATTTTAATCATGATTAGTCAATAGTCAATAGTCAATAGTCAATATTAATGGTTGTTTTCAGCGTTGAACCATTGACTGTTAAATAGTTAACATCTTTGTGTTGAACTATGGACTGTGGACTACTGACCACTGACTAAATGTGAATCCCACATTCAGTTTTATTGCTTCCTCTCCAGCGTCCGGCGCGTTCATCTTCGCCTTCGCCTACTTTGGTGGTGATGGGTTCATCACCAATGCTGGGATAACCTTGGTCATGGAGTGGGTTGTAAATCACACCATGTTCGGCTACGTAAGCCCAACTATCTTGACGTGTCCAAGTAGCTAGGGGATTTATTTTCAAACGACCTTTGCCATCTAATTCAAATACAGGCATATTAGCGCGGGTAACGGCTTGATCACGGCGACGGCCAGTAATCCAAGCGACGGTGTTGAGTTCGTCTAAACCCCGTTGTAGAGGTTCAATTTTAGTAACTTGGTGAAATTGTGTAATATCTTTATCCCAAAGCGCCTCACCATATTTAGCAGTAAAGGCTTCGCGGGTGTCTACATCTGGAGTTTTGTAGGTTTGTAAATCTAGGTTATATATTTCTTTCGCTTTTGCAACGAGTTCTAAAGTTTGTTGAAAGTGGAACAGAGTATCGAGAAAGATTACAGGTACTGGTTGTTTGAGTTCACTATAAAGGATATGGGTAATTACTAAGTCATCCACATTAAAGGCGCTAGTTTGTACCAACCCTGTGGGGATATGCTCTATAGACCATGCCAGAATTTCTTTAGGAGTGGCAGTTTCAAACTGTTGATTTAATTCATCTAAATTAAATTCGTTTGTTTGGGTTTTAAATGCCGTAGAAGCTGTCATGAGAGTTTCCGTTAAATGTTGTTACCTTGATTAAAATTAATTTTAGACTAAAAAGGCACACAACTCTCTCGGATATGAGGGAATATAGGTAATTATATTGTACGGAAATTACTACTTTAAAAGATATACGTTCTCAGGAGAGTGTACTGCTGCACATTTATATATTCAAACTTTATTAATAAAAAATTAATAATATTATTTACTAATCATTTAGGTTCCCTAACTAAAATTATTGTCTCATGGACTGTTAAGTAATTACTCTCACATTTACTAAGAAGGGTTACGCTATTTTAAGTTTTAACTTGCTTTTATAGTTATTTATACGGAAACTGATATCTTTAGGTACAACAGCTATATTAAGGGATTCTACAAAAATGAAGAATACCAAATTACCAACTCCATTACGTGAGTATGTAATGATGGGTGGTTTGATCGCTCTAACCAGTGCTAGTATCATCACTATCATGAGCGTGTTTTAAAGGTTTTCAGATTAAAACATTAACAATTTAGGCAAATAAAATTTACAAAACTCCGCTCAGTTTATGAGTGGAGTTTTTAAGTTTTGTGTTTAATTCCTCGGAGAAAGCAACGTGACTAGGACTGAAGGCAAAATCTTATTAAAACCAGACACATTGTGGGAACAGGTAAAAAAACAAACGGAATACGCTTTAAATTGTGGTGTGTTGCTATCGATACCCACAGAATTTGAATTTGTTGAGCAGGATGGGGTTAATTTTTTGGTACGAATTTTATCTAACCTTGACCGTAAAAATGCAGACAAGAAAAAACGAGAGAAGAAATCTGCTGGTAAAGAGTTTAACCCCTTTCTTCCTTACGAACAGGATTTATTTGTAGCGGATATTTCCGACACTCATGTATGTATATTTAATAAATTTAATGTTGTTGACTATCACTTATTGATTATCACCCGTGATTTTGAAGAGCAGGAAAAGTTGCTAACGTTAGCGGACTTTACTGCAATGTGGGCTTGTTTAGCAGGAATTGATGGTTTAGCATTCTACAACGGAGGGAAACTTGCAGGTGCTAGCCAGCGACATAAACACTTGCAACTAGTACCGTTACCATTTACAGCATCAGCACCGCAGATACCCATTGCGCCACTATTCGCATCGGCAAAATTTGAGGAATATATTGCAACTATACCAGGGCTTCCATTCGTCCATGCTTTCGCTAGTTTACAGCCTGCTTGGGTAGATTCTCCGTTGATAGGGGCTGACGCAACTTTAGAAATCTACCATAAATTACTGCGTGCTGTGGGTTTAGGGGCGGTTGATGATGATAGACAATCGGGTGCTTATAATTTACTAGCAACTAGAGAATGGATGTTAATCGTACCGCGATCGCAAGAACATTTCCAATCCATTTCCGTAAATTCCTTGGGGTTTGCGGGTGCTTTGTTAGTGAAAAACGCGTCGGAAATGCAAATCCTCAAGCAACACGGCCCAATGAACATTCTCAAGGAAGTAGCGATCGCTTACTGAGGGACACAGCCCATCGCCATCAATAGTTATTAGTTAATTATGCTCCAAGTCTTCCTAATTTCTATTACTTCCCTCCAGCAGTTTAATTCTGTCTCCACTTGAGCCATATAATTCTACAAATCTTTTAAACAGCAGCATATTTGCTTGTTTAGAAAATCTGCTTAATTTAAATAAACGTTCTATATTGACTTCAGCTAAATTACGTAGATAAGGTAAGTCTTCAAAGAGAGTTAAACAAGATGCAAAATGTAATAATATTTGTAACAATGGTTTTGGCCAATCTAGGTCACTATAGATTTCTATAAATAACTGGTGTTCTCGCTCAGTGAGAGGGAAAGCATAAAATATCACCGTTATTCTTTTGCCATCGTAAACTGGAATACTCAGTTCAATTGTATAAGGAGTATGTAAAATTAAATCTACTTCTACTATCGGTTGCCTCCAAATTCTCAAAGCATTGATAGGCGAATCTAAGAGTGTATTGAATTTGATGATTCCCCCAAAATTGGTTTGTTGAAAGTCGCTAACACTCAATATTCTTAAATTATTTAAACTAAATTTGTGAATAGTCTCTAAATGTTTAAGATTTAATAAATGATAAATTTGGCAAAGATAAGGAAAGGGGAGAATATACTCCTGGCTAATCATGTGTCGTTTTTTCAATGCAAATCGACTTGCTGGATTTTGACATAATAAGCCTATCTCTTCATCAGAGCCATTTTCTGGCTTTAAATACAACCAACTTATGAAGAAAAATGATGTTGTCAAGAGCTGAAAAACTTCTCTTGTGGAAATATAACCATCGGCAAAGGCAGACATACTTCTATCTGTGAGTCCAAATAGCCAAGATGGAATCCCTAGTAGCCAAACTCCTGTTTTCAGTTTATTTATAAATTGATAAAATTCTAATTCAATAGAATTACTAGTCTCTTGTTTATCTTCTATATGATGGGTTTCTTTAGATAAATTATCAACCATACTGATTAAAATTAAACATTAGCTACTATCTTCATGTTAATGAGACTTAACAAAGTGGAACTCTATCCCTAGCCGGAGTATAGATGTCTCAATACTCTGATTTTTAGACAAAATAGTCTTAATAGAATAGAACTAGAGAGAGAGGAGCTATTAAAGATAATTTTTCAGATAGTTGCAAGAAGATTAACCAAGTTCATGAGGTCGTTTTACAATCAAGAGTTGAAAGCATTGGCTCTCAAAAAATATCATCCCTGATTTCTAAGAGTTAAATAGCAATGAATATATTGTAAGCAATCTCTGACAATTGCTGAGGAATCTTTACGGAAATCCGATTTGATTATTGACAAAATCTCAGCATCAGTAAGCGAGAAATCGCTTACAGGATGATTATTTTTGTAGACAATACCCGACCTACTGACATTATAAAAATAAAGTAATAATCCCATAGAATTATTACTATTAAAGATGTATTATTTGTAAGTATTTTCCAAAAATTATCTTCCATTTGGTAGTAATGACCATCCGTCATGCGACTACAACTGATTTGCCTACAATTATAGGCATTTATAATGCTGCTGTTCCTAGCCGCATGGCAACTGCTGATTTAAAACCAGTTTCAGTAGAAAGTCGTCTTGCTTGGTTCCAAGGGCGATCGCCTAACTTTCGTCCCCTATGGGTAATCGAACAAGACGGAGTAATTGCTGGGTGGCTGAGTTTCCAATCATTTTACGGACGGCCAGCCTACGCTGCAACGGCTGAACTTAGTATTTACATCGCCCCAGCTTTTCATCGGTGCGGTTTAGGTAAGCAATTGTTAGCCAAAGCAATTGAGGAAAGTCCCAATTTAGGTTTAAAAACCCTATTGGGGTTTATTTTCGCTCACAATCAACCAAGTTTGCACCTGTTTGAAACTTTCGGCTTTCAAAAATGGGGATATTTACCCCAAGTTGCAGACTTGGATGGCGTGGAACGCGATTTAGTAATTATGGGGTTGCGAATTTAATTTTTTAACTTTGAAAGCAATCAGTTTTAGTACTGGAGCAATTGATAGTTTAGCGATCGCTTATCTCATGATTACACGGCAGGCTATACCTTTGGTAAACTGCACTGACACCTGACCAAATAAATTACCAAATCCTTTCCAAGTCCAATACAAAACCCTTTAAAATATCTTCCCCTGATATAGTCGCAGGAGATTCCAAAACTTCAACCTCTTTTCCTTGCCGATAAATTTCAACTTGACGATATTTACGATTAATTAAAAAACCTAAACTTACACCATTATCTAAATATTCCCTCATCTTTTCTTGTGCAGCCTTCAAACTATCACTGGGTGAAAGTAACTCAATGACAAAATCAGGACAAATAGGAGGGAACTTTTCCTTTTGTTCGTCTGTTAAAGTATTCCATCTTTCTGAATTTATCCAAGCAGCATCAGGAGAACGGTCTGCACCATTAGGCAATTTAAAGCAAGTTGAAGAATCAAAAGCGATACCAGTACCATCAGTATCAGTCCAGTTAAATAATTGTTGATTTAGTCTGCCATTACGATTCCCCGTTTCTCCTCCCGTAGGTGGCATAATAATTAATTCTC
Source organism: Nostoc parmelioides FACHB-3921 (assembly GCF_014696625.1). Taxonomy (GTDB): domain Bacteria; phylum Cyanobacteriota; class Cyanobacteriia; order Cyanobacteriales; family Nostocaceae; genus Trichormus; species Trichormus parmelioides. The sequence goes on from NZ_JACJQL010000008.1 coordinate 68,898, forward strand.
CTGTGGCGGTGCGTTCAAACTTCAAGTCCCTATTTGCTTGACATAGATTAAAAAATTGCTCATCTGTGAGTTCCAATACTGGTTTAAGATTGACTGTGAAAGCATTCATAGTGATATTCCAGATTGAATATTAAAGCAGCAACTTTAACTACCTTAGATACTATTCTATATTCCATTAGCTCTTGGGCAGCGATACCTCCGGTAAGCTGCGCTAACGCACTCCACATTCTCAAAGGCGATCGCCTACGGTAAGCTAAATTTAGAGCAGAAAATTAAAACTGTAAATTTTATGTCTAGCTATCAAGAAGTATTACAACAAGCTAAAAGTTTAAGCCCTGAAGAACAAATACGCTTAATTGCAGACTTATCTAGTCTAATTCGTCAACAAGTGGCGATGATATCTCAGCCAAAACGTAGCATTTTAGAATTGCGTGGGTTAGGTAAAGAAATCTGGAATGGGATTGATGCTCAAGAATATGTTAATCAGGAACGTGATTCATGGAATGGTTAGCCCAGATACAGGGTCAAATTGTAGGATTAGATACTGCACCTCTAATTTATTTTATTGAAGAAAATCCTAATTATTTGAATGTTACAGATGCTTTCTTTGCAGCACTGTTTCGTGGTGAGTTTAGTGTTGTAACTTCAGTATTGACTATTACGGAAGTGTTAGTATATCCCTTGCGACAAGGAAATACAATATTAGCTCAACAATATCGTGATATTTTGTTGAACTCTCAAGGGTTAACAACTATAGAAGTTTTTCCAGATATAGCTGAAACTGCTGCACAATTAAGAGCAAACTACAATTTAAGAACCCCAGATGCTATTCAGATTGCTACTGCTATTCGTGGAGGAGCGTCATTTTTTTTAACGAATGATGCGCGTTTACCATCTTTACCAAGCTTACCAATATTAGTGTTAGAGCAATTGATAGTGTAATATCTGTTGCGTTTTCTCTAGACGGCGAAAGAGCGATCGCCTGTTGATCACAATGGGCGATAGCACTTCACATTCCCAAATGCGATCGCCTACAGTTGGTGGAATGTCATTGCATTCCCAAAACTTCCCAAAAGCGATACCTACGGTAAGCTACACTAATGCCTGTTTTAAAAGCAGTAAAATATACTTTATTTTCAGTATTCAATTATCAAGTTTGCGAATACGAATTGTTGTTGGTGTAATAACAGTGAAAGCACCTATTAACTCAGAATTATGTTGATTAATTGTATTGGCAACAATCTCTGCTTTCCGGGTTGTCAATAAACCTGCTAACCGCAATAATATAACACCTGAAGCAATACGTTGTAGGCGAAACACTAACTCACCAAAATCTTTGTCAGATGTTAATAATATTGCTTCTTCTTGGTTAGCTAAATCCAGCACCACGTCATCTGAAATTCCTCGCTCCATTTCAGCAACGTACCACACTAAATGGCTATCTTGGCGCAAACGCTCAACAATCTGCCAATCTAAATTTTCGTCTGCTAGAAATTTCAAGAAGCGTTCTCAACAATGGGATAAATAACATCATATCGTAAAGCCTCAGCCGCAAATGCTAAAGCTGCTTGAACTGCTTCGCGTGTAAGTCGCGGGTGTGATTCTAAAATTTGTTCTGTGGTTTCACCAGCAGCTAACTTTTCTAGAATTAACTCAACGGTAATGCGTGTACCTGCAATTACAGGTTTTCCCATCATCACTTTTGGATCGGATACAACTATTTGTTTAAGCTGGTTTTGCATTGTCTTGGCTCATTGCTCGCTTCCTATATCATGCCATTAGCATCGAGCGATCGCACCTCCCCACATTCCCAAACTGCGATCGCCTGTTTTTCCAGATGAGCGATCGCACTCTAAATTCCCAAAGCGATACCTCCGGTAAGCTTCGCTAACGCCTGTTTATTAAGATGAGCGCATTCTGCACAATCATAAAGCGATCACACCCTCTATTTATGAATTTGGTTCATTATCTTTAATAATTTCTGCTGTTTTAAGACAATCAACAATTATTGTAAATATTTTACAAGCAGGTAAAACCAATTCCAAATCGTCTGGATATAACTGCTGAAATAATTCAATTGACTCTCTAATAATATGGTAAAAAATAATAAGATGTATTTCATAAAGATTCTTAGCAATATTTCCGTTAAAAATAGGTGTAATTGAGGCTCCCGTGAAAGTATCTCTATTAACTGAATGTAAAAATGATAGAAAATCTGGTTGAGATATGTGACCTATTTGATTCATATCACCATAATGTAGGTTAAAAGTAGGAGGTGCATATTTAACATTTGGAGTTTGACCATCTTTATCAACTCCTTTTTTAATCTCATTGATACGAGTAATTATTTCAATTTCTTGCTTTATAGCCACAGATGCTTTAACGTACTGTCCTTCTGAAATCAGTTTTTTAGTATATAATTCTCCTTGGAAAAATATAGTTATAAGTTGTAATATTTTTCCTAATTGTTCATTTGTATTTCCAGGAATACCTGCTCTATAAACTAGCAAGTCTGTAATTGCTGTAATCATTAATAAACGAGATTCTATTAGAAATTTTCCATATTGCTGCTCTGATTTTAATCTAATTGAATTAGATATTTTTATCCAATCATTGGTAATTTTTTTACCAAACGATATAGCATTTTGTTTCAAAGAGTTAGTATCTTCAAGATTTTCTATATAATTTTATTAACTTCCTTCAATCTCTTTTGATGAGCTACTTTTTTACTAAAGCCTTTGAACGCCATAAATAATATCCCTAATAGGTTTTAATATTATAGTTAAAATATTTAAAGGGATACGGCTTGCCGTATCCCCAAAACTTTATGCTATTTATACAGATTGAAAGTTGCTACTCAATCCCCTCAATTCGGTCTTCAACTTCTTGGTACAACTCGCGGAGGCGGTCTAAATTCTCCTCGCTAGTTTCCCAATAAAGTGACCATTCACTTCCAACCATATTGATATCATATTGATGAAAGAATAGTAGTTAAGATTTAATAACTAATCCTTGTATATTTTCCATATATTTACTAACTCACAGCATAGTCTGTAAACTGCCTCATAAAAGGCGACTGAAAACCTAACACAATATCTTCCTTTGGAACTCCCGCAGCTACCAAATTAGCAGCTATATCATCCTCTGTACCATTCCACTGAAGCCAAATTTTGCCACCTTTAATGTCAATGTGGATGATACAACTATGTACCCAATTTTGACCTTCCCAGCCTACATGAACTATTTGATAATGGTCGCGTTCTTTATCGAAAATTGTCTCAACTTCTATATTTGAGTGAGATGGTTTTTGCTCACCGTAATCATTTAATATGTTTTGTACAAGCTGCCGATAATGAGTTAATTTATCCATTGGAAAATTACCTCCTGCTCTACATCATAAACCAGCATCTTAACTTGATTTTATATTATGATCTCTTTGGGGAAATCAAGTTGAAAAAATGTTTTGTAAGTTGTTAAAGGTACTGCTAAATATAAAATACGATCAGGTTCTACCTTTCTCAATGCACCTCTATAATTAATAAACTGCCCTAATGCTGTATGAAATTCTGAAATTGCAGACGACTGCTTTAAAAAACTTTTGACTTCAACTGCAATTTTTTGTCCTTGGCGTTCTGCGGCAATCAGTTTTTGGGCGGCTAAGTCAATAGAAAGATTAACTCCTCCCACGCTAATTGTGAGTGGATCATCAGTAATTTGCCAACCGTCTTTCTTTAAAGCTGTTTTGACAACTTCATGAAAAACATCTCTAGCAGACATACATATCTATAATTATATTTCTAATTTTCATTAGGGTACATTATTTACCATCCGTAAACACGGTTAAAAAAATAGAGACGTTCTACAGAACGTCTCTATCTTGATGGTTATTCTATGCCCTCAATGCGGTCTTCAACTTCTTGGTACAACTCGCGGAGGCGGTCTAAATTCTCCTCGCTAGTTTCCCAATAACCGCGACCATTCACTTCCAACAAAGTTGAGACAATCTTGCGGAAGGAATGGGGGTTGAGGTTCATCAACCGTTTCTGCATTTCTTCATCTTTGATGAAGGTTTCGTTGGTATCCTCGTAAATCCAGTTATCCACTGCGCCGGCTGTTGCACTCCAACCTGTGGTATTTACCAACCGCTTGGAAAGTTCGCGGACACCTTCGTAACCGTGAGACAGCATACCTTCGTACCACTTGGGATTTAACAATTTGGTACGGGCATCTAGGCGGACGGTTTCGGATAATGTGCGGACTTGGGCGTTAGCTGTGGTGGTGTCTGCAATGTAGGATGAAGGTTTCTTTCCATCACCACGCAGACTTGCTACCAACTTGGTGGGGTCGGAGTCGAAGTAGTGGGAAACGTCTGTCAAGCTAATCTCGGAGGAATCCAGGTTTTGGAAAGTTGCATCAGCAGTTTTTAAGGTGCTTTCAAAAAGCTGCCGGGATTCGTCCATCATTCCGGGGTTATCGGAATTGAAGGAGAAGGATTTGCGCTTGAGGTACATTTCTTGTAACTCGGCTTCGCTGTCCCATGTGCTGTTTTCTACTGCCAAGTTGATATTTGAGGAGTAGGAACCAGAAGCGTTGGAGAACACGCGGGTGGCTGCTTGTCTGAGGTTAATACCCATTTCCTCAGCTTGTTGCAGTGCGTGTTTGCGAACGAAGTTCATTTCTAATGGTTCATCCGCTTCCGCCGCCATCTTCACCCCTTGGTCTAACAAGTTCATCTGGTTAATGAACAAGTCGCGGAATACACCAGAACAGTTTATTACTACGTCAATTCTGGGTCTTCCCAACTCTCCTAGGGGTATTAACTCCAACTTGTTCACCCGTCCCAAAGCATCGGGAACCGGACGTACACCAACCATCCACATGATTTGGGCTAGGGATTCGCCGTAGGTTTTGATGTTATCGGTTCCCCAAAGGACGCAGGCGATGGTTTCTGGCCAGTTACCATTGTTGTCAGCTTTGTTTCGTGCCAATAGCCGATCTACAACGATTTTGGCTGATTGGACGGCGGCGGCTGTGGGAATTGATTGGGGGTCTAGGGCGTGGATGTTTTTACCTGTGGGCAATACATCTGGGTTGCGGATGGGGTCGCCACCAGGGCCCGGTAATATGTATTCGCCTTCTAAGCCTTTGAGTAATGCGCCGAGTTCGTTGTCTGCACAAACTTGTTGTAAGCAGAACTCTAAATACTCGAACAGGGGTTTTAAGGCTGAGGTGTCAACTTTGGGATAACCTGATTGATGCAGGGATTCTACCCAAGGTTCTTTTTTACCCATGTTGAAGAAATTCAACTTGGAAACGAGGGAAACTCGTCCTTCTGCGTTGGTTTGTTCTTCTACTAAAGCGCGGACGGCGGCGCGGGTGGCTAGGGTGATGTCTTGTAGTAATTGGACATCTTCTAGTATGCCTCTGTCGTTATTTTGGTAAATTTCGTCAATGTCGCGCCCCAGGCTGTTAGCGATGATCCGGGGTAAGCTGAGAATTTCTTCTTCTTGACGGTCTAAGCTGGCGATGTTGACTAGTGTGGCGATCGCTTCCTCTGCTGTTGGGGGCTTACCAATGACGTGCAAACCACAAGGTAACAACCGGGATTCGATCTCCATCAGCTTGCGGTAGACGCTACCAACTATATTATCCCGTTCTTCGGGGGTCATATCTTTGGCATCGGTTTCAGGCAAGTTAATATCTTTATCCAGGTTGACGATGCGGCATTTATCCATGATCGTGTTGACGATGGGGATACCGCGACCGCTATCTTTTAAGGTTTGGTAAGACGCAATTAACTCACTGAGTTCTTTCAAACCTTTGTACAAACCAGCGTTTTCCGCCGGTGGTGTCAGGTAGGAAATTGTTTCGGCGTAACTGCGGCGTTTCGCAATTGTCGCTTCGCTGGGGTTGTTAGCTGCGTAATAGTACAGGTTGGGAATTGTGCCAATTAAGTTATCTGGGTAACATTCACCAGACATCCCCATTTGCTTACCTGGCATGAATTCCAATGAACCGTGTGTACCGAAGTGCAGTACAGCATCAGCGCCCCAAATTCTTTCTAGGTAAGTGTAGTAAGCAGCAAAGCCGTGGTGAGGACTAGCAGAACGGGAGAACAACAACCGCATCGGGTCGCCTTCATAACCAAAGGTGGGTTGTACACCAATGAAGACGTTACCGAATTGCTTACCGTAAATTAACAGGTTTTGTCCGTCACTGTTGAGGTTTCCTGGTGGTGGGCCCCAGTTTTCTTCTAGGCGTTGGGAATAAGGTGTTAGTTCCTCATATTCTGGGACTGACATCTTATAAGCAATGTTGAGTTCCGGGCTAGCATACTGTGCTTGTGCGTCGTGGATGACTTGTTCCATCAACTCTTTGGCGTTTTCTGGCAAGTCTTGCACGTCGTAGCCGTTGTTCCTCAACGCCTGCATCACTTCGTAGATGGAACCAAATACATCTAAGTAAGCAGCAGTCCCCACGTTCCCTTTATCCGGTGGGAAGCTGAAAACGGTGATAGCGACTTTTTTGTTGAGCTTGGGTTTGCGGCGCAGGTTAGCCCACTTTAAAGCACGTTGGGCGACGGCGGCGATACGGTCTTGGAGGGCGATCGCTTTTCCTGTTGCCCCATCTCTACCCGATAATATAATCGGTTCAATCGCCCCATCTAATTCGGGAATGGCAATCTGCAACGCCACCTGAATCGGATGTAACCCTAAATCGCTGTCTAACCACTCTTCAGTCGTTTGGAAGACTAAAGGCAACGCCACCATGTAAGGACGATTCAGGCGTTTAAGTGCGTCAATTGCTTTAGGATGGTCTTGTCTAGCCGGGCCACCCACCAACGCAAAACCAGTGAGAGATATAACTGCATCTACTAACGGTGTTTTAGTCGTTGGTTCGTAAAAGTAAGCATCCACAGGCTTGGAGAAATCCAGACCTCCAGCAAAGACTGGCAATACCCTTGCCCCTAAGGCTTCCAACTCCTGCACCATTGCCACATAATGGGCATCGTCACCGGTCACTAGGTGAGTGCGTTGTAATACCAAACCGACACAGGGCGCTAAGGGATCTTTTAAATCGCTGGATATATCCTTACGGGCTGTGTACCAGTTGAGGTATTCTCTGACATCCTCAAACATACTCGGCGCTAAAGGATGCCAAATCCCTAAATCAGGATAGACAACTGGCGCTTCATATTCTACGGATGCAGAATTCTGTTTTTCTACTGCTTTTAATACGTATTTATCAGTTAGCATCAGCAAGAAGTTTTCCAGATTTTCTGGGGAACCTCCTAGCCAATATTGAAAGCTCAACATAAAATTGCGAGCGTCCTGTGCCTTCTCCACTGGTAAATACTTTAGTACTTGCGGCAAGGTTCGCAATAACTTCAGCATCCCATCTTGGAATCCCGCACCGGATTTTTCTTTGCGTTTCCGCATAAATTGGGCGATCGCACTTTTCGACTGTCCCAACTGTGCCAGAGAAAAGCTGCCCATTTTGTTCAGGCGCATAACTTCTGGCATCGAGGGAAAGACAACGGCAACGTCTAAGCGATCGCGGTGTGGTTCTACTGCTGCAACTACTTTCTGTGCTAAGTCTTCGATGAAAATCAATGAAGCGATGAAAATATTGGCACCCTCGATCTCCCGCTTGAACTCTTCGTAGTTCTCTGGATCTCTCAGTTCCTCAATCAAATACCCACTGATTTCAATCGCCAGGTTGGGATTATTCGCGTTAATCGTGCGAACCGCTTGCGACAGTGCGCTCTGGTACTGGGACTCAAGCACGACATAGACCACCTTAATTAAATTACGTCCGCGCAGGTTATCAGGCGCAATGTGTCTAATGGTGGACTTGACGTGGGTGAACATGCTTCCTCGGCTCCTTTGATGCGTGTTCTCTACTAAATTTTCTTGGGGACTCATGCCGCCCAAGAGAGATTTTTTTGTTCGGCAATATCAGTTTTTTATCAGAAAAAGCTTGCCCAATGGGCATTTTGTCGTTCATCTGACACAAATCGATATAAAAATCGCAAACTTTATCAACAAACATTAATAAATAATAAGAGTAAACACTCAGTATTTGTAAAGAAAAATTAATATTTCGGTAACAGATGGAAAAAATAAAAAACTCCATCCCCTGGTGGGTTAAGTTTTTGTCAGTAGTCAATAGTCAGTGGTTAGTAGCAAAAACGCCTAAAAACCACCCAAGAGGGAATGGTGTATTAAACTGGATCATTTCAACAACTGATACGCACATTGATTACTTAAAAATAGTTAAATTTATATTTGAGTAACAATTTTTAAGTAAATACAAATAGACTTAAAAAGTAAATTATATAACACTTATTACTGTATTATTACGTATTTGATTATGGAACAGCTGCTGGACAATCGTTATCGGGTGATTAAAACCTTGGGTAGTGGTGGCTTTGGGGAAACATTCTTAGCCGAAGATAGCCAAATGCCCTCCAACCGCCGTTGTGTAGTAAAACAGCTCAGACCAATTCACAATAATCCCCAGATTTATCAACTAGTACAAGAACGTTTTCAAAGAGAAGCAGCGATTTTAGAAGATTTGGGCAGCTACTCAGGACAAATACCCACCTTGTATGCTTATTTTCAGTCGAATACCCAATTTTACGTAGTCCAAGAATGGGTAGAAGGGGATACTCTCACAGCCAAACTGAAACAGCAAGGTTTATTGAGTGAAAGTGCTGTTCGAGATATTTTGATCAACTTATTACCCGTTCTGGAGTATGTCCACTCTAAGCGCATCATTCACCGCGACATCAAACCAGACAACATAATTTTGCGCCATCGTGACGGTAAACCCGTATTGATTGATTTTGGTGCAGTGCGGGAATCAATGGGAACAGTCGTTAATTCCCAAGGTAATCCTACCAGTTCCATTGTTATTGGTACACCTGGATATATGCCCAGCGAGCAAGCAGCCGGAAGACCAGTTTATTCCAGTGATTTATATAGTTTAGGTCTGACAGCAATTTATTTGCTCACCGGCAAACAGCCACAGGAATTAGAAACAGACCCCCACAGTGGGGAGATTATTTGGCATAGATACGCCTTGAATATAAGTCCTACATTAGCAGCTGTGATTGATCGAGCGATCGCCTACCATCCACGAGAACGTTTCATCACCGCTAGAGAAATGCTCGACGCTTTGCAATTAGGTGTAGTTTCCCCTCCAACAGTTCCCTATCAACAACCACAATCATCACCCACCATCCCTTATCAGCAACCACCAGTAGTAACTACACCACCTTTTGCAACTCAAACAAACACCGTCGCCGTTAGTCCAGGTACTACACCCACACCACAACCGATAAATCACAACAACAGTAATAGAGGTATCCTCATGGGTAGTTTAATTGCTGGCGGTTTAATTGGTGCTTCCGTAGTTATTGGTTTTGCCCTCACTAGACCAAATCAACCTGTAACACAAACAACATCTTTACCTAGTGAAACTACCATCAGCAACAATGCCACCCCAACAGTGGAACCATCACCCACAGCCACCCCTGAAACACCGATCAATCAGAATGTCACTCAAAATACCACACCACAGGCATCTGTCCGATTTCCCAGAAACTCAAGACCGTTTACCACACCCATAGATTCCCAACCCAGCAATAATATAGAACCGACTACGTCCGTTCCACAGCCAACCACACCACCAGAACCCCAAATTACAACCCCACCACAACAAACAGATAGACCTTCACCAGAAGAGGCTGTGCAAAATTACTATGAAACCATCAATGAGGGTGAATATAGTACCGCTTGGAATCTGCTAGCTCCCAGTTTCCAAAATAATAGAAAATTGCACCCCAGAGGTTATGAGTCCTATCTTGATTGGTGGGGTGGACAAGTGGAAAGTGTAGATGTTGAACAAGTAAGTTTGCTAGAAGCGAATGCAGACACAGCCACAGTTAATGCTCAATTGCGATATTTTATGAAAAGTGGCAGGCAATCATCCAGTTCTGTACGCTTCTCTTTAGTATGGGATGGGGACAATAATAGATGGGTTGTCAGTGGTGCTAGATAGGCTAATTGTTTCCTGGGATATATTTGACCAAGAAAGGGAACAGATAGGTAGTATGGAGTATTACATACGAATCTATTCCCTTTTTTGAATCACAGTATAGTGGAGCAAAGTTTGCTAATCAGGTATTAGAGTAACTTCTTATAATCTTGCACACTGATCTTCTTTACTACCTTGGACAATATTGTCACCACCAATCGGCTGAGGAGTATTTTCTTTACACTGCAAATTGCCCTTAACGCGATTTTGCCGAATCATTACCCCTCCAGTATTTTGAAAGACTTGTAAATTGCCGCCAATTTGGTTTTGATTAGCAACTATTTGTCTTGAGTTCGACTCCAACTGCAAATCTCCATCGATGCTTGTACTCACCACACGAGCCGCACGACCTTGCTTCACTTGGATGCTTCCACCGACGGTGGTATTAGAATTTACATCTACTAGAGTTGCACCCTCTGCCTGAATACTACCATTGACTTTCGCACCTATGGCCTTGAGGGTTGCGCCGCCTTCGACTACGATATTTCCTTTGACGGTAGTTCCAGCGAGGGTGCAAGTTTTACCTTGAGGTACTTTCACATTATCAACGGTGATTGCACCTAGTCTTCTTTGGCAGGAAATCTCTTCAGCAACTGCAATGTGAGGGAACATTAGACTAGTGCTGAATCCGATCAATGTCATTGCCACGCTAGAAATTGACTTTAGCATAACTGGTTTAGGTTGTGGTAAAAGTTGATAGTTAACGCGTTGTGCAACTTATTTTTGAAACCCCTCTCCAAACCTCTCCCCTGCAAGGAGAGAGGCTTTAAATATTGCCCCCCTTCCCTTGTAGGGAAGGGGTTGGGGGTTAGGTTTGAGAGAAAGTTGCACACGGCGTTAGTTATCAATGTCATACAGAAGCATGAAAACTATTTAAATAATTGATGAGAAAAAACTCATGAATCAGCTAACCTTTTACGCATTTAAATGGTAGATTTCGCACTCAGGTTGTCAAAAATCCACAGTCCACAGTCCAAGCTAGCCTTTAACTCTGGACTCTTAACTATGGAAAGATCTGACGCAAAAATATTTGCTCTAGGTGCGTATCACCTTATTTGAATTCTCAAAGTAATACCAATTTGAAAAAAGAATGCGACCAATAAACCATCTGTAGATACGCGATTAATCGCGTCTTCATTTCACCCAATGATGTGTTGCAATCATTAATTGAATTGGTATAGCTACAACAAAATTGCGATAGGAACGGGATATCTTGCATATTTGCGGGAACATAACCTATCACCACATCGTGATGTACATTGAGAAAGGGCGGACACTTTGAACTTTCCATGACATCTATTCTGCTGAACAATCGCTATCAAGTAATTCAAGTACTCGGTGCTGGGGGGTTTGGAGAAACCCTGTTGGCGGAAGATACTCATATGCCTTCTCGCCGTCGCTGCGTGATTAAGCAACTCAAACCAGTAAGCAACGACCCACAAGCCTATCAATCTATTCAACAACGGTTTGAGCGGGAAGCAGCAACTCTAGAGTTTTTGGGTGAACACAGCAACCAAATTCCCAGACTATACGCCTACTTTTCTGAAAATGGGCAGTTTTACCTTGTGCAAGAGTGGATTCATGGTCAGACCCTCAGACAGCTTTTGGTATCCCAAGGCGTTCAAAGCGAAGGTATTGTTAAAACAATTCTGTTGAGTCTGCTATCAGTTTTAGATTACGTCCACAGTAAGGGCATCATTCACCGAGATATTAAACCCGATAATATTATTCTCCGTGACGTTGACCAAAAACCAGTGTTAATTGATTTTGGTGCAGTTAAAGAAACCATTCGTTCAGTCGTCAGTTCCCCAGGATATGCTACCCGATCGCTCGTCATCGGTACACCCGGATATATGCCTAGTGAACAAGCCGTAGGTAGACCAGTTTACGCCACTGATATCTACAGCTTAGGTTTGACGGCGATTTATTTGTTAACTGGTAAAAGTCCTGAAGAATTGCCGACTCATCCCCAAACCGGGGAGGTTCTTTGGCAAAACTTTGCGCCTCATATCTCACAACAACTGGTATCTGTGCTGAATCAAGCCATTAAACCCCACGCAGGCGATCGCTACAGTACTGCCAGTAAAATGTTATATGCTTTATCATCTAGTGTGACGGCTCAACCTAGCATCCCTCCCAGCACTACACCAACTCAACAAACCCAAGCCTTATCTATTCCCTCTATTAAACCTCAAGGTGAACCTCTACGGTGGGCTGAACCCAATCGCCAAAAGTCTCTTTTAATCTTCGGTGGTCTCATAGCAGGTGGTTTAATGGCAGGAGTAGCAATGTCTACTTTGACGCGTCCCCAACAATCGCAACCACCTGTTGTCAGTAATCCTATCCCTTCACCAGTCTCTCAAATTCCCACCACTGCACCCAATACTCCGCCTGTTTCCCCAGATTCTATCCTCCCTGATTCCACAGAACAGCCAGTAAATCCTGACACACCGCCACAAACAGAAACCCGCCAAGAAAACCCCAATCCGCCAGCAGTATTCACACCCGCACCAGACAACACCCCCATCACAGCCGATACTCCAGCACCACAACCCAGCACAACACCAGAACCACAAAATCAACCTGTTCCCGCACCCCCAACTCCAGCAGATTCATTACCTCGCAGAAAAGCAAATACAACCAGACCCAGTGTTCCCGCGTTTCCTACAGGTACAGCCAGAAGCACGGTAGAAGCCACACTCGGTAAGCCAAATAGAGACTTAAGAGGCGTGTGGGGCAATACTCGTGCAGTAGTATATCGGTTAGTTCCCAATCAAGTTGACTTAGGCTACTTATTTGATCGTAACTCTGGTGTGCTACGCCAAACTGAAGTATCGTTTGCTCAGTCGGTAGACCCCCAAGTCATGCAAAATACCTTAAATGGGATGTTGGGTGGTCAATCTACGGCAAAAATTCAGCAAGGCTTACAAAAAATCCAACAACGTCAGTCAGACAATTTTAGCTTTACCGCAGGTGGAGTTAAGGGTCAAATTGTCCGTCAGAACTGCGATTTAATTTACATTAGTGTTTGGGATGCAGATTTACACGATTTTGTCAACCCAGCCTCAGCGAAAGGGTGTTGAAGTTGGGCAGGGGCAGGGGAGCAGGGGAGCAGGGGGAGGAGAAAACTGTTGACTGTTGACTGTTGACTGTTGACTATTGACTATTGACTATTGACTCTAGCTTGTTTAACCATTGCAATCAATGTGTGATGGGCATCTTCTGCATCGGCTAAAACATGATCGAAGTGGATACGCACGGGGACGGATTCGCCATTTACTTGTGCGGTTAAATCCATACCTTGAGCATCAATTGCCAGCATTTGGGCGGATGCGGCCTGGGTAACTCCGCCAAAAACCTGAGCATAGAGGACTACTGCATTTGCATGGTCTTCATTCATGTGATTGCAGATGCGTGAGCTAATTTCCGCAGAAAACTGTTCAGACATTGTTAAGATGAGGAATCAATAAAATGACTTTATAAATTTTAGGCTAACCGAGCGCAGATTTGCAGCAGTGGAGTTTGACCTTTGTCGCCAGGGCTGATTTTGTCAGAAACATCTACAATAACTTTAAATTCTTCAAGTAGTTTTTACCTATTGTTGCGGAATCCTAACCGCCTAAACTGTAGCAAAATTATTCAGCTGAGTTATTCCAGTTAAGAACCGATGAGCCAAACTAGTCAACGTAGAATAGTTATTGGGGATGTACATGGACACTACGAGGGATTGATCACTTTATTAGAAGCGATCGCTCCCGGTAGTGATGACCAAGTTTATTTTTTGGGAGACTTAATTGATCGTGGCCCCCACAGCTCATACGTAATAGATTTAGTCAGAGACAATAATTATTTTTGTCTGTTGGGAAACCACGAACAGATGTTATTAAACATCCTTAGTGGTGATATTTCTGTCGCCACAACGCAAGCATGGCTACATAGTGGAGGTCATGCAACGATCGCCAGTTATCCAGATCAAAGCATTCCTAAAGAACATTTAGAATGGCTAAGGAGTTTACCCACATATATTGACTTGGGTGACGTTTGGTTAACTCATGCTGGTCTTGACCCTAACCTACCCTTATCGGAACAAACAGCAGAACAGTTTTGCTGGATTAGGGAAGATTTTCATAGTATTCCCCAGCCATACTTTCCTGATAAACTAGTAATTATAGGTCACACTATTACATTTACTTTTCCTGGTGTAAATCCCGGTGAATTAGCTCAAGGACAGGGTTGGCTTGATATAGATACCGGTGCATACCATCCCCGTAGTGGTTGGTTAACAGGATTAGACATCACAAATAATTTAATTTACCAAATTAATATTTTTACTAACTGCTTACGCACCTTACCCTTAGAGGAAGGAGTAATTACTGTTGATCCCAAGAAAATAGCGGTTCGCAGTAGCAAACAGCGAGCTTAACAATTCAAAATTCAAAATTCAAAATTCAAGATAAAACAAGTTTCACTCAGTGCTGAGTGCTGAGTAAGAAGAGTACACTGGGTAAATGCCCCATTAGATCAGCACTCAGCACTTTTTAAAGGATTGACCGAATTCTAGCGCGATAGGCTGCATTATCTAAGCCATCACGCCCACTACTGCCTTGGGAATTAATAGCACGTCTGAGAGAAGTGATGCGATCGCCTGTTGCTGGGTGAGTACTCAAAAATGCCGGCACAGAACCACCACCTTTCGTGAGTTTCTGCATAAAGGAAACCATCGCCGATGGTGCATAACCCGCTCTTGTTAAAGTTCTTAACCCTCTGGTGTCAGCATCAAACTCATCTTGACGGCTGCGGGGACGGTTTAGCGCTAGTTCCACACCAAGTCCTACAGCTGTATTGCGGTCTAAACCTGTAGCTGAAGCTAAACCACTAGCCAGCGCTCGTTGTCGCATTTGTTTTACTAAATGTCTACCGCCAATGTGACCAATTTCATGAGCTATCACACTGGCTAATTCCGCTTCATTGTCTGCGGTTTTCAGTAAACCCGTGTGGATATAAACAAAGCCGCCTAAAGTGGCAAAGGCGTTAACAGCATCATTTTCCACCACTTGGAAGGTAAAAGGAAGATTGGGGCGATCGCTATTTGCCACTAAGCGCTGTCCAATTTGGTCTACGTAGCGAGTAATTTCCGCATTCCGAGAAATTCTCACTTCGCCACTACGTAATTGCTGATTCATCTGATTGCCCAGATCAACTTCTTGGCGATCGGATATATTAGATAGCTGAAGTATTTGCACGCCTTGTAATAAAAGGGGTCGTAAGTCTATAGCCCTTCCAACCAAAGGTGTACCCAAACATAGACTCACAGCGACTACCACCGAAATTAATGGATAAAACCAGCGCCGCCACCACACACGGTAATTTGCCATTAAGCCTTTCCTGTTCATCATAAATTTGGCTAGAAGATAATTTTGGAACCACACCAAATAAGAGGACGTATCTATCCTTTTGTAAGTTGCATTTTTAACTCAGTCATTAGTCATTAGTTAACGGTTAACTGTCAACTGTCAACTGTCAACCTTTTTCCCCAATCCCAATTTCTCAACTCATGATAAACTGTCGCGTAACTGCAACTGTCATTTGTAGAAGAGTTGCGGTGCCACTGATAAAACTTGTTGTTAAAATCAATTACCTCACATTGATTCGGAAAAATTTTTATGGCTATTTTAGATTCCAAAGGTCGCTTGTTTGGCAAGGTCAACATTCTTGATTTAGGGGCTTTGCTTGTTATTGTAATGGTTATATTTGGTATCTTTGTATTTCCAGGCACTTCTGGCAGTGTTGCCCAAGTCGGGGCGAAAACAGTACCCATAGAAGTGGATTTGGTTGTTCGCGGTTTAAATGTGCGCGATCCACAACAGTTAGCTGGCAATGGGTTAAAAACAGGTGGTAAAACTAAGGTTATTATCCGCAATCAACCTTATGGTGAGATTGAAATTAAGTCTGTGGAACAGTTACCAAGAACCGTAGTCGCTACTCAACCAGATGGTTCTGTCAAAGAATTACCAGATCCCAAGGCTAATAATTTTAGTACAGATATGCTGTTAACCTTAAACGGTAAAGCACAAGTTACTAAGGACGGCCCTGTTTTAGGTAACAGTAAAGTAAAAATTGGTATGCCCTTTGAGTTGGAAGGCTTCAACTACAATTTCAATGCAACTGTCATTGATGTCAGATTACAAAGTTAGGGACTGGGGACAAAAAAGTAAAAAGTAAAAAGGTAAAAGATTTTTTGGCGTTGCTGATTAGTGGGATGATTTTTGTCGGGCTTACGCCCCGCTTCGCTAACACGCAAAGGCGCAAAGACGCAAAGAATCAATATTCTGCTTTGTACAAAAGTCTCAATTCATCCCGCATTTATGCAACGCCGATTTTTTCTTTTGACTTTTGCCTTTTGCCTTTTGACTTTTGCCTTGGACTGGGGATTGGGCGAAAATCTTGGAGTAATTTCTCCCCCTGCCTCCCCTGCTTCCCCTGCTTCTTCTCCTGTCTCTCAGCTTCCTAGCTTCTCTATATCTACTAATTGCGGTTTTCCCCAAAGGATGCGTTCCTGTTTGTAAATAGCAATTCCTGGTTTAGCTCCTTTGGGTTTATAAACGTGTTTGGGTTGGGTGTAAACGACTGGTACTTGGTCACTCTGACGACCGCGACTGTAGTAAGCTGTTAAATCAGCTACATATTGTAAGTCTGATACTTCTGGTATTGCACCCGGTTCTAAACGCAATAGTACATGGCTTCCGGGGATTTCTTGGGCATGGAACCATAAGTCATAATCTCCGGCTACTCGAAATGTTAATTGGTCATTTTGGCGATTGTTGCGCCCGATTAAGACTGTGAAGCCATTAGGGGTACGATAGTTGTGAAAGTTAGTGCTAGCAGTTTCGTTGTTATTGCGGCTACGATACTCCAACTCTTCTAAATATTTCTGTCCAATTAATTCGTCGCGGATTTCTTCTAAAGCTTGCAAATCTTCTGCTGTTCGGTAGTTATCTATTTGGGCAATAGCAGCTTCTACTTGTTCTAAATAATCGATTTCTGCTTGTACTTCTTGCAGTAGTGGTTCGACAGCTATGCGGGCGCGTTTGAGTTTTTGGTGTTGTTTGTAGAGATTTTGGGCGTTCTGCACAGCATTTTTATCAGGCAAAAGAGCGATCGCCACAGGCTCACCTGTCTCAAAATCAGGGATGCTAATTTCTTTCATGCCTGGTTCCCAATTTTGTAGGTGTGCCATTAATAAATCAGCTTTTTGGCGATATTCATCGGCACGATCTGATTGCTGTAGGCGATCGCTAAAGGTTTGGGCTTTATTACGTAATTTGCCTAAAATATTACTTAATTTTTGATTTAGTTGATGGCGTAATTGAGCAAATAATTGTTGATTTAGCTGCTTAGTATAGTATTCGTTGATTAATGTTTGGATATCTTTGACTGGCGCAACAGCACCCCAACCCATAACTGTATATCCGTTTGCCATCCAAGCTGGTTGAAATTTACCACTATCTAAGGTGTGTAACCATTCTTGCCAGCGTGCAAATAATCTTTCCCAGTCTTCAAAAGTTAGGGAATCAGTAGAAGTTTCTGGGGCAATGTTGGCTACCAATAACATGGATTCTACCAACACAGCACTCAAGCCGCTATAACTTTTGAGCAACTGACGTTTAATCGCTCCTGGAACTAAACTTACTCTTTCTTGCCACCGCGCTTGAGTTTCCTGCAAACTGGGGATAGTCCCAGTGAGTTTGGGCGGTGTCTCATAAGGTTGTCCAGTTTGGATAGGGCGCACGCTTGATTGTTGCTGACTCACTTGATGGGCAGCAGTAATAATTAGATTGTTGGCATCGGTGAGAATCACATTACTGTATTTACCCATGATTTCCCCGTAGATGTGATACAGTGCATCATCTCCAGGGCGACGGGCAAATTGTAAATCAATTACACGCTCCCAAGGGGCGATCGCTTCAATTGCGACTAAGGCTAATCCCCCCAACTGGTGGACTAGTTGTTGGCTGAAAGTAAAGGTATCTGGTGTGCGTGGAGGTGGATCACCAATACAAATATGAGTTGCTTGAGGATGCCAAGAAATTTGTAGCCAACCTCTTTTGTCGAGGGTACGTAATGCTATAGCAATAGTGTAGCGATCGCGCTGATAAACTTGCTCTAGGCGGGATGGTAGCCAGTGAGCGCGGAGTTCGCTACAAGTAGCTGTAAGGGTGGTAAAGTCTACTGGTTGCATAACAAATTAGTCACTGGCATTTACAAGACAATGGTTAGTATACTTCTCTCTTCCCTCATTCTCAGTTATATAAATTAAAAAAGCCGTTAGCTATTCTGAACTTTGGTAAGTTCAGGCTGTCGGCTGGAGAATATTCTTGAGTTTTAATTAAAGTTTGCTATTCGTCTTAAGCTTGTTGACTAGCTACTTTCTTTTTGTAACCGAGAAATGATCCAGCGATCGTTGTTGTCAAGATAGCGCCTAAAACACCTGGTTCTGGTACTCTTCTGCGACCGGTTCCCACTTTAATTTGAAAGGCGAGGTTAGAATTGTTTGGCCGTGTACCACCCCAAGCAAATCTTGTTTTCCCGGTGAGTGTGAATGGCGTATCTATGTCCCCAACAGCTAAATAGTCCACATCTCTATTACCTGGTGTGCCAAGAGAGGATATGCTGGATATGGAATTTCCGTTGAGAGACAAGTCAGATAGTCCTACAAAATTGTTATTACCACCTTGGGCAGCAGTACGGAAATATATTTGATTTACAGGCTTATTGAACTCAGTGGACGAGAGTAGAACTGATGGACCACCCGCACGGCTAACGGAAAAGTCTACCTTAGAACCTGTATAAGCTAAGGTAAAATCCCATAATGTATCGTTTCCCCAAATTAGTTGTCCTTGAGCAACTGGTTGTCCAGCGCCTATGGGCGCTCTCACATCTCTGTTAATACTTAATTCCTGAGTGCCGTTGGTAGCATTATTGCCAATTCGTCCCTCCGCCACAAACAGTTCTTTAAAGTCACCGTTGTCCAACAACAAATTAAAATCTGTATCATCAAAACCAGGGGTAGCATCTTGAGAAGTTAAAGGAATGAGTGATACAGCTTGTGCTGATTGAGGCGCTAGAGATAGCCCCAAGGTGATTAATCCTAATAATGCCAGAGTTTTACTCTTGCTGAGAAAATTGTCAGGTGGTATCATTTTGTTCCCTTGACTACAAAAAATATAATATTGCATTGCTACTAATACGGTATTTACGTAAGTAAACCCTTGTAAGAAAATACCATTATCGTTATGGCTTAACAATAATTTTTTGATGTAGGGATATTTTAATTATGATGAATAAAGACAAAAAAATTTAGGGAAGAGGTATAATGTTGAACCCTAACCCTAATTTCTTAGTATTTGATTATTACTAATAGAACTTACGCATGAAAACGAAATATCAAGGGTTTGGAGAAGGGTATATGGGTATAAATGTTTGAAACCCTTACACCCGGTCTCAACAGAAAATCTCGGTGCGTAAGTCCTAACTAATTCTCCATTAATCAATGAAAGAATAGGCTAAGAAGCCCTATTTAGTTAACAATGCTGGTTCTTTGACCTGCTGTGTCAATAATTGAGTGTATATTCCATCCAGTTGGGTGGCTACTCCATCCCAACCAAATTTGTGGGTAACGTGTTTCCTCGCAGCAACACCTAACTCATCCCGCCATTGTGGATTCATCAAAATTCTATCAATCGCAACGTTGAAGGCAGCAATATCTTTTGGTGGCACTAATAAACCGGTTTTCTCGGAAACTACCGTAAACTGAAGTCCACCAACATCGCTGGCTACTACAGGTGTACCACTTGCCATTGCTTCAATTGCCACCAATCCAAAAGGTTCATAATGGCTGGGAACAACGCAAACATCAGCCGCAGCATAGTAAGCAGGAAGGACATCCTGGCTGAGGCGGCCTGGGAAACTAGTCATTTCCGTCATACCCAATTCTTGCACAATGCTTTCAATGCGATCGCGCTCTCTACCATCGCTATTCCCAGGAGTACTACCACCACCGATAATTAGTTTGAGTTTATTCGTGTCACGCAATTGAGACTCATTCATGGCACGTACTAAGGTTTCTATGCCTTTACGTTGATCAAAACGTCCTACATACAAGACAACTTTTGCTTCTTGATCAATTCCTAATTCAGCTCTTGCGGCTTGTCTAGCAATTGAACCAAAGCGGTGAATATCTGTACCACAGGGAACGATATCGATGTAACCTTTAGTAGAAACTAGCGATCGCATATGTTGCTGTTCTTGAGGACTGGTAGCAACGATTCTTTCTGCTGTTTCTAATACTTGTTTTTCTACTGATAAACGTTTAGTAGCAACCAAAGGAATCGTATCTATAGATTTGTACTTGACTGCTCCTAAAGAATGATAAGTATGAACTTGTTTGCTTCCTTGGATTTGTTTTAACTGCATTCCTACCCAACTAGAAAGCCAGTAGTTTGTATGCACTAATGGATAATTGACATTGTTTTCTTTTTGGAATCGAAGCAGTTGTTGTACAAATTCTGGTAGATATTTAAAGCCATTATCTCTTGGTACAAATTCTTCTGGCCCTGCTGTTAACCGAATTGTCCGACAAAGTGGGCTATGGTGAACAATTAACTCTTGTTCAGGACTCACTCTGCGGCTAAACATATCCACTTGCCATCCCAATTGGGCCAATGCTTTACCCACTTCGCGCACGTAAACATTTTGCCCTCCAGCTTCTTCTTTGCCAATTTCGATTGCTGGATCTCCGTGAACTGAAATTAAAGCTATGCGTTTTTCAGTGTTAGAGTTCATAGTTTGTGTGTGTTGCTGATTTTAAGTAAAGTCGCGGTCAGCTTTTTGTGTGCTGACACCACTATATGCGGGAATTATGTAGGAACGTTGAGTAATCTTTATTTTAATTTAATATGTCAAAGATTGTTATACACATACTACGAGAATTATACTTTTTTGCTCGGTATCTACATTTAATCTCTTTATGTGTAGGTGGTTATACGTATATCGAATGCCTGTGATAGATGAACTTCTATTTAGATAGTGATGAATATGCAGATATACTTTTTTGGACGCTACAAATTCATGGGTTTATTTCACCAATACGTGATCATATTGGTTCAGCAAATATACGCGAATTTTCCATTAGTCAATTTTAACTTAACCGTATTTTTACTGAAAATGTTTCCTTCATTTCCGTAAATTTACCTGTTAACTCCGCTTATATTCTTAAATATTCCTGGTAATTACTTAATTTTGCTCATTCAATTATCATGACTGTCGTCATTAAGAGTTGAGTCACCAATGTTACTAACAAGCAAATAAGATTTTTGTAATTTTCAATACAGTTTTTATAAAAAAACTCTGGATAAGTTTAAGTTGTTGTCGGAAAATTTAACAAATATCGAATATGGGAAAGATCGCTTATCTCTCTGCTTTTGCCAATCATCTAAATTCTTTCTAGGAAAAAATTACGCCCCTGAAAAAACACAGGGAACGGCAAAAAGAAAGCAGGGTGTTTCTACTATATTTTGTTGGTGTGAAGCACTTCACTTTTTGAAAAATCTTGGCACGAGACTAGAGTCAATTTTGGTAATAGGTAATTGGTAAATCTTGTCCCTATTACGGAAAGATTCACCCACAAGGGAATGGAGTTAAGAGAATAGTAACCTAACAAAGTCTTGAGAATGTTTGGTTTTCTTCCTCCACCCAACCTTGTATCTTATAAACAGTAGTTTTAGGACATCAACGAGATGATACAACCTAGACACAACAAGACTTTTCACCCAGCCCCCAGCTATATAACTATAGCCAGATAGATTAGGACATCAAGCTAATACCAATTCAAAATTCAAAATACCCTACGGGTTCGCGTAGCGTTCTCGTTCGCGTCTCCGAAGGAGAAGAGTAGGCAAGCCTACAAAATTAAGAATCAAGAGACGACAAGCGTTTGGGGTTGTACATCTGTCACATTCTTTTTTCAAATTGGTATAAGATAAAACTCTGACAATAAAAGGCTTTCAAGTCTGTCAACAGTCAACAGTCAACAGCTATATTATTCTTAGGGAAGTCCCTAACGACAAAAACCCCTTGAGTCTAGTCTGATGTTCATTGAGACTCAAGGGGTATAAAATTTATTCAATTTTTACTGTAATCTACGTTAGATATACGTAAGACATCAAAACTATAGCAGTTGCCAGATAGATTAGGAAATAGAATCATTCTAAGACACAGATAGCAAGCGGTTTTTAAGCCTTTATCCGTGCGTCTGAAGCTCAGTTGATTCGTGAAAACCTGCCCCTTCCCTCTGCCATAATTCCAGTAGAAGAATCGTACCTTGCCCTCACCTTGGCACTTCTGACTCTGGAAGATAGAAGAAGATTTAGTTATTTTCGACAAGTGCCGTCAGCTAAACTGTAATTTAGGTGATCGCTACCTCTGTCAGTACTTACTGGTCAAAAGTAGCAATCACCGGCGGCGGGCGGAACCCTAACACCTGACTTGGAACATAGCCCAATGCACTGACAAAAATAGCGACACTTAACCATTGACATAGTTAATTGTTATCTACTAACGATTAAAAATTAAAAATCAAAAAAATCTGACTTTTAATTTTTAATTTCTCAGTCTGCTCACTTAATTTGTGGCTTGAGCTGCTAGTATCTGCTTCAGCTTTTCTAATTCAGAAGCCCAACGGGGATCTGGACGAATAGCGTCGGAATCAGTGGTAGTTGTGGTGGTATTTTCCCGATTACCACCGCCACGTCGAGATTTCTTAGCGCCTTTGTCACGACGACTACCTTCTTTGTTGGTGTTAGGAGCTGCATGACCACTAGAGGTAGTTGCTGGTTTAGGAGTTGCTTGCTCCTCGCCTTCATCACCTTTTGTTCGTGGTAAAGCTTTTTCTAACTTGATAGGCGTTTCTTTAAACATCTGACCATTATACTTTTCAATAATTTGGTCAGCTTGTTCATCGTTGTTTACTGTCAAAAACCCAAAACCACGGCATTTACCCGTTTTGCGGTCTTTGATGAGTTTAGTCGTCACAGCATCGCCTTCTGCGGCAAAAACAGCTTGCAATTCTTGACGGTCTATTTCTTCTTTTGGCAAATTGCCTATGTATAGGCGCACGGACATGAACTATACCTCCAGAGTTAAATGAACATGGTGAACATGGCAAGGCAACAAATCAATTGCTTGGCTTTGACTTTTGTGTGTTATTGACCAAGACTGCCGTAAACCAATTTTTTACTCCAAACTGTCAACTTATACAATACAGTTTTTTGTTGGGATCAAGCTTGTTTAATCATAGAGCGTACCAACGCTCAACTACTACCACCTTAATTCTAAAAGTTTTAAATTTGTTATTTTACTGCCTACTACAGTAAGAATTTTTTGTTTGCCCTGACCCGCAGAGTTAAATACCACTCTTTACATTACCACGGTATTTTCTACGTAGCTAGTTCATCATACACTTTTCTAGCATTAGTATTGAGGCATTCAAGCATAAAGCACTTTTTTTTCTGAAGCATAAATATAAGGAAACAAAAACCAGCCTGTGGCTGGTCGATTTGCTGCTGTGTTGGGAGGATAAAACAGATAGATTGGCACAAGGAGCCTAACAGATACAACCAAGCTCGCTAGTTGTGTAATTTTGGCTGCTTATTTTTCTTAAGAAAATGTAACATTTATTAAAATAAATAGCAATATTTATTTACATTTTCATTTTCCATTGGCTAATAGAGACACGATTAATCGCGTCTGTACAGATTGCTCCCTAATCCCCCTTGGCTAACCCACGAGGAAAATATAGGCTCCCCAGGCTTGGGCTGCGACTGCCAAGATAATCGACCAGATGGGGTGGGGACTATTAATAGTTTTGCCACTTTGGGTTTGGATGGTTTGGATGTCTATCCAGGGTGTAGCACCTCGGCGAAACCAACCTGTAACAATAATTTGCCGACCAACCAAATCCTGGGGATTAATTGGTTGTCCTAGCCAAGAAACATGATGTAATTTCACTAAGCCTGTGCTGGATTGGAGAATTAAGTCTTGGGATAGAAAGTTACTCATGCCTTGGCGACCTAATAGCTTGCCAATAAACTGCACGGGAACGCTATCTATGGGTAGGCTAGAGGGATTTGCTAACAGGTGGGGTAGTTGTTGATCTGTGTGGATGTTGCTTTGTTTAATGTTGGGAAAAAAGGAGTTCATCCTGATGACTGTACCAATGCTGAAGCCGATGAGTAAGCAACCTGTCACGAAAGACAAATCTTCATAAATCCACTTTAAATTTAAAAACTTGAGTGCAAAGGCGGTTTGCCAAACTAGCCAAATTAATCCGGCAAAGACGAAACCGAGAGGAACGCCGAAAAAAGGAGCAGTTTGCCGTAAGAATGATGGACGGGTGACTTGTAATGTCTGTTCACTGAGTGATTGTTGGCTAGTTATATGAACTTCTGGGTCTATATGCCAATGCTGGGCTATTTGACAGAGGTTACGGATGCGATCGCCTATTAAAGGATGGGTATTATTAACTGTTAACCAACGACGATAGGGGTTGATACTATCCCACATCAACAAAGATTCAAAGGTCAGATGACCAGCAATACTCCCTAAAGAAATGCTTTGTTGATAGCTGACTGGTAGCAGGAGGTTTAAGCTTTCTAATAAACCACTGGTTTGTTCTTCCCTTTTCACATCATTGGCAATGCCGATGCTAATTTTCAGTAAGGCGCGAGTCAAGCCATTGGGATTACCTGTAACTTCTGCCGCTAGGCGATCGCTATGGTAAGGTCTAAGTCGTGAGTAAAGCAAGGCCGTACCAGTCAACACACACCACAACCCATAAAGCAAACTAGAAGTAATGGTCAACGGCCAATGAAATGGGCCTTTTGATAGTTTGTCTGCCCATACAGCAACTTGCTGATACAATTGATAAATTGGTAAAGTGACCAGCAATAGCAATGACATCAGGACAAAATCTTGGTGAGTGATCTGTCCTAGTTGTGAGGCATAAATAGCAGCAATTTCATCATCTGCCAGTTGTTCCAATAACCCTTGGCTGACAACAATTCTGGCGTTTCTGGGTAAATTACCATAGGTCAAGGCGATGGGTGCAGCTATGGGTAAAATCCGTAGTTGGGGTGACGGCCAATGTCGCTGTTGGCAGTAGCGATGTAAAACACGGGAGGTTTCCCGACTGTAATTAGGCAATAGGTCTTTAGATAAATCTTTTTGTCCATAAAAATAAGCAAGTAGCCAATCTAGCAACCAAGGGGATGCAGCGATCGCTATGAACAAAACAGCTAATATCAATCTGCTAGGATCTCGATATAAAAGCTGCAATGGTTCTAAGTAAGGCAGTTTCACCAAGGTGATGTTAATGGCTGCCATGACGGACTTGAGGATTTCTTTCAGCACCCAAAACAGGGCGATGAATGTTCCTACTGACAGCAGCCGCAAAGGTATTAAACTGGGCTTTTTTAAAGGTTGCCAGACTTTGGCGCGTTTTGCTTGTCGCCAATAAATCCCAAATTCTTTGGGTTGGGTATAGCCTGGAGAGTTTAATAAGCCGTTGTTACCTACATATCTATTTTGCAAGCCTACAGATGGCACAGATGATGAGTAGCGAGGCTTGGTAGTTGCGGCTGGAGATGTATCTGCGGCTGGATGATGAGAATTTTGCGGCTTTTTACGTTTTTTTGTGAGGTGTGTCAGGGCAACATTAGCCCATTCTTTCACCTGGGTATTTTGGCTTTCAGTTAGAGTTTGACACAGGGCGATCGCTTTTTTGAGTTCGCCACTGCGTGCATAGGCCATGACTAAACCCACTCTAGCTTGCAGGCTAGCCGTTCCATTCCCCTGGGTGGCGATAGGTTCTAGTTGAGCGATCGCTGCTTGATAATTTCCCTGCTTGAGGGCCGCTAAACCAGCCTCCAAAGCCGATTCAGTATGTGAAGGCATAGAAATTCTGGCACTCCCATCTCTGCTAATTGATCTACGGTGATGCAACAGCGCGGTATCAATTCAAAATTCAAAATTCAAAATGAACAAACCCAAACCTGACATGGTCTTCTGAGTTTATCTTTGAATAATAAATTTGGTTGAACTGATTTTAAATGCCAGTAATTTCCAGCCTAGCAATTTCTAATTCGTCATTCGTCATTAATACAGTCCAGTAGCTATGAATGGATTTCTTAATTTTGAATTTTGAATTTTGAATTTTGAATTACTCCGTTGTTTGGCTAGAAAAAACTGGAGCGATCGCGCTGAGTTTTAACTCTGGATGATCTCCCTGTAACTGTTGACAGTTCCACTCGTTGCGGAACAGTAAAACTGGGCGGTTCATGCTGTCTTTGACTGTGGTGGTGTTGAAAATACGTCCCACCTTGTTCAAAGCTTCCCAACCACCTTCGACCCAACGGGCGACGCTGTAGGGTAGTAGTTCCAGAATGGTTTCTACACCATACTCGTTTTGTAAGCGAAACTGCACCACCTCGAATTGCAACTGACCCACAGCTGCCATAATTGGGTCGCGCTTGGCTTCATCAACTGAGTACATAATTTGCACTGCGCCCTCTTCACGCAATTCGGAGATGCCTTTCTGAAATTGCTTAAATTTCGAGGGGTTGGGGTTGCGAAGAGTCGCAAATAGTTCTGGTGAAAAATACGGAATCCCTTCATATTCCAGCTTTTGCCCCGTGTAAATTGTATCCCCGATCGCAAAAACACCTGGATTATTCAAACCGATCACATCACCTGGATAAGCTACATCAATCGATTCCCGTTCTTGGGCAAACAGTTTTTGTGGCCGCGATAGGCGCACAATTTTGCCAGTTCGAGCATGATTAACTGTCATATCTTTTTCAAACTTACCAGTGCAGACCCGGATAAAAGCAACCCGATCTCGGTGTTTGGGATCCATATTGGCTTGTAATTTAAAGACAAAACCCGAAAACTCTGGGTATGTGGGAGGTACTTCACCAACGCTGCTGATGTGGACACCTGGTTTTAGGGCATAGTCTAGGAAGTACTTGAGGAATAACTCAACCCCAAAGTTTGTCATGGCACTACCAAAGAAAACTGGTGTCATCTTGCCTTGATGCACCAAATCTAAATCTAATTCCGGGCCGACACCTTCTAAAAGTTCTAGATCGTTTTTCAGTTGGTAGTATAAATCTTGTTCTAATAACTCTTCAATTCTGGGGTCACCTAGCTCTACAGTTGTATCACGGGCTTCCTTGCTACCGTGGGCGCTACGTTCAAATAAATGAATTTCTTGCTTGTGGCGGTCGAAAACACCCTTGAAGCGATCGCCCATCCCAATCGGCCAGTTAACAGCATAGGTTTGTAAACCCAATTCTTGCTCAATCTCGTCTAATAACTCCAGTGGTTCCCTACCTGGACGGTCAAGTTTGTTAATAAATGTGAAGATAGGTAAACCCCGTAATTTACACACTTCAAATAACTTGCGCGTTTGGGGTTCCAAACCTTTTGCCACGTCAATTAACATCACCGCATTATCAGCCGCCGCCAAGGTGCGATAAGTATCTTCACTAAAATCTTGGTGTCCTGGTGTGTCGAGTAAATTAATCTGGCAATTTTGGTACTCAAACTGTAATACTGTAGATGTAATGGAAATACCCCGTTGTTGTTCCATTGCCATCCAGTCTGAAGTTGCCTTACGTTGGGCGCGGCGGGCTTTGACTGCGCCAGCTTCGTGAATCGCACCTCCGTATAGGAGCAGTTTTTCAGTCAGGGTAGTTTTACCAGCGTCAGGGTGAGAGATAATAGCAAAATTGCGGCGAAGCTCAACAGCTTGGTGGAGTTCCGTCTGTATTTCAGTAGACATAAATTGTATTAACTTCCTCGTTGTGTAACTTAACTTAATTTTTTTCTACTTTAGCGAGTCTTTTCATCTTAAAACAACGCTACGCGTTAAGCGAAGCTATGCCGTAGGCTTTACGCTCCAAATTTAAAATTAAAAGCAGAATAGCTGATAGGGCTTACCCAAGCAGGTTGTTTTTTGAGACTGGGTGTAGGGGTTTTAAACATTTATTTGGTGAACTTCATAGAAAATTGGTATAAGTCCTCAGAGAAATCAAAAAGCTTTAATGGTGTTTAAAAAAAAGCTAAATCAGCAAATCGGCTGCTCATTAACCCGTAGTTTTATGGAATGATAATTACAGT
This sequence comes from Nostoc parmelioides FACHB-3921, assembly GCF_014696625.1. Lineage (GTDB taxonomy): Bacteria > Cyanobacteriota > Cyanobacteriia > Cyanobacteriales > Nostocaceae > Trichormus > Trichormus parmelioides. Next base: position 97,233 of record NZ_JACJQL010000008.1, read on the forward strand.
TTACCTGTGCTGGATTTTTAGGTGATTTTTGCCCTCAAAGGTGGCTGTCTGCTTCCTTCGTTTCTTGTGGGCATACAAATTTTTTAATAAAAATTATCATAAATGTATCCGAAAAATTGAGAATTTAAAAATAGGCGATCGCTAATTTCGTCAAATCTCAATTGTCTGATTATTAACAAATAAAATTTAAAAACTTCTCGATATTCGAGATGTAATACAGATGCCTACCAAGTGGAAAAATTCCCATCCACAACACTGACAACTGACAACTAACACGCAACAAGACGGTAAAATACAAAATTGCCCCACAACTTGAAGCAGAGTAGGGCAAAGGACAGTTAAGCACTGTTTGTAGTCTGTCCGACAACAACGGAGTTTCGTCAGACTTTTGTGACGCTTTGTTTTGTGTCCATACCATTGTTATTCTTTACAAAAGTTTATGTTTCCAACACACCGCCCTCGTCGTTTGCGTACCCATCCCCAATTACGCCGCATGGTACGTGAGACTGTATTGACTACCAATGATTTGATTTACCCGTTGTTTGCCGTACCAGGAGAAGGAATTGCCAATGAAGTAAAATCTATGCCTGGTGTCTACCAACTGTCGGTAGATAAAATTGTCGAAGAGGCTAAAGAAGTTTACGATTTAGGTATTCCGGCAATTATTTTGTTTGGGATTCCCGCAGATAAAGATACAGATGCCACAGGTGCTTGGCATGATTGCGGTATTGTCCAGAAGGCGGCGACTGCGGTGAAATCGGCAGTACCTGATTTAATTGTGATTGCTGATACTTGTTTATGTGAGTACACCAGTCACGGACATTGCGGTTATTTGCAAGTGGGTGATTTGACGGGAAGAGTATTGAATGACCCCACTTTAGAATTGTTGAAAAAGACAGCCGTGTCTCAAGCGAAAGCCGGTGCGGATATTATCGCCCCTTCTGGAATGATGGATGGCTTTGTACAGGCAATTCGCGCTGGTTTAGATGAGGCTGGATTTCAAGACACGCCGATTTTATCCTATGCTGCTAAGTATGCTTCGGCTTATTATGGCCCATTTAGGGATGCAGCCGATTCTACACCACAATTTGGCGATCGCAGAACTTACCAAATGGATCCTGGTAACTCCCGCGAAGCCATCAAAGAAATTGAACTAGATATCGCTGAAGGCGCTGATATGTTGATGGTGAAGCCTGCTTTGGCTTACATGGACATTATTTGGCGGGTGAAGGAAGCCAGTAATTTACCTGTGGCTGCTTACAATGTGTCTGGTGAGTATTCGATGGTGAAAGCTGCGGCGCTGAATGGTTGGATTGATGAACAGCGTGTGGTGATGGAAACTCTAACTGGGTTTAAGCGTGCTGGTGCTGACTTAATTTTAACCTATCACGCCAAAGATGCGGCGCGTTGGTTGTAGTAGGGTAGGCTATCTCACGCAGTAGACGCTTTGCGGCTACTCTACGAGTTCTCCGCAGGAGTACCCGCAGGGTGGCACGGAGGCGCAGAGTTTTTATCTGGGTTTTTGTGTCTAGGCGTGAGATTTTTTGATTACCAATTATCAATCACCAATTACCCCAAAGGTTGATTTTTGTCACAACCGCGTGAGTACTGAAACTCGAAATCTGTTTCTTGTTCTCTGCGTCCTTGATAAAAAATTGGACACATTTTTGTATTTGCACTCATACAATCCATGTGCGGTGTTTTGGCACAAACTATTAGTAATGCACCAAGAATAAATAATAAACCACAAATTGCACCTGTTTGAATTGCAGAAATTTCTAGTGCGCCATGAACAACTACTTCTCGCAGAACAGATACAATTGCTACTTCTACCGCGACACCGACAGCAATGCTGTGTTCTTGCAAGTAGACCATTAATAGTCTGAACAATTCTACCAGAATTAAGATAAAGAGTATTTTCGCTGTGATGTATTTATAGTCTAGTGATTGTGTGATGGCGACGAATATTCCCCATAATTGGATTAACATTACGGCAAATAAAGCTAAACACAAGATTATAACTAATAAGTCTTGAAAGGCTTCCATACTACGAACAATAGCATGGCGATCTAACCAGCGATCGCAAAATAGAAATCTACTCTTGGTACGCTTTTGCATTTTATTGTTCATGTCAAGAGGGGTTAATTTGCGACGACGTTAGTTAGTTCACCCCATATTTTATTTTTAGCGTAGGTTAATTATTATTACCTCCGCGTGGTACGGAATTTAAATTTTGTACTTGTTGTAACAATTGTTCAGAATTTTTAGCCCATTGAGGATTACCTTGGGTGTTATATAAATTTCTGGCGTGGTTAAATACTTTTGCTGCTTCACTATATTGATTTAATTGGGTAAAAACTAATCCTGCACCATAATAAGCATTGGGATAATTAGGATTAGCTTCGGCGGAATTTCTAAAGGCTATTAATGCTTCTTGGGAGTTACCTTGATTAAATAAGATAACGCCCAAATTATAATGAGCTTCGGAATATCGTGGATTGATTTTTATAGCTTGATTAAAAGCATTTTTAGCTTCATTCAATTTACCTAATTGTAAATAACAAAGTCCTAGATAATAATGAGGCTCAGGTGCATTTTTACTCAATTCTACTGCTTTTTGAAATGAGGCGATCGCTCCTTCCCAATTTTGTTGCTGCTGCCTCACTAACCCCAAGTTATAATGGGCAAAACCCAGCCTCGGTTCTAATTCCAACGCACGTTGCAAATAATCATTTGCTTGTTGTAAATTATTACCTTCTAATAATGACCCGCCTAAATTAGCAAAGGCTAAAGCAAAATTGGGGTCACTTTGGGTAGCGCGATAAAATGCGTCGGCGGCTGGTTGTAATTGTCCGGTTTGTCGCAGGGCTAAACCGAGATTGTAGTGGGCTGCGGCTAGGTTAGGATCTAACTGAATGGCTGATTGAAAAGCAGCGATCGCATCTTGGATTCTCCCAGCTTGGATTGCTTGTAACCCCTGATTTAACAAGGTTGGGGCTGTAGGAAGACTATATTGTGCTAATAGTCTTGGGATGACGGGGATAGTTGCGTTGGCTGGTGTGAAGCATTCACCTAATAATATCAAACTCAGCAACGCCGTTAAGGGATATTTGTAGAATGGTAATCTCATTGATGGACTAACTCACAACAATTTTCGTTATCTTTACTTCAAATAAACTGGCATTTAAAATTACGTTTTAACAAAAATTTTAGATTCTGCATTAAAGTTTGTATCGCTTAACGTTTCTTAAGGTAAATCTTACGACAGGCTACAATTTTTTTCATCATTGATTAAAGGAAGGATAATAACAAATTAAAGAGAGAGTAATCCTGGGATTATTCATCTTGAGAAAAAACAGGGCAATGCGGTATTGAGACTTACCGCAAGGGAGGTTTTATGAGCGAAAAAGTCAGATTAGGTTCGCGGAATGTTGCCATTGTCGGCCCTTATTTAAGTGGAAAAACAACTTTACTAGAAAGCTTATTATTTGTCACAGGAGCGATTTCTCGCAAAGGCAGCGTTAAGGATAGTAACACAGTTGGGGATAGTGCGAGTGAATCACGCGATCGCCACATGAGCGTAGAAATCAGCACCGCCTGCGCTGAGTATAACGACATTCGTTTTACTTTTATAGACTGTCCAGGTAGCGTTGAATTTACCCAAGAAACATATAACGCTTTAATGGGCGTTGATGCGGCAATTGTAGTCTGTGAACCAATACGTGAAAGAGTCCTCACCCTTGCTCCTCTATTTAAATTCCTAGACGATTGGGAAATTCCCCATCTTGTCTTTGTGAATAAAATGGATCGAGCAAATATTCATGTCCTCGAAACATTACACGCCCTCAAAGCAGTTTCTAGTCGTCCCTTAGTGGCACACCAATACCCCATCATGGCAGGGGAACAACTCACCGGCTTTATCGACATGGTGAGTGAACAAGCCTATCAATATCATCCCGGCGCACCAGCTGACCCTATTCCCTTCCCTGAACATCTCAAACAAGAAGAACATACCGCACGGGCAGAAATGCTCGAAGCCTTAGCAAATTTTGATGACCACTTATTGGAAGAACTATTAGAAGATATTGAACCACCCCAAGAAGAAATCCTCAAAGATTTAAAAATGGAATTAGGGGCAGATTTAGTAGTCCCCGTCTTCTTTGGTGTCGCTGAACAAGATTATGGTGTCAGACCTTTATTAGAAGCTTTACTCAGGGAAGCCCCCGAACCAGAAACCACCGCCGCCCGTCGCCTCAAAGGCAAAGCTAGTAATACGCCCATAGCCCAAGTCTTAAAAACCTATTACACTCCCCAAGGTGGCAAACTTTCTCTAGTACGGATTTGGCAAGGCAAACTCACCGATGGTATCGTCCTTAACGGTGTGCGCGCTGGGGGGATTTATCGCCTCATGGGACAACAACAGCAGTCAGTGAACGAAGTTGGCCCAGGTGAAATTGTCGCCCTCAGTCGCTTAGAAGGAATTAAAACCGGGGATACCATCTCTACAGAACAGCCGACGCAATTACCCAAAGCCCAACAATTAGAGCCAGTTTACGCCCTCGCCATCACCCCAGAAAAGCGCAACGATGAAGTAAAACTCAGTAGTGCTATCAGTAAACTCTTAGAAGAAGACCCCTCTTTAGCTTGGGAACAACACGGTGACACCCACGAAGTGATTTTGTGGGGACAAGGCGAGATTCATTTGCAAGTCGCCCTGGATAGACTGCGCCGCAAATATAACTTGCCCATGTCTACCCATCTGCCACAAGTACCTTATAAAGAAACCATCCGTAAACCAGTCACCTCAGTACATGGACGCTACAAACATCAAAGCGGTGGTCATGGACAGTTCGGTGATGTGTTCTTGGATATCAAACCCCTACCACGGGGTGAAGGCTTCAACTTTAAAGAAAGCATTGTTGGCGGTGTAGTACCTAGACAGTACATTCCTGGGGTAGAAATGGGTGTGCGGGAATTCCTTGTACATGGGCCTTTGGGTTTCCCAGTGGTTGATGTAGCGGTGACATTAACCAATGGTTCCTATCACACCGTTGATAGTTCCGAACAAGCCTTCAAGCAAGCCGCCCGTTTAGCTATGCAAACAGGGATACCCCAAGCCCAACCCACCTTATTAGAGCCGATTTTGCGGGTAGAAGTGACCACACCAAGCGAATTTACCTCTAAGGTACTGCAATTGTTGAGTGGTAGACGGGGGCAAATTTTAGGCTACGAAGGCAGACAAGATTGGCAAGGTTGGGATAATATTTCTGCTTACCTACCACAAGCCGAGATGCAGAACTTTATTGTAGAGTTGCGATCGCTCACCCTCGGCGTTGGTTATTTCCATTGGGCTTACGACCACCTGCAAGAAGTCCCAGAAAAGCTTGCTGAACGCGTACTTGCTAGTAACGGTAATGGTAGTAATGGCAATGGCAAGTAGTATCAGTTAACAAATGTCTCCTCTATTCAGAATCTTGGAGTGGTAATATTTATCACTCCAATTTTTTTTCGTGTCATGACCTTTTGGATAATTAAAACATCTGTGGTGATTGCTAATCGGCAATCTTAAACAACAATTACCTATGAGCCATTGCTGATTAGAAACTACTATTTATAATGGATATTACACAATTAAAAAACATGGTTTAACAAAATTTCAACAGCATATTTTCAAAGAATTAAATATCTGTTAATATTTTCTTTTTTACTGCTACCATAACCTTATATGTTCTTAGTTTGATATTGATTATGGTAACACTTCAATTCAGACAATTAAGTGTGCCACCGGGACATAGAGTTAGACTCCACAATGTTAGCTGGCAAGAATTTGAAGCAATTCTTACTGAACTAGGCGACCATCGTGCAACTCGGTTGGCTTACAGTCAGGAAACTTTGGAGATAAGAATGCCATTGCCTAGACATGAGGTAGCCAAAGTTATCATTGGGGATTTGGTAAAAATTATCTTGGAAGAGTTAGAAATTGATTGTGAATCCTTTGGCTCAACTACCTTTAAACGTGAAGATATGCGTTTTGGTATAGAGCCAGATGATTCCTTTTATATTCAAAATCAGGCTCAGATGATAGGTAAAGAGCGAATCGATTTAACGGTTGATCCTCCACCTGATTTAGTTATCGAAGTTGATGTTACTTCTAAAACCCAACTTGATGCCTATGAAGCATTAAAAGTCCCTGAATTGTGGAGATATGAGACAGGAAAGCTACAAATTAATGTTTTTCAGGATGGTAAATATATCGAGTCTGAAATTAGTCCCAATTTTCCCAATTTGCCAATTTTAGAAGCAATTCCCAAGTTTGTTGAACAAAGCCATACTTTAGGCAGAAGCCCAGCGCTGAGGGCATTTAGAAAGTGGGTAAGAGAGCAAATTGGAATTTAGCTATTCTTAACCTGGAACTAATAACCGTTTTATTAATTTTACCGATGAAGTTTTACCTGTAATTCATCCTTGATGCGATTGAGAATGGAATTTTCATCAAGGGTTGCCAAAATTCTGTTAATTACGGCTTTCGGCCCGTCTGGCCCCCATGTTGCCCCATTGGCTAAATATTCTTTGGTCACTTGTCCAATAGCGTAGGAAGACACGCCAGCTACACCGGCTTGGGTAAGGGCAACCGAGATATAAGGCCCCAAGGCAACACCAGCTGTAGCAGTTGCAGAGATACCAAGTAAAGTTTTTAACCCACTTAAACCCAAGTTTGCCAGGAGTTCACTAACACCAATACCCCCCATACTCAAGGCGATTTTTTGTAGCAACTGCACAGCACCCGCTTCAGTCATGGGGATGCCGTAGAGTTTAGACAAACCTAAAATCAGAGAAACATCAATTACTATACTACTCAGTATATCTACCACAGTCACAGGATTGAGAGCGATCGCCACCGCTTTAGTCATGACGGCTTTCCAAATCAACTGATTAGCGTTCTGCTCCCGAATCATCAATTTACGCTGTACCAATTGCTCATTTACATTATCAGCAAACAGCATCGTATTTAATGCAACTAAAGCCTTGCCCTCCCGTTGCAAAATCTCCAAAATCTTCACCTGGAGTTCAGCAACTTGAGCGTTACCTGTACGCACCTGCACCCCCCTACTGCCATCGGGACGACGCACAGCAGTTTTCACCAGTGGTGATGCCGCAGCCATGACAATTTCTAGGGGTGTGAGCAATTCCCGCACCCGTTCATCCCGAATCTTCTGGTAAATCGCCATCCTATCGGCTTCTGGATACTGGTCTACTTTATTAAATACCAGAATGATGGGTTTACCTGCTTCTCGCAATTGAGAAAGGGCTTCATGCTCAATTTTCGTCATGTCGCCAGAAATCACAAACAAAATTAAATCTGCTTGCTTGGCTATCTGTTCTGCCAAAGCAGTGCGGGTTTCCCCATCAATTTCATCTAACCCAGGGGTATCGATTAACTCTACCTGCGATCGCCCAACCGATGGTAAAGTGACACGCAAAGCCCGTTCTGTTTCCCCAATCGCCTCTTCACTAATCCGCCAATTGACCCGTTGAGCCGCACGGGTAACACCATGCAAAGGCCCCGTTTCAAATACAGATTCCCCCACCAAGGCATTCAGTAAAGAAGATTTACCCCGTCCCACGATGCCAAAAGCAGCGATTTGTACCACCATGCTGTCTAACTTCCCCAGCATGGTTTCTAAATCAGCTATTTCTGACTCCAAGCCAGCCTTTTCCTGAGAACTGAGGTCAATATTGTCTACTAAGTTCCGCAGCGCCGATTGTGCTTGTTTATAGTTGAGTTCTGCTTGAATATCTTCAAAGCTAAAAATGGCACTATCAAGTTCTTCCTCCCAGTTGAGAGAACTTGTATCAGTATTGGTTGCGTCGCTTGGTTGAGGATCAGGCAAGGGTAATATCGAGGTCATATCAGTTGTATATTTTAAATTTTAATTTTTAAACTAGCTTTATTTTCCATCCTAGTAATTTTTCTCAGGATATTGGGCAAATAAGCAAGCTAGAGAACAGATGGGAGTAACAACTGACAAATGACTCATGACTAATGACTAAATGGCTAACAAAAAGTCATAAACTGAAAAGTGCATCTAGTAGCGTTAGGAACTTGACTAAATCACCTGTGCGGAAAATAGTTATTGCCGGTAACTGGAAAATGTTCAAAACCCAGGCAGAGTCTCAAGAGTTCTTAAAAGAATTTCTGCCTGCATTAGAGGAAACACCTCAAGAACGGGAAGTGCTGCTTTGCGTTCCTTTCACTGATCTGGCCATTTTGTCTCAGAGTCTACATGGTAGCCTTGTACAACTGGGAGCGCAAAACGTCCACTGGGCAGAAAATGGAGCCTACACTGGTGAAATCTCTGGCCCAATGTTGACAGAAATTGGTGTCCGTTACGTTATTGTCGGTCATAGCGAACGACGACAATTTTTTGGGGAAACAGACGAGACAGTTAATTTACGTCTCCAAGCTGCTCAAAAGTATGGGTTAACGCCGATTCTTTGTGTAGGCGAAACCAAACAACAGCGAGATTCTGGAGAAACTGAATCACTAATTGTCAGCCAACTAGACAAAGACCTCATAGATGTTGATCAGACAAATTTGGTGATTGCTTACGAACCCATTTGGGCAATTGGCACTGGTGACACTTGTGAAACAACAGAGGCTAATAGAGTTATTGGCTTAATTCGCAGCCAATTGAAGAATCCTGATGTGCCAATTCAATATGGTGGCTCAGTCAAACCAAGCAATATTGATGAGATTATGGCTCAACCAGAAATCGATGGCGTTCTCGTGGGTGGAGCAAGTTTAGAAGCTGCAAGTTTCGCCCGAATTGTAAACTATCAGTAAATAGTCCACAGTCAATAGTCCATAGTCCATAGTCTAAAACTGTTGACTACTGACTATTGACTATTGACCAATGACTAATCACTATGTGCAGTAAATTGATCATAGGCGATCGCTGTTTCCACTGGGGACAGCGTACTTATTTAATGGGTGTTTTAAATGTAACGCCAGATAGTTTTAGTGATGGTGGTAAATTTAATACTACATCTGCCGCTCTAGACCAGGCAAAAGCTCTGGTAGCTGCTGGTGCTGATATTATCGATGTCGGCGGTCAATCTACTAGACCAGGGGCAGAGCAAATCACTCTGACAGAAGAACTGGAGCGTGTATTGCCAATAGTCCAGGTATTGCGATCGCAAATTCCTGTACCCATATCAGTGGATACAACTAGAGCAGAAGTAGCTAAAGCATCTATAGAAGCTGGAGCAAATATTATTAATGATATTTCTGGTGGCACATTTGACCCCCAAATGTTGCCCACAGTGGCAACTTTTGGCGTACCAATTATATTGATGCACATCCGTGGTACACCACAGACTATGCAGCAATTTACTGAATATCAAGATTTAATGGGAGAAATTTCTAGTTTTTTAGCTAACCAAATTACCACAGCCACAACCTTGGGTATTCAACCCGAAAAAATTATTATTGATCCTGGTATTGGCTTTGCTAAAAACTACGAACAAAATTTAGAAATACTACGCCGCTTAGGTTCATTACGGGCGCTAAATTGTCCTATCTTAGTAGGCGCATCCCGTAAAAGTTTTATCGGTCGAATTTTAAATCAACCAGATCCCGAAGCACGAGTTTGGGGAACAGCTGCGGCTTGTTGCGCTGCAATTTTCAATGGGGCTGATATCCTGCGAGTACATGATGTGCAAGAGATGCGTGATGTATCTCTAGTTGCTGATGCACTCTTTCGGAGTGAGTTATTGAGTGCTGAGGATTGAGCTATTCCCCCCTGCTCCCTGCTCCCCACTCTCTACCCATGCTCCCCACTCTTCCCATTACCATCAGTATTTACAGTCTCCGCCATAACCTCTTTCATCAATTCACCGGATTTGCCTGGGTCTACAAACACAACCTTGGCATTGGTACTTTCTCCTAGTTTGTAACTAGCATTAATATAATCTTGAGCGACCAAATAACGGAGAATTTCTTTACTTTCGGGATTACTACGCAATGCTTCGGCAATTATCTGCATAGAAGTCATTGTTCCTTCTGCCTTCTTGATAGCAGCTTGACGTTCTCCTTCAGCTTCGGAAATTAGCGCCCGTTTTTTGAATTCAGCCGCCCGTTCCTCTTCCATAGTTTTCCGCACACTTTCCGGTGGTGTAATTCTTTGAATATCTAACCGGATAATTTCAACGCCCCAATCTGCTGTTGTGCTGTTCAACTCACTTAAGATGGTTCGGTTCATTTCATCTCTGGTGACATTGGTATCTTCTACCGTATTTTGAGCAATCACTTCCCGGAGTGTGGTTGTTGCCAGTTGTGTCAACGCTCCCTGCAAGTCTTCAATGGCATAGAAGCTTTTCTCCATATCCCGGATACGCCAGAAAAGAATAGCATCAACTTCTAGGTAAATATTATCCCTAGTGATCACATTTTGGGGTTTGATATCTATAAATTGCTCCCGTGTGGTATCTTCCATCACCACCTGATCAACCAAAGGCACGATAAAGTTTAAACCTGGATTCAGTGTGCGATGTCTCCGTCCTAAGCGTTCAACAAGGGCTGCATTCCCTTCATTAATAATTTTTGCCGATCCTAAGGCATAACCGATAAGCGCTAAGACTATAGCAATAATTGGCTCCATATATGCTCCTATTACCTTTTAGGGCAATTTTAGTTTAAAGGACATGGTACTACCATGCCCTACATTTAAGTCTATTATCATGTCTGTTTGAATACTTGTAATATCTGTGGGGTTGGTAGTGGGTCATGGGCTTCACCGTGAGCATTAGCCGAACGGTAACTGGTAATGGTAAAACACAATTACTTTTTTGCTGGCACTAGTGGTAGAAGGCTATTAGCTATGACTCGTTACCAACCAAAGCAACCATATAGTTGGTGATGAGACGAAGGTAAATAATTAATATTTATTTAATATTAAAAAATAAATGGCGATCGCACTATCGCCTAATTTGGTTCAACAGAAAAATCTGGGGACAGACAAATTTGACAACGCCCCCAGTTTACAGCTTGTGTTAAAAACCAAAGATGAGTCTAACTACACCTAAGAATGTACCTAAAGGCCCTGATATCAAGCCGACGCTATCACTAGTCCTAGCTAGACCTGAGCGACCGACTACAACAATATCGTTGTTACGGAGTATGGGATTAGTCTCTTCGTTAATTCCTTGGTTGAAATCAACTTTGATCTCACGCTTAGTCACGGAACCATTGGGGTTAAGACGCATCAACTCTACACTGGCGCTACGCGCTCTAGCGTCATTAAATCCACCAGCCGCGAGTAGTGCTTGGTTTAAGGAGCTATTTGGTCTAATGTCTACGGCTCCTGGGCGTTTAACTTCACCTACCACACCAACCTGAATTGTATTGGGAGACAAAGTAGTAGTTGCTAATTCCGTCGCTAGTGCTGGGTTAACCTCAGTAGCAGTAGGAATCACGATTGTGTCTCCATCTTGGACAATTACATCTTGATTAACATCACCAGTGCGTAATAGTTCCAAAAGATTGAGGTCTATAGTTTGTTCACCATTAGTCCTTGTCGGTCGGCGTAACGTGATCTTGGTAATATCTGCTTGGGAGGTAATACCGCCAGCTAATTGAATTGCTCGTGTCACCGTGGGTAAACCACTGCCACTAGCCCCATTCCCACCAGCCTGAGCCTCTGTCGCCCCTGCACTCACAAGATATGAGCCAGGACGATTGACTTGACCGATAATGGCTACAGTGCGGGGTGCGGTTTGGCTAGCAGCAAAGTTAGCAGCAAATAAATTACGTGCTTCTGCTACGTTGAAGCTAGTAGCAGTTGGCACGACTATAACGTCTCCATCCCTTAAAGTAATATCTTGTGAAGAGCTACCAGTTTGGATGAGTTCCTTTAAATTGAGACTGACGATTTGCTCAGTAGAATTGCTGGTTTTACGTCTCAGCTTCACTTGAGTGACATCTGCTGCTAAGGTAACACCTTGGGCTGTTGTGAGTGCAGCCAATACAGTGGGATATTGTACCCCTGGATTATTACCTGCACCGCCTTGCAAGCTCAAAGTGTAAGATCCTGGGCGTGTGACTTCCCCAGCAACTAAGATATTGATGGGGCGAGGGGATAAAAGATTGACAGAAATCTGGGGACGTTTCAGAAACCTGCGATATCTGTCAGTGATGACATCAGCAGCTTGTTCTGTTGTGAATCCTTGAACTGAAACACTGCCGATTAAAGGTAAGTTGATAGCTCCACCTGGAGGAATTTGGTATTCACCACCATATTCGGGAACTTCAAATACATTTACACGAATTAGATCGCCGCCTCCCAACAAGTATTTTGTATCTACTTGTACTGGTGGTGATACTCGTTGGTTAGTAGGGGGTACTGTTTGCGAATTAGGAAATACTTGTTGTCCCTGAGCTACGCTGGCAAACGGCACAACGAGATGAGCAGCAGTTAGTAAAGCTGCACCCACAGCTGGCTGTGATAGAAATTTCAGCGAACCTGTGTTAAGCATATTTTTTAAACTCTGAGACTACCATCGGTAAAGTATTGTCTAAACATTTTAATCTTGACTATACTTAAGTATTGAAGTTTCCCGACAATTCTCATTTTCCTAGAAAAACTATCTTAATCCGGTCAAATATTTTTTCCAAAGTTTGAATTTTTAGTAAAGTTACAGTAAAAGTTGCCTGATTTTACTAAACAACATCTGTGAATATAATTTCCACATTAGTATTTTTGCTGAGATATGGCTGTTGACAGACTTGAAATCATCGTGTTGTCCAGGTTTTATCTTAGCTTGATGTCCTAGTCTGTCTGGCTAAGGCTACACTTCTGATTGATCAATTACTTCATGTAAAGATGTGTCTTGTTTTTGAATCTGGTTGATAAAGAATTCTTCTAAAGATTGACGAGATAAATTCATAGAAATAATTCGCCCACCCATTAAACGCACGCTAGCGAGGAAATCATAATAATCTTCTTGCAGTATACCTTGCCAATAACCATCAGGTTCATACACTAAATTTGCCAGCCATTTTTTGAGAATTTCCCAATCACCATTTTGACCTTTAACATGGTATGTGTTTTGACTACCCAGTATTTCATCCAGAGAACCAGAACAAATTAATTCACCTTTTGAAAGGATAGCAATGCGATCGCATATTTTCTCCACTTCACTGAGAATATGGCTATTGAAGAAAATCGTCTTACCTGCGGCTTTCAGCGACAAAATAATTTCCCGCATCCGGTAGCGTCCTAGAGGATCTAAACCAGACATTGGTTCGTCCAAAAATATCAACTCTGGATCGTTAATTAGTGCCTGAGCCATGCCAACACGCTGTAGCATCCCTTTGGAATAGCGGCGCATTTGTTTTTTTTGGGCATCAGCTACAGATAAACCCACCAAATCCAATAATTCAGGAATGCGTTGACGTTGCACAGCAGCAGGAATTGCAAATAAACCAGCCGCTAACTCTAAAAACTCCCAACCAGTAAGATATTCATACAAGTAAGGATTTTCACTCAAATAACCAACACGTTGCTTGATATGGCGATCGCCTAATGGCTGACCCAACAATAACCCTTGTCCACCAGTTGGACGGATAATTCCCAACAATAGCTTTAACAAAGTAGTTTTACCCGCACCATTCGGCCCCAATAAACCAAAAGTTTCCCCCTGGTAAACCGTTAAAGAACAGCCCTTGAGGGAAACAACTTTTTGATTCATCCAAAAGCCAGTGCGATAAACTTTTCGCAAATCAGAAGTCATCACTACTGGCGGGGTATTTTTGGTAGTTAATTGAGAATCCGGGGTGTCTGTAAAAGACTGCATTGGGTGTTAATTAACAAATACTAGTGATTACGCAGCATTGGTTATAAAGTACCCAGGAAGATCAGCGCGATCGCTATAGGTTTGTTAATTGTTGCAAATTTTGGGGACTGGGGACTAGGGATTTCTCCCCCCTGCCTCCCCTGCCCCCTGCTGCTTACAAAACCCCCTTAGAGCTAGGAATTGTCCCCGCGCGGCGAGGATCGACTTCTATAGCCATTCTGGCTGCTCTGGCAAAGGCTTTGAAGGTCGCCTCAATAATGTGATGGGAATTAATGCCATCCAATTGGCGAATGTGCAGAGTCATTTGGCTATGGTTGACTAGTGCCACAAAAAATTCTCTAACTAATTGGGTGTCATAAGTTCCCACACGTTCGGTAGGAATTTGTAAGCCGTAGCTGAGGTGAGGACGACCAGAAAAATCCAGTGCTACCTGTACTAAAGCTTCGTCTAAAGGTGCTAAAAAATTGCCGAAGCGGACTATACCTTTGCGATCGCCTAATGCCTTAGCCAAAGCTTGACCTAAAGTAATACCCACATCTTCATTTGTGTGGTGGTCATCAATTTCCCAGTCTCCTTGGGCTTGGACATCCAAATCAATCAAGCCGTGGGAGGAAATTTGATGCAACATATGATCTAAAAAGGGAATGCCAGTAGCTGCCTTACAAATTCCCGTACCATCCAAATTGACAGTAACCTGCACATTCGTTTCCCCAGTTGTGCGATGCACTGAAGCAATCCGAGGGACTGAGGATAAGTTAAGTTGGGGATAATCGCTGATTTGCATAATTGGGAGGAGGGAGTAGGGCATAGGGAGTGGGTGAAAGAAATTAGAACAACCTACTCCCCACTCCCCAGTACCCAAATTTTATCGTAAATTCAAGGGTTTAAGACCTCTACGACACGTAGTATCAGTTGAATTGGGGTAAAACATCCCCGACTCCAACTGTCTTTAATTTTGAATTTTGTTCGCCCTTGGCGTTCCCGAAGGGTATTTTGAATTTTGAATTGTTATTACATCCCCATGATTTCGTATCCTGCATCTACGTACAAGACTTGACCAGTAATACCACTAGCTAAATCACTAGCCAAGAAAGCGGCTGTATTACCCACTTCTAGCTGAGTCACAGTCCGACGTAAGGGCGCTACTTGTTCCACATGATGAATCATATCTAAAATGCCACCCACGGCACTAGAAGCCAAGGTGCGGATGGGGCCAGCAGAGATGGCATTAACGCGAATATTTTGAGAGCCGAGTTCAGATGCTAGATAACGTACACTAGCTTCTAATCCGGCTTTGGCTACTCCCATAACGTTGTAGTTAGGAACAGCTCTGACACCACCCAAATATGACAGAGTAATAATACTACCGCCTTCGGTCATTAGAGGTTTAGCCGCACCACTTAACTGCACCAGTGAAAAAGTGCTGATATCTAAAGCCGTGGCAAAACCAGCACGGGATGTTTGGCTAAAATCTCCAGTCAAATCATCTCTGTTAGCAAAGGCTAGACAATGAATCAGAATATCTAACCTGCCCCATTTATCGCGGATGGTATCAAAAGTAGACTGAATTTGTTCATCATTTTGAACATTACAAGGCAAGAATAAGCTGGGGTTAAGGGGTTCTACGAGTTCTGAAACTTTCTTCTCAAATTTGCCACGTTCATCTGGTAGATAAGTAATACCAAGGTTAGCTCCGGCTGCGTGCAGTTGTTGGGCAATTCCCCAGGCAATGGAACGATTATTGGCGATACCTGTAACCAAGGCATTTTTTCCAGTCAGATTCAGCATAGAGATTTCTGTTTTCATTAATGTGATCGATTCATTTGTACAGCTTGACAGAAATCACTACCCAGTAGAAGAGATAATCGAGCTATGTTGGGAATTTTTTTGCTGTTTGACCGAAGAGGCGGAGGGGCAGGGGAAGAGCTAGGGAAGAGGAGCAGGGGAAGAGGGTCAGAATTTTTCTCTTACCCCCTTACTCACGAACAGCCTGCCTTAACCAAGATAGGACTGACGCAACCAGGTTATCTGTTGAGACTCGGTGTAAGGATTTTCAACATTTGCACCCCTACACCCCTACACCCCTACACCCTTCTCCAAACCCTTTATCTTTGTTTTATACATAGTTGGCAAAAATGATGATTATTAAGGGCGTTTTTTAGAATAAAATGTTTGTTATTTCTTAAGATATTTTCAAGATTACTTAATTTTTTCTGCAAAAAACCTGATGGTTAGAGAAAGTAGAAGTATCTATCAAGAACTGCTAGCTAAAAATAGTAAAATTTGGGTATCATTATGAACAAATAACCATAAAGTTGTACGTTTGAGTATAGGAAAGTACAGAAAGGTTAACGGTGCTTTATTGATTTTTCAGGTGTATTCTTAGGTAATTAGTTTTTAGTTTTTTGTTATTCCGGCATTGGGTAGGGGAAGGGAGATGATCGTGACACAAGATAAGGCCCTAGCAAATGTTTTTCGTCAGATGGCAACCGGAGCTTTTCCGCCTGTTGTCGAAACGTTTGAACGCAATAAAACGATCTTTTTTCCTGGCGATCCTGCCGAACGAGTCTACTTTCTTTTGAAAGGGGCTGTGAAACTTTCCAGGGTGTACGAGGCAGGAGAAGAGATTACAGTAGCACTACTGCGGGAAAATAGTGTTTTTGGTGTCCTGTCTTTGTTGACAGGAAACAAGTCGGATAGGTTTTACCATGCGGTGGCATTTACTCCAGTAGAATTGCTTTCTGCACCAATTGAACAAGTTGAGCAAGCACTAAAGGAAAATCCGGAATTATCAATGTTGATGCTGCGGGGTCTGTCTTCGCGGATTCTACAAACAGAGATGATGATTGAAACCTTAGCGCACCGAGATATGGGTTCGAGATTGGTGAGTTTTCTGTTAATTCTCTGTCGTGATTTTGGTGTTCCTTGTGCAGATGGAATCACAATTGATTTAAAGTTATCTCATCAGGCGATCGCCGAAGCAATTGGCTCTACTCGCGTTACTGTTACTAGGCTACTAGGGGATCTGCGGGAGAAAAAGATGATTTCCATTCACAAAAAGAAGATTACTGTGCATAAACCTGTGACTCTCAGCAGACAGTTCACTTAAAGAAGAATACAGGAGTCAGAATTCAGAATGTGGCTAGTTATTACCATAGGCTAAATCCTAGTCATTATAGATTTAGTTGGTTTTTTCAATCCGTTTATTTAACTCCAAGTGACGGTGAACCCATACTGGATTTTGGCTCTTGCCTTCTGAACTCTTTAAACAATTGGAATAATGAGAGGTGGTACGTGTTATATTTTTTTCAATGGCACCCATAGTTAGAAGTAAATCTAATATCTTGAGTAACTTCAGCTATTGCCACCCTCCCATTCTCCACAAATAATGATTGAAAGTAGTAGGCTGTATCTGGACTCAATTGGGTAGCTGAAGATGACCACTGGGTACATCCTCATAGCAGCAATTTTAATTTTGGGAGGTGTAATTGCCACTGTTGGCGATCGCATCGGCACAAGAGTTGGCAAAGCACGCCTCTCTCTGTTTAATCTACGCCCCAAAAATACGGCTGTACTGGTGACAATTTTGACGGGAGGACTGATTTCAGCAACTACCCTGGCAATTTTATTTATTGCTGATGAAGGACTGCGGAAAGGGGTTTTTGAGTTAGAAGATATTCAAAAAGACCTCAGGCAAAAACGAGAACAGCTCAAAGTTGCAGAAGAGCAAAAAACTCAGGTAGAAATTGAGCGCAATAAAGTTAATCAAGAGCTAGAAACCACCAGAACCGACAAAAGACAAGTAGAAACTCAGCGCGACCAAGCCAAAAAAGAAAAATTAAAAGCACAGCAAGATTTAGCGCAAACCCAAGCACAATACCAGCGCACCCAAAGCCGACTGGGACAAGTAGTTACACAATATCAAAAAGCGATCGCTGAACTGCAAAGCGTTTACAATCAAAGAAAAGCCTTACAACGGGCAGTAGAACAACTCAAGACAGAACGTCAAAGGCTATATGCTGAAGCTAAAAAAGCCATAGAACAACGGGACAGAGAACTGGCTAACCGTCAACAAGCCATAGAACAACGGGATAGAGAACTAGCTAACCGCCAACAAGCACTACAACAGCGCGACCAGAAAATTTCCCAACTAGATAAACTAATTCAAAACCGTAACTTGGAAATTGCACAGCGAGAAGAGGTAATTGCCAAACGAGAGTCACGGCTCAAAGAATTAGAAACACAACAGGACTATTTAGAACAGGAAGTGGCGCGACTGGAGAAATATTACCAGTCATACCGCGACTTACGTTTAGGCAAACTAGCATTAGTTCGCGGTCAAGTTTTGGCCTCTGCTGTTGTTCGGACTAATCAGGTAGCGGCTACACGTCAGATAATCCTCCAACTACTGCAAGAAGCTAACCGCAATGCCAGTTTAGAATTAAGCGAACCTGGGTCAAACTCGGCAAATATAGAACTACTACGTATCACCCCAGATAGAATTGAGCAACTGATTCAGCAAATTAATGATGGTCGAGAATATGTAGTCAGAATATTCTCAGCTGGTAATTACGTCAGAGGAGAAAACCAGATAGAGTTTTTTGCTGATACAGCTAGAAATGTGCTGGTATTTTCTGGGAGTGAGGTTTTGGCTACAACTACAGCCGATCCCCGTAGTATGACCTCTTATCAGTTACGACAACGGTTAGATTTATTAATTTCCGCTTCCCAATTTCGTGCTAGAAACGCGGGAATTGTGGAAGGTGTCCAAATAGATGGTACTTTTCTGCGCTTTGTTTCCTTGTTGCGTCAGTTAGATCAACCAATAGAAATTAAAGCGATCGCTGCTGAAGATACTTATACAGCCGGGCCATTGAGAGTGCGATTAGTAGCAATCCAAAATGGCAAAGTTATTTTGAGTACTTAAATAAACAAAGTAGGGAGTGAACAATTCAAAATTCACAATATTAAATAACTTCCAGGGATTGAGGATAACAAGAAAGTGTTGTAATTAAAATACTAGAAATATAGGTGTTGACGGTTGACGGTTGACGCTTGACAGGCTTGAAAGCCTTCTGTTTTCCGGTTTTTGTCTTAGCTTGATGTCTTAATCTATCTGGCTACGGCTATATATTAAAAATAGTTAGTTAATCAATAAATATATTGCTCGAAATTTATTTGTATTCTGAATAATTATTTTTGGAATTATTATGACTTTAAGTGCATTTTCTCCCACACAACCAGTTATTTTAGGTTTTGATCCAGGTAAAGATAAATGTGGTTTAGCGGTGATGGGATTGGATCGGCAACTCTATTATCATCAAGTAGTTGCTTCCGCAGATGCGATCGCCATCATTAATACCCTACGACAACAGTTTCCCATTTCTATGCTAGTTATGGGCAACCAAACCACAGCCAAACGCTGGAAACAGAAACTACAGCAAGAATTAGCTGAAGCATTAAATATTGTCTTAGTAGACGAACGTTATAGTACCTTAGAGGCACGCGATCGCTATTGGCAGATGTATCCTCCTCAAGGACTAATAAAGCTACTACCCCACGGAATGCGTCAGCCGCCCCGCCCAATAGATGATATTGTCGCCATTCTTTTAATCGAAAGATATCTCAATCGCCTCACAGAATCGGTTAATGGTTAAGAGTCAATAGTCAATAGTCAATAGTCAATAGTCAATAGTTATTCTCCGCTGCCCCCAGCCTCCTGCCCACGTTTCACAATTGTGCGCGAATCTTAAAAGCATAGTCTCCTCCTGGCTCTAGTTGATAATCTTGCTGTTCCAAGAAGCGGCCGAGGGGTTCTTTGATTAAAGCGCGTCCTTGGGAAGGCTTTACCAAAAGTTCTCCCCGACGAAAATGCCACTGGAAATGCCACTCAAAATCACCAGC
Source organism: Nostoc parmelioides FACHB-3921 (assembly GCF_014696625.1). Classification (GTDB taxonomy): domain Bacteria; phylum Cyanobacteriota; class Cyanobacteriia; order Cyanobacteriales; family Nostocaceae; genus Trichormus; species Trichormus parmelioides. The sequence continues at coordinate 116,991 of NZ_JACJQL010000008.1, forward strand.
ACTCACTTCACCTTCTAGGAAGCCGTGTTGCCAGGATTGGCGAATGATTTTGACATGGGCAGTAGTTTCTGGCAAAGGTTTAGCACTCACAATGCTTGGTGTTAAGTATGGAACAAAAGCGCAAGCTTAACTATGTAAGCTATTTCTTTTATTTACCAAACTTCGCTCAAATCGACAAACTGACAAAATGAGTATTTATGGTTGAGATAGATTTTCGTATATCGAACTTATGGTAATTGGTAATTGGTAATTGGTCATGGTAAAAAACAATTACCTATTACCTATGACCTATTACCAACCAAAGCAACCATATCGTCACTAATTGGCCGAACTTGCAATTATTCACAATAATGAAAAACTTTACGGCGATGCCTACGTAAAGAGGCATCGCGGATTTTAGATAATATCTAAAATCCCCAATCGATTTAACGATTCACCGCCGCAGCTTCCCGCGCCGCAGTTGCTTGATCTGGGTGTATACCCAAGCGTGTGAGATTAATCCGTCCCTTATTGTCAATTTCGCGCACTTTGACAATTACTTCATCGCCAACCGCCACTTCATCTTCAACTTTGCCGACACGGTAATCAGCTAATTGGGAAATGTGAATCATCCCTTCTTTTCCAGGGAGAAATTCCACAAAAGCACCAATGGGAATAATCCGAGTTACACGTCCCGCATAGACATCGCCTTCGTTGAGTTTGCGAGTCATGCCTTGGACAATATTACGCGCTCTTTTTGCCTTGTTTTCATCAACCGCAGAAATTGTCACTGTGCCATCATCTTCAATGTCGATTTTTGCACCAGTTTCTTCGGTGATGCCCTTAATTGTCTTACCACCGGGGCCAATGACCAGACCAATCATGTCTGGATCAATCTTGATAGTCAACAGGCGAGGAGCGTAAGGTGAGGTTTCAGTGCGTGGGGTGTCGATAGTTTGGAGCATCTTGTCCAAAATATGCAGCCTAGCATCTTTTGCTTGGTGAATAGCTTGGGCAATAACCTCCAGAGACAAACCAGAGATTTTCATGTCCATTTGCAAGGCGGTAATCCCTGCATCGGTACCAGCGACTTTAAAGTCCATGTCACCTAAGAAGTCTTCAATACCCTGAATATCTGTCAGGACTCGGACTTCATCACCTTCCTTAATCAAGCCCATTGCTGCACCACTCACTGGTTTGAGGATGGGGACACCAGCATCCATTAACGCTAAGGTGGAACCGCAAACTGAACCCATTGAGGTGGAACCGTTGGAAGAAAGGACTTCCGAGACGACGCGAATCACGTAGGGGAATTGCTCTTTTGGTGGCAGTACAGGTAAGATTGCTCTCTCTGCTAATGCACCGTGACCAATTTCCCGTCTACCAGGGGCGCGTAAGGGCTTGGTTTCCCCGACGGAGAAAGGAGGGAAGTTGTAATGATGGAGGTAGCGTTTTGATTGGTCTGTTTGCAGGTCATCATTGAGGTTTTGGGCATCACCAGGAGTACCCAAGGTACAAGCTGATAATACCTGAGTCAGCCCTCGGTTAAATAAACCGCTACCGTGGACACGTTTTGGTAAAACACCTACTTGGGAAGAAACCGGGCGCACTTGATCAAGTTTACGACCATCCACACGCACGTTATCTTCAACGATTTGACGGCGCATGAAGTATTTAGTGATGTCTTTAAAAGTGTTGCCCAGGGCTTTGCTGTTGGCGGTTGCAGCTAAACGAATTGGGTCTTCTTCTGGGAGTTCGGCGATCGCTGTGGCAATATTATCTTTAACAACGTCCAACGCGGCATCGCGTTCGGGTTTGGTTAGTTCAAATTGAGCCAGAATTTTCTTAATTTCGTCGCTAGCGCGATCGCGGATATAATTTTCCAGAGTTTGGTCTACCTCTGGTGGTGCTTCTTGGACAATTTCCAGACCGAGTTCGGCTACTAGGTCTAGCTGCGCTTTAATTAAGTCGCGCACCGCCTCATAACCAAAATCAATCGCCTCAATAATATCTCGCTCTGGTAATTGATTAGCCCCTGCTTCCACCATAATCACACCGTGAGGTGAACCTGCGACTACCAGATCCAAGTCTCCGGCTTCGATTTCTGCATAGGTGGGGTTAATAATAAAATCATCGCCCACTAAGCCTACCCGCACTGCTGCCATCGGCCCGTTAAAGGGGATTTTAGCAATGAGAGTGGCAATGGAAGCGCCTGTCACCGCTAGTACGTCGGGCGGTACTTGCTCATCCATCGACATTGTTAAGGCGACAATTTGCAAGTCGTCCCGCAACCATGAAGGGAACAAAGGACGCAAGGGACGGTCTATGAGACGGCTGGTGAGAATTGTTTTTTCTGGGGGACGGCCTTCACGACGCATAATCCCACCGGGGATTCTACCAGCCGCATACAGTCTTTCTTCATAATCCACTGTCAGGGGAAGGAAATCAATTCCTTCTCTACCTGGCGATCGCGTAGCTGTGACTAAAACAGCTGTATCCCCTGATTCTATCAAAACCGACCCACCAGCTTGGGGTGCTAGTAGGCCTACTTTCAGTCGAATATCCCTTCCATCGAAGGATATTGACTTCTCAAATTCTGCCATTCAGCTTTTTTTCCTTCTATGCACGCTATTCTCTCTCTGTGGCAATCCTAACATTTATGCCCTGTAGCTGGCTTCTGTTACATACAAAGAGCAACATCAGGAGGGTGTAAGGGTGTGAGGGTGTAAGGGAAGAATTTAGTTTTACTCTTCCCCTATACCCCTATACCCCTATACCCCTATACCCCTATACATAATCAGCGCCTTTACCAAATTTCCATCAGCTAGCTTTGCCGCATCAGGAATGCTGCCAATGATATCAAAGCCTAAGGATTGCCATAGGGTGATTGAAGGTATATTAGTTTCAAAGACCAAATTGAACATCACTGCTTCGTAACCCAATTGGGATGCTAGGGAAAGCATGGATTCTCCCATGAATCTACCTATGCCCTGACCCCGCAATCCTGGTTGTACAATAAAACCAGCGTTGCAGATATGACTGCACCGTCCCGGAAAGTTTGGCTTGATATAAAATGACCCTAATATTTCTCGTGGTTTTTGTGTACCATTATTACCAGATAACCTAATAACAAAGGCATCTTGACTTAACCAGTAAGCTGCAAATTCTGGTTGTGATAATGGTTGTTTTTGTGGATAAGTTTTACCTTCATCAATGACGAAATTGAGTAGCGTTCTTACATCTTCGTATTCTTGAGGTTTTATATAATCTAATTCTACAGTTGAACCATTTTTTAGTACTTTATATAGAGGTAGATTCATCATTTATATTTTTGATATATCAATAATTACGTACATTTATTTTAGATGATATTTATTTAACCAAATATAGTTAATAGACAAAAAATAAACATTTATTAATTTAAGTAAAGTCTGAGTAGTTAACAAATGGCAATTTTACACGGTAGTTGGATATTAAATGAGCAGGATAGTTATTTATTTATTTGGGGGGAAACTTGGCGATCGCCACAGGTGAATTTTGATTTTGAGGAAATAGCCCTCAATCCCTTGGCGCTGTCTGCATCTGAGTTAAGTGAGTGGTTGCAGTCTCAACATCAGGCGATCGCTCAGTTGTTACCGCAACAAGCGGAAAAGCGAACCTCTAAAGTAGCAAGTTCTGCAAAAATTAATTTACCGATTCACTCACAAATAATTGCCCTGCCAACGGAAATTTCCCAACCTCGTAAAAAAGAAACCATTTTAATTTCTCCTGTGCATTCTGCTGCTTTAGCATCTGAGTCAGACTTTGAAGTTTATTTACAACCTTGGCGTGTAGAAGGTTTTTGTCTTCCCCCCAATGCTGCAATTAAATTTTTAACTTCTTTACCTCTAAACGTTACTAGCATAGAGAATGCTTTCTTAGGTGGAGATTTACGTTTTTGGTCACAAATTGCCCGTTGGAGTTTAGATTTAATTTCTAGGTCTAAGTTTCTCCCAATTATCCAACGACAAACTAATAATTCTGTAAGTGCTAAATGGCAAGTACTTTTAGATAGTGCTGTAGATGGAACTCGTTTAGAAAAGTTTGCCGCGAAGATGCCTTTGGTTTGTAGGACTTATCAGAGATTGGGGAATGGGGAATTATCTCCATCTCCTATATATATAGATTTTCCTAGTCAGCCACAGGAATTAATATTGGGTTTTCTCAATAGTGCGATAGATACGCAATTGCGGGAGATGGTGGGGAATCAGCCTGTGATGGAAACTCGGTTGATGGCATCTTTACCGTCGGCGGTACGACAGTGGTTGCAAGCGTTAAGTGGTGCATCTAATTCAGTTGATGCAGATGCGGTTGGTTTGGAACGGTTAGAAGCGGCACTCAAGGCTTGGACAATGCCGCTACAATATCAACTGGCTAGTAAAAATCAATTTCGGACTTGTTTTGAATTACGTTCTCCAGAACCAGGAGAAACTGAATGGACACTGGCGTATTTCCTGCAAGCAGCCGATGATCCAGAATTTTTAGTAGATGCGACGACTATTTGGCAACATCCTGTTGAACAGCTAATTTATCAACAGCGATCGATCCAAGAACCCCAGGAAACATTTTTGCGAGGTTTGGGTTTAGCTTCTCGATTGTATCCGGTCATTGCCCCCACTTTAGATACCGAATCACCCCAATTTTGTCATCTCAACCCCATGCAGGCTTATGAATTTATCAAGGCTGTGGCTTGGCGATTTGAAGATAGCGGTTTAGGGGTGATTTTACCTCCTAGTTTGGCGAACCGTGAAGGCTGGGCAAACCGCTTGGGTTTGAAAATCTCCGCCGAAACGCCGAAGAAAAAACCAGGACGCTTAGGATTGCAGAGTTTGCTTAATTTTCAATGGCACTTAGCGATTGGTGGGCAAACTATTTCTAAAGCGGAATTTGACAGATTGGTAGCTTTAAAAAGCCCGTTGGTAGAAATTAACGATGAATGGGTGGAGTTGCGTCCCCAAGATATCAAGACAGCCGAAGCCTTTTTCTCCGCGCGTAAAGACCAAATGGCCTTATCTTTAGAAGATGCTTTACGTCTAAGTAGTGGCGATACACAAGTAATTGAGAAATTACCCGTAGTCAGCTTTGAAGCCTCTGGCGCATTACAAGAATTGATTGGGGCGCTGACAAATAATCAAGCAGTTGCACCATTACCTACGCCGAAAAATTTCCAAGGAAAGTTGCGTCCTTATCAAGAAAGGGGTGCGGCTTGGTTAGCATTCCTCGAACGCTGGGGTTTAGGTGCTTGTCTCGCCGACGACATGGGACTGGGTAAATGTGTAGCGCCTAATACATTAGTTCATGTCAATGGGCTTTTACAGACAGCCGAAACTATTTGGACAAATCACGCAGGTACAGCCATATTTGATGGTGAAGGATTTTGGACAGAACCGACTGCGGAATTGTTGGTGAATTGTATAAATGAAGAGACTGGTAAAATTGTCCAGGCTCCTATTAGGCGATTGTATCGGCAGCAGATACGAGAGAAATTAAGAAAAATTACACTCCAAGATGGCAGCAGTGTAACTATCACCTATCGCCACAAACTGTTAATAAATCAGGGTTGGGCAAATAATTTACAGGTAGGTGATTACGTTTGTGTACCTGCTAAAATGATTTGGCATGGTCAACCGGAAGACCCTAATTTAATCAAGTTTTTGGCTTGGCAAATTGCCGAAGGCTATGAACTACTTGATAGAGGAACTGTCAAAATTACCCAAAAGGATACTAAATTATTAGACGAACTCAGAGAGACATTTCAATGTATAGGCGATCGCTACAATCTCAAAACTAACAACCCGCAAATTTATAGCCATCCAAACAGAGTTCCCTATCTACAAATTAATAGCCAAACTTATAGGCAATATTTAGAAAATAAAGGTTATGTTTGGGGTAAACTTTCAGCAGAAAAATCTATTCCGTCTTTTATCATGCAGGCTGATTTAGATAGTGTACGCCTATTTTTGCGTAACTATTTCGATGCCGAGTCTGCTGTAATTTTTAGTATGCGGAGTATTGAGATTGCCACAGCATCTCCCTTATTAATTGAGCAATTATCTACATTACTGCGACGTTTTGGTATTTGGTTGAGAACTTCACCCAAGCAAAAATCAGCTACCAATGGTAAGCGAATTTTCCGTACTTATTATATCGGTGTTATCGGTGGTAATTCTGCTAGAAGATTTTTGCAAGAAATTGGTTTTGGTAATGCACAAAAGCAGGCAAAGTTAGTAAAAATATGTCAGCACATCAATAATACTAATGTTGAAGGCATTCCAGCTAGTGATATTGTTGCTCAAACCATTAAAACCACAGGCTTGCCTTTGCGGCATTTAGGAATGCACAATACTGTTTATATTAACGGCTCACAGCAATTTTCAAGAGAGAGTTTGCAGAAAGTCGTAATCGGGATGGACAAGATAATTACTGGAAAAACCCAACAACATTATCAGCAACTCAAGGCCTCTAAATGGATAAGTCAAACTTTAACAGCTTATGAAAGTTTAGATGTAGAACAGTTAACTCTTACCAGAAACTCTTTAGAAAAGATGCTGGAGAAGGAGGTATTCTATTGCAAAGTTGAAAAAATCGAAGAAATTGATTACGAAGGCTGGGTTTACGACTTTGAAGTAGAAGAACATCACAACTTTGTCGCTAATAATATTATCTGCCATAACACAGTTCAATTTATCGCCTTTCTGCTGCACCTCAAAGAACAGGATGTATTAGAAAACCCGACTTTACTAGTGTGTCCTACTTCCGTTTTAGGTAACTGGGAACGAGAAGTGAGAAAATTTGCACCTACACTTAAAGTTCTCCAATATCATGGTGACAAACGTCCTAAAGGGAAAGCATTTCAAGAAGCTGTAAAAAAACATGATCTAGTTATCACAAGTTACTCATTAATTCATAGAGATGTCAAATCATTACAGGGTATTTCTTGGCAGATAATTGTTTTAGACGAAGCCCAAAATGTGAAGAATGCGGAAGCCAAACAATCACAAGCAGTCAGACAATTAGAAACAACATTTCGGATTGCTTTAACAGGTACACCAGTAGAAAATAGATTGCAGGAACTTTGGTCAATTCTAGATTTTCTCAATCCTGGTTACTTAGGTAATAAACAATTCTTTCAAAGACGCTTTGCTATGCCAATTGAAAAGTATGGTGATGCAGCATCTTTAAATCAATTGCGTGCTTTAGTGCAACCATTTATTCTGCGTCGTCTGAAAACAGACCGTGATATTATTCAAGACTTGCCCGATAAGCAAGAAATGACAGTATTTTGTGGTTTGACTGGAGAACAAGCTGCACTTTATCAAAAAGTGGTAGAAACATCTTTAGCAGAAATTGAATCGGCTGAAGGATTGCAACGCCGAGGGATGATTTTAGCTTTATTAATTAAACTCAAACAAATCTGCAATCATCCAGCGCAATATCTAAAAACAAATACCTTAGAACAATACAGTTCCGGAAAACTGCAACGGTTAGAAGAAATGTTAGAAGAGGTATTAGCTGAAAGCAATACTTATGGTGCTGCTGGTGCGGGACGTGCTTTAATTTTCACTCAATTTGCAGAATGGGGTAAGTTACTCAAACCACATTTAGAAAAACAATTAGGACAGGAAATATTTTTCTTATATGGTGGTACGAGCAAAAAGCAACGTGAAGAAATGATTGACCGTTTTCAACACGACCCCCAGGGGCCGCCAATTATGATTCTCTCTCTCAAAGCAGGTGGTGTAGGGTTGAACTTAACCAGGGCAAATCATGTATTTCATTTTGATAGATGGTGGAATCCAGCCGTAGAGAATCAAGCCACAGACCGCGTATTTCGCATTGGTCAAACTCGCAATGTACAGGTGCATAAATTTGTTTGCAACGGCACCTTAGAAGAAAAAATTCACGACATGATTGAAAGTAAAAAACAACTAGCGGAACAGGTCGTTGGTGCAGGCGAAGAGTGGTTAACGGAATTAGATACAGATCAACTCCGCAACTTATTGATACTTGATCGTAGTGCAGTAATTGATGAAGAAGCAGAGTAAAGCGGGTGAATTGATTTATCCCGTGTGGGTGTTATGGCTGTTGATTGTTGACTGTTGACGGAATTTAAAGCCTTTTATCTTAGCTTGATGTCCTAATCTATCTGGCTAAGGCTATATTTGCGAATTTATCTTTTTGGTTAAGCAACGCGATCGCCTCGGCAGATAGTTGTTTTCAATCGGGGTACAATACCATCATCATGAACGGTGATAAAATCGGCTCTTTTGCCTACCTCTAGACTACCGCGATCGCCAAATAAATTAATGGCTTTGGCTGGGTTACTAGTAAATAATTGCATTGCTTGGTAAATCGGCTTATCTGTCTTATGGGCAATAATAAAAATAGATTGTAGTAGGCTTTGAGGCACGTAATCAGAAGAAATCACATCCACTAAATTGTGTAAGACAAGTTCCATTGCGGAAACATTCCCAGAGTGAGAACCGCCAAGCACTAAATTCGGCGCACCCATCAAAACCTGTAATCCTAAGCTGTGTGCTGCTTTGGCGGCTTCTAAGGTCGTGGGGAACTCAGCTAACACTACGCCATCTTGCAAGGCTTCTTGGACGTGTTCGACTGTAGCATCATCATGACTCGCTAAAGAAATACCTTGAGTTTTGGCGAGTTCTACTAAAGCTATACGGTTTTTTTCTGCATATATTGCTTGTTTTTGCTGACGAACCAAAATAAACTCGTCCATTTGGTCAGGAGTCACACCATGTTTACCCATGTAATATTCTTTAAACTTATCCAAGCGGATAAACTGCCTTTGACCAGGAGTGTGATCCATCAGTGAAATCATGGATAACAGAGGATGATTTGTATACTCTGCTGTAATCTCATACACCTCCTCATAAGCCAGTTCACAGCGTAGATGAATCCGATGTTCCACACAAAAGCGTCCGGCGGCTTGTCCTTGGGAGATAACATCAATCATCGGTGCATAGTTAGTTAAGCGCGGAGAACCAGCCGCTACATCACCAATAGCGATCGCATCACAGACTGTTGTTACTCCCGCACTGGCTAAATCTCGGTCATGATAAACGGCCGCGGCTTCTAAAGGCCAGCGAATACCGGGACGCGGAGACATACAGCGTTCAAGATTATCGGTGTGTAATTCAATCAATCCTGGTAAAAGATAATCTCCTTCACCATTTTGACCATGAGTAAGAATTCCTGGCTGAATATCAGCAATTAATCCATCTCGGACTACCAAAGTACCCAGCAGTTCTTGATCTGGTAGTTGTAGACGGTAGTTAGTGTATATTTGCTCATTCATAAATACTGGGGACTGGGGATTGATGACTGTTGACTGATGACTGATGACTGGTGACTGATGACTGATGACTGATGACTGATGACTGATGACTGATGACTGGTAACTGATGACTGATGACTGGTAACTGGTGACTGATGACTGATGACTGATGACTGATGACTTATGACTGATGACTGGTAACTGGTAACTGGTAACTGGTGACACTTTGTTGGATCATTTGAAGAACAATCAACCGTCAACCGTCAACAGTTAACCATCAACTCTTAAAAATTAATTCACGGTTACAAAGTTGCGCTTTTACTTCTTCGTCGTGAAAAATGCCAATTAATGCACAACCTTGAGCTTTTTTCTCTTGTAGCAGTTCGATTACTACTTGGCGATTGGTCGAGTCTAGGGCTGAAGTTGGTTCATCTAGCAGCAAAATTGGATAATCAACTGCTAAAGCACGAGTAATATTTACCCGTTGCTTTTCGCCTCCAGAAAAAGTCGTGGGGGAAAGATGCCATAGTCGTTCTGAGAGGTTAAGGCGACGAAATAAGTCTTTAACTTTGTTATATGCAACATCTATATTTATTCCTAATTCCAACAATGGTTCTGCGGCAACTTCTAAGGCTGGTACTCTAGGAATTACTCTTAAAAATTGGCTGACATATCCAATAGTTTTCTGTCGTACTGCTAAAATTTCGTGGGGTACAAGTTGACACAAATCAAGCCAAGATTCCTCATGCTTCACCCACACAGAACCACTATCAACGCGATAGTTAGCATATAGACAGCGCATAAATGTAGATTTACCACTACCGGAAGCGCCAGAAAGAGCGACACATTCCCCAGTATTAACGCTCAAAGATACACCTTCTAGCACTGATAGATTAATGCCTCCTTGCTGATGCAAAATAAAACTTTTTCGCAAATTCTCAACTTGTAAAAGTGCTTGGCGAGGAAAGCTTACTGAATGATGATTAAGAGTTAATGATTGCATGGTTAAGAAGTATCAATAGTAATAGGACACAGATGACGAAGAATCACTTCATGGGGGTGTTAACAGTTGACGGTTAACAGTTAACAGTCAACAGTCAACAGTCAACTAATTAGGGCGTTAGTGCAGCACTAACTAATAGTTGAGTGTATGGATGTTGTGGATCATCAAGTACTTGATCAGTTAAACCTGATTCCACTACTTGTCCTTGTTGCATGACTAATAATCTGTGCGCCAACAGCCTGACTACGCCAATATCGTGGGTGACTATGATTACACTCAGGTGAAAATTGCGGACAAGCGATCGCAACAAATCCAATAACCGCGCTTGCACTGACACATCTAAACCTCCCGTCGGTTCGTCCATCAAAATCAATCGAGGACGCGTTACCAACACACGTGCAAGTTGTAATCTTTGCTGCATTCCTCCCGAAAATTGGGCTGGCAAATCATCTATCCGTGTCGGGTCAATTTCAACTTCTCGTAACCAGTGGGCAGCCTCATCCCGAATATTGCCATAGTGGCGCACCCCAATATCTAGCAAGCGTTCCCCTATATTCGCCCCCGCACTCACCCGTATTCGCAAACCATCACGGGGATTTTGCTGGACAAAACCCCATTCAGTTCGCATCAATAAACGCCGTTTAGCTTCCGCAAGTTGGAATATTTCTAAGTCTTCACCGCTACGACTAAGATAAGTAACATTACCGTGATCAACTGCAATGTGATCGGCTATTGCACCCAACAAAGTAGACTTACCAGAACCAGATTCTCCAACAATACCGAGAACCTGCCCAGGATAGAGATCAAAAGAAATGCGATCGCAAGCCTTAATCCCACCGTAAGATTTACTCAATTCGTGAACTTGTAAAAGAGGTTTAGTCATTAGTCATTGGTCATTAGTCATTAGTCATTGGTCATTGGTCATTGGTCATTAGTCAACCGTCACCAGTCATCAGTCATCAGTCAACCGTCAACCGTCACCAGTCATCAGTCATCAGTCATCAGTCAACCGTCACCCCTTCTCTCCTCCCATTACAAAAATCCGTATCTGAACAAATCCACATTCGCCCGCCTTGGTCGTCAATCACCACTTCATCCAAATAGCTTTCTGTAGAACCGCATAACTCACAGGCTTTATCCCATTTTTCTATAGTGAAGGGATGGTCTTTAAAATCCAGGCTTTTGACTTTGGTGTATGGTGGAATTGCATATATGCGTTTTTCTCTGCCTGCACCAAATAATTGCAATGCTGGACTCATATTCATTTTGGGATTATCAAAGCGAGGGATGGGGCTGGGACTCATCAAATAACGGTGATGCACCATGACCGGGTAGTCGTAGGATGTGGCAATGTGTCCATGTGTGGTGATGTCTTCGTAAAGTTTGACGTACATAGCCCCATATTCTTCTAAGGCGTGCATTTTGCCTGTCTCCACAGATGATGGTTCTAGCCAGCGCAAGGGTTCAGGGATTGGGACTTGGTAAACTAAAATCTGCCCGTCTTTGAGTGGTGTTTCGGGTATGCGGTGGCGAGTCTGAAGTAAAGTTGCTGCTTGTGTACTTTCTGTTGTTTTTACGCCACAGACTTTTTGGAAAAAGCGGCGAATATTAACGGCGTTTGTGGTGTCGTCTGCACCTTGGTCAATTACTTTCAAGACATCAGTTTGACCAATTACAGCAGCCGTAACCTGGATTCCACCAGTACCCCAGCCGTAAGACATGGGCATTTCTCTGGAAGAAAAAGGAATTTGATGTCCTGGAATAGCTACGGCTTTCAGCAAGGCGCGGCGAATGGAACGCTTTGTTTGTTCATCTAAGTAGGCGAAGTTAAAGCCTGTTTCTGGTGATGGGGGAGAAGTATTCATTTGACTGATGACGGTTGACTGATGGCTGTTGACCATTTTTTGAATTCAAAATTCTGTTAGGAAGAATAGAATAATTTTGAATTAATTAATTCTGGGTACAAGCCCCCACTCCTAAGTCTTCAATTTTGAATTTTGAATTTTGAATTTTGAATTCCCCGAAGGGGTTGACAGCTTATTTAAGGAGGCGGTTATAAATTGGGTGAAGTGATTTAAATCGGGTGTGTGGAGATTTGTGATTTTGGCTTTGTCGTCAAAAATTCTTAACTGTACAGCATCTTCGGCATATGGTTGTTGAATAAATTGGTTTGCTTGTTCTGCGGAAAATATGCCTCCTTGCAGTTCTAGGCTGAGTTTGGATGCGGCTGAGAGGTTTTCCCAATATTCGGGAATAACTGAGCAAAGATAGCGTTTGGCGACGACATGAAGCCTAATCGGTTCTGTGACGGCTGGACTGAACATCTGGCGTAATAAGGGTATGGCACGATGTTCATGGTGATCATCTATGCCTTGGCTGGCTGGATTATCACCTAAGTCATGGATTAAATGCCCTAAATCATGGAGTAGACAAGCGGTAATCAATTCATGGGTTTGGCCTGATGCTTCGGCGAGGCTAGCGCATTGTAAGGCGTGTTCTAGTTGACTAATAGCTTCCGCGCCGTATAATTGAGAACCTTTTTCGGTGAATAGGTTGATAATGTTTTCGATAGTGGGTTTCATAAATGACTGTTGGCTGTTGGCTGTTGACTGTTGACTGGGGTATTTATTTTTGAATTTTGAATTTTGAATTTTGAATTTTGAATTTTGAATTGTTAATGGGTTTGATATCTTGCAACTTCTTTTCCTGCTACATATACGGATGCTATCGCCGTAATTGCAGAAGGTAAGGAATTGTGAGGAGATATCAATAGGAAATCAGCGTCTAAACCTGGGGCGATTTTACCTTTGCGATCGCTTATCCCCGCCGCTTCTGCTGGTCGGCTGGAAACTAATGACCATGCTTGTTCAAAGGACATTAAGCCTAATTCTTGCAGCTTGAAGGGGGCGTAAAATAAGGAAGGGTAATGATAATCTGAGCAAAGACAATCAATAACGTTATGTTTCACAGCTTCAGCTACACTCATTAAGCCCAGGTGAGAACCGCCACGTACTAAGTTAGGCGCACCCATGAGGACGGCTGCACCATATTCACGAGATTGAGCTGCTAAGTCTACAGTTGCGGGAAATTCAGCGATCGCTACTCGCCGTTGTTGACTGAGTTTTACCTTCTCTGGGCTATCATCATCGTGGGATGCAAGGGGGATATTATATGTATGAGCTAAATCCACCAGTTCTTGTATTTGTCCATCTCCTTCATGTCGCTGTGCTGTAACTTGGGTGATTAATTCTTCAATCTCTTCTATGGACATGGATGATCTTTGCTTCACACTGTTGAGATAACGGTTCAATCTCCGGTGATTTCCTGGTGGTGGTAGGTGATCGTTGATAGATAAAAGATGCACTTGACCGGATACTATCCAATCACACAACTCTTGATGTTCTGCTATGTTTGCCTCTTCATGTCGAATATGAATCCGATGATTGCAATTTAAAACTTGTTTACCTGTCCCTAAGATGAAGTCAATTAAAGCACGAGCAGAATCTCGGCTACGTAATCCTGGTTCGTAAGAGTCGGTGATTGAACAGTAAAAAGTGGTGATACCCGATGCTAAGAGGTTGCGGTCATTATCAGCGATCGCTATTGGTAGAGGAAAGTTAACTCCAGGGCGTGGGCAAATCATTCGCTCAAAAGCATCGCCGTGTAAGTCAATAATTCCCGGCAACATTTGGAAGTTTTGAGCATTGATCAACTGATATCCGTCAGGAGTAATTGCTTGATCAATATTGGTAAATTGCCCATCTTCAATTAAAACTGTGGCATCATTAAGCCAACCATCGGGAGTTAATACATTTACTCCTTGAATAGCAATTTTTGTATTAGTTTGATGGTTGACTGTTGACTGTTGACTGTTGACTGTTGACTGTTGACTGTTGATGGTTGACTGTTGACTGTTGACTGTTGACTGTTGATTGTTGACTGATTCAATAAAAAATTTCATTCCTTCATAGGGGGCTTTTTTAGTTGCGGCTATCCTGGAATGTAAATCACCCACATGAAGTTCTAGTTTGTGGTAATCGGGGTCGAGAATATATATAGAATCGCCTTCACTTGTATTTTGTTTCCACTGTTTGATTCCTAATATTTTCAGGCGATCGCTATATTCTGGAAACTTATCTTTAGGGATACTAAAAGCAATATGGGTGTATTCATCTATAGGATTTGTGCGTGTGTTGGCATCTAAAGATAGACACAACCACAAATCACCCGCTAATAGATAAACACCTCTTTGCCATTGAGCGATCGCTTGACAACCTATAATTTCTGTATAAAATTTCAAAGATTTCTCCAAGTCGGAGACAGATAAAGTAATGTGGTTGATTCCTGTAATCATTCTGAAAGAGGGTGTAGGGGTATAAGGGTTTAGGGGTGTAGGGGTTGAAAATACTTAGACCTTACCAACGGGAGAATTTTCTTGATTTAAATTTTGATTTTCTAAAGGCTGAGATTCTTTCAACGTAATATTTGAATCTGGCGATTGATTATTTATTTGTTGTTGTCTAATCTTCCTCACTAGATTTAATTCGGATTGAAAGTCAATGTAGTGCGGGAGTTTGAGGTGTTGGACAAAACCTTGTGCTTCTACGTTGTCGGAATGGGAAAGGACAAACTCGACACTTTGGGCTGGGCCTTGAATTGTTTCCCCTAATTCCTCAGCACGCATCGCTCTATCTACCAGCGCCATTGACATGGCTTTACGTTCGTTGTAACCAAAGGTCAAACCATAGCCACGGGTAAATTGAGCAGGTAATTCTTTACTACCTTTAAACTGATTGACCATTTGCACTTCGGTGACAGTAATATCTGCGATCGCTATTTCAAATCCCAATTCTTCAGGGCAAATCACCACCTCTACTTCCCCCATGCGAATCTCACCCGCAAAAGGATGATTTCTGCCATAGCCTCGCTGTGTAGAATAAGCCAGAGATAGTAAAAAACCCTCATCTGCACGCGCTAGATTTTGCAGTCTCGCATCCCGTCCCGCCGGAAAGGTCAATGGTTGGCGAGTTATGTCAAAGGGTGGTTGATGGTTGACTGTTGACTGTTGACTGTTGATTGATGACTGGGAATTATTGCCAAATTCTTCCCCTACACCCCTACACCCCTGAACCCCTACACCCCTATACCCCTCTGCCTGCATCAATCCTTCTCGATCTAGAGTGTCAATTACACGGGGAACTGGTTCTGTAATTCCTTCTGCTTCTGGTGCTGTAGGAACTTGTCCTTCTGCAATCAACTTAAAGTCTAGTAGGCGGTGGATGTAGTCGAAGGTAGTCCCTAACCTTTGTCCTCCTGGTACATCTTTAAAAATGGCAGAAATGCGGCGCTGAAGCTGCATTTTACTGGTGTCTAGAGGCTGGCTGTAGTAAAAGCGGGGTAGTGTTGTACGATAGGCGCGTAATAAGAAAATCGCTTCGACTAAATCACCCCAAGATTGTTTAATAGCTAGGGCTGCTAACTCTCTATCATATAAACTACCCTCACACATTACCCGTTCTACTGCTAGGGTAAGTTGTTGTTCAATCTGGTCTAAGGTCAATTCGGGAATTGCAGGATCACCTCTGCGTCGGCTTTGCAAGAGTGCTTCTGCATTTTGAATTGCCTGTTCACCACCTTTTACTGCAACGTATGGCATATATTTTTTGTTGATGGTTGACGGTTGACTGGGGATTATCCAAAATTTTGGGTTGGTTGGAGTACGCATTTAAAACTCCAGCCATGCTGCTCGAAGCCTAGTGATTGATAGAATTGATGGGCGCGATCGCGTTTTAAATTGGAAGAGAGCATGACTTTATAGCACCCAGCATCAGCACTGAGTTTGAGCGCAGCTTTTACCATTTGGCTACCAATACCCTCTCCTCGCATTGAAGAAATTACTGTTACTGAATCTAGGACTGCAAATTTGTGATATCCCCGGTGCATCATCGTTGGTGCATAGAGGAGGCTAAAAGTGCCTACAGGTTGCTGATTTAAATAGGCAATATATATGTGGTAATTAGGAACTTGTGCGATTTCTGCGAAGATTTTTTCTAAATCATCGTTGGGTAAAGGTGGCTCACCATCCATATCAGCATATAGCTGATTTAATACAGACCAATCCTCATGAGTAGCAATACGAATCTCAAGAGCCATAGTACACCTCTGGTTTAGCGGTGCGTGGTAATCCCATGACTGCATTTTCTGTAAATAAAAATACATCTACGCCTTGTGGATAGGCTCGGTGATTCTGCATCCAGAAGTCCCAAAAATGGCGGGGAAGTTTAGGAGCGATCGCACATTGATCTAAAATTCCCGGCCCTGTCAACATCACAGGTTGTCCCATCTCGAAACTTTCCACCTGTACTAACAACGTTGTTGATGCTTCCGGTTTTTCTGCTGTCCCCCAGTTAAAAATGGATAATTCTGACAACACAGCCAAATCTTGAATTAAAGCAAAGTTTGCCTCCTCTGGGTACTCAGTAAAACGACAACCAGAATGGAACAACAACCAATCCCTCACTTGAGCATTAAAACTCGGCTGTAGCCAGATCACAACATCCAAATCCAGCAAAGTCAAACAAGCCGCGCCACAAACAGGCGTTAAACCCAGAGGTACACTCATCTCAGCACTGATTTGATAAGGTGTCCCAGGTCGAGCATGAGCATCCAGCAACCCTCGAAACGTCCTCTGAGCATCATGAATCGGATCTTGTAAACCAGGAAAAAAAGTAACCTTATTCATTAGTTATTAGTCATCAATCAACAGTCATCAGTCATCAGTCATCAGTCATCAGTCATCAATCAACAGCTATCTCCTATTCCCCCCTGACCATCGTGAAGAAATTAACCTGAGTAGCTGCTGCTTGACGCTGCTTAAGTTCTTGCTGCTGTTGATATTCTGCTTGTAAGGGTTGAATTACTTCAGCCTGAATTTGGTCATACCAATATGAGGTTTGTAGTAACGCATCACAAACAGCAGCTAGTTCTGCATGACGGTGCGATCGCCCTGCAACATACCCAAATCCAGCTAATGCTTCTTCTCCTTGATTCTCTAACTGCACAACACAGCGAGTCATGGTAATTTCTCCCAAGTTAAATGCCTCTCCTGTACCCCCAGCACGTCCTCGCACCATTGCTAGACCAATCTCTGGACAGCGTAAAAAGCTATATTTCGGCAAAGTACCTAATTTGTTTACCAGTTTTTCTAATAGCTCTAACTCGGCTTTAGCTAATGTTGCCATCCATGCTTGTCGCTGTATCACAGTAGGCATAAGTCAGTTTGCGGTATTTTGTTTTAAACTATTCTTAACTTGTCTAGACATCTAGATGTAAGTAGATTAACGCAATTCTCACAAGTTGACAATCTAATATTGATTAGATCATCCCACTCCTAAAAAGGCATAAGTTGACGGTTGACGGTTAACTGTGAACGGTCATCAGTCATCAGTTAACAGTCAACCGTCATCAGTCAACAGTCATCAGTCAACCCTATTTATTAATAATCGATACATGAACGAAATAATGCCAATTTATGTCCAGATTGCTGACAAACTAAGGCAAAACATTCATCAAGGGATTTATCAACTAGGGGAACAGCTACCAACGGAAACCAAGTTAGCAGAACAGTTTGCAGTCAATCGCCATACCCTCAGACAAGCGATCGCTCTTCTGAAAACTGAAGGATTGTTACGAGTTGACCGAGGACGGGGGACTTTTGTCGCAGCCAAAACCATCCGCTATGCTATTGGTAAGCGAGTACGTTACAACCAAACCCTGAAAACACAAGGTTTACAAGCAAAATTTCAACTGCTACGCGTTTTAGAAGTACTTGCGGATGATGCTGTTGCTAAAGGATTAGAGATTCCTTGTGGTGAGCCAGTAGCGTTAATTGAACGTTTAGGTTTAGCAGATGAAGAACCCATTAGTGTGGGTACAGGATATTTTCCTCTCAAGCGTTTCCCTGATTTTTTAGAGCCGAAAAATATCAAGTTTTTACGAGAACAGCAATCAATATCTCAGTTGTTACAGCAGGTCTATGGATGTGATCATATCCGCCGTAGTACCTGTGTTTCGGCTCGTCTAGTGCAACCTCAAGATGCAAAATGGCTACAAATACCCCTCAATCAACCCATCTTATTAGCCGAATCAGTCAACGTTGATCAAGCCGGTAACGTAATTGAATATGGTGTAACTCGACTGCGAGGCGATCGCATGGAGTTATTTTTTGAAAATAATTTAATTGATGACTGATGACTGATGATTGATGACTGATGACTGATGACTGGTGACTGATGATTGATGACTGGTGACTGGTGACTGGTGACTGATGACTGGTGACTGATGACTGGTGACTGATGACTGGTGACTGGTGACTGATGACTGGTGACTGATGACTGGTGACTGATGACTGGTGACTGATGACTGGTGACTGGTGATTGGTGACTGATGACTGATGACTGGTGACTGATGACTGGTGACTTTAAACACTTTTTTGGGTTAGTTTAACAATCAACTGTCAACCGTCAACCGTCAACCGTCAACCGTCAACCATCAACCGTCAACCGTCAACCGTCAACCGTCAACCATCAACCGTCAACCGTCAACCGTCAAGCATCAACAATTATGGAAACCTTCCAAAATTTGCGAGTTTATCAATTATCAGAAAATCTAGCCAATGAAATTTGGTTTATTGTGCAGAAATGGGATTACTTTGCAAAGGATACAATTGGAAAACAAATTGTCAAATCGGCAGACAGCATAGGTGCTAATATTGCAGAGGGAAATGGTCGTTATAATTTACAGGATAATCAAAGATTTATAAAAATAGCTAGAGATTCTTTAAACGAAACAAGACATTGGTTAAGACTTGCTTATAAGCGAAAACTTTTGACTCAAGAACAAATAGATAAGATTAAACCAATGATTAATGAATTATCACCTAAATTAAACGCTTATCTTAACTCCCTCAAAAAAAAGTCAGATAATATTTAACAGTCACCTGTCACCTGTCAACAGTCAACAGTCAACAGTCAACAGTCAACAGTCAACATTCAACCATAGAACTAAACCAACCACTCCCTAACCTTTGCCGAGAGTAAATCAATAACACCAGTAGTCACAACCAAAATAATGAGAATTGCACAGACTTTTTGGTATTCAAATGACCCAAAACTCTGATATAAGGAAACTCCGATACCACCAGCCCCGACTATTCCTAATACAGAAGCAGAACGCACATTTGATTCAAATCGATAGAGAGTGAAAGAAGTCCACAAAGGCATTACTTGGGGAATCACGCCATAAATAACTTCTTGAATATGACTTGCGCCAGTAGCTCTAATTCCTTCTACTGGGCCTGATTCAATTGATTCTACCGCTTCTGAGAAGAGCTTACCCAAAATGCCTGTAGTATGGACAAATAAAGCTAATACGCCAGCAAATGGCCCTAACCCTACAGCAACTACAAATATTAATGCAAAGACGATTTCATTAATAGCACGCATAGCATCTAAGACGCGGCGTGTTGGTTGTACAACCCATACTGGACACATATTATTAGATGCTAAGATAGATAGAGGGACAGCTGCGATCGCCGCCATTAAAGTTCCCCAAATTCCCATCGATATAGTGATTAGCGTTTCTGAAAAATAATATCTCCAATCGCTAAAGTCTGGCGGGAAATATGAACGTGTATATTCCGTCATATTGTCTCCCCGTTGCAGAAGTACAAGGAAATTTAACTCGCTTTGGTTATAAGCAAAAATCAATACAGCAGCAATTACTAAAAGAAACAAAACTTTTTTGGTATTCACAAGTTTTGCTTCTTGGTCTAGCATTGCTACTACGCTAGGTGATAAGTTACTAATTAATTTATTTTGCGATCGCACTTTTTTATACCTATAAATGTAAATTTATTCAATCTCTTTGAGTTGCTGATTTAGTTCTGCTATTTTTTGCTGTTTTTCTTGCGCGCTAAGATTTTCTTTGGCTTGAGTTTCTTGGATTTTTTTAGCAATTTCTAGTTCTCGAATTGTATGCCAATTTTTGTCTTCAGCCGGGACAAAACCAGAAATTTCAAATGGTGTTAAAACTTTTGCATCTTTATAGTTATAGAAAAAATTTTGCAATCTTTTTTTTATATCTGCTGGTAAATCCTGACGATAAACAATCGGATCACTAGGAATTAAAGGTGATTGCCAAATAATTTCAATCTTCTTTCTGGCTGTAGGGTTGGTTCTTTCCAAACGATTTAATGCTTCATTGCTGACAGTAGCTACATCTACCTGTTTATTTGCTACAGCCAGAGCGCAAGCTTCATGATTACCGGCAAAAATCAAGCGTTTAAAAGCTTTTTTTGGTTCAATATTATTTTTGGTAAAAATATAGTAACTGGGGACTAAAAACCCAGAAGTAGAATTGGGTTCATTAAAAGCAAAGGTAAGTTTAGCAGCATTCTGAATCACATATTTATCACCACCGACTGCTTTAGCTTCCGCCGTAATGGGATTATCTTTATTAGCAATTAAATGAGAATAGTAGCCTCTAGTTCCATCTGCACTTACAACCTGAGCAAAAGCTTCTGCATTAGCAACTCTCGCTGCTTCAATATAAGATTTACCACCTAACCAAGCTGCTTGAACTTTACCAAAACGCATAGCTTCTATAACTGCGGCATACTGTGTAACATAGAATGGTTTAATGGGGATACCAACTTCCTGAGACATAGCAGCAGCAAAAGGTTCCCAAATTGGTTTTTGATTATCTTGAGATTCTGTAGACAGAACACCAAAGTTAATTTCTTTAATTGCTGCGTTACTATCATTAACGTTGGAATTACAGGCTGAAAGTATCTTGGAGCTTGCTAAAGTTATGGTAAACAAAGAAGCCTGCTGAATAAATGTCCTTCTGTTCATAAACCTAGTTGTGGGATAAAGAGGTTTGTTAACTGTTGACTGTTGACTGTTGACTGCTAACAGTTAACCGTCAACAGTCAACACAAAAGAATAATTAACGTCCTTGAAGCGCACGTAGTTGACTATTGAGATTGTTCAACTTCTTCTTATCTGCATCGCTCAGACCAGTTTTGGATTGCAATTCTAAAACTTGTTTAGCAATATCTAATTCACGAATAGGATTCCAGGTTTTATCATTAGCCGGAACTAATGCTGACCACTGTAGAGGTTCGAGAATTTTTCTATCTTTAAAGTTGTAGAAGAAATTACGTAACTTCTTCTTAACATCTTCCGGTAAGTCCTTACGGTAAGCAATCGGGTCACTGGGAATAATGGGTGATGTCCAGATGATTTCAATCTTCTTGCGTGCTGAGGGATTGGTTTTTTCTAATCTCTCTAATGACTCGTTATTGTTTGTAGCTACATCTACCTGATTATTAGCGATCGCTAAGGCTGTTGCTTCATGGCTACCGGAAAAAATTAAGCGTTTAAATACTTTTTTGGGGTCAACCTTGTTTTTAGCGAAGATATAATAACTTGGTACTAAAAATCCAGAGGTTGAGTTAGGTTCGTTGAAAGCAAAAGTCAGCTTGGCAGAGTTTTGCAGCACATACTTGTCTCCCCCTTGTCTTTTAGCAGCTGCTGTGATTGGATTACTTTTATTAGCAATTAAGTGAGAGTAGTAGCCTTTCTTGCCATCAGTAGCAACTGTCTGAGCAAAGGCTTCTGCATTAGCAATTCTGGCAGCTTCGATATAGGATTTACCGCCATACCAAGCTATGTGTACTTGACCAAAACGCATGGCTTCAATTACCCCTGCGTATTGAGTAGCATAGAAGGCTCTAACGGGAATACCTATAGACTTTGATAAAGCGGCAATAAAAGGTTCCCACAAAGGTCTTTGATTAGCTTGAGATTCTGTAGAAATAATCCCAAAATTAAGTTCTTTAATAGGGGCAGCTTGTACTGGTTCAATCCAGTTATTGGCGGTACTGGAAATAGTTTTAGTTCCTATTAAAGATGCACCAAATAAAGCAGATCGCTCAATAAATAATCTTCTTTTCATAATTGATTCCTATGTTATATTTTTGAGGCTTAAATTTCTCAGATAAGTAGCCAAGAGTCATTGTTTTTTAAAAGCAGTGACGTGGAAATTGATGGAAATTACACGAGTAGTTCGCCATGTCCTCGCATTACCAGTTCTTCTGCTGCTGTACCGTAAATTTCATTGAGTTTTTTGTCATCTAGTTCCAAAGTTGCACCATCAAACATCACTTCTCCATCTTTAAGAGCGATCGCCCGGTCAAAGTAACTACGCACCATCTGAATCTGATGTAGAGAAGCAACTACGGTAATTCCACTTTGGCGATTTAACTGCACAAGTAACTCCATGACTTTCCGCGCTGACTCAGGATCTAAAGACGCAATTGGTTCATCAGCCAGGATGATTTTCGCTCCTTGCACCAAACAACGGGCGATCGCCACTCGTTGCTGTTGTCCTCCAGACAGCTTAGATGCCCGTTTGTAAGCGTGTTCAATAATACCTACTCTCTCTAACGCAGCAAGTGCTTGGGCTTTTTCTTCTTTAGAAAATAAACGTAATATTGAGCGCAAAATAGATAATCTTGCTAAGTTACCAACAAGAACATTTTCGATGACTGTTAACCGATTGACTAAATTAAACTGTTGGAATATACAGCCCATCTGGCTTCGTAAAGATGTAATTTTCGAGTGTACTTTTCCTTTACTTTGTAAGACTGTACCAAAAATATAAACTGTTCCAGCATCTCCAATATGCAGGCCGTTGATGTGCCGCAAAAGTGTAGATTTGCCTGAGCCAGATGCACCTATAAGGGCAACCATTTCTCCCTCATTGATGGAGCAGTATACATTTTTAAGTGCTGTCTTACCTTTGAAACTCTTGGAGAGATTACTAACTTCTATAGCCACGGTAGTTGTCATTTTTTGACATTTATATGTCTCTGCTCAAAATTAATACTATTAATTGGTTAATAACCAATTAAGAAAATACTAAATTATAGATTAATTACTTACTTATCAGCCTAATGAATGAGGTGATTACAAATATACTTATGTACAATAAGCTGTTACGCATTTAAATTGTATATTTCGCACTCAGGTTGTCAAAAGTCCAAAGTCCACAGTCCAAGCTAGCCTTTGACTCTGGACTCTTGACTATGGACAGCCCTGACGCAAAAATATTTGATTTGGGTGCGTATCACCTTATTGATTTTTATGGCATCAAAATTAATACACATATTTTAATTAAGTTTAAATTAACAAGAGACTAATTTTTAATAAAAAAGAATTTAATTAATGATTAAAAAATAAATATAAGTCCTACTACTTAGGGAATTTCAAGTAAAAGAATATTCCATCGAAATTTTTGACGGTTGACAGTCAACAGTCAACAAACTTAAGCAGATGAATTTATCGGAAAAAGCTAGGTACCCTACGGGAAGGCTGCGCCAACAAAACCTCGCCCCTGGTGGAAGTTCGCGGTAGCGTCTCGTCAGAGAAAAAATTCTTATCTCACAAGGTAGGTAGAAACCCCAACGCCAGTTCTCTCAAGTCGGGAAACCCGCCCACGAGACTGGCTTCCCCTTGTGGGTGGCTGTCTTTAATTTTGAATTTTGAATTGATTTATTGTTTGGAGTTCTTTTACAGAAAATCTTTAATAACTAATGAGCCATTTAATTAAGAATAGGTAAATAAATGACAATTGTTTTTATTTCAAGACAATCTCTGGTGTGTGGTGAGTAATTATGCTTTGATATTGTTTAAGTTAATTTAAAAAATCTTTCTTCCAGATAATTAACTTTTTCTTGTCAAATATTCACTTTTTTGGCAATTGAATATTAAATTCACAGCTTGATTAGTAATACCAATTCTCTATGAAGTTACACCAAATAAATGATGTAGAGACGTTCTATGTAACACCTCTACAGTCCAGAACAAAGGACATCTTCATTAAGAAACGGTATAAATCTATTTTGCTAACGGCAATCAATGTGAAAAAAATTATTTTCGCCAGTTTCTACCAGGTGTGAGGATACATTTATGCAAAAGTTTTGGGTAAATACTTTGTTATTTAGTCCAGCAATTTTGGGCTTATTCATAGTTGCAACACCAGTTATGAGTTCTGAAGTGCTTGTAACCCAGGAACCGAAAATCAATCAACCATCCAGTTTTAGTAGTGCTGAGACTATCGGACAAGTAACTTCAGTTTCACAGCTTTCTGATGTCAAACCAACAGACTGGGCTTTTCAGGCTTTGCAATCCCTGGTGGAAAGATACGGTTGTATAGCAGGCTATCCTAACCAAACTTTTCGTGGTAATCGTGCTTTGACTCGTTATGAGTTTGCGGCTGGTTTAAATGCTTGTTTAGATCAGATCAATCAACTTATAGCTACTAGCACTGCTGAACTGGTCAACAAAGAAGACCTAGCAACACTGCAAAAGCTACAAGAAGAATATGTATCTGAATTGCAAACTGTTCGAGGTCAAGTAGATGCTCTAGAAGCTCGTACTGTTACTTTAGAATCACAACAATTCTCCACAACTACTAAACTGCGAGGAGAAGCTATTTTCGCATTGGCTAGTGTATTTGGTTCTGATAGAGCAATTAACACCGATGCTGAAAATCGTGGCGCTAGCAGAGCGAATCTTGATGAAAATGTGATTTTTGGCGATCGCGTCCGATTGAACTTTGACACTAGCTTCACTGGTAAAGACCGCCTCAGGGTTAGGTTACAAGGAAGAAATATTACTTCATTCAATACAGCTGTCACTGGGACTAACCAAACTCGCTTAGGGTTTGATGGTAATGAATCCAATAATGTCAGCGTATCGGCTTTGTTTTACCGTTTCCCTGTGGGCGAATCCACAATGATTAGCCTAGCAACTGAAGGGTTGGAATATATTGATGAAGTACCCGGACTCAGCCGCAACTTTGACTCTAGTGGTTCAGGTGCGCTATCTCGTTTTGGGCGTTATAACCCAATTTATCGGGCTACAGAAGGGCCGGGTATCATCGTTAGTCACAAGTTCAATGATGCTTTGAGCTTAACTGCTGGTTACGTTGTTCCATCAGGTATTGGTAATGACCCTAGTAACGGTAGAGGTATTTTTAATGGTAGTTACTCTGCATTAGGTCAACTCACCTTCCAACCAACCTCAGAATTGAGTTTGGCTTTCACGTATGTCAACGCCTATTACACCGAAGGTAGTGGAGTTACAGGTAGCACTGGTACTGGCTTTGCTAATAACCCATTTAATGGTGCGCGAACTTCTGTCAATAACTACAGTGTCACTGCCAATTACAAACTTAGTCCTAACTTTACTGTCACAGCTTGGGGTAGCTACGCCAATGCCCAAGCTGAGAACACAACTGTTGCTAGGAGTGACGCAGACATTTGGAATTGGGCTGTGCAGCTAGGATTTCCTGATTTGGGTAGAGAAGGAAATTTTGGTGGCCTTGTGTTTGGTGCGCCGCCTTACGTTGCTAACAATCAATTCGTCAGTGGTAATAATCGCCGTCAAGACGATGATACCTCCTATCATTTAGAGGCTTTTTATAGATATAAGCTGAATGACAACATTGCTATTACCCCAGGAGTTATCACTATTTTTAACCCTGAAGGTAACAGCAGCAACCCTAATATCTATGTGGGAGTAGTGCGTACTACTTTTAGTTTCTAACGAATTTGCTGAAATATAGCCGTAGCCAGATAGATTAGGACATCAAGCTAATACCAATTCAAAATTCAAAATTCAAAATTCAAAATTAAGAATCAAGAGAGGACAAGCATTTGGGGTTGTACATCTGTCACATTCTTTTTTCAAATTGGTATAAGATAAAACCCTGACAATCAAAGGCTTTCAAACCTGTCAACAGTCAACAGTCAACAGCCATACTATTGACTGTTGACTGTTAAACCAATCCGCAATTCGTTTGTTCCGTACACCCCTACACCCTTAAACCCTTACACCCGGTCTCAACAGATAACCCGTTTGCGTAAGTAAGTCCTAATTTTGTTAATAGGAATTAATTCACTTCTGCCCCTTTCCTCCTAATTAGCTGGTAATGCGGCCTTCTCCTCACCAGATTCCAGCATCTTTTTTGGTGCTTCGTCTTCAAACAAAATTAAGTCAAACCAAAAAGTAGTACCCACCCCTACTTCACTAACTAGATTTACTTTACTGCGATGTCGTTCCACGATATTTCTCACAATCGACAAACCTAAACCCGTGCCTTCTAAAGTGTGAACTCTGTTTTCTACCCGGAAGAAACGGTCAAAAATCGCTTGTTGGTCTTCTGGGGCAATACCGATGCCAGTGTCAGAAACTTCTACTCGTACTTGGGTAGGCTGATTGGGGGAGTTGGATTTAGTGGTTAATACGTAAGTACGGATGGCGATTTTGCCACCAGAGGGAGTGAATTTGAGGGCATTTCCGACCAAATTAGCTAAAACTTGTAATAGTAAATCGTAATTCCCTAAGACTAGTGGCAGGCCAGAAGCAACATCTTGGATGAGTTCGATACCTTTATCTTTAGCGTTGAGTTGATAAGTACGTAGTGTTTGTTCAATGGCCTGGGCTAAATCTACACCATCGAAACTGTAACTACGACCAGATTCCAACTTAGATAAATCTAAAACATCATTCACCAGGCGAGTCAGGCGATCGGTTTCATGATTAACTGTTTGCAGAAACTCTTGGCGTTCTTCTATGCTCAAGTCTTCGCCGTAGTCATGGAGGGTTTCAATAAAAGATTTGATATTAAATAAAGGCGTTCGCAGTTCGTGGGAAACGTTGCTGATAAATTGGCTTTTGGCTTCATTTAATTCCACCTCACGGGTAATATCCTGCACTGTGATGGCAATACCTTTGATACTTTCCCGTTGGAGATTGAGGACTGTAGTCAAAAGAATGCGAATTGTGCGGTTGCTGGGTTGGTTGAGAGTTAGGCGAAATTCAGCACTATCACATTCACCGGCTGCCATTTCGTATAGTGGTCTAGTGATTTCCATTTGTACAGTCGGGGGTAAGTGATGCAACACATTACTACCCACCACATCATCAGCACCTTCCCAGCCAAAAATGTGTCTGGCTGTGGGGTTAACTAAAATCACCTGCATATTGTTGTCAATCAACACAGCACCATCGGCAATGGTGGAAACTAAGGTTTCTAGCTTGGCTTTCTCGGCTGTTAGTTCTTCAATATTTTGCTCTTCATAACGCTCTAGGCGCTCTGCCATTTCATTAAAATTAAGAATTAACTCTCCTAGTTCGCCTCCCAATGGCAAATCTATACGCTGCTTAAAATTACCAGCCGCAATTTGTTTTACCCCCACCAATAATTCTTTAATCGGCTTGGTGATAGTCAAAGCATTAACCACCCCTGCCAAAATCACCATGACCCAAATCGTAATAAAAACTGCAATGGTGACATCACGAGTAAAATTGGTAGAAATGACGGCTGTTTGGTTGGGGTTGATACCAATAGCCAAAACACCCAAGTATTGTTTATCGACAATTAAGGGAATGAACACATCAGTCACAGTTCCATCTGGACTCATGTGTTGCCGTACCATTGGCTTCTCGCCATCACCAGGGTACTCTTCTGG
Organism: Nostoc parmelioides FACHB-3921; assembly: GCF_014696625.1. Classification (GTDB taxonomy): domain Bacteria; phylum Cyanobacteriota; class Cyanobacteriia; order Cyanobacteriales; family Nostocaceae; genus Trichormus; species Trichormus parmelioides. The sequence goes on from NZ_JACJQL010000008.1 coordinate 144,912, forward strand.
TAATTGTATTCGTCGCTCAATGGAAAGGGAATTTTCTACCTCTGGTTCCCAAAAGGGAATACCAAAAAAGATTTTCCCCGTTTCATCAGCGTAGAGCATATAGCGCACACTAGAAGTGCTGCTGTAGAAGCGTTGGGAAAATTGGGCAACTTCAGTCAGATTATGGTCAGCAACCAGGGGTGCAACGTTAGCAGCCAGAAGTAGACCCAAATCCCGCCCAAAACGGGTGTCATTCACTTGGGCATCTTGCTGAATTGTGTTTACCGCCCAAAAGGTGAGACCGCTCATCACCAAGGAAACCACCAAAGTGGCTGCGGCTAACAGTTTAGTCTGGAGTGTGAACTCTGACCACCAATTGGCGATCGCTTCTCGAATTGTTTTTAACAGCGCCAGCATCTCTAATAAAGTTGTTAGTAGCTTTGGTTATGAACCCCAACAACTTAAAAATTAACAGTTATTTTGGACATTAGTCATTAGTCAGTTGTCAGTTGTCAGTTGTTATTAGTCAACAGTCAACAGTCAACAGTCAACAGTCAACAGTCAACAGTCAACAGTCAACAGTCATCAGTCATCAGTCAACAGTTAACAATGGACTTTGGACTATCAATTATTGACTCTATAACCAATATCTCTCCGGTAATATATGCCCGAAAAGTCTATGGCTCTAATTCCAGTGTACGCTCGTGCGAGGGCTTGTTGGAAATTTTCTCCAATTCCTGTAACATTTAGGACTCTGCCCCCATCTGTAACTATCTGTTGTTGCGCGTTCAACTTTGTGCCTGCATGAAATACCGTTGCGCCTGTGGCTTCTGCTTGGGGAATGCCGGTAATGACTTGGCCTTTTTCATAATCCCCAGGATAACCACCGGAAGCTGCTACGACGGTGGCGGATGCTCCCCCCTGCCAAGCAATGGGTGGTAGTTCCCCTAAACGCTGCTGTACACAAGCTAGGATCAATTCTTCTAGGGGGGTAGCTAATAAAGGGAGGATGACTTGTGTTTCTGGGTCGCCAAAGCGGCAGTTAAATTCTAAAACCTTAAAATCGCCATTGGGTGTAATCATTAACCCGGCGTAGAGTACACCACGATAATCAATGCCTTTGGATTGTAAGGTGGCGATCGCTCTTTCTAAAACTTCAGTTTGCACCCGTGCCATTAACTCTGGTGTGGCAATTGGCGCTGGTGCATAAGCTCCCATCCCGCCTGTATTTTCCCCTGTATCTCCTTCCCCAATCCGCTTATGGTCTTGGGCTGGTAACAAAGGACGAATTGTCAACCCATCCGTCAAAGCCAACACAGAAACTTCTTGCCCAGTCAAGCATTCTTCAATGACAACAAACTCACCCGCACTACCAAACTGCCCTTGAAATATAGCATCGATGGCGCTCTGCGCCTGCTCAATTGTTGTTGCCACGGTGACACCCTTACCAGCAGCTAAACCATCGGCCTTAACGACGATAGGCGCTCCCTGTGCCTGAATATATGACTTGGCTGCTGCCGCCTCTGTAAATACCGCAGCCTTAGCAGTAGGAATCCCCGCTTCCTGCATCAGCGCTTTTGCCCAAGCCTTACTCGCTTCAATTTGCGCCCCTGCTCGGCTGGGCCCAAATACCATCAACCCTTTTTCTTGTAGATAGTCAGTAATTCCTTTTGCCAATGGTACTTCTGGCCCTACCACCACCAAAGAAAAACCCTGACTCAAGGCGTATTGACTAATTCCCTCAAAATCGTCCACGGCTAAAGCTACATTTTGGCAACGTGCCAAAGTTGCCGTACCCCCATTTCCTGGCACACAGGCGACTTGCTCAATTTGCGGTGATTGCAACAGTTTCCACGCTAGAGCGTGTTCACGTCCCCCGTTACCAACAACTAAAACTTTCACTGATTTCCTCTTACGTCTCTGGCAAAGCGAGAATACCTGATGACTCTCGCGGATCAATTTTTCACCAATTCTGACCCTGATGCAAGTCCTAATGATGGGGAGTGCTGATTTTTAGTAAGGGTGTAGGGGTCTAGGGGTTTAAGGGTATGGGGGTGTAGGGGTTAGTGAAATGATGATTTTCTCGTTAGCTGAGAGTCATTACTCACTACTTAGTAAAAAATCTACACTTATGAGCCAGTCCCCAGTCCCCAGTCCCCAATCCCATCATCAATTTGCCAAAGTAAGAATAATTGTTTTAAAAATAACTAGGAAATAATGACGTATCATCATTTTCACTATTAACCTGTGAATATATGAGATTCGTACTTGATTTTTGAAACATAGGTGGGGTAAACATTACCCAACCTACAAATACTTAAATTTGTTCAATAATCAAATCGGATGCCTAGAGAAACTAAGAAAATAAGAACAAAGTAGGTAACATGGCAAAAATTATAGTTACTGGAGCAGCAGGATTTATTGGTTCCCACCTAGTAGAAACTTTACTAAAACAAGGTCAAGAGGTAATCGGGATTGATGAAGTGAATGATTACTATGACCCCTTGCTAAAACGTAAAAATATTGCCTATTTACAATCTTTATCTAACTTCACCTTCATTGAGGGAGATATTCAGTTTCTAGATTGGACATCCCTCCTCCAAGACGTGACTGTGGTCTATCATCAGGCGGCGCAGGCGGGAGTGAGGGCAAGTTGGGGTAAGGGTTTCCGTGCTTATACTGAGCGCAATATTAATGCAACACAAGTTTTGTTGGAAGCAGCTAAGGATGCTCAACAATTAACTAGGTTAGTGTTTGCATCTACTTCTAGTGTGTATGGGGATGCGGAAACCTTACCTACTCATGAAGGAATTCCTCCTCAACCGGTTTCTCCTTATGGCATTACTAAGTTAGCTGCCGAGCGTTTGTGTGGACTATATCACAAAAATTTCGGTGTGCCGTTTGTGGCTCTACGTTATTTCACTGTATATGGCCCCAGACAGCGCCCTGATATGGCTTTTCATAAGTTTTTTAAATCTGTTTTGCAGGATGAAGCAATTCCTGTTTACGGAGATGGACAGCAAACTCGTGACTTTACGTTTGTGAGTGATGCTGTAGCGGCAAATTTAGCTGCTGCTAGTGTAACGGCGGCTGTAGGAGAAATTTTTAATATTGGTGGTGGTAGTAGGGTGGTTTTGGCTGAGGTCTTAGACACGATGGAACAAATCGTTGGTCAGCCAATTAAGAGAAATCACATAGAAAAGGCAATGGGTGATGCACGTCACACGGCTGCTGATGTGTCGAAGGCACGGAAAATTTTAGGATATGAGCCAAAGGTTTCTTTGAGGGAGGGTTTGAACTTAGAATGGGAGTGGGTGAAGGCTTTGTACACTTGACTATGACATAACTCTGAAAGATATTTGCCTTTCAGAGGCTTGTTCCCATTGACACATCCCCGTTTTCGATTTCTATTGCTGGGCTTTCAAACTTCCGACTATTTTCTGTAAGCCCATTTCTTGGAGGATTTCCTGACGTGTTAGCCCTTGGTCTGCAAAAAACCCTACTACCTTGCTAAATTGCAGACCGTTATTCACACTAACAATGAGTACCAACATTCCTGCTAACACCAAAGCCAAAGGACGAGCGCGAGTGAGTGTACTTAATGCTGCTAAAACCACTAATAAGGGTGCAAAATGCAGTGAAAACAGAAATGTCTCATCGCCATATACTGAGTGTAGAGCTAACTGTCCTAGTATTGTTAAACCAAGGACTATACGGAATTTGAGATGCTTTTTCATAAAAATTCTAATTTTAGATACACAAATACAAGACTATTTAGCTAAGGCGAACGCACTGATTCCACTCAACAGCAAACCTATGCCTATCCATTGAGAAACTAAAACTTTTTCTCGCAAAACTACAGCCCCAGCTATTGTAGTCAGAACAATAGTTAATCCGATCACTAATGGGTAGGCTATGGATAAGTTTAGTTTCCCTAAAACCAACACATAAAAAATTGTGCTTAAGCCGTAGCAACAAATCCCACCTATTAGATACAAATTTAAAGGGTTTTGTCCTGAGCCTAGTTTCAATAGGGTTTGTGCGACTGTATTTAAACTTACTGTAGTTAGAATTAATAAAGCAAAGATAATTGGATTATTCATTACTAATTTTGGAAATCTATTATATAATTTGCTTGATTTAAATAGAGTACATTATTTTAATGTTTAATCAGCTATTTACGAAAATATTTTATATCCAAAAGCTCCTTCAAAATCCCATAATTCTTTACCATTGGGATAAGGTATTTGTACCCATTTACCTGCTAGCTTTTCCCACCAGCGCGGTGGATGGGGTAAACTAGCAACTTGAATGCAAAGGCATCCAGAAAGCTTTGCTCCCATAATATCTGTATGTAAACTATCGCCAATGACTAAGACATTTTTCGATGACAAGCGCATCTGAGTCATGGCCTTGCGAAATGCTGAGGGAAAAGGTTTTTTAGCTGGACTGATGGCGTTAATATCGAGGCGATGTGACCAATATTTAACGCGGTAGCGACGTTTACCATTTGAGAGGATAAAAAGTTTTAAGCCTGCTAACTTAGCTTCGGCTATCCAATCTTCTGCCCAAGGAGAAAGGTAGCGATCGTCTTCTGAAATAATAGTGTTATCTAGGTCAAGGATAACACCTCGAATCCCGGCATTTTTAAGCCAGTCAATTTTAATTTCAGCTAAAGTAAGGATTTGTTTTGGTAATTTATTAGGCTGCTCTATAGAGGTTGAGTAATGCAGTTTACTCAACCAAGTTTTGATATGTGTCACGTTACTTTGCTCCGAATTCAAATAATACCCATCGCATGGTCAACTATTGAATAATTCCCTGATTTTTCAACAATAGAATGACAAAACAAGTGCAGATCCAAGCAATTACTGTGAAGAGAATTCCTTTGTCTTTTAACAAAACTTCTTCGGGTCTTTCACTGCGTCCACCTTTTTCTAGATGATCCTCGCCTTCATGGGCAATTTCTTGGGGGTCGCTGAGAAGTTGATAGCGGAAAATACCATACAGTACGAATGGTAAGGTTATTAGCATCCAAGGAGTTGATGCGCCATGTAAAGCTGGGCCTGAACTCCAAAGTGCATAAGCGAGGACTGTACCTGTGGTCACTACGCTTTCCATCCGTCCTAAGAGGGGTAAGGAGTAGCGTCTGAGTACAGCACGGAGTTTTGTACCTTGAATTTCTGCCAAACGCAATTCGGCTTTACGTTTTTCAATGCCCAAAAATAACGCCAGCATTGCTGTACAAAGTAAAAACCAAGCTGATAAAACAATATCTGTTGCAGCCGCACCACCAAAAGCCCGCAGGACAAATCCAGTGGCGATCGCAATTACATCTAAAATCACTAGGCGTTTGAGTTTGAGGTTATAAGCAACTTGTAAAACTGCATACCCTGTAATTGCTGCACCTAACTGCGGCGATCGCCACCAGCTGATACTCAAAGCGCCTCCTAGTAAAATCAATGCCATCCCGATCGCTACTGGAATACTCACCAACCCAGCCGCAATTGGCCGCTTACACTTGACGGGATGCTGGCGATCAGAGGCAACATCGGCAATATCGTTAATGAGATAAAAGCTACTGGAGGCAGAACAAAATAGTATAAATGCAAACAATCCGCCCAGGAAGGACTGTAGATTGATACTGAAGGCGAACAATGGGGCAGCAAATACCACTAAATTTTTTGTCCATTGTTTTGGACGCATGGCAGCTAAATGAGATGCCAGATTGTGAAAAATACTCACCCGTAATGAGTCTGCGGGTAAAGAATTGCGTCCGGTGTCCATAAATTTATGATGTTTTTACTAAAATATTTAGCTAAATTAAGTACGTAAGTTTTTTTACCACCCGAATATTACTATTTTTGAACAATTTTTACTTAAAAAATCATTTAATTTACTCAATCTTTAATGGATTTTACTGAAGATTAAATAAAACCAATATATCTAACTAAGTAAATACGTATAACAATATACTTATTTTTGGGATTGATTTTGAAGTTTGCATCACATCACTAAATAGATACTTGCCCCTGGAATTGACATTACTTTATGCTCATTTCTACGAGTCAGCCAAAAGGCGCAATCCAACAAACCCATTTATTAGAAGCGACGGCATCGGCGGCAAATGCGCTATTAACTGTAGATAATTTGGATCAAGCAGTGAATATGGCACTGCAAATTATAGGGGAAACTTTAGATACAGATCGAGTTTGTGTAATTGAGAATTTTCAGCGACCATCAGAGTTATTTCCTGGCTGGAAGATTCTGTATGAATGGCATTCCCGACACACAGTATCGCAAATTTATCATCCTCAAGTAGCCCAAGGAACATACAAGGGAATTACTGATTGGTACGATCGCATCAACCAAGGGCAAGCCCTGAGCTACTTACTAGAGGAAATGCCAGAACCTTTTCGTAGTGGACAAGCAGCAATTGGAGTCAAAGCCCTGCACATTGTGCCTATTTTTATCGATGGTAAATGTTGGGGATCTGTGGGTTTTGATGACTGTCGGGAAGCCAAGCGCCGCAGCACTGATGAATTAGCAGTATTGAAGACAGCAGCAGCTTGTATTGGCAGTGCCATTCAACGTCAACGGATTCAGGAAACATTGCTACAAGCAGAAAAAGAACGTGCTGCCGAATTGATCAGGATTAATGAAGCTCTGCAACATCGCGATCGCTTACTTTCTGCTGTTGCCCAGGTTACTAAAAATTTGTTAGAAACGGAAGATATTGATGTAGCAGTTCCTACTGCCCTGCAAGCGATCGGGGAAGTAGCAAATATGAGTCGCGTTCAACTAATTCTCGAATTTGCTGATCAAGCTACCAAAAAATTACATCACCGCATCACCTATGAATGGGTAGCCCCAGGTATTGTGCCTCAAATCAATCATCCCACAATGGCAGTAATTGATAATGATCATGCCGAGGTGATCGTGAAAGAATTGTATGCTGGGCGGTCTATTTGGCGGATCATTGATGATTTGCCAGATGTGATCCGATGGCAATTTGAATCGATAGGCATCAAATCAACTGGGGGCGTTCCCTTATTCATAGAAGGGCGTTACATCGGTGCTGTCACCTTCGATGATTGCATTCAATATCGGCAATGGAGTCAGCAAGAAATAGATGTGCTTACCACTGCGGCTGAGGGCATTGGCGCTGCACTGCACCGTAAACAGTTAGTGGAAGCCAAACAAGCCGCAGTTGCCAGTGAACAAGAAAAAGCATCCCAAAGACAGCTAACAGAACTGGCCAGAGCTAACGAATCTTTGCGAATTTGTGTGAATAGATTAGCAGACCAACTAGACTCAGAAAAATTTTTAGAACATATTCTTTTAGAAGCCTCTGCTCAAATCGGTTCCTATGCAGCTGCCCTGTTTCTCTACGAGGATTCATCTCATAATACTCGTGTTATGAAAGGATATGTACGTGAAGGTGAAGTAGTTCCTATCAAGAAAAATCCAGAAATGGCTATGTTTCAAGTGCCGATTTCCGGAAATACTTGTACTTTCTGGGAAACATCTCTTTTAAGAGGTGAGGCAGTAGTTTTTAACTTGGATGACTGCGATGAACAAGTTTATCCACAAATAAATTGGCATCGGACTCAAGGACATCGTTCTATCGTGCGTGTACCTTTGATTTTGGGTTCCCGTCCCCTGGGGTTTATTGGTTTATGCTTTCGAGAATACAGGGCTAGCTTACCCCAAAACATAGAATTAATTATGACATTGGCACAGCAAGCCACCCTAGCAATTCACTTAACCAAGTTAGCTGAAAACAGCCGTCACGCAGCCATTTTAGAAGAACGTAACCGGATGGCGCGAGAAATTCACGATACTTTAGCTCAAGCCTTTACAGGCGTGATTGTCCAATTGGGGGCGGCTTCTCGCATAGTTACTGATGACTTGATAGAGGTGCAGACACACATTACCCAGGCGCGGGATTTGGCGCGGGAAGGACTAGCGGAGGCTAGGCGATCGCTCAACGCTCTCCGTCCCCAAATCTTAGAAACTGGTAATTTGTCTAAAGCTTTTAACCGTCTTGTCTCGCAAATGTCTACTTCCATTGATACGCAGATTGTCTGTCGTATTGTTGGTCAAGTATATTCCCTATCAGTAGATATAGAAAATAACTTACTACGTATTGGGCAAGAGGCTTTGACAAACGCCATTAAACACGCCAGAGCTAGTGAAATTAAAATTGAATTGGTGTATGAAACAATACAGATGATTCTGCGAATTAAAGATAATGGGCAGGGATTAAATACGGATAGCTTGTCTGTAGTTAAAGGTTTTGGCTTAATGGGAATTAAAGAACGGAGCGATCGCATAGGAGGACAATTAACAATCCAAAGTATCCCCGGACAGGGAACGGAAATTACGATACTCATTACGAATTAAGCTAATGGGCGTTTAAATTGGATAACTCCAATCAGTGGGGACTGGGGATTGGGGACTGGGTGAAAAGCGAAATACCCTACTCTAAGGCTAGGCCAACAAGCTCTCACTATTGGTCTTTAATTTTGAATTTTGAATTTTGAATTGGAGCAAAGCGACTTGACTTCACAAAACCCCATTCATATCTTGATTGTTGATGATCATCCGGTTGTTCGCCAAGGTTTAGCAGCGATGATTAACAGAGAATCGGATATGGCAGTTGTTGGACAGGTTTGTAATGGATTTGAGGCAGTTTTGGCATTTCGAGAACATCAACCTGATGTGACACTGATGGATCTACGGATGCCGGAAATGGATGGAGTAGCAGCCATCAGCACTATCTGTAACGAGTTTGAAAACTCTCGTATTATTGTCTTGACTACTTACGACGGTGACGAAGACATTTACAGAGGGCTAAAAGCTGGAGCTAGAGGCTATCTGCTCAAAGATGCTGAACCTGATGAACTACTCGCCGCCATTCGCGTGGTGAATGCAGGACAGAAATATATTCCCCCTTCCGTTGGTGCTAAATTAGCAGAGCGTATAGGTATCCTGCAACTAAGCGGACGTGAATTAGAAGTAATTCGCTTGATGGCTACCGGTAAGAGCAATCAAGAAATTGGTACAGCTTTGCAGATATCCGAGGGTACTGTAAAGTATCACGTTAATAATATTCTCAGCAAATTGGGAGTAAGCGATCGCATCCAAGCCGTGATTACCGCCTTGAAACGGGGAATCGTCACTCTTCAATAAGACATAGCCGTAGCCAGATAGATTAGGACATCAAGCTAAGATCAAGCGCTGACAACACAAGGCTTTCAAGTCTGTCAACCATCAACCGTCAACAGCGACAATACCTAGCCGGAAGTTAGGGTAATCAACTCGTCGGGGCGTTGGGCATCAACCAAACTTGATTCATACTGAGAACTTGAACTGGGGTATAGGGACAAAATTTGGCTGGTTATTGTAGAGTTAGTCCATTCTCGAATTAGTCAATAGTCATTAGTCAATAGTCATTAGTTTTCCCCTAAACCCTTATAAACCCTTAAGCTGTGTTCCTTAATTTTTCATTTTACTGTGTCAATCCAGCCAGCATTGGAGATTAGATCATGAGTAACGAACATGAACAACAAATTCTGACTACCGATGCCGGAATCCCCGTCAGCGATAACCAAAACTCCTTAACTGCGGGAGCGCGCGGCCCTTTACTGATGCAGGATTTTTACCTGATTGAGAAAATGGCTCACTTCAATCGGGAGCGGATTCCTGAACGGGTGGTTCATGCTAAAGGTTCAGGGGCTTATGGTACCTTTACTGTCACTCAAGATATTACCAAGTATACAAAAGCAAAACTTTTTTCCCAAGTTGGTAAGCAAACTGAAGTTATAGCACGCTTTTCTACCGTGGCGGGTGAGCGTGGGGCTGCGGATGCGGAGCGAGATGTGCGGGGTTTTGCTGTGAAGTTTTACACAGAAGAAGGCAATTGGGACATGGTGGGTAATAATACCCCGGTTTTTTTTGTGCGTGACCCTTTAAAATTTAGCGATTTTATTCACACCCAAAAGCGTGACCCCAAAACCAATCTGCGTAACCCCACTTCTATGTGGGACTTTTGGTCGTTGTCTCCAGAAAGTTTACATCAGGTGACGATTTTATTTAGCGATCGCGGTTTGCCCATCGGACATCGCCACATGAATGGTTATGGTAGCCATACCTACAGCTTTATTAACGCCGCTAATGAGCGTTTTTGGGTGAAATTCCATTTCAAAACTCTACAGGGCATTGAGAATTTCACCAACGAAGAAGCTAGCCAAGTTGTGGGGGAAGACAGAGAAAGCGCCCAGCGTGATTTATTTTATGCGATCGCTCGTGGTGATTATCCCCAGTGGCGTTTCTTGGTGCAGATTATGCCAGAAGCAGATGCAGATAAAACTCCCTACAATCCCTTTGACCTGACTAAAGTCTGGCCGCACAGGGATTATCCTTTGATTGAGGTGGGGATTTTGGAACTGAATCGCAATCCTGAAAACTACTTTGCTGAGTTAGAACAGTCTGCCTTTGCTCCCTCGAATGTAGTGCCAGGAATTTCCTTCAGTCCCGATAAAATGCTGCAAGCGCGGATTTTGTCTTATACTGATGCTCACCGTTATCGGTTGGGTGTGAATTATGAAAGTCTGCCAGTGAATTGCCCCCACGCCACCAAAGCACATACCTATCATCGGGATGGTTTAATGCGCCACGATGATAACGGCAAAGGTGCTGTGAACTATGAACCAAACAGCTTTGGCGGCCCCGTTGCCGATCCCATCCACAAAGAACCAGCATGGAAGATTTCTGGTGATGGCGATCGCTATGACCATCGTGATGGTAACGAAGATTACAGCCAAGCCGGCGATTTGTTCCGCTTACTGCCAAAAGACGGACAGCAGCGATTGTGCCGCAATATTGCTATGGCAATGCAAGGTGTACCCCAATCCATTATCGAAAGGCAATTGGCTCACTTTACTAAAGCTGATCCAGCTTATGGTGAAGGTGTGGCTAAAGCACTAGGTATTTCTGTAACAGGGGAATGATAAGCTAATGCGCGCTAAAAAAGCATAACTAATAAGGGCTGTTGAGTGTTGACTGTTAACTTCAAATTTTTTCTATGAGTGAACTAACTAACGCAGATTTATTTTCTCCAGTTCAACTTGGCCCCTACACGTTAGCAAATCGAATTGTCATGGCACCCATGACTCGTAATCGCTCTAGTGAGGGAAATGTTCCTACACAACTCAATGCCACATACTACGCTCAACGTGCCACGGCTGGACTAATTGTCACGGAAGGTTCGCAAGTATCACCCCAGGGTTTTGGTTATCCAGGAACACCAGGAATTCATACCTCAGAACAAATTGCAGGGTGGCGATTGGTGACAGATGCAGTACATAGTGCAGGTGGACGGATCTTTTTGCAACTATGGCATACAGGACGGATTTCTCACCCTTCCTTACAACTAGATGGAGGATTACCCGTAGCGCCTTCGGCGATCGCTCCTGCTGGTAATGTCTCAACTTACACTGGTTCTCAACCGTTTGTTACCCCTCGCGCTTTGGAAACAGAAGAAATTCCCGGTGTGGTTGAGCAATTTCGTCAGGGGGCTAAAAATGCCCTGGAAGCCGGATTTGACGGTGTGGAAATCCACGGAGCCTTCGGATATCTCATCGATCAGTTCCTCCAAGATGGGGCTAATCAACGCACTGATGATTATGGTGGTTCCATAGAAAATCGGGCGCGATTTCTGTTGGAAGTGACGGAGGCTGTTTGTAGTGTGTGGGGAGCAAATCGGGTAGGTATTAAGCTTTCACCAAGCAACACATTCAACGATATCCATGATACTGATCCCAAAGCTCTATTTAGCTATGCGATCACTGCACTTAACTCTTTTGATTTGGGATATCTTCACCTGATGGAAGCTTCAGCCGCAGATATCAGACATGGTGGTAAAGCAATTCCTGTTGCTGATTTTCGTCCTTTTTATTCAGGAACCCTGATTGCTAACGGTGGATACAACCGAGAAAAAGGAGATGCAGCGATCGCCAAGGGTGATGCTGACTTAGTTTCCTTTGGTGTGTTGTTCCTGGCGAATCCAGATTTACCAGAACGTCTGCGGTTAAATACGGCACTCAATCAAGCCGACCGTAGCACCTTCTATGGTGGTGATGAGAAAGGTTATACCGACTACCCATTCCTGCACTCAACAACTATCGTTTGATTTTGTGTCTACTCACAGACTCCAGCAGGTACTAAGTTACATCCACAGCCATTTAGACCAACCAATCCAGTTGGCTGAACTGGCAGAAATTTACGGACTCAGCCCATATTATTTTTGCCGATTGTTTAAGCAGTTGATGGGTGTTGCGCCCTATCAATATGTACTTCAGCAACGGATGGAAAAAGCAAAGCAATTACTCCAACAAGGACAATATGCGATCGCTGACATCGCTCTCATGGTCGGCTGTGCAGATCAAAGCCATTTGACAAAACACTTCAAGAAGTATACGGGCGTTACACCTAAATACTTTGCTGAAAATAGCGGCATGACCAAGATTGCCTAAATCATCCAAATAGGGTAGTAAATCATGAAAATTGGCGTAATTGGCTCAGGAAATATGGGTGGCGGCTTGGGGAAAATTTGGGCGCAAGCCGGACATCAAGTTATTTTCTCCTACTCCAGAGATGAAGAGAAACTACATCAATTAGCTATTTCGGCAGGTGAAAACGCCAAGGTGGGAACACCTGAAGAAGCCGTTGCTCAAAGTGATGTTGTGATGTTGGCTGTCTGGGTGCCTTTTTTAGAAGAAGCCCTCCACTCTGTAAGTTCCCTTGATGGCAAAATTATCGTTACTTGTGTGAGTGGCTTACAACCAGACTTTACAGGCAAAACAATTGGTATCGCCACTGAATTAAAAACATCTGTTGCCGAGATAATTCAGCAGTTTGCACCAAAAGCCAAAGTTGTGGAAGCCTTTAATATTACCTTTGCAGAGGTGATTGCTGCTGACTCTAGACAATTTGGAAGCGATCGCCCCAGTATTTTCTATTGTGGTGATGATATCGCAGCTAAGACTATTGTGGCTGATTTGATTACGGAATGCGGTTATGAGGCGGTGGATGCAGGAGATTTGCTCGTAGCCCGTTCTTTAGAAACTTTAGCAACGGCTTGGGTACAGTTCGCTGTGAGTAGTAAGTTGTTTCCGAATCTGGGGCTGAAGGCTTTGCGACGGTAAATATAGCCGTCGCCAGTAGTGTTAGGACATCAATAAATGATACAAATTAGACACAAAAAGACTTTTCACCCAATCCCCAATCCCCAGCCTCATGTGGAAAAAACCTGTCGGCTATTTCTTAGGCATAATCTCCAGTCTTGCCATTACTACTCCTGTTTTAGCAGCAGACCGCATTGAATTTAATTACCCCCCTTTTGGCGACTTTGATATTGCCACAGCAGATTTAGAAGTCTTTGTGAATGAAGGCAAAATTACCAAGGATTTTGCTTTTTATGCCAATCGCGCCAAACCAGAACAATTAGGACAGATCCGAGATTTTCTCAGAACTAAATTCCCAGTTTCACCGACGCTTGTATCACAATTCACCTATTCCCCCATCGGTGAAAAAATGCTGCAACGTTTTGGGGAATTAATCCAAACTCAAAATAGACAAAATGGTTTTCATGCTTTGCGTTCTGCCCTCATCTTATCTGCTGCTAGTCCTGAAGGATTTTCTTTAATTAATATATTGAGAAAGTATTCCAGCCCCAGTATCCGCCTCAACTTTTCTGAGACTGTACAAACAATGGGGCAATTATCAGAACTACTGCAAAAAAGAGATATAGTTATTGCCAAAATCCAACAAATAGCCACTCAAGAAGCTACCAATTTACCGCCCATAGACTTTAACCAAAAAGTAGATATTCGTAAATCTGGGGAATTTAATAGCACAAAAATCACCTTAAACTTACACGATCGCTCTCGTGATGGACAGTCAAAAACTGTTCTAGAACGAAAATATGATGTTGATGTTTACTTACCCCAACCAAAATCAGCGACGACATCAGCACCTTATCCAGTCATCGTCATTTCCCACGGTTTGGCTGACAATCGTCATAGTTTTACATATATCGCTCAACATTTAGCGTCCCACGGCTTTGTCGTTGCTGCCCTTGACCATCCTGTGGCTAATTCCAAGCAATTACAAGAATTTTTAGCCGGAATTGCCAGTCCTCCCCAACCCACAGAATTAATTGACCGTCCTTTAGATATCAAATATCTTTTAGATGAACTGCAACGACTGAACGAAACCGACTCTAGATTTAAAAATCAATTAAATCTGCAACAAGTTGGTGTAATTGGACATTCACTTGGTGGTTACACAGCTTTAGCATTAGCTGGTGCCAACTTTGATTTTGGTAAAATTCGCCAAGAATGTAATCCTAATCGCTCCCTCAATCTTTCCACTTTTCTCCAATGTCGAGCCATTGACCTCAAAGCCGACAACTACACGATCAAAGACGATCGCATCAAAGCGATTATGGTGATGAATCCTTTAAGTAGTGTAGTGTTTGGAGACACAGGCATCAGTACAATCCCCATGCCTGTGATGATGGTAGCGGGAAGCCAAGATATCTTTACCCCCGCAGTTCCCGAACAAATTCGACCTTTCATCAACTTACCCAGCAAAGATAAATATTTGGCTGTCATCGAAAATGGTACTCACTTCTCCGTACAATCAGACCTACAAAATAGTGAAACAGTGATTCCTGTACCCCAAGGATTGCTAGGGCCTGATAGAAAAAATGCTCATACTTATATCAATGCCTTGGGAGTTGCTTTTTTCCAAACCCATCTGCGGGATTACCAAGAATACAAGTCTTATCTAACCGCTTCTTATGCTCAATTTATCAGTCAAGCACCTTTGAATTTAAGTTTAACTAACTCTAATAGCCAAGAAGCAATATCCCAACTTTTAAATCAGGTTTACCCATCCCCATTAGTAAGGAAATAAAACACGTTTATGGTTACTTTTGTCAACTTTTTCACTGTCAAACCTGGACGACAAGAAGATGCTTTTCAACGCGTTCATCAGATTTATACCGAGGTGGTGCAGTTTCAACCAGGGTTTTTAGATGCTCAGTTGCTCAAGAGTGATGATGGTGAAAAAGTTACAGCCGTTGCTCACTGGGAATCAGCCGCGCAGCTTGTAGCGTTGAGACAGCATCCGCGATTTCAAGAGCTTCACAATGAGGGATTTTATGAAGCGATCGCTAAGGTAGAACCTCATGTTTACAGCAGCGTGGTGGAAGTGTTTGCAGCGAAGAATTAGGTGAAGAGGAGGCTCAAGGGGTTAGGTTTTTAAGATTTTGGTGTTAGCAATGATATTTTTCAAACATCCTCCAATATCACAGCCAAATACTTTTTAAACATTCTCTTAAAGAGCTTAGAGCGATCACCCTTAAAAAAACAACAAGGGCGATCGCTTTAAATTTTTAATCCAGCAAAGCAGACGGTAAAATCAGAAAATCATCACCACTCAGAGTAGGCGCGCCGGAGAGAGTCGCAAAATGAGCGCCAGAACCCAAACCCGCAGCGCTGCCATTTTCGTTATAGAACAAGCGACCACTACCCAAACTGTAAACAATTAACTCAT
This sequence comes from Nostoc parmelioides FACHB-3921, assembly GCF_014696625.1. Classification (GTDB taxonomy): domain Bacteria; phylum Cyanobacteriota; class Cyanobacteriia; order Cyanobacteriales; family Nostocaceae; genus Trichormus; species Trichormus parmelioides. The sequence continues at coordinate 160,518 of NZ_JACJQL010000008.1, forward strand.
TGCTAGTTGCAACTAAGGTATCGTTATTTACACTAGCAGAAAAGTTATCAAAAATCGCATTATTAAGGGCAGTGAAACTTGTCCCATCTAACATAATAGTATCGACTTCCGCCGCAAAATCTGCAATGGTATCGATGCCAAAATCAACACTATTAAAGGGGTTATCAGTACCAAAACCAAATGTATCAGCACCAGCACCACCAAATAAGCGATCGTTACCAGCGCCACCAACTAACAAATCATTGCCAGCATCGCCATTGAGGGTATCATTGCCGTTACCACCAAGCAAGACATCATTGCCAGCATTACCTGTCAGATTGTCATTGCCATCTTCACCAGACAGAATGTTGTTAGCATTATTACCTTGTTACGCGCGGTTTGCAAGAGTTTCTGCCTTTTGTGTAGTAGTTTCCGTTTTAACGTTTCCGTATTCCGCGCAGTCTGCAACAGCTTTTGTCTTTTTTGTAATAGCTTCCGCCTTGACGTTTCCGTATTCCGCGCAGTCTGCAACAGCTTTTGTCTTCTTTGTAATAGTTTCCGCCTTGACGTTTCCGTATTCCGCGCAGTCTGCAACAGCTTTTGCCTTCTTTGTAATAGCTTCCGCCTTGACGTTTCCGTGTTACGCGCAGTCTGCAACAGCTTTTGTCTTCTTTGTAATAGCTTCCGCCTTGACGTTTCCGTGTTACGCGCAGTCTGCAACAGCTTCAGCCTTGAAGTTTGCTCAACTCCTACGCAAAATATACATAAGACTTATACTTGATTTTTAAATAAAACTCAGTACACATTTATTACTTTCTTCCCAATCCCCAATTCCCAGTCTCCAATCCCCAATCCCTTACCTTTACTCTCAAGTAACTCGCGTGTTTAAGGGGTGGCTTTATCCATCTGGGAGGAGACGCGATTAATCGCGTCTGTACAAAAATTAATCTTTGGTTCGCCAGTTATCGTAAATAAAAGGGTTTAAGACCCCTGCGTCTATACGTAGTATCATTTTCAGTCGGGGTTTAAATCCCCGACTGAAAATGTCTTTAATTTTGAATTTTGTAGCTTTAGCTTCCCGTAGGGTATTTTGAATTTTGAATTGTTAAGAATTGATTACTCCCATTCGTCAAATTGATTGGTGGTGTTGCGAAGTATGGAATTTAGTTGAGCGCGGCGGGTTTCAAAGTTGGCGGCGATAGAAATTAGGGCAATACCAACAAATAAGCCGACAACCCATTTTAAGAAGGGGTAACGTAAGCTAAAAATTACTAACTGGTAAACGCTGGTGATGAGAAAAGTTGCTGTACCAACATAGAGAAAGGCTCTGATTCTTAAAGCTAATCCAGTGAAAATGGCAATTAAGGCGAAACTCCCAGGTATAAGGGGTGCATTTTGGTGAAATAGGATTGCCCATCCACAGATTACGCCACTACCTAATATTCGGAGGCTGTGACGAGTTAGTTTAGATTCTGGCTGGAGCAGTTCTGGATCAACTTGGGCAATATACAACAGCGATAAACCAATAACTGTGACATACCATAAGTTATCGGTGAGGCGTAACTGATACAACCAGGAAAATAGCGCCCAATCTACCAAGGTCACGCTTATATAAGTAAAACGGATGTTTTCCGCTACTTTGGCTAAAAAGATGTAAAAGCCTGCGGCTATGATTAATGTAATCGGGTGGACGTAGAGTCTGGTTTCTCCTAAAATTACCAGTGGCACAATATAGGCGGCTTGTCGCCAAGGTTTTTGTGACCATCCCCAACTTTGCCACGGTAGGATATATAAGAAATAAGCAAATACGCAGGCGATCGCACCATTCCAAGGCACTAAAACCCCCGTGATCAATTGCCCCACGGCAGTTTCCCGCCAATATACTCTCATCCCAGCTACTAATACAAAGCCAAGGTACACCCATAAGTCTGCGGTGGTGATGCGATCAAAAACACGGGAAACGGGTTCATCTGGTTTGGTTCTACCTTGTAGGATGGCGTAGGTAATTAAAAATACTCCCGTTCCCAATCCCACAAGGCGATTAACTTGGATGGGTAGAGTAATTGCTGTCATGAGTAAAGCACTACTCCAAGCCCAGTGTAGATGAGCAATGAGTTTCAGTTCTTGGGTGCTGAGAAGTAAGTAATTTCTTAGCCAAGGGGTGAGGATGCGGTAGGCAGACATAATAGTTGTACCCAAAGCAGCCATCGCAATTAAGCCGTCACCTAAACCACCACCGGAGGCTTGTGACATTTGATAAAACAACATCTCATAAGCTGAGACGGATACACCAATAATCCCTAAATAAAGTAGGGGTTTGAAGTCTTGGCTACGTCGCCCTACACCAATGAAAATTAAGGCTACACCCAAGGAACACAACCCAGACCAATCGGTAAAGGTGTTAAACCGCAGCAGTACACTAAATAAACCATAAACTACAGGTAGGATGTGGAAACTATTTGGTAGCTTGGTTAATTGGTAACGTCGTCGCCACCACTCGCCTAACAATTGGGTGAATAAACCCAAGGCGATATTGGCAATGGCTACGTGAATAATTGAACGTCCGGTAAATCCCAAAACCTCAGCAATTAATAACTCCACACACCAACCAATTCCATAAAACACCCAGTCTGTAGGTTGTCGCCAATAACGATAAGTAATTGCCCCTAAGGTGATGGCTGTAGCAATTAAGTATAAAATCCCAGGAGCTTCAAATCCTTGATAAACAACTAGGGAATGACGGGTGAGATTTAATAGTTCAAAGCCACATAAGGCGATCGCCCATTTATCTGCTGCATCTGCATAGATACTGGCTAATTCTTGGTTACGGCGTAGTAATACTGTGCGTCCTAACCATAAACTTAAGGTAGCGATCGCACCTGCAACACACCATCCTGCAAATGTAAAACGCGGTAACACTTCCCACAACAAAGCCCCAATGAAGCTTAAACCAAAACCAATGGTAACCCCTGCAACTTGTGGACTAGGTAGGTAGCGGCTATTGGCATACATTACCCCTGTACTCACTGCCAAACTAATCAATCTAGTTCCGGGTAAGGGTAAGGTTAATAACTGTGCCATCCCTACCGTGAGGATGCTTAAAAGACTGTTGGTGGTACGGTAATGGTCTGTTGTGCGACTGGCTAAAGCTGTCAGGGCTATGGGTGTAACTAACCAAATCACATTCCAATGGCCTTGGCTGTCAACGCCACCCGCCCAGATAGGCTGTGCATTATTCCACAATAACCAAAAACTAACAACAGCTAGTCCTAAACCGATATACCAGCCACTACGTTGCCATATTCCAGTACCCAAACTATACACCCACTCTGCCAACATCAACAGGAGGAAGATACTAGCCCAAATATGTAAATCTAGGGCGGGTAAGAGTTTATTTATAATTGAACAAAGTGTTAACAATCCACCAACGTGAGTCAGATATACCAAAGGAACAGGTACAGGAGAACGACGTTTGCTGATGACTGCTAAGGTGGTGGTGGACAACAACAAGTTGAGCGATCGCAAGGTAGGATTAACTGTGGCGATCGTTGTTAAGCAAGTACCCAGTAGCAGTGTTAAAAATTCGCCAAACTGTGCAACTTCACGCTTGCGGTAATAGTGCAGGGTTTCTGTCAGCACCACCATGAAAACTATGTAAGGAAATAAAGCAATACTGATTAACGCCCAAGGTTCATTTTGGGCTTGGGTGAGTTGGGTTCCAACGGCGATCGCTAATTGCTTGAATCCAGAGGGAACTAATCGCCAACCTAACCAAATCACCTGTAACCCGACGACAAAGATCAAGGCTAAATCACCTTGCCAGCTGTATCTATATAGGCGCACTCCTCCCACCCACAAAATCAAGCCACTAACGGCGATCGCTTGGGCTGGCTGTTCTATTACTGCTACTAGCCAACCAATCAAGAGGAGAATACCGCCGAGTTTTTCCCAAGGAAGTGGGGATATGGGGGATGTTTGTTTTTGTCTTCCTTGCTGTGCTAGCCAAGTTGTTAACCAACCACAAATACCAATGGCTAAACCTAATTGGGTAATCTCCACCCCAGCAACGAAAATCGCCCGTGATAGCAGAAGTAATAAGGCATAAACAATAACGGCAGCATATATATTGATGATTGGTTTGTGGGATGTTTCACCTTCATCTGTTGAGGGTATGGGTTGGCGACGGCTGTGATAAATTGTGATGATGGTTGTAGTGATCATCGCCACATAAACTGCAATTAAGGGAAATCCTGGTAATTTCCACCCCCAATGCAAATAACTCAACCCTAGAACATTTACTAACGGTAATTTTCCTCTGGGAAAATTGCTGATAACTGTGCGATTTTTCCACAGCAATACTGTTACTACCGTTAATATTGGGGCAGCGATCGCTACTGTTACCCAATCCAATGGATTATGCCACAACCGGAAACTGTCCATTGCCCAAAAGTTAACTGGCACTAATAGCAATGTGACAATCAATAATGTCTGCGCCGTTAATCTCAGGTTATTTTGTCTACCAGCCCAAAAGCTAAAGCCCCAAAAACTCAAAGTATAAGCCAATAAAACCCCGTACTGTCCAGAAGCCGGGAATCTCTCCCATTGGCTAGCCGCCAGTACCCCCGATGAGATTACAACTAAGAATACACCCAGAAACAATAACCAACGAACACTTAGTTCCTCTCCTAACGACTGCAACATCCTGGTGGCGATGTTAGGTTGTGCTGGTTCTTTTGGTTGTTTTCTGGGTTTTTCTGGCAACTGCGCCACTAACGGCTTTTCTGGTGTTCTAATAGTTGCCGCTACCCTTTCTGGTTCTGGCACAGGCTGGGATTGTAATTCTAACCGACAAACCAGGTAATCTCGACATATTTGCTTAACCTGAGTGTCTGATATTAGACCCAAACGCAACCACATATCCAACCCTTCCAGTAGTTCAGGGTGGGAAGACGGAAGCCTAAGTTCAATTCTCAATGGGTGATCAAAAGGCGATGACATAAATCGCAGACGTATCAGTATATACGTAACATCATCATTGGCTTAGTCTATATTTATGCGATCGCTGTGCCACTTGTCTGGCTGACTAATTAATTTTTTACTGCCCCTTCGGGGCGGGAGTAGGGAGTAGGGAGTAGGGGAAGAAATTAGCCCCGAAAAAGGTTTAAAGCCGGACTTGCGCCCCGCTACGCTAACGCCCCTTGTGGGCGATAAAATCCTTGTATTGCAAGGTAGGTTAAAACCCCGCCCCTCTCTGCGAGACGCTACGCGAACGTGGGCGGCTTAGTTTCCCTACTCCCCAATCCCCACTCCCTACTCCCTACTCCCTTTCATTACTACTATTAATTAATGAAATTTTCTGCTTAGTCGTCCAACACATAACGAAAACTTATTAAAGCTATCAAAATCTTAATGTCAATTGTCGTTGACCAATTCGTAACAAATCCGTTACAATAATTTACCTGGGACAACAAAAGGTTTCTTGCGTATCTAAATCAGCAATCAAACTAAGATTAAATATTTATATCTTTAATTGACATTTGGACTTCTCCTAATCACCTCGGTATACAGCCGGGGTTTTTTCGTAACTTATAGCCGTAGCCAGATAGATTAGGACATCAAGCTAAAATACAACTCTCACAAAACCAAGCTTTCAAGTCTGTTAACCGTCAACAGTCAACAGCTATATATAAAAAATCCCACATTTATGTAACGCTGTGATTAGAGATATATGGCGTTGCATAAATGCGGGATGAATTGGGACTTTTGTACAAAGCAGAATATTGATTCCTTGCGTCTACCCTGCGGGAACGCCAAGGGCGAATGCGTGAGACAAAAATCATCCCACTAATCAGCAACGCCAGATATATTTGTGGTGTGATCTGCGGTACAACTCTGTATTCATGATTGTGGTTTGCACTCTTAGTAGATTTTCTGCTATACTCATTCAAGCTAATACACAAAACCCACAAAGCGATAAAAAACGCTCTTAGTATTCTGATGTATTGGCCTATGACTTCAGCGCGGGCGTAGTTTAGTGGTAAAACTATAGCCTTCCAAGCTATTAATGCGGGTTCGATTCCCGCCGCCCGCTTTCATCTTAAAACCCTTGTGAGTTAACCCTTACAAGGGTTTTTTGTGTTTATAGGATACTTAATCTAAACTCATGTACTACGTCTGAACAAAAAATTTGGTGTAAATTGGGTGTAACGAACATATGTACTACAATCAGTTAAAAACACCTAAAGGGGAATGGCACTAAGATAAGCGCAAATCTTTAAGGTATTAGCCTTTCAGGGTGTAAGGGTGTAGGGGGATAAGGTAAACATTTAAATAATTAAATCAAGATACCTCATAAATACTGCTCTTCTCATCACCCCTACACCCAGTCATAGCAAGAGTTTCATGTTTTCTCACTGCCATTCACCTAAAGGGAAAGTACCCAAAGAAAATCTCTCTATCTTAATGGAGCAAGAGGACTCCCGTTACAGTCGCAAGACTTAACGGGATGATGAATTGCGACCAACATAAAAATTGAGCGCAGCGAATCATTGTTTTGGTTGTTCTTGGCTCTCAACGTAATTCTTTAATTGCTCAACCGTGACACCACCACAACTAGCCACAAAATACGCACCAGTCCAAAAGTA